>NZ_LT593974.1:0-690740 GCF_900086985.1 Halomonas sp. HL-93
CGGCCAACGCCATTACCGCCGTGGGCGGGCTAGGCACCATGGTGTCGGCGTTTTTCAATCTGCACAGCACTTGCATTGCTGCGCCAATGACAGGCGTATGTTCCTCGCCAGAAGCGGGGACCCATGATAAGCGTTGGGTAGCGGCGGTGATCGCCGGGGCCATCTTTATCGTTGCCGCGCCTTTTTATGGCTATGTGGTGAGCTTGCTGGAGGCAACGCCGGGCTACTTTATTGCCATTATTGCGGGCTTGGCGCTAATGCGTGTAATTACCTCGGCAATGGCCATCGCCTTTTCCGGCAGGAAGCATGAAGTGGGTGCGCTGTTTGCTTTTTTGATCGCCGCCTCAGAGATTCAAATTTTTGAAATTGGCGCAACCTTCTGGGCATTGGTGCTAGGCGTGGTGGTGTCGATGATGTTTGAAACGAAAGACTTTGATTTTGTGCTGAACCGTGGTGTCGTCAAGAAAGCGAGTGACACACCCTGACCTGCCGCTATTGATGGTGGTTATCCTCCTTGGCCCGCGACTAGTGATAGCGAGCGGGTCTTTTTTGTGCGCCCTTACCCTCTTCGCGTCCTGTCGCGGTGTTACCCAATAAAATATCCGCGACCGATGAGCACCGCTTGCCAGCTTGGGTGATGGGCAAATAGTAAACTCAATGTTATTGGGGAATTTGTTGCATGCAGCTTTACAAGGACGCTTCGATACCCGCGATTACGGCTGGCTTCGTGGCGGTTCTCGTGTCTTACTCGGGTCCGCTGGCTATCTTTTTTCAGGCGGCCCACAGTGCGGAAATTTCGAGTGCCATGATGACGTCTTGGGTTTGGGCGATCTCCATTGGCGCAGCTATTTCAGGAATTTTACTCAGTCTGTGGCTCAAGGTGCCGGTGGTGACCGCTTGGTCGGCCCCCGGTACGGCACTGCTGGTGACCTTATTTCCAGGACTTTCGCTCAACGAAGCGATAGGTGCTTATTTAACCGCTTCGGCGGTGATTTTCGTGATTGGTATTACCGGTTCTTTTGACCGGATTATTCAGATGATTCCGCCGGGTATTGCCAGTGCAATGATGGCGGGCATCCTGTTTCAGTTTGGGGTAGGGGTGTTTGATTCATTGGAAAGCGTGCCCGCGCTGGCGATTAGCATGATCATTGCCTATCTGGTCTTCAAACGTTTGACCCCGCGCTACAGCTTGGTGCTACTGCTGGTGGTGGGCGTTGTGTTGGCGGTGGGGTTGGAGGGAGCCAGTTTGCAGGGTGTCTCTATCCAACTGGCCGAGCCACAATTCATCCGCCCCGAATGGACCTGGAATGCCACCTTGAGCTTGGCCATACCGCTGGTACTGGTGAGCTTGACGGGACAATTCTTGCCCGGCATGGCGATCCTGCGTACCTCTGGCTACTCAACTTCGGCCAAGCCGATTGTCACCGTCGCCAGTATGACCTCCTTTATGACCGCTTTTTTTGGTGGCATCACAACAGTGATTGCGGCGATTACAGCGGCGATATGTACCAGTAAAGAAGCCCATGAAGACCCGGATAAACGCTATGTAGCTGGCGTCGCCAACGGCGTTTTCTATTTGGTGGGTGGGTCCTTTGCAGGGACGATTGTAGCGCTGTTCACCTCATTGCCAGGCGAGTTCGTCGCGGTGCTGGCGGGCCTGGCACTGATTGGCGCGATTACCAGTAACCTGAGCGCCTTTGCTGCCCATAAGGACCATCTGGAGGCCTCGGTTATTACCTTTATTGCCACGGCCTCCGGCATCAGCTTTTTAGGGCTTGGCTCGGCCTTCTGGGGTGTCATTGTTGGGGTTCTTGCTTACAACGTACTGCATCGTCGCTTTACATCTGGTTGAAAGTGCAAAAGAGGTAACACCTTTCTGACAGTCGAAGATACGAGGTATTTTGCCCCACTGGGTGACGCGGTCGAAGCGAGGACCTTCAACAGCGATTAGGGATAGCGTCCGGAGCGGCGATTTTCGACCAGCACTTCTAAAATCGCGTTGGCCTCCTTCATAAGAGGCGAGGGTTTTTCACCGCGTCGGCGGCTACAGATCACTGGGGTTACAAGGGTTTTGTCTGCCAGCGTAATATAAGTAATGCCCTCGCGCTGAACGCGCTTGACCTGCTCGGGCACCAGGGTGATGCCGATGCCGGAGGCCACCAGGCTGAGCGCTGTCTGCAGTTCGTTGGCCTCTTGCACGACCTCTACCTTTAATCCCTGTCGGCGGAAAATGCCAAGTATCATGTCCGCCATGCTCGGGCGAGGCTTGGCCGGGAAGAGAATTAGCGGGTAGCGCGCGAGTTCTTCACAGCTCGGGGACGTGCCTTCTAAAGGGTGACCATTAGGTAACGCTGCAATTAACGGCTCATCAAAAAGAATCTCTTGTTCGACGTCAGGGTCATCGAGTCGTAAACGGCCAAACCCGATATCAATACGGCCAGCTTTGAGGGCCTGAATTTGCTGGACAGTGGTGAGCTCTGCTAAAGAAAGCTCGACATTATCCTTTTGGCGCAGGTCGCGCACCATCATCGGCAACTGGCCATAAAACACGGAGGGTACAAAACCAATGCCAAAGAGCATACGTTTGCTGCGTGCCATGCGGCGCGTAGCATCAATGGTTACGTCGACTTTTTCTAATATTTGTAGCGCATGCTGCTGAAAAAATACGCCAGCGGGGGTCAAGCGCAGGCCCCTCGTGCTGCGCTCAAATAGTTCAGCGCCTACTTCTTGTTCCAGTTGTTTGATTTGGCGAGATAAAGGCGGCTGCGACATGTGCAGGCGCTCGGCTGCGCAGGTGAGGTTAAGCTCCTCAGCAACGATACAAAAATACCTCAAATGGCGCAGTTCCATGATACCTCCAGGGTATGAGCGGCTGCTTAAACAATATTGGTTTTATCATTTTGTTGGCAGCAGGCTATTTATCGTTGGATGGCAAGACAACGCCGCTGTTGCGTCAGATTCACTTGCTGGTCTTATCATACAATTTTTCGACCGTTAGCGATGAAATGCTGTCTAGCGAAAAAACGTACTGACAAAACAAACCTACTAAGAAGGTAATTTCATTATGTATAACCGTATTCTCGTTCCCATTGATGGTTCGGAAAATGCAAAGCAAGCACTATCCGTCGCTTGCAGGCTGTTGGGCCAAAACGATGCAACGCTTTATTTGCTGCATATACCCCAAGCGCTGGCCTACGAGGCTACCTTGGTATGGGGGGTAGGCGCACTTAATGCTGAAACCTCCCTTGACGAACGCCGGAAGGCAGGCGAGCAGTTACTTGAGCAAGCGCTCGCGTCAGCGCGCGAGCAAGGTGCTCAGCAGGCTGAAAAGCATCTTGTACAAGGTGACCCGGTGAGAGTGATTTTGGATACTGCCAACGAACTGAGAGTCGATACGATTGTTATGGGAAGCCGTGGCCTAAGCGATTTGGCTGGTGTCATGATTGGCAGCGTTTCCCACAAGGTAAGCCATTCCGCGAAGTGTCGGGTCATCACCGTCAGCCAGTAGGGCCATGCTGGTATTAAGCCAACAGCTCTCCTGCATATTGAAGTGTGCCTGAGTCCACGCCACCGCTTGGTGCTTTGTTCATGCACCAGGAAAAAATTGCGTTTAATGAAATAAACGTTGATAAATTCGCTGGATGAGGTAGTTGTGACGGCCTGAATGGGCATTTTTAAAGGGCATCGCAATGGCAAAGATTTTCAAGGAATTCCGTGAGTTTGCTGTGAGAGGCAACGTCGTGGATATGGCCGTGGGTATTATCATTGGCGGGGCATTTACACTGATCGTGCAAAGCCTGGTGGCCGACGTGATGAATCCGCTAATCGGTTTGCTGGTGGGCGGTATTGATTTTTCGAACCTGTTTATTGTTCTGCGCGAGGGGGTTACCGATGGCCCTTATGCAACGCTTGCCGAGGCCCAGGCCGCGGGGGCCGTGACCTTGAACGTCGGGCTATTTGTCAACGCGGTGGTCAGTTTTACGATTGTTGCTTTTGTGGTGTTTCTACTGGTGCGTACCATCAATCGCTTAAAACGTGAAGAAGCAGTGGCGCCAGCAAGCCCTACGGAGCAGCCCTGCCCTTATTGCTTGATGATCGTGCCCATCAAGGCAACGCGCTGCGGTCATTGCACGGCGATGTTGCCGGGGAGTGACGCCGCTGGGCACCAGGCAGACAGCTGAGCGTTTTACAAGCCATAAAAAAGGTGCCGGGGGGCACCTTTTTTAGTGGCAACGGGCCGTCACTAAGCGCGCTTGGCGGCTTTTTTGTCGCCCGGCTGGCTGTCGCTTGCATCGCTGGGTTGGGGTAGCGAAGGCAGCGATTTCGCCAGCATTTCCACGCTGTGGCGGTAGTAAAGCTGGCTCTTGTTATGCTCGCCTAGGCTTGCATAGAGGCGGGCAAGTTCGGCACACACCACGCCGCTGGGGCGCTGGCGCTGGCTGGCCTCAAAGTACTCTTGTGCTTTGGTCCATTTGCCGGTGCGTAGCGACAGTCGACCGCAGGCAAGCAGCAACTCAGGGTCGTTGGGCCGCTCCTGAAGCCACTTTTCGGCCTTGGCAAGCTGGCGCCCTGGATCAACATTCAACAGCCCATAGCGTTTCACAAGGCGGGCATCCCAGTGGTGGTCGAGGGAATGGTTGAGTAACCGCTCGGCAATGGTGTCTTCGTTGGCCTGCAGCAGTGCTTCGGTGTAAAGCACGATGAGCTCGGTCTTGCCGCGCAGGTAGTCGGGCATGTCGGCCCATAGGCTGCGTACGCGTTCGATATCGCTGGGGTTTTTGGCCTCGAAGATAATCAATTCGCGATAGGCCTTAAACTCAAGCTCCTCGCGTTCCTGCGGTGAAATCAGCTTTTGCGCCGCTAAACGGGGGATCAATCGACGTAGCCCTTCCCAGTCGTTGACGCTCAGGTACACCTGTTTAAGCAGCTTGAGCACCTGCGGGTGATTGGAAAGTTGCTTATCCAGTCGGTTAAGAATCGCAAGCGCTTCTTCGGGCTGTTGGCGGTCGATTAATAGCTGGGCTTGCATTAAGCCAATTGCCGTATCGGCGCCCTCGGTGGTCAGTTGGGCCTGATTGATGTGTTCCTGCGACTGGGTATAGCGTCCTTGGTAGTGTGCCGCCAAGGCAGCCGATAGGTAGTTGACCAGCGGGGTGCTGGAGTCGTCGGCGGCTTTGACCAGGGTTTTTTCGGCGCGCTTCCAGCGTCCTTCGGTCATGGCCACTAGGCCGCGAACGGTACGTTTCATGGCGCGACGGTTGCGGGCGCGGCTATTCCAGGTGCGAAAACGGCCGACCGGGCGAATCATGCCGCTTAGCAGACGCAGCACAAAATGCACCACCAGGAAGGCGGCTAACAGCAGTACCAGACCGAACCAAAAGGACGTTTGTACGGAGGTATCGCCGACGCGGATCAACCAATAGCCGGGTACCGACATCATCAGGTGTCCGAACAGCGCGCCAATGGCGAGCCCGGCAACAATTAGCAGGATGAGCTTTCTCATGACTCACCTCCCTCTTGTTGACGCGACTCGTGACGGTTCTCGATAAACTCCGCCATGGCCTGTTGTGAGGCGCTGATATCCGGCAGTTCGGGTTCAACGGTCACCTCTTTGAGCTCTTCAAGGCGTTCGATAACCCGCTGGGCTTCTTCGCGAGAGGTATCGTAGTAGCCATCGATCAGATCTAACGCCTTATCGATACTTGCTTCATAGAGCGACTGCTCTTCTTTGAGCAGGGCTAACTGTGACTGTTCGAGGATCAAGCGTAGGCTTTGGCGCAGATAAGACTCTTGTTCCGGCGTGACGAGCGCTTCAAGGGCTTCGTCATGGTGACGGATCATTACCAAGTCTTTCAGCTCTTCGCCTAAGCGAGCCAGCTGGCGTTGGAAGGTGCCCGTGGGAGGTTCTTCAATGCTCGATGTGACGGCACTCTCTTCCACGTCTTGGGAAAGCCGCAATCCAGCCACGCGCTCTTGCTGGGCATTGAGAGCCAGGTAAACCCCGGTGCGGTCCAGGCGGGGAACGGCGTCAAGCGCGGCCAGCTCGTTGGCGATTTCACGCCGAACGGGGGTCAGCGCGGGATTATCGGCATCTACTAAGCGTGCATCGGCAGTGCGCAGCAGTGCAGCGGCACCTTCAACGTCACCCTCTAACTGTAAACGTTGATTGGCAAGGCGCAGCAAATAGGCGGCCTCGGCATGCAGCCAGTCACGCTCATCGGTTTCCTGCTCTTGAGAGAGCTGGTCCAGTACGTCGTCAAGGGTGTCGTCGACGTTGCTACGGTAGTCGGTGAACTCATCGCGCAGGTCGCTCACGGTGTTATCGAGCGCTTGCTCGCGCTCGGCTTCGCCGCTTTCAAGCTGTGAGGCAAGGTCGTCGACGGACTGCTGTGAGGCGCTGCTTTCGGCGCGCTCGGTGAGCTCATTGAGGCGTTGCTGCTGGGCTTCCAAACGCAGCCAGCCCTGCCAAGCGATCACGCCCACGGCGATGGCCAGTAACACCACCAGGACTATCGCGAAACCGCCTTTCCCCTTGCCGCCGCCAGTGGTCGTGGTGGTTTGGGGGGGAGGGCTTTGCTTGCTGCCCGATGAGGACGTTGAGGATGAAGCCGCTGCACTGTTGGAAGACTTATCCTGTGTGGAGGACGTCGTCTTGGGCTTGCTGGCAGGTGGCGTAGTTTTCGTCCCATTGCTTGACTGGCTCGCCGTTGATTCGTTTTGCTGGGCGGAGCTTGTGGGCGTACTTTGTTTTTTTGCCTGTGTTGTGTCCTGGGCCGCGTTTTTGGCGCTTTTTTGACGTCGCCGTGAGCGCTGGCCATTGGATGAGGAAGCAGGCGTCTGCGGCGACGTTGAGGCGGACGTTTCTGTCGTGGGGCTGGAATCGTCGCCCCTACTATCAGAGGGGCTGGTAGCCGGGGAATCGGTCGTGGAAGATGACGGCGGGGTCGCCTTGTGCTCATCGACGTTATTCGCCGCGTTTTTCTGGGTGTCGTCCTGATCGCTTGTTTGTTTGCTCATCTGTCGCTAGCCCTTGTTAAGTTCCTTGATCGACATCGGCACCCGCTGGGTCTAGGTCCGAGCCAACGCGGCGATTAACGCCGGTGGTGTGGCTCCTGACGCCACGATGGGGGCACAAAACCCCAGTCTTTCAGCCAGTGTAGCCAAACGGCGACTGGAAACGATTAGCGGTTGGTTCAACGCTGCCGGTTGGCACCATTTTGCCAGATGTTCTAAGAGTTCGCCGCTGGTGACGATCAACGCCCGGTAATTGCCTGCGGCAAGACGGGCTTGCATGGGTCCCGTGGGTGCCAGCAAGCGGCGTCGATACACGGCCAAGGGCGTTACCCGGGCGCCCCGCTCGGCAAGCGTATCGGCCAGCAGCGAACGCCCGCCTTCCCCTGCCACGATTAGGACGCGTTGTTGGCTTAGCGCTTGAAGCGAAGCTAGACGAAGCAGGGATTCGCTGGTGTCCTCGCCATCGCTCGACGGTGGAACATGTACCCGAACCCCTAGCTGTTCGTAAAGCATCGCCGCAGTACTTTGCCCCACGCTGTAGTAGTCAATGCCAATCGGTAACTGTGGCCAGTAGCGATCAAGCGCCTCGCTCAAACAGTCAGCCGCAAAGGGGCTGATGACGACTATCTTATGGTACTGATCAATATCTAGCCAAACTTGGCGCATGGCGGCGTCTTCAGGCAACGCCTGGAGCTGCATCACGTCAAGCACTTCAACGTTGCTGCCCTCGCGGCGCAGCGCTTCGGCAAGGGCCGCCCCGCGTGACCCCGGGCGGGTGATAAGCACCGGTAGCGTCATACGTTGTTGCCGTACACCTCGGCCAAAATCTTACCTGCCCCTTGATCCAGCAGTTCTTCGGCAATTCGGATACCCAGCGCTTCTGGCTCATGCATTGAACCGCTACCTTCCGCGCGAAGCACCTCAGTGCCTTCCGGGTTGCCCACAAGGCCGCGTAGCCACATCGTTTCGTGCTCGAGGTTAAGCACCGCATGGCCGGCAATGGGCACCTGGCAGCCGCCTTCAAGGCGCGTATTCATCGCTCTTTCCGCGCGAACGCGTGTTGCGGTATCAGCATCGTCTAACGGCGCTAGGAGTGCAATTAATTCAGGATCATGAAGACGGCATTCAATGCCCAGTGCGCCCTGACCGCAGGCAGGTAAGCATATTTCAGGTGGCAGGGCTTGAGTAATGCGGGCGTCAAGGCCTAGCCGTTTGAGGCCCGAGGTCGCCAGGATAATCGCATCGAATTCGCCGCTATCCAGCTTGCCCAGACGGGTTTGCACATTGCCGCGCAGGTTCAGGATGCTGAGGTCGGGTCGTGCCTCACGCATCTGCAGGCCACGGCGTAGGCTGGCTGTACCCACGCGCGCGCCTTCCGGTAGCTCGTCTATACTGTGGTAATGGTTTGAGACAAACGCATCGGTGGGGTCGGCGCCTTCTAAAATTACCGACAGGCCCAAGCCTTCGGGAAAATGCATGGGCACGTCTTTCATGGAATGAACGGCAATATCGGCACGCCCATCCAGCATGGCGTCTTCCAGTTCTTTAACAAATAATCCCTTGCCGCCAATTTTGGAGAGTGGCGTGTCGGTGATCTTGTCACCCTTGGTTGATAGTGGCACAAGCTCCACCTCAAGCCCGCTGTGCACCGCCATCAGGCGGTCGCGAACATGCTCTGCTTGCCACATCGCCAGTTGGCTTTTCCGCGTGGCGATGCGTAATTTGGTGATAGATGCCACGTTATTCTCCTTATTGCCGCTTACACGGCGCGTCAAACTATGATAATTCTCATCATAAAGCACCCGGCGACACAGTAAAAATAGCCAACGCCGTAGGCGGCCTTATATGCGCCCCACGTTGCTTACCCTAGGATACCCTATGACGCCCGCCGCACCGCATGGACAGCTGGATCAGTTTTTCTTGCTCTCTCATGATTTATTTTGTTGCATCGACCTGGAAGGGCGGTTGCTGCAGGTAAACCCTGCTTTTGAGACCCTACTGGGGTATTCAGCCGACGCGTTGTTGGGCAAGCGATGCGGCAAGGTGATTGATGAGCGTGACCATGGCGTCATTGAGGCAATGCTTGAGCGCTTAACTCAGGGGCAGGAGGTTGCCACCTTCGAAGTGCGGGCGCGTTCGGCCTCGCAGGTGCTGCACTGGCTGGAGGTCGCCCCGTCCCTGGGCGAGGGGGTTGTTTACGTGGTGGCACGGGTGGTGACGGATCGCAACGCCACTGAACATCAGTTAAAACTGTTGGAACGAAGCGTTCAGTCAAGCACCAACGGCATGATGATCGTGGATGCGGTACATGCCGACCTGCCTATTGTATATGTTAATACTGCCTTTGAGCGAATCACCGGCTTTAGTCGCGCCGAGGCGCTGGGCCGTAACTGTCGGTTTTTACAAGGCGAGGGCACCGATCCCAACACAATCAAACAGCTTCGTCAGGGCATAGCGGCCGAGTCCGAAGTGCATGTTGTGATTCGCAATTACCGGCGTAGCGGCGCGCCGTTTTGGAACGACCTTTACATCTCCCCAGTGCGTGATGAGATGGGTCAATTGACCCATTTTATTGGCGTACAAAACGATATTTCCGAGCAGCGCGAGTACCAAGCTCAGCTTGCGTATAACGCTAGTCACGATGCCCTCACAGGGCTACCGAATCGCATGCTGTTGACGCAACGCCTAGAGCAAGGGTGCTTGGTAGCGCGCCGCTATAAGCGCCATATGGCGGTTCTATTTATCGACTTGGATGACTTTAAGCCCATCAACGATACCCTCGGGCACGATGTAGGCGACTTCATCCTGGTGGAGGTCGCCAAGCGGCTGGAGGAGGAACTGCGCCCCTGGGATACCGTGGCCCGCTTCGGTGGCGATGAATTCGTGGTGCTGCTGCCGGATCTGGCCGCCCCAAATGATGTCATTCAGGTGGTGGAGCGGATCCTCAAGCGTCTAGCGACTCCCTACTGGCAGCGCGGCAGTGAATTGCGAATTACCGCGAGTATCGGCGTGGCGATCAACGATGGCTCGATCAGCGACCCGCCCCAGCTCATTCAACAGGCCGATTTGGCGATGTTCAAAGCCAAGCGGCGCGGGCGTAATACCTGTCAATGGTATACCGAGGATCTCAACCGCAAAGTCAGCGAGCGGGTTAGCCTGCGTAACTCGCTGCAGCAAGCGATTGAGCAGCAGCAGTTTGAGCTTTATTTTCAGCCGCAAATGCATGGGCCCAGCGGTAAGGTGGTGGGCGTGGAAGCGCTGATCCGCTGGTCGCTCCCCGAGCGCGGTTTCGTTCCGCCGGGCGATTTTATTGGCCTGGCAGAAGACACCGGGCAAATCATCCCGATTAGTGACTGGGTACTCGACACCGCCTGCCGCGTCGCCAAACAGCTCAATGAGCTGGGCCTTGGGCGCATTACCATGGCAGTGAACGTCTCGCCGATGCATTTCCAACGCCCGGGCTTTCTGGAAACGATTGAACGAGTGCTGGAGGAAAGCGGCCTGGCCCCGGACCTGCTTGAGCTTGAGCTGACCGAAGGCGTGCTGATGGATAGCGCGGAGCAGGCCATTCAAGCCCTGCAGAACATACGGCAGTTGGGCGTGCACATCGCGTTGGATGATTTTGGCACCGGTTTTTCTAGCCTGAGTTACCTGAAGCGCCTGCCCATTAACAGAATCAAAATTGACCGTTCATTTGTGCGGGATGTGATTACCGATCGCTACGATGCTGCCATTATTGACGGCGTTGTTGCCATGGCGGGAAAAATGGGGCTAGAGGTGCTGGTCGAGGGCGTGGAAACCGCTGATCAGTTTGCCTATCTTGCTCAACACCAGTGTGACTATTTTCAAGGCTACTACTTCGCTTACCCCATGCCATTAAACGTTCTGCTGGCTTTTTTAGCGTCACCCCCTGCGGTGACTACACCATAGGCTTGGATGCCATCGTTATAAAAACGGCGTGCCGCTCCCCACGGCGACTCTGTTACACTTTCCGCTATCGACTTTAATTGTTTTGTCAGCAGGATATGCCTCCGATGAGCCAAGCTACGAACCAGTCTTGGGGCGGTCGCTTCAGCGAGCCCACCGACGCCTTTGTTGAACGCTTTACCGCGTCCGTCAATTTTGATCAGCGCCTGGCGCGCCAGGATATCCAGGGCTCTATTGCCCACGCGACCATGCTGGCCCGCGTCGGTGTACTCACCGATGACGAACGCGACGCCATTATTAATGGCCTGAGTGAGATTAAAGGCGAGATCGAGCGTGGCGAGTTTGAATGGTCGGTGCCGCTGGAAGACGTGCACATGAACATCGAAGCGCGGCTGACAGACAAAATCGGCATTACCGGCAAAAAGCTGCACACTGGCCGTTCGCGCAATGACCAGGTGGCCACCGACATTCGCCTGTTCATGCGCGACGAAATCGATGTGATTGAAGCCGAACTGATCCGCCTGCGTGAGGGCATGATTGAGCTTGCCGACCGCGAGGCCGAGACCATCATGCCGGGCTTTACCCACTTGCAAACTGCCCAGCCGGTAACCTTTGGCCACCATCTGCTTGCCTGGCATGAGATGATCGCCCGCGATCACGAGCGCTTGCTGGACTGCCGCAAGCGCATCAACGTGATGCCGCTGGGCGCCGCCGCGTTGGCTGGCACCACCTACCCGATCGACCGCCATGTCACGGCAGAACTGTTGGGCTTTGATCGCCCGGCGGAAAATTCGTTGGACGCGGTCTCCGATCGTGACTTCGCCATCGAATTCACCAGCTTTGCCAGCATCCTGCTGATGCACCTGTCGCGCATGAGTGAAGAGCTGGTGCTGTGGACCAGCGCCCAGTTTGACTTCATCGACCTGCCCGACCGCTTCTGCACTGGCTCGTCGATCATGCCGCAAAAGAAAAACCCAGACGTGCCCGAGTTGGTGCGCGGCAAGACGGGCCGCGTGTATGGCCACCTGATGAGCCTGCTGACGCTGATGAAGTCCCAGCCGCTGGCCTACAACAAAGATAACCAGGAAGATAAAGAGCCACTGTTTGATGCTGTGGACACCGTGCGTGACTGCTTGAAAGCCTTTGCCGATATGGTGCCCGCCATCGAGCCCAAAAAAGCCAGCATGTTCGAAGCGGCGCGCAAGGGCTTTTCCACGGCCACTGACTTGGCCGACTACCTGGTGCGCAAGGGTGTGGCCTTTCGTGATGCCCATGAAATCGTCGGCCAGTCAGTGGCCTACGGCCTAAAGACTGAAAAAGACCTGTCAGAAATGACGCTTGATGAACTCAAGCAGTTCTCGGCGACCATTGAGCAGGACGTGTTCGAGGTGTTGACGCTTGAAGGCTCTGTGGCCGCGCGTAATCACATCGGCGGTACCGCCCCCGACCAGGTGCGCGCTGCTGCCCAACGCGCCCGTGAAGCCTTGGCGTCGGTGAAGGAGAATACACAATGAAAAAAATCGCCTTACTCGCCGTGGTCGCGCTGCTGCTCGTGGGTTGCGGGCAAAAGGGGCCGCTCTATCTGCCCGATGACGATAATGTCGATCAGCAGGAGGGTTAAGTGGATCATTTTAACGACCGTGACGGCCTGCTTTTCGCTGAGGATGTCCCGCTTGACCGTATCGCCGAAACCTACGGCACGCCATGTTACGTCTATTCAAAAGCGACGTTAACGCGCCATTTTCGCGCCTACACCGAAGCGCTGGGCAGCCACCCGCATTTGATTTGTTACGCGGTGAAGGCCAACTCCAATATCGCCGTGCTGGGGCTTTTAGCCAAGCTTGGGGCGGGTTTCGATATTGTCTCGCTGGGCGAGCTTGAGCGTGTACTCAAGGCCGGAGGTGATCCGGCTAAAGTGGTGTTTTCCGGGGTCGCCAAGCAGCCCCAGGAAATGGCCCGTGCGCTTGAGGTGGGCATCAAATGCTTCAACGTCGAATCACGCCCCGAACTTGAGCGGCTTAACGCTGTGGCGGGCGAGCTGGGCAAGGTGGCGCCGGTGTCGTTGCGGGTCAATCCCGATGTGGATGCCGGCACCCATCCGTATATTTCCACCGGCCTTAAAGACAACAAGTTCGGTATTCCCGTTGATGACGCCCTGGCGGTCTACGAACTGGCGGCGAGCCTGCCCAACCTCAAGGTCAAGGGCCTGGATTGCCATATTGGTTCGCAGCTCACCGAAACCGCGCCATTTCTGGACGCCCTGGAGCGGTTGCTGGTGCTCATGGAGCGACTGCGCGAGCGCGGCATTGAGATCGACCATCTGGACCTGGGCGGCGGTCTTGGCGTGCCCTACCGCGATGAAACGCCGCCCCACCCGTTTGACTACGCCAGCCAATTGCTTAACCGGCTATCGCGCTGGGAAGGCGGCGGGCAACTGACATTGTTGTTCGAACCGGGTCGTTCGATTGCCGCCAACGCCGGGGTGATGCTGACCCGCGTAGAGTTTTTAAAGCCCGGCGAAACCAAGAGCTTTGCCATCGTTGACGCCGCCATGAACGACTTGATTCGCCCGGCGCTTTATCAGGCGTGGCAGGCCATTGTGCCGGTGGACACGCGCCATCAGCGCGAAACTGCCACCTACGACGTTGTGGGCCCGGTGTGTGAAACGGGGGACTTCCTCGGCCAAGAGCGCGAATTGGCGATTGCGGCGGGCGATTTGCTTGCCGTGCGTTCCGCCGGTGCCTACGGGTTTGTCATGGCCTCCAACTACAACAGCCGCCCGCGCCCCGCCGAAGTGATGGTGGACGGTGAGCACTGTCACCTGGTGCGTGCCCGTGAAACGCTGGAAAGCTTGTGGGCCGGCGAAGCGCTGCTGCCCGAAGGAGCCTACTAATGCTGTTGCACTTCACCAAAATGCACGGTTTGGGCAACGACTTTATGGTGGTCGACTTGGTCACCCAGCGGGCTAGTCTGCGCAATGAGCAAATCCGTCAGTTGGCGGATCGGCGCTTTGGTGTCGGCTTTGATCAACTGCTAGTGGTGGAGCCGCCCCGCGACCCAGATATGGACTTTCGTTACCGGATTTACAACGCCGACGGCAGCGAAGTCGAAAACTGCGGTAACGGCGCACGCTGTTTTGCGCGCTTTGTGCGCGAGCAGCGCCTGACCCACAAGCATGAAATCTGTGTGGAAACCGCGGGTGGCCCGCTGGTGTTGAATGTACAGCACGACGGTATGGTGCGAGTCGACATGGGCCAGCCGCGTTTTAACCCGGCGACTGTGCCGTTCGACGCGCCTGGTGATCAACCGTTACACGACGTTGAGGTAGACGGGGAAACGCTGGCGATGAGTGTTGTATCGATGGGCAATCCTCACGCGGTGATACAGGTTGAAAGCGTTGATGCCGCGCCGGTGGCGCGCCTCGGTCCGTTGATTGAAGCGCATCCGCGCTTCCCCAGCCGAGTGAACGTAGGCTTTATGCAGGTGCTGTCCGCCAGTGAAATTCGTCTGCGGGTATTTGAACGCGGCAGTGGTGAAACGCTAGCCTGTGGGACGGGTGCCTGCGCCGCAGTCGCCAGCGGTATTCGCCAGGGGATATTAAAAAGCCCGGTACGGGTGCATTTGCTTGGCGGTGAACTAAGCATCGAGTGGCCGTCACCCGAGTCACCGTTGATCATGGTAGGCCCGGCAACCCGTGTTTTCGACGGCCGGGTGGTGATTAACTAAGCTGCCACAGCGCTTGCTAACCGGCGATAAAGCGAACAGTCTTTCATTAACCCAAGGAGAACGGCGATGTCTCAAGCCCCCGAACCTCGCAAAACGCTCGACCCGGATCAAGTCGCGTTTTGGCTGGCTCGTCATCCCGATTTTTTTGTGGGTCGGGAAGGGTTATTGCAGCAATTGCAAGTTCCCCATCCGCATATCGACGGGGCGGTGTCGCTGCTTGAACGGTTAGTGATCGATTTACGCCAACGCGCTGAAACCGCCGAAGGGCGTCTTGAACATTTGCTGGAAACCGCCCGCCATAACGAGGCCCAGTACCGCCGGCTGCGCGAAACACTGCTGGCGCTGGTGGAAGCCGATACCCGTGATGCTCTGGCCCAGGCGCTGGCCACGCAGCTTAGTGAGCGCTTCAACACACCCGCCATGGCGCTATGGTGCCCCGCCACCTTGAGCGATAGCGAACCCTCGCCGCCGCAGCCGCCGCGCCACGTTCTGGACCAGCACGCGGGCGCACGACTGTCGGCGCTGCTGGATGGGCGCACAAGCCGTTGCGCCAAGCTCAGCGTGAGCGACTGGAAGTGTTTATTGCCCCACATCAAGGCACCTCGTAAAGCAGGCTCGTGCGCGATCTCCCGGCTTTCGGCGGGTGAACCGTTGGGCTATCTGCTGCTCGCAAGCCCCGATGCGGAGCAGTACCGCGCCAGCATGGATACGCTGTTTACCGAGTATCTGGGCGACATCGTCGCGCGGCTGCTGATTCGCCTAACCCCGCATGAATGACACCGCAGTACGCCATTACGCGGAGGCGTTTCTGGCCTCGCTGGCGCGCCACTCAAGCCCGGCGACCGTTGCCGCGTATCGTCAGGATATCGCCTCGCTCGTGGCATTTATTGATCGCCAAGCGGATGAGGCGCCTGGGCTATTTGATCAGCACTTATTGCGTGCGTTTCTGGGTGCGGAGCGACGCCGGGGACTCGCGCCGCGCAGCTTAGCGAGGCGACGGGCGGCGCTATCGCGCTTCGCCGGTTACTTGGTGACGCAAGGGGTCATCGACGATAATCCGCTGGACTTGGTGCGTACCCCCAAGCAACCCAAACACCTACCCCGCCCGGTGGATGTGGATACGCTGGCGCGCTTTCTGGATACGCCACACGATGACTCGCCATTGGCGCGTCGTGATCAGGCGATGCTGGAGCTGCTGTATTCAAGTGGGCTACGCTTGGCGGAGCTAGCCGGGCTAGACATCGACGCCTTGCAGGAGCGCCGCGTGCGCGTGCTGGGTAAGGGCGGCAAGCCGCGTCAAGTGCCAGTGGGCCGCCGAGCCCAGCAGGCGCTGGCGGCGTGGCTGAGTGCTCGGCCGAGTCTGGCGCGTGACGATGAAGCGGCGCTGTTTGTCGGCCAGCGCGGTGCACGCCTAGGCCACCGGGCGATCCAAAAGCGCTTGGCGCAGCTTTCCATCGAGCGGGGGTTGCCCGAACACTTGCATCCCCATCGACTGCGCCACTCATTTGCCAGCCATTTGCTGGAATCTAGCCAGGACCTGCGCGCGGTGCAGGAGTTGCTTGGCCATGCCAACCTGTCGACCACCCAGGTCTATACGCGGCTTGACTGGCAACACTTGGCGACCAGCTACGATGCCGCGCATCCTCGGGCGAAACGCCGCCCCTCACGGAGCGAGCCATGACCCCTCTCAAGGCGATTACCTTCGATTTAGATGATACGTTATGGGATAACAGCGGCGTGATGGCACGCACGGAAACCGGGCATTACGGCTGGTTGCTGGAAGCCCTTGAGACGTGGTTGGCCGAGCGCCGCTGGTCACCCGTGGTGTTACGCTTTGAAGACGGGTTACAGGACTACCTAAAGCGCCGCCAGCAGTTGGCGGTTGAGGTGCCCGAGCGGCGCGGAGACTTCACTTGGTTGCGTTTGCGCGCACTGGAAGGCCAGTTAGAAGCCCAGGGCCTGCCGCGCAGTGCTGCCCAGCTGTGGGCGGCAGCGGCAATGAACGAATTCCATCGCCTGCGCGTGCAGGTGACGCCCCACCCAGAGGCCGCCGAGCTATTGGCAGCCTTGAGGCAACGCTATCAGCTAGCGGCAATTACCAACGGCAATATCCATCTCAAACGCCAACCTTTAGCCAGCTACTTTCATGTGGCGATTGCTGCCGGCGAGCTTTTGACCCCTAAGCCCGACCCTTCGGCGTTTCTCACCGCACTGGCACGTCTTAACGTCGCGCCGCAAAACGCCATGCACGTGGGCGATTCGTGGGAAGAAGACATAGTACCGGCACAGCGGCTGGGTATGCAGGCGGTGTGGGTTAGCGAGACGCGCTTTGATGCGTTGCCTGAGGGTATCCACCAGATTGCACATATCAAGGAGCTGCCGGGTGTGCTGGCAACGCTCAACGCCTCTTATTGAGGCGTTTGCAGCCATTGATCCAGGCGTTGAGCCAGAGTATCGACGCCATCGCGCTTGAGCGACGAAAACAGCTGAACCGATACCAGGTCCTCCCACTCTTTCAGGCGTGAACGCACCTTCTGCAGCGCTGCATTGGCGGGGCCTTTCTTAAGCTTATCGGCTTTGGTAAGTAGAATATGCACCGGCATGTCGCGCTGATCGGCAAACTCAAGCATCATTTGGTCAAACTCGGTGAGCGGGTGGCGTACATCCATTAGCAGCACTAATCCGCGGAGGCTGAAGCGGCCGCGCAGATAGTCAGACATGTGCTGCTGCCACTCCAACTTGACGGTTTCGGGCACTTTGGCGTAACCGTAGCCAGGCAGGTCGACCAAGCGACAGGCCTCGTTGTTCATTAGGCTAAAAAAGTTGATCAACTGGGTGCGCCCCGGTGTGCGCGAAGTACGGGCAAGCGCTTTCTGCTGGGTGAGCGCATTGATTGCGCTGGACTTTCCCGCGTTCGAGCGTCCTGCAAACGCCACTTCGGCGCCGCTATCGTCCGGGCAGAGGGCAAGCGTGGGTGCGCTGATCATAAACTGTGCGGTGGGGTAATTAAGTCGCACAGCTGGACTATCATGGTAGGAAGGCATGGCATTGATCCTGACAAACAAAGATAAAAAACAAGAAATAAGGTGGCCATGAATGCGCGATGACATTTCTGCTATTCGGGGGGCTTCGCTATACTGCACGCAGATGGGTGTCTGTGACCTAAGGGTAGTGTACCACTGTGCTCTGCCGGGCAGCGACCAACGCATCAGCTTGTGCGTCGTGCGTGGTCTTCGATAATACTAACCATAATGGGATTGCGATGAGAACGTTACTGGCAAGCTTGGCCATTATCTTGGGTGCCGTGGGAACCGCCACAGCGAATCCTCGAGCAGATGCCGATGCGTCTGCTGGTGAATCCCTGGCACAGCCCTGTGCGGCTTGCCATGGGCAAGCCGGCATTAGTTCTACGGGTACGTTTCCACATTTGGCGGGTCAACAAATGTCCTACCTCGCCAAGCAAATCATGGATATTCGTGATGGCCACCGTGAAGTGCCGCAAATGGAGGGCCAGGTGGATGACTATGAAGACCAGGACGCCTGGGACGTTGCGGCATTTTACGCCGAGCAGGAGCCTCATTTAGGCCAGGCCGAGGATGATGCCGAACTGCTGGCCCGTGGTGAAGCGCTATATCGGGCAGGTGATCAAGAAAAA
Source organism: Halomonas sp. HL-93 (assembly GCF_900086985.1). NCBI lineage: Bacteria > Pseudomonadati > Pseudomonadota > Gammaproteobacteria > Oceanospirillales > Halomonadaceae > Halomonas > Halomonas sp. HL-93. The sequence continues at coordinate 18,323 of NZ_LT593974.1, forward strand.
GGCATTCCTGCCTGTAGCGCTTGCCACACCCCTACCGGTGGGGGAATTGGCAGCGCGGCTTACCCGGCGCTCTCGGGGCTGCAAACCGATTATACGATTAGCGCCCTGCAAGATTTTGCCGCTGGTGATCGGGATAACGACCCCAATGGTGTGATGCGCGACATCGCTACGAAAATGAACGATGACGATATGCAAGCGATTGCGAATTATCTGCTTGGTTTGAATTAAACGGCCACCCTCAATAAGCTCATGGTTTTCATCGTTTGTATGGTCAAGCGCGGAACCCCAACTGAGCGTTGGGGTCATACTGATCGCTTTCCCACGGAGAATAGTCACTATGTTGAAAACATTGATGGTCGCGGTTGCTGGATTGGGTTTGTCGGCTGCGGTCGGTGCCCAGGAGTTGGTTGAAGGCGAGCAATACGAAGCCCTTGAGGAGCCGGTAGAGACCCAGGTAGAGGACGGGCAAATCGAAGTGCTTGAGGTTTTTTGGTTCGGCTGCCCGCATTGTTATGGCCTGCAACCCCACGTTAACGAGTGGTATGAAGCCCTTGATGACGACGTGACGATTGAAAAGATGCCCGCGACCATGGGTGGCGATTGGAACACTCATGCCAATGCGTTCTATGCCGCTAAAGAGTTAGGTATCGAGGAAGACCTACACGCTGACTTCTTTGACGCGATTCACCAAGACGAGCGTTCGCTGACAGAGGAAGATGATATCGCCGCTTTCTTCTCCGATTATGGTGTCAGTGAAGATGAAGCCAAAGAAGCGCTAACGGCGTTCAACGTACGTAGCAACGTGAATAAGGCCAATAGCCGTATGCGCGATATGCGCTTGATGGGCGTACCCGCAATTGTGGTCGATGGCCAATATGTCGTCACACCGAGCAGCGCCGGTAGCCTGGAAAACATGCCCAGCGTCGCCGATGATCTGGTCGAGAAAGTGCGTGAAGCGCGCGATGAGTAACGCCGTTTAACGCCGTATTCGGCATGGGATTTAGCATGAGTGAGTTGGAGGCTCGTAAGCCGTTGCTAAGCAGCGGCCATTTGCGTCTGTTAACGTTTAATCTCCAGGTAGGCATCCAAACCTCGGCGTACCATCATTACGTGACGCGCAGCTGGCAGCATTTTTTGCCCCATCCCCGCCGGTTGCAGCGACTGGAGCTGATGGCCGAGGTGATGGGCAAGTTTGATGTGGTCGGGCTACAAGAAGTTGATGGCGGCAGCTTTCGCTCAAGCCGCATCAACCAAGTTGAATACCTGGCCACTAAAGCGGGCTTGCCTCACCATTTTCAGCAACTCAATCGCAATCTGGGGCGCATTGCCCAGCATAGCAATGGACTGTTGTCGCGGTTGGTTCCCAGTCAAGTAGAGGAGCACCGCTTGCCGGGCGCGATGCCCGGGCGCGGTGCTATTCATGCTCGCTTTGGAGAGGGGCCGGATGCACTGCATATTTTTGTCGCGCATTTGGCGCTGAGTCACCGCGGGCGTGTGCGGCAGTTGAATTACCTTAGCGATATTATTCAGCCGCTGCGCCATGTGGTGGTGATGGGGGATTTGAACTGCACGCCGGACCAACTTCACGCCCACGAGCGCTTCAATGACTCGCTGCCGCTACACCCAGTGAAGCCCCTGCTTAGCTACCCTTCCTGGCAGCCACGGCGCGCACTGGATCATATTCTGCTTTCCCAATCTCTTGAGGTGGCGGACGTGCAGGTGTTGGATCACCTGTTCTCTGATCACCTGCCGATTGCCGTTGATTTGCCGCTACCCGAGGCGTGTTTGGCGGCGATTCGCTCAAGCGTTTAATAATAAGCACATCTGGCTGCGCGCGGCCGCTGCATTGTCTGCGTATATGCGCTATTGTCTGGGTCGCTGACTCCCCTTAGCCGTATTACGCGAGACACCTCCATGTCGGACACAACACAAATACCTGCGTTTATTGGTGCGCTGGACCGCGCTTCAGAGTGGTTCGGGCGCACCCTTGCGTGGCTGATCATCATTATGATGTTAATTCAGTTCGCGATTGTACTACTCCGCTATGCCTTCAGCGTGAACAGCATTTTTATGCAAGAGCTGGTGATGTACATGCATGCCAGCGTCTTTATGCTCGCTGCCGCCTATACCTTTCGCCACGATGGCCATGTGCGGGTCGATATCTTTTATCGAGGCATGTCGCCGCGCCGCCAAGCATTAATCAATATCGCCGGTATTATAACGCTACTGATGCCGGTGATGATCTTCGTCATCGCCTCCAGTCTGGGTTACGTGGCCAACTCCTGGCGCATCATGGAAACCTCTTCAGATCACGGTGGTATTCCGGCCGTCTTCGTACTGAAAACCTTAATACCGCTGTTTGCATTGTTAATGATCGTGCAAGGCGCGATTGAGATTGTACGGAATGGCTACGTGTTGGCTGGCCGAATAGCGCCGCCTGCCAAGGATGATAACCATCTTGAGGAGCGCGTTTGATGCTCGAGTTCATGCCGATTATTTTATTTGCCGCCATCTGCATTGTGTTGATGTTCGGTTTCCCCGTCGCGCTTTCATTGGCGGGCACAGCGCTATTATTTGCCGGGATGGGGCTTGGCCTGGAAGCGATGGGCATCGATGCCAACTTCGATAGTGGCTATCTTGCCGCCTTGCCTAACCGGCTCTACGGCATTATGACCAACCAAACCCTGTTGGCAGTGCCACTGTTTGTACTCATGGGCGTGTTGCTTGAGAAATCTAAAGTGGCGGAAACGCTGCTCGATGCCATGGCGTTGCTGTTTGGTGCCATGCGCGGCGGTTTGGGCATTTCGGTAACGCTGGTGGGCATGCTGATGGCCGCTTCCACCGGCATCGTGGGGGCCACTGTGGTTACCATGGGCTTGATGTCACTGCCTACCATGCTGAAACGTGGCTACAGCACCTCGCTCGCGACGGGCACCATCTGCGCCACCGGTACGCTGGGGCAAATTATTCCGCCTTCTATCGCGCTAGTATTGCTCGGTGATGTGTTGTCATCGGCGTATCAGCAAGCCCAGTTGGATATGGGCATTTTTAGCCCCAAGACGGTATCGGTGGGCGATCTGTTCATGGGCGCGCTGGTGCCAGGGTTACTCCTGGTCGTGATGTACATGATTTACGTAGCGCTCGTGGCGTGGCTGCGTCCCAGTATGGCGCCTGCGGCGGATCGAAAGGAATTGATGGAGGAGCTTGGCCACACCACGGGGCTGGGCATGCTGCTGCTCAAAGGTTTGGTGCCGCCAGTGGTGCTGATTGTGGCAGTGCTGGGGTCGATTTTGAGCGGCTTTGCCACGCCCACCGAGGCTTCGGCGGTCGGTGCGTTTGGTGCTCTAGTGTTGGCACTGGCCTACCGCCAGCTCGACATGGCCACCTTAAAGGATGTACTGCGCTCGACGACCAACGTCACTACCATGGTGTTTCTGATTCTGATCGGCGCGGCGCTGTTCTCGCTGGTCTTCAGGGCCTACGGTGGCGAGCACATGGTCACGGAGCTATTCGAGGGCATGCCTGGCGGCGTAGTGGGCGCAACGATTATCGTGATGCTGGTGATCTTTCTACTCGGCTTCATTCTCGACTTTATCGAAATCACCTTTGTGGTGGTGCCCATTGTCGGGCCGATTTTACTTGCCATGGGCCTCGATCCGATTTGGCTGGGTATTATGATCGCGATTAATCTGCAAACGTCCTTCCTGACGCCGCCATTTGGTTTTGCACTGTTTTATCTGCGCGGAGTGGCACCCCCGTCGGTGTCCACCTCAGCGATTTATCTCGGCGTTATTCCGTTTATTCTGATGCAGCTGGGCATGTTGCTCCTACTGGCGTTCTTTCCCCAGTTGGCGACGTGGCTGCCCACGCAGTTTGGCTAACCGATGATAGGTTGAAACGCGGTGCTGCTATCAACGCAAGTAAGTGGCAGTCTTACCATCATTATTAAAACAACCGATTGATTTTGCAGTAAGCCGCCCAGTGCTGGGGTCGTACCCGGCGCTGGGCGGTGTTTTCCCTACCCATAAAAGAAATAATAGAAAGTAGAGGGTTCTTGCATGAAAGCTAAAACGCTTCCCGTCGCCATTGCCATGACGACCGCTATGTCCGCCAGTTTGCTGGTGGTTTCAAGTATCGATAACCACGCCCAGGCGCAAGAAGAGGAATTTCGTTGGAAAATGGTCACCTCCTGGCCGAAAAACTTCCCAGGTGTGGGCCAAGGCCCTGAACGTCTCGCGGAGCTGGTTGATGAAATGTCGAATGGCCGCTTAACCATCGAAGTGTTTGGTGCTGGTCAACTGGTGCCGGGGTTTGAGGTATTTGACGCCGTTTCCGACGGCACCGCCGAGTTGGGTCACTCCGCTTCCTATTACTGGAAAGGTAAAGCCCCGGCAGCCCAGTTCTTTGCTGCCGTACCGTTTGGCATGAATGCTCAGGAAATGAACGCCTGGCTGCACTTTGGCGGCGGCATGGAGTTGTGGAACGAGCTTTACGATGAATTCGGCGTCGACGTATTGGTGGCGGGTGCCTCAGGCGTGCAAATGGGCGGCTGGTACAACAAAGAGATCAATTCGGTTGATGATCTCGATGGCCTGAAAATGCGCATGCCCGGTCTGGGTGGTGAAGTGATGAACCGCATGGGGGTGGCGATCGTTAATATGCCGGGCGGCGAGATTTTCACGTCGCTACAGTCGGGTGCGATTGATGCGACCGAGTGGATTGGCCCGTATAACGATCTGGCCTTTGGACTGCACCAGGCGGCGGATTACTACTACTACCCGGGCTGGCACGAGCCGACCGTGATGTTCGAAGCCATCGTCAATGAAGAGGCGATGGCCGAACTGCCCGCGGACCTGCAGGCGATCCTGACGACGGCCATACGCGACGTCAATGCCAACGTGCTGGATGAGTATACGGCACGTAACAATGATGCGCTGGAAACGCTGGTCAACGAGCATGAGGTTGAGCTGCGCCGCATTCCTGACGACGTGCTGGCCCAGGCGCGCGAGCATTCGGAAGATGTCATCGCGGAACTGGCAGAATCCAGCGAGCTGGCGACACGGATCTACGAGTCCTACCGGGCTTTCCAGGATAAGGTCGAGGATTACCACGCGATCTCTGAGCAGGCTTACTACAACGCTCGTAACCCCGAAGGCGATAACGCGCAATAACGCGAGTATTAGCGCGCAATGCTATGGCCGCCTACGGGCGGCCATTTGCGTGTTTGGGGCAGCACAAAAGGCTCAGCTTGGGTATCCTAGATGAATATTGATTACTTTGCCGAGGGGCACCATGTCTACCGATACCCGCTTGCGTAATGTGCTTACCATTGCTGGCTCCGACCCGTCAGGTGGCGCTGGGCTGCAGGGTGATTTGAAAACCTTCTCGGCACTTGGTGTCTACGGCACGAATGTGATCACCGCAGTGATCGCCCAGAATACCTGCGGCGTGGCCTCGGTATACCCGGTGTCGCCCCAGGTGATTCGCGAGCAGTTGGAAAACTTGCTCGACGATGTCGAGATCGATGCGGTCAAGATTGGCATGGTCGCCAGTCGCGACGTGGCTGAGGTGATCGCCGACGTGCTGCGTCGGTGTCGGCCGCGTTGGATCGTCCTCGACCCGGTGATGGTGGCCAAAAGCGGCGATATTCTGGTCGATAATGACGGCATCCGCGCGGTGCGCGATATCCTCGTGCCGCTGGCGGACGTGATTACCCCCAACCTGCCCGAAGCTGCGGTGCTGCTTGACGCATCATCGCCCACCGGTCTGGATGAAATGGAGGCAATGCTGCCTGGCCTAACGCAGCTTGGCGCGCCTTATGTGGTACTCAAAGGGGGTCATCTGCGTGGCGAGACCTGCCCTGACTTGCTGGCGACCCCCAGCGAGCACCGCTGGTTGCCCGCATCGCGTATTGACACCGAGAATTTGCACGGCACCGGCTGTGCGCTGTCGTCGGCGATTGCCGCCTGCCTGGCCAAGCTCCCGCCAGATGCTGAGACAGATGCGCCGGTCGCCGCCATTGCTGAGGCCAAACAGTGGCTGCATGCTGGCCTGGAAGCCAGCGTAAGGCTGAATGTGGGTCACGGGCGCGGCCCGGTGCACCACTTTCACGCTTGGTGGTAAGCACCCCAGCGCTTCCAGCCAGTTAATGCGGCTTGCCTGGCTTGCGCAATAGGCCATTGCGCACCATGCTGAAGGGTGTTCGCTTGCAGGCTGGCTAAACAAGGCTGAGTTGCTCGGCCGAGGAGCGTTTGCGATGACCCGTACCGTGCTGTTTGCCACTGACCTCTCCGCCGATAATCGTGCCGCCTTTGCTAGGGCGTTGCGCTTGGCTTATGCCGACGGTGCTCAACTCGATATTATCCACGTGCTTGACCCCTATTTACCTCGACGCGTGTTTCACGATGTTGAAGCAGCGGTGGTGGATGATATCGCCGCAACCCTCAAAGATATTCGCGAAGATTACGCGCTTGAAGAACCCAAAACGCTGATCCAGACCGTTGCCGGAGCGCCGTACGTCGAGATCATTCGCGAAGCCCACGAGCGTCAAGCAGATCTGGTGGTCGTGGGCATGCACCGCAAACGTGGCCAGAAAGACCTGCTCGCGGGGGCCACGTCGATGCGCATTATCCGCAGCGCCCCCTGCCCTGTGGTGGTTGCTTCGCAGCCGCCAACCCAGCCCTGGCGTTCGATACTGGTGCCGGTCGATTTTTCCCTGACCGCTCGTCATAGCCTGCGCGAGGCCTTGCAACGTTTTCCTGACGCCTCCTTAACGCTTTTGCATGCATGGAGCTTACCGGGAGAGCGCGAACTTGGCTCGCATCCTTACTATGCCCAATGGCGCGATCATGAGGTGGCGCGACTGCGCGAACGGCTCGCCCAGGAAGTCGACAGCTTGATGAACGAACTGGCGGGCGTGCCTGACGTTGAATTAGTGCTGGAGCATGGCCCACCGTGCGATGTCTTGAGTGCATATATCAAGCGTCACACCCCTGACCTGGTGGTGATCGGTAGCCGAGACCAACCGCATCATGCGAGCCAATTGACCGATATGCTGTTAAGTGAGCCTCACTGTGACGTAATGCTGTGCAGAGCATAGCTATACGGAACTTTTATTTAATTAATGTGTAGTATAGGTACCGTATTGTAATATCAAGAGGTGCCTGGCTATGCCTTCACTAAGCAATGTTTTTATAACTAATGCTTTTATAAGCAGGGTTTTTATAAGCATAGTTTTTATAAGCAATAGTTTGATGCGGCGAATGTCTCGCGTCGCGGTTTGGCTGGTCGGCGGTCTGTTGTTGCTCGGCTCCCCTATGCTCTGGGCGCAAACGGTGAGCGAAGAGGGTGAACGCTTCGAGCGAACCGTGGAAGAAAACGGCCAGCGCTATGAGCTCATCGGTAGTGGTGTTTTCACCTACATGATCTGGACCGCCTATGCCGGGGCGTATTACCAAGCAGAGGGGGAAACGGATCCACAGCCGCAAAGCGACATTCCCCGCCGTCTGGAATTGGCCTATTTCCACGGCATCGAAGCTGAAGAGTTTGCCGACGCCACCACAGAAACATTGCAAGATACGCTTAGCAGCAGCGACTATAGCGCGCTAGAACGTGATCTTGAGGCCTTCAACGACAGCTATCGCGATGTTAGCCCCGGTGATCGCTATGTGCTGAGCTGGGATGGTGACGATTTGCGGCTAGTGCTCAATGGCGAAACGTTGTTTGAAGGCGGCGATGCCGACTTGGCCAATGCTATGTTTGGCATCTGGCTAGGCGAAGAACCGCTTGGGGAAGACTTCCGCGACGCATTGTTAGGTCGGTAATCACGCGCCCGCAAGCACGTTATACTGATGTTTTTGCGAGAGTGGCATAGCGTGAAAGCACTGATTCAGCGGGTAACGCGGGCAAGCGTCGAGGTTGAGGGCGCCACGGTTGGCGCCATCGACCATGGGCTGCTGGCACTGGTGGGGGTCGAAAAGGGCGATAGCGAAGCGGCGGCTGACAAACTACTGCACAAGCTGCTTCACTACCGTGTATTCAACGATGCCGACGGTAAGATGAACCATAACCTTCAGCAGGCCGGTGGGGGATTGCTGCTGGTATCGCAGTTCACCCTGGCCGCTGAGACGCATAAAGGGTTGCGGCCCGGTTTTTCAAGCGCCGCGCCCCCCGCGGAAGGCGAGCGGCTATTTAATTATCTGGTGACGCAGTCACATAACGCCTGGCAATACGTGGCCACCGGCGAATTTGGTGCCAATATGCAGGTCTCGCTGGTTAACGATGGGCCGGTAACGTTTTTATTGGAAAGCTAGCCTTCTTCACTGGTCAGCAGCTCGGCTTCCATTGCCTCTAAGGCTTCTTCTGCGGCCAGCCATTCGGCTTCGGCATCGTTGAGGCGCGTTTTGATATCGGCTTGGCGGGCCAGGATGTCGGTTAGTTCCGCTTTACGCGCTGCATCGGTATACAGCGCAGGGTCGGCCAGCGTTTCTTCTAACGTCACCAGCGCCGCTTGTTCGCGCTCCATCGCCTTTTCTGCCTGGTCGCGCGCTTTTTTCAAGGGGCGCAGCTTTTCGCGTAGCCCGGCGGCGGCCTTACGCGCTGCCTTACGTGCTTCGCGGTTATCGCCGCTTGGCTGCTGACCTTGGCGCTCGCTTTTTTCGCTACGATTATCGCGGCGGCTTTCTTCCAGGCGGGCCTTTAACCAGGCCCGATAATCGTCCAGATCGCCGTCAAAGGGTTCAACACGGTGGTCGGCTACCCGCCAGAATTCATCTACCGTAGCGCGCAACAGGTGGCGGTCGTGGGATACCAAAATCACGGTGCCCTCAAAACTGGCCAGCGCCTGGGTGAGCGCCTCACGCATTTCCAAATCCAGGTGGTTGGTGGGTTCGTCCAACAACAACAGGTTGGGCTTTTGCCATGCCACCAAAGCCAACGCCAGGCGTGCCTTCTCACCGCCTGAAAAAGTGGCGACCGAGCCAAAGGCATCGTCGCCTTTAAAACCAAAGCCCCCCAGAAAATTGCGAATATCCTGGTCGCTGGCAGTAGGCGAAAGCCGCTGTACATGCACAAACGGCGTAGTCGAGACGTCTAGCCCTTCCAACTGATGCTGAGCAAAATAGCCAATGGCCAGATGCTCGCCAGGTACGCGTTTGCCCTCCAGCAGTTCGAGCTCGCCGGTAAGCGATTTGATCAGCGTTGATTTACCCGCGCCGTTGGGGCCTAAAAGACCGATTCGGCTACCCGGTAACAGGGTGATGTTGACCTTTTCCAATTGGGCGACATCGCCTGCGTCGCCGCTATAGCCCAGTGTGGCTTGGTCGAGTACCAACAGCGGGTGCGAGGTTTTATCAGCCGCAGGCAGGGTAAAATGAAAGGGCGAGTCAACGTGGGCGACGGCAATATCTTCCATGCGCTCGAGCATTTTGACGCGGCTTTGTGCCTGTTTTGCCTTGGTCGCTTGAGCACGAAAGCGTGCGATAAAACGCTCTATTTCCTCGCGCCGAGCCTGCTGCTTGGCGGCTTCGGCCTGCTGAAGCGCGAGTTTTTCGCCACGGGTGCGTTCAAAGCGCGAGTAGTTGCCGCGGTACAGCTCTAGCGTTTGATGATGCATATGGACGATGTGGTTACACACGGCATCCAGGAAATCACGGTCGTGGGAAATCAACAGTAGCGTGCCGGGATATCGGGTAAGCCACTGCTCCAGCCACAGCAGTGCATCCAGGTCCAAGTGGTTGGTGGGCTCATCCAGTAGCAGCAGGTCGGAGGGCATAAACAGCGTGCGGGCCAGGTTGACGCGCATCCGCCAGCCGCCAGAAAATGCCGACAGCGGGCGACTGAGATCGGTTTGTACAAAGCCTAGCCCGACCAGCAATTGCGCAGCGCGCGACGCCGCGCGATAACCATCGAGGGTTTCAATCAAGCCGTGTAGTTCGGCTTCGCGGTGGGCTTCACCCGCTTCTCTGGCGGCCAGTAAGTCAGCTTCAGCTTGGCGTAGCGCCAGGTCACCATCGAGGACATACTCGATAATCGGTCGATCCAACGCATCGACTTCCTGGGCCATGTGCGCGATACGTTGCCCGCCACTTAACTCAACGTCGCCCTGGTCAGGGCCGAGCTCGCCTAGCAGCAGTTTAAAGAGGCTCGATTTGCCTGCACCGTTAGCTCCGATAATCCCCGCTTTCACCCCATCGGGTAGGGTGAGGTCGGCGTTGTCGAGTAGCGTTTGCGTGCCGCGTTGCAGGGCGACTTGGCGCAGTGCGATCATGCGTTCTCCCGAAAAGGATGGGTCATACGATGTCAGAGTCTACTACGCTTGATTCTACCCGATTCGCAGCGTTACAGCAGATACCGCTGTGGGATTTTGCGTTAGCTTTTTATGCGCGTCCTGGGGTGGAGCAGGCGTGTTTGACGCTTCAGGATGAAGCCGCGGTGGATGTATGCGAGCTGTTGTTTCATGGCTGGCTTTTTGCCCATGGGCTGGATGCTATGCCTCAGCCTTTATCGGCGCTGCGCCGGGAACGCCAAGAATGGCAGGCTGGGGTTACCGACGTGTTGCGTACCTTGCGGCGCAATTTAAAGCATACCGACTCGCCTAGCGAGACCATTACAACCCTACGCGAACGGGTTAAACAGGCGGAGCTGCTCGCGGAACGTGAAAACCTTCAACGTTGGCAAACATGGGCCTGGGACGCTGATCAGCCTTTTATGCGTTTGAGAAATATGCCGAAGACGCCGCATGATACTGGGAGATGGCTGCAAAAACGCCTTTTATTGCCACACAATTTGGTATTGCGTGGTTTTGAGCCAAAAGCCGAACAGACCCTTCAGCGCGCCTTCAGTGTGCTAGGTCAGCAGCTTGACCCCTTACAGCGAGCGCGCTAGCCTAAAATTAACTGCTTTTGAATAACCGACTGTTATTCGGCCTTTAAGGCGTGAAATGCTACAGAGTGTTTGCGCCATTGCGAATAACAATAGCGCGTTGCCTAACGCGCCGATCAAAGCAGATTTCTGCGCACTCGTACAGCGCGCTTACCACTGCAAGGGGAACACCGCATGAAGGCAAGCAAATTAGTCACGACGGCGAGCATTGGCGCACTGTTAGTTGGTATGTCGGCCTCAGCTCAGGCAGAAAACTGGCGCTATGCCCACGAAGAATATGAAGGCGACGTACAAGACGTATTTGCCTACGCATTTAAAGATTACATTGAAGAAAACTCTGACCACACTGTTAAGGTTTACCGCTTTGGCGAGTTGGGTGAATCTGACGACATCATGGAGCAGACCCAAAACGGGATTCTTCAGTTCGTGAACCAGTCGCCCGGTTTTACCGGTTCACTGATTCCTGAAGCGCAAATCTTCTTTATTCCTTATCTGCTGCCCACCGATGAAGAAACCGTTTTAGAGTTCTTCGACGAGAGCAAAGCCATCAACGAGATGTTCCCAGAGCTTTATGCGGAGCAAGATCTCGAACTGCTCAAGATGTATCCAGAAGGTGAGATGGTGATCACCACCGATGAGAAGATCAGCTCGCCGGACGACCTGGATAACAAGAAAATCCGCACCATGACCAACCCGTTGCTGTCGGAAACCTACGAGGCCTTTGGCGCGTCGCCAACGCCGCTGCCTTGGGGTGAAGTCTACGGTGGCCTGGAAACTGGCGTGATTGACGGCCAGGAAAACCCGATTTTCTGGATTGAGTCTGGTGGTCTGTACGAAGTGTCTCCGCACCTGACCTTCACCGGCCACGGCTGGTTCACCACCGCCATGATGGCTAATCAGGAGTTCTACGACGGCTTGTCTGACGAAGACAAAGAGCTGGTTCAAGAGGCGTCCGCTGAAGCTTACGACCACACCATTGAGCACATCAAAGGTTTGGCCGACGAAGCACTGGAAAAAATCCAGGAAGATTCCGATGAAGTAACGGTAACTCGCTTGGACGAAGATCAGATCCAGGCTTTCCGTGACCGCGCGCCGCAGGTTGAAGAAGAGTTCCTGGATATGACCGGTGATCGCGGTAAAGAGCTGCTTGAGCAGTTTAAAGCCGATCTGGAGGCAGTATCCAGCGACGACGAATAAGTAGTCCTCGCTGAGAAAGCATTGTAGTTGAAGCACCTAGGGCGGCCAGCGGCCGCCCTTTTCATATAATAGATGGGAACATTAATTTGTTAGGGTGAATTAACCTTCGTCCATCTAGCGTTGAACCAGTAACGTCGGGTTACCGCTAGGCTAGACATATTAGTTTTGGGTGGCTCGACAACCCAGCGTTTAGATCGGTTTGGAAACGTGAAATCGGCAGTATTAAGGCTGCTGTGATTAAAGGAGTCCGGCCATGACCGAAGATGAGTCTGAAAAAAACTACCGCTCTGGGTTGCCAGGCATCCTTGGAATATTAGATACCACGATCAGCAAAATCGAGTCAGTAATTCTGGCGCTTGGCGTGTTATTGATGGCGCTGAATACCGTTACCAATGTGGTATCTCGCTTTGTGTTTGGTAACAGCATCATGTTCTCAGAGGAGCTCAACCGCATTCTGATTATCATGATCACCTTCGCGGGTATTGGCTATGCGGCGCGGCACGGGCGGCATATTCGCATGTCGGCGATCTACGATGCGCTACCCACCGGGGGGCGCAGGGTGTTAATGATAGCCATTGCCCTATTCACCTCGTTGGTGATGTTCTTTTTGTTGTATTACTCGGTGGTCTACATCCACGGTATGTACAGCAAAGGGCGCGTGCTGCCTTCCTTGGGGATGCCGATTTGGATTATTTACCTGTGGGTGCCTCTGGGTTTTTTCATTACCGGGGTCCAGTACCTGCTAACGGCAATCAAAAACATGACCTCCCGGGATGTATGGCTGTCTACCGGGGTGGTGGATGGCTACAAAGATACCGAAACGGAAGTCTGACGCAGGGCACAACTTAAGGAAATCGCAATGACGACAATAATGGTCTCTACGATGATTGTCCTGCTGTTGCTGGGCTTTCCAATGATGATCCCGTTGATCACCGCCTCGGCCATTGGCTTTTTCATGATGTTCGACGGGTTTGGCCAAATGGATACCTTGATTCAGCAGATGATGGCGGGTGTTCGTCCGGCCTCGCTGATCGCGGTGCCGATGTTCATTCTGGCGGCGGACATTATGACCCGCGGCCAGTCGGCCGGTCGCCTAATCGACATGGTGATGGCGTTTATCGGCCATGTAAAAGGTGGGTTGGCTGTTAGTACAGCGGCATCGTGTACGCTGTTTGGTGCTGTTTCAGGGTCAACCCAGGCCACCGTGGTGGCGGTAGGCTCGCCACTGCGCCCGCGCATGCTAAAAGCGGGGTATTCGGACTCGTTCACCCTGGCGCTGATTATCAACGCCAGCGATATCGCCTTTTTGATTCCGCCCAGCATCGGGATGATCATTTATGGGGTAATTTCGGGCACCTCCATCGGCGAGCTTTTCATTGCCGGTATTGGTCCCGGGTTGATGATCTTGCTGATGTTCTCCGCCTACAGCATGGTATATGCGACGGTGAAAAACGTACCCACCGAGCCAAAAGCCAGCTGGAGAGAGCGCGGCAAAGCCGTCCAGCAGGCACTGTGGCCGCTGGGCTTCCCGGTGATTATTGTGGGCGGTATTTACGGCGGTATTTTCAGCCCCACAGAAGCCGCTGCCGCCTGCGTGCTGTACGCCTTCTTTCTTGAGTTTTTGGTGTTCCGTTCGCTGAAAATGCACAACATCTACGCGATTGCAAAATCCACTGGCCTGATTACCGCCGTGGTATTTATCTTGGTAGCGGTGGGCAATAGCTTCTCGTGGATTATTTCGTTTGCGCAAATTCCTCAGACCATTCTTGAGGCAGTGGGCGTGAATGATGCAGGCCCCACCGGCGTCTTGATTGCTATCTGCGTGGCCTTCTTTGTGGCCTGTATGTTTGTCGACCCGATTGTGGTCATTTTGGTGTTAACGCCGATTTTCGCCCCGGCCGTTGAGGCCACTGGGCTCGACCCGGTACTGGTGGGTATCTTGATTACCCTGCAGGTAGCGATTGGCTCGGCAACGCCGCCCTTTGGCTGCGATATCTTCACCGCGATTGCCATCTTCAAGCGCCCTTATTGGGACGTGATCAAAGGCACCCCACCGTTTATCTTTATGCTGATTTTGGCGGCGGCGTTGCTGATTATGTTCCCGCAGATTGCACTGTTCCTGCGCGATGTGGCCTCTGGCTAACGGGCGGAAAGGAGAACGCCAATGTTTAACCGCATTTTAGTGCCGGTGGATGGCTCCAAGGGCGCCCTAAAGGCACTTGAAAAGGCCGTTGGCCTGCATATGTTAACCGGCGCGGAGCTGTACTTACTGTGTGTGTTCAAACACCACAGTTTACTTGAAGCGTCGCTTTCCATGGTGCGTCCCAACCAACTTGATATACCCGACGATGCGCTAAAAGAGTACGCCACAGAAATTGCTGTACATGCTAAATCCCATGCGATTGAAATCGGTGCTGACAGTGCCCGTGTACGCGCCTTTGTTAAAGGCGGTAGGCCATCGCGCACAATCGTTCGCTTTGCTCGCAAGCGTGAGTGTGATCTGATCGTCGTTGGTGCCCAAGGCACCAACGGCGATAAAAACCTGCTGTTGGGCAGTGTCTCCCAGCGGGTGGCAGGTGCGGCCCACTGCCCGACCATGGTGGTGTAACGGCGCTATTCGATAAATAGTTTGTGGCTAACACCCGTCACCTCGGCAGATGCAGCTTGGGTCGGCGGGTGTTATTCTTTTGAGAACCTCCCATTAAGGTGCCTTGCACCGCAAAAAAGGTGTTTTATGAAAGTAGCGATTTCGTCAACGGCGTTGATTAGTCTACTGCTGGTAGCTCCCTTAGCCGCTGCTGCACCGGAAACAGAAGAAGAGCGTTTAGCCTATAGCTTGGGCGTTACAATTGGCGAAAGCATGCAAGCCGATATCGAGGATCTGGATATCGATACCTTCACCGACGGCATGCGCGATGTGTTTGAAGGCAAGGATCTAGCGCTCGATGAAGCTCAAATGAGCGAAGCCATTATGGCCTTCCAAGAGCAGTCAATGGCGGCCCGCGAATCTGAAGCGGCTGAGGCAAGTGAAGCAAACCGTGAAGAAGGCGAAGCCTTTCTCGCCGAAAACGCCGAGCGCGACGACGTCACGGTGATGGACTCAGGGGTGCAATACGAAGTGCTTGAGTCTGGCGATGGCGAGTCTCCCGGCTCGGAAGATACGGTCGAGGTCAATTACGAAGGGACCCTGTTGGATGGCACGGTGTTTGATAGTTCCTTCGAACGGGGCGAATCAGTCAGCTTCCAGGTCAATCAAGTGATTGAGGGCTGGCAAGAAGCACTCCAGGAAATGAGCGTGGGGGATACCTGGATGCTGTATATTCCCGCTGACTTGGCCTATGGCGAAAGCGGCCAAGGGCCGATTGGCCCGAATGAAGTGCTGACCTTCCGCGTTGAACTTCTGGACGTTGAGTAATTTATGCCCTTGCCGTCGCGTCTAACCCCGCGTTGTTTAGCACGTGGGTTGCTGCTGCTCAGTAGCCCTCTAATGGCGACGGCTACCCAGGCAGCCCCCGAGGCTTTGGCCGCCTTAGGCGCTGGTAAAGACGCCGTCAGCGTGGTCGGGGTTTCGTCCGGCGGTTACATGGCCACCCAACTGGCGGTGGCCTTCCCGGAACGCTTCAGCGCGGTGGGTGTGTTGGCCGCAGGCCCTTGGGGCTGCGCGGAAGGGTCATTAAGCCGAGCGCTAAATACCTGTATGTCGACCGCAAGCGGCGTGCCGTCTCTGGATAGGCTTGAAAATCGCCGCCGCCGTTATGAATCGGCCCAGCAGGTCGGCCCGCGGGAAACGCTCAGTCAGCTAAGGGTTTTTTTGTGGCACGGTGAAGACGACGATGTCGTGGAGCCTGAGGTAGGTGATTTATTGGCGGCCCAGTGGGAGCGCTGGCTGGCCACTAGCGAGCAACTGCGCGTGGTCCGGCGCGATGATACAGGCCACGGCTGGCCGGTGCGCTTACGGGCCGAAATGCCGTCTCCCCAGTCCCTAGGCGACTGCCAGCAAGGTGGGGGCAGTTACTTACTTGCCTGCGATGACGATGTGGCCGGGGAGATGCTGAGCTTTCTGCACCCCGATCGTGACGCAGATAGAGAAGGCCAGGGAGAATTACGCGCCTTTGACCAATCTGAATTTGCCGTAAGCGGCATGGCCGATAGCGGGTTTGTTTACACGCCCGAAGGGTGTGAGCAGGGCGGCTGCGACGTCACGCTGGCGCTTCACGGCTGCCAAATGAACGACGATGCGTTTGTGCGCCATAGCGGGCTCAACGACTGGGCGGCGACGCATCAGCAGATTGTGCTTTATCCCCAGGCAAAGAGCAGCATGATGAACCCTCAGGGTTGCTGGGACTGGTGGGGATACGCCGAGGGTGCCTCGCAATTAACTCCGCTGCACGATACGCGTGAAGGCGCCCAGGTTCAGGCGTTGATGGCTATGCTGGGTCGCTTGCAAACACCGTCTGACCGGCAGGATTAACCATCCAGTGCCTGCTCCAGCGCAGCGCTAAGTCCTTGGGGAGTCGGGGAATACAGCACGCGTTGTAAAACGTCGCCATCACGATTGACTAAGTAAAGCGACGAACTATGGTCGATGGTGTATTCGATGGCGGAATCGGGCGCCTCAACGCGCCGCGTGATGACCCCATAACGGGACATCACATCATCCAGTTCGGACTGGTTTCCCCTGGCCCCGATAAAGTCTTCACCGAAAAACGCCAGATACTCTTCGAGCCGTTCCAAGGTATCGCGTTCCGGGTCAACGGTGACCATGACAGGCACTACCTGTTCGCGTTGTGATGTCGAAAGCTCAGCCAGTGCCTGGCGTTTCACCGACTGCGTCATGGGGCATACGTCAGGGCAATATGTATAGCCGAACGACACCAGGGCAACTTGGTCGTCGGCAAGCTGGGAAAGCGAAAAATCGCCTTGGGTGGATGGTAGTTCAATCTCACCGCCGGGAGGTATGTCGCTTTGCGGAGATAGCGTGGCCTTGTAGAGTGCGACGCCACTCGCAACGACCAGTGCGGCGGCGCCGACACCAAGCCATAATTTTGGAAAGGCCATGGTATCTCCCTGCAGGCGGTGTACCAGCATCTGCTGGCGACTGGACAACTATTCTCATAGTAACAGTAAACCCGTGACTGTCACGGCGAGGTCGAACAAAAGGATAAGGTACTCCATTGGAAAGCATTAGCGGTGCCCTTGGCCCCTTGTTTCTATTGATATTACTGGGCGCGGCACTGGGCGTTAAACGCTGGCCCAGCGATACGTTCTGGCCGCATATAGAGCGGCTGATCTATTTTGTGCTGTTTCCTGCCATGCTGGTGGCGACGCTGGCAACAGCGGATGTAAGCCAAGTGCCCGTTACCCGCCTGGCCCTGGTACTGCTTGGCGCGATGGCCATATTTGGCGTATTGCTGTGGCGGTTGAGAACACAGCTGAAGTTGACGCCAGCGGCGTTTACGTCGGTGTTTCAAGGTGCCGTGCGATTCAATACATACGTAGGGGTGGCCGGGGCGGCGGCTTTGCACGGCAGCGCAGGCGCTACCACTGCCGCCGTTGCGGTGGCGCTGATGGTGCCGGTGGTCAACATCATGTGCGTGGCCAGCTTTGTGGCCGCAGGTACGCTGGGTAACACCAGCCTCGGCAAAAGCATTATGGCGCTGATCAAAAACCCTTTGATTCTGGCGTGTTTACTGGGCATTGCGCTGAATCTTTCAGGCATAGGGCTTCCGGGTTGGAGCCACGCTACCGTCGACCTATTAGGCCGCGCTGCTTTGCCGCTTGGTCTGGTCGCTGTCGGCGTGGCGTTGCGCCCGGCCGCGCTGCTGCGTGTTGACCGCGGTGTGCTGGCCACTAACAGTGTCAAGCTGATACTCATGCCGGCACTGGTGCTGGGGCTCTCTTGGCTAGTAGGTCTGGATACGGTGAGCCGTGATGTCGCGTTGCTGTTTGCCGCGCTGCCTACCGCTACGTCGGCGTATATTTTGGCCCGCCAACTGGGCGGCGATGCTGAATTGATGGCGGCGATTATTACCGGTCAAACGCTGTTGGCGATGCTGACGCTGCCCGTTTGGCTTCAACTGGCGAGCGGATGAAAAACTAAATAAAAAATATTCGTGTTTGTGTTGACGCGGTAAATGAGAACGATTACATTGTGGTTGTGGCGTTTGATGAGACGCCACAGACCACGACAGAAAGCGACAGTTTCCTGTCATGGTTTCTCCCTCTCATTGCTAGTCACGGTCTTTTGCCGCTCCTTTGGAGCGGCTTTCTTTTTTCTAATCTCTGTTAGTGCCTCTCTTCTTATGCTGCCTCTTTGGCTACTTATCTTCGCTTAGCAGCTGATTTTAAACGCATGCATAGCTGAAACGTTTCTAACGCGGATAGGGCGTCATTGCTGAGGCGTGTTTTGGCGTCTACGTTTTAAAAGTGGCGCCTGAACGCGCTTTCTGACATGCATACTAACGGAGGAGTTTGCCATGAATGATACCCAAGATCTTTTCCCCACTCGCTTGGAACGAAAGTTGGGAATGTTTGAGCGCATCGACCCAGTGGTATATGGCGATGAGTCTCAGCTTGCGAATGGCCCATTGGACAGGTCGCAAATTGATGAGTATGAGAGAAAAGGCTTCCTCTCATTTGAAGGGTTTTATGATGCTGACGATATGCAGGCTTTTCTTCAAGAGCTACGTGAGTATGAAGACGATGCTGATCTGAAGCTCTCCGAAGGGACTATTCTTGAACCAGGGCGTGAAGAGATACGCACGGTGTTCGGTATCCATCAAGTATCAAAACGCTTCCAGCGCCTGACTCGAGATCCAAAGTTGCTGGCGATCGTTAAGCAATTGCTGGGCAGTGATGTCTATATCCATCAGTCACGGATCAACTATAAGCCAGGGTTCAAAGGTAAGGGGTTTGAGTGGCATTCGGACTTTGAAACATGGCATAGCGAAGACGGCATGCCGCGTATGCGTGCGCTAAGTTGTTCAATCGTCCTCACTGACAACGGCGAGTTTAACGGTCCGCTGATGCTGATTCCCGGCTCGCACCGGTACTTTGTTCCCTGTGTGGGACGAACGCCGGAAAATAACTACAAAGAGTCGCTGAAAAGCCAAGAGGTAGGGGTGCCGCCCGCGAGCAGCCTTCGCGAGATAATGCTTGAAAACGATATTGAAGCACCCAAAGGCCCAGCAGGGTCTCTGGTAATTTTCGAAAGCAATACCATGCACGGCTCCAATATCAACATGTCCTGCTGGCCAAGAAGTAACCTGTTCTTTGTCTACAATAGTGTTGAAAATACACTTCACGACCCTTACTGCGGTAACCGGCCTCGCCCAGAATTTCTGGCCAACCGCACCGAGTGGGAGCCCCTTGAGCCCCTTCAGGAGTAACCTCTTGTACATTGCCGTATTGAGCGCAAAACCTGACGGTGGCAATTGCTGACTTGCGCCAATACGGCACTTCGCGAGATTTTCGAGATTTTGAACCGCCTTCTGGACGTTGATCAAAAAATGACGCGCCTAGGATACGCACTTACAGGCCCCCTGATGCAGCAGGGGGTCGCGAATGCTAGATGTTTACCTTCCCTTCATGATTTTCTAATAAATAACGTTAGCTCCAAGGTATGAGCAAAAAATACCCCGAAACCGCCCACACTCCCTTAGCAGAGTGCGGCGCTGACTATAAACGCCTAAGTCGCTGTTAATGGTTGAATTGCGTGATATGAGGCTGCATAAGCGTCGCGCTTAGCCTATGGGAGAGGTGGTTAAACTTTGGTTGTATTTTGCGATGGCCGACTTGCTTAACCCGACGGGGGCGATTAGTTTTTAACTTGTATGATGTATGACAACTAAGAGGTTGTCACGATTTTAAGCCTCGCGAATGGGTGTTGGCACACTTCTACGAGGGAAGCATGAGGATGGTGGCGTGAAGTTTTCCAAACAAGACGTAATACAAGCGATCGGTGATGGCCTACTCTCGTTCCCGATCACCGACTTCGACGATAACGGCCAGTTCGATGAAGCCAGCTACCGCGAGCGGCTTGCCTGGTTTATTAGCCACGACATTTCAGCGGTATTCGTGGCCGGCGGCACCGGTGAGTTTTTTAACCTATCGCTGGAAGAATACCGCCAGGTGGTACGTGCAGCTGTCGATGTGGTCGATGGCAAGCTCCCGGTGATTGCCAGCGCGGGGTTAAGCGTGGCCTCGGGAAAAGCCTTCGCCAGAGCCGCGGAAGAAGCCGGCGCCGACGGCATTCTGCTAATGCCGCCCTACTTAACCGAATGCCCACAGGAAGGCCTGGTGGCCTATGCAAAGCAAATTTGCGACGCCACACCGATCAACGTTATCTACTACAACCGGGGTAACGGCATCCTCAACGCGGCGTCTGTCCAGACGTTGGCCGATGCCTGCCCGAACTTGATCGGTCTGAAAGACGGCAAGGGCGATATTCAAGCGCTGAATAAAATCATCAAGACTGTGGGCGACCGTCTGACCTATATCGGTGGCGTGCCTACCGCCGAGATTTTCGCCGAAGCGTATCTGTCGATTGGCGTTAACACATACTCCTCGGCCGTCTTCAATTTTGTTCCCGATATGGCGGTGGCCTTCTATCGAGCCCTCCGTGCTGGGGACAGCCACATCGTTAAGCAAATTACCCAAGAGTTTTTTATTCCGTTTATCGATTTACGGGATCAAAAAGCGGGGTATGCCGTGAGCCTGGTTAAGGCGGGTGCCGAGATTATCGGTCGCCCGGCCGGAGACGTTCGCGCGCCATTGACGATGCCGTCTGCCGACGAGTGTCGGCAATTAAAGCAACTAATCGATAATACGAAGTAAAAATCCTTATCAAACCGCAAAGTGATAACAAATTAACAACGAGCGAATGAGGTGAAGTTATGATCGTATCCAAAAAAATGATGACAGGCGTAGGTTCGGTAGCGCTTATGGCGGCAATAAGCGCCAGCTCTGGTACTGTCCTGGCCCAGGAACTACGCGGGAATGTCCGCGTTGTCATCGGCTCTACGTCGACCGGGGCAGACACCTATCAGAACTCCAGTTTCGTAGTGGACAAGCTAGCCGAGCATCTAGATATCAACATGAAGGTCGATGCGGTTGGGGCGAACGCGGCATTTCGCACTCTGGACCGAGATCCGCGCGGTAATACCCTGATGATCTTCCATGATTATGCCTATTTAGGCCACTTATACGGCGTGGAAGGCTTCAGCGATATCTTCGAGAAGTACGCCATTGGGCCTGCCGTATCTATTAACCCAGGCAATGCTTATCTGGTACCCAAGGACTCGCCCTACGAGAATCTGGAGGACATCATCGCTGCCGCAGGTGAAGGCGAGACAATACGTGTTGCGATCCAGCCGGGTGGCGTTTCCGAGATCGGTTTTAGCGCTTTGAAGAACGCTATCGCCATTGAGCATCCGGGGCAGGAAGATAATCTGGTCGCTGTGAACACAGGCTCCCAGTCGGACAAGAATCAGCAGCTGTTCGATGATCAAGTCGACGTTATTAATGGCTCCGTGCAAGCTAACGAGCAGTTCACTCGCTTGCCTGAAGATGATCAAAAGGCCATGCGTTTCGTTTGGTTGACGGCGAGTGAGGAAACCATAGAACAAGCGCCTGAAGATGGGCTGGGCGAAACATCGCGTGAACAGTTGTTGGAGTATGTTGAGCCTAACGTCAACGTCACCATGGGCGATGACGAAAGTTTCACTTTCGATAAGGAGTTCTTCTTCCTTTATAACAAAGACATGGACCCTGCTATCGTTGAGCAAATCGATGAGGCGCTGGCCGAGATCTACGATGAGGGCGAGATTCAGGAAACCCTGAAAGACAGTTTCTTCATCCCCAACTTCATGCCATCTGATGAAGCTGAAGCGCACTTTAAAGAGAAGGCAGAGCGTTACGCAAGTATCATCGAAAACATCAAATAAATCCTTTGGGCACTGGTGGCTTAGTTCTACCAGTGCCCTTTCATTCAGGTAGAACCGATAGAGAATAATACAGAGACAGGGTGTCTCCTGCTTATTTCCGGAGCGATTATGGAATCAGGTATATCAAGTCTGCTCAGCATCTCGGTCGATTTCGAGAACTCGCATTTGTTCTTCCCAACCATTATCAGTTGGATCATGGCCGTTTTGTTTGCCATTGTTCTAGTGGCAAAAGTAGCTCCTTTTCTAGTTGCTGTTAAGAGAGGAGAACGTTCTCTGCCTATTGTAGGTGAACCCATGGATGGATGGCGTTTTTTCGGCACGCTTGCGCTGATCGTCGCTTATTTCTATCTAATGGCTGTAGTGGGCAATCTATTCCCCTATACAGGGTATGGTTTTTTATTTGTTTCAATATTGTTCGTTCTTTTGATGTCTCTTATGTATATGCATAAGTGGACAAAGAAATCGCTCATTATTGTGGTCATTAATGCCGTTGTTGCACCTAGCTTAGTTTGGTTGATCCTTGCCAAGCTGTTTGCTATTACCCTGCCGTGATTAAAGCGAGTGCCCTATGGAATTCTTATCCTTATTTGACATAACTTTCTTTTTGCTGGCCGGGTTTGGCACGCTAGTCGGCATTATTTTTGGCGCAATTCCTGGTATGACCGCTACTATGGCGGTCGCCGTATGTTTGCCGCTAACCTATGCTCTAGGACTTCATAACGGTCTGGCTTTATTACTTGGTTTGTATGTGGGAGGCATCTCGGGTGGCATGGTGCCAGCGGTACTCATCAATATTCCCGGCACACCATCATCTATCACTACTACTTTCGATGGTTACCCGATGGCGCAAAAAGGGGAGGGAGAAAAGGCCCTGCGAATTTGTGTCATTGCTTCTGTTTTTGGTGGCCTGCTAAGTGCCGCAGTGCTTTTTCTCTTTGCGCCTTTATTGGCGGATTTTTCGATTAAGTTCTCCTATGTAGAGAAGTTCTTGATAATCCTGCTGGCACTGAGTGTCATCGCCTCGCTGTCAAACAGCATGCTGGTGGGCATTTTTAGTGGTGTGATTGGCATCTGGCTCAGCCTGATTGGTGACTACAGCACGACTGATGGTGGTAACGGCAAGACTCGCTTGATGTTTGACTTTATGGAGCCTTACCTCTTTGAAGGGTTTTCTCTGTTGCCCGTGCTGATAGGGATTTTCGGTATCTCCACAATTTTTTTAGAGGCTGAAAAGGGTGTTAAAAGTGAAGTGTCTGGAAAAAGCGTGAAGGTTAGTAAAGATTCTGGTTTTTCTTTATCAATCTTCAAAGGTAGCCTGACAAACCTTACCCGTTCTTCTTTTATAGGCACCTTTGTCGGCTTGTTGCCAGGCGTGGGTGGCAGCGCCGCCTCAGTGTTAGCGTATACCCAAGAGAAAAACTTGGCGCGTGACTCTTCTCAAATGGGTAAAGGGGCTCCCCAAGGTATTATTGCGTCAGAGTCAGCCAACAATGCGTTAACCGGCGGTGCACTGATTCCATTGTTATCGCTTGGGATTCCAGGTGACTCTACCACAGCGGTTCTAATTGGTGCTTTCACGTTGCAGGGTATTCAGGTAGGACCATTGTTCATTCCTGAAAATACTGAAACATGGTACGTCATGATGACGGCATTAGTGTTTGCCAATATCGTCATGTTTTTCCTGATGTTCTATGCCATCAAGCACATTGCCAAGGTCGTGCTGGTGCCCAAGCATATTCTCTTCCCCATTATTGTGATGATGTGTGTTGTGGGTGCTTACGCCATCAATTACGGCATTATGTTCGATGTCTGGACGCTGCTGATTTTTGGTGTAGTGGGGTACTTGATACAGAAGGTTGGATTGGAAGTGGCACCTTTGATCATTGGTTTTATCCTCGGTAGCCAAGCAGAGGTCTACTTTGTCAAAAGCCTTGAGTCGGCTGGCACATTTACCACCTTCTTCACTAAAAGCCCCATTGCCGTAGTGCTGTGGCTGCTTATTCTTGCCTCCGTGGTGTTCTCGCTCATGATGAGCCGGAAAAATCGCGCCAAGCATCAACATAACGCTGTGGGCTAGTACGAATATTAAACAGGAACGCTCATGACAAATGTTGAAAGCAAAATCATAAAAGTACACCCCGACGATAATGTCGCCATCGTGGTAGAGGCTGAAGGCATCGCAGAGGGCCAGGTGCTAGGCACCGGCGGCTTGGTTGCTAAAGGGCGCATACCCCAAGGGCATAAGTTGGCGCTCACTGATATTGCGGATAATGCGCCTATTATTCGCTACGGTGAAATTATTGGTCATGCGCTTGCCGCTATTGCCAGAGGGGAGCACGTTGATGAATCCAAAGTGCGCCTACCCACAGCACCTGCTTTAGAAGAGTTGCCGCTGGCCACTCGCCCGGCCCCTGATGTTGAGCCCCTTGAAGGCTATACCTTTGAAGGGTTTCGCAACCCCGATGGCAGTGTGGGCACTAAGAACGTGCTTGGGATCACTACCAGCGTGCAGTGTGTAGCGGGCACTGTGGATTATGTGGTGGAACGCATAAAGCGTGAATTACTACCACGCTACCCCTATGTTGATGATGTCGTAGGGCTCAACCATAGCTATGGATGTGGCGTCGCTATCAACGCGCCTGCGGCGATTATCCCCATTCGCACGCTTAAGAACATTGCCCTAAACCCGAACTTTGGCAATGAAGTGATGGTGATCGGCTTGGGGTGCGAAAAACTCCAGCCTTCAACGTTGCTCGATGACCAGCCCGTCAAAATTTATCAAAACACAGAAGCGGCGGATCCTGATGCCAATGTACTGAGCCTTCAGGATGAGAGCTTTCAGGGTTTTGGTGAGATGGTCGAGGGTATCCTGGCCATGGCTGAACGCCATCTGGAGCGTTTGAATCGCCGCCGTCGTGAAACCTGCCCCGCCTCTGAACTAAGCATCGGTATGCAGTGCGGTGGCAGTGATGCTTTTTCAGGGGTGACCGCCAACCCTGCAGTTGGCTTTGCGACCGACCTGATTGTGCGAGCCGGGGGCAGCGTTATGTTCTCGGAGGTCACCGAAGTACGTGATGCTATTCATCTGCTGACGCCTCGCGCGATTAACCAAGATGTCGGAAGGGCGCTTATTGAGCAGATGGCATGGTACGACGACTATTTGGCTCAAGGGCAAGCAGACCGCAGTGCTAATCCCTCGCCGGGCAATAAGCGCGGTGGACTCTCCAATGTGGTCGAAAAAGCGCTGGGCTCAATTATCAAATCAGGTAATTCCCCCATCGCAGATGTTATCGGGCCGGGTGAACGGCTGAGGCGCAAAGGGCTTACGTTTGCCGCCACCCCCGCCAGTGACTTCATTTGTGGAACGTTGCAACTGGCTGCCGGGATGAACTTGCAAGTGTTTACCACTGGTCGTGGTACACCTTATGGGTTGTCCATGGTGCCGGTGCTCAAGGTTTCCACCAATTCTCGGCTAGGCCAGCGCTGGCACGACATTATTGATCTGGATGCTGGGCGTATTGCGACGGGCGAGGCCAGCATCGAAGAGGTGGGTTGGGAGCTGTTCCACCTGATCCTCGATGTGGCGAGCGGGCGTAAGCAGGCTGCTGCCGACCGGCTGGGTATTCATAACGACTTGGTTCTATTCAATCCGGCGCCTGTGACCTGAAATTAATCGGTATGCCATCAGGTGGTCTCAATTATTTACGAGGTAAAAGCTGATGTTTCCTTCTATTAAGAAAATGCGTGTGGTGCCGGTAGCGGGTTATGACGGTTTCCTATTGAACTTGAGTGGTGGGCATGCGCCCTGGTTTATTCGCTGTGTGGTCATACTAGAGGATGATGCCGGTAATCAGGGGGTTGGCGAAATCCCTTCAAGTGCTGGCATTCTTAAGGGGCTCGAGCAATGCCGGTCCCTTATACAAGGCTCTAAAGTTAGTGATATTAAGCAGACGCTAAATAAAGCGCGCTTACTGTTAGCCAAAAATGGGCGAGAAGAGCGAGGCCGCCAGACATTTGATTTACGCGTTGCCGTACATGTCATTACGGGCCTTGAGGCGGCGTTATTTGATCTGTTTGGACAAACGTTGCAGATACCTGTTGCCGATTTACTTGGTCAATATGGCCGTCAACGCGATGAGGTTGAAGCGTTGGGCTATTTATTCCTGCTCGGTGATCCAGCAAAAACCGATTTGCCTTATCCCAAAACGAGTACCCCGAAAGACGCCTGGGACGAAGTGCGCTATCAGGAAGCGTTAACCCCGGATGCAGTCGCAAACCTAGCTAAAGCGGCTTACGAACGCTACGGCTTCAAGGACTTTAAGCTCAAAGGCGGTGTGTTGCGTGGCGAAGAAGAGGCCGATTGTATCCGCGCTTTGCATGATGCCTTCCCTGAGGCGCGCTTGACCCTTGATCCAAACGGCGCCTGGACGCTTGACGAGGCGGTCAGGGTACTAGACCCCATCAAGCACTTGCTTAGTTATGCTGAGGATCCTTGCGGCCAAGAAGAAAGCTACTCAGGCCGAGAAACCATGGCCGAGTTTAAAAAGCGTACCGGGCTGCCCACCGCGACCAATATGATTGCAACTGATTTTAAGCAATTGCAGTATGCCGTTCAGCTCAATGCCGTGGATATCCCGCTCGCCGACTGTCATTTCTGGACCATGCAGGGAGCCGTATCGGTAGGTGAGCTTTGCAATGAGTGGGGGATGACCTGGGGGTCACACAGCAACAATCACTTCGATATTTCGCTGGCCATGATGACCCACGTGGCAGCCGCCTGTCCGGGGGAAATCACCGCTATTGATACCCACTGGATTTGGCAAGATGGCCAACGTATCACCAAGGATCCGTTCCAGATACGTGACGGGAAAATACAGGTGCCTTCAACGCCAGGCCTTGGCGTTGAGCTGGATGAGGACAAGTTGATGGAAGCCCATCGACTCTATCAAAGCCTCGACGTTACCCAGCGCAACGATGCCGCGGCCATGCAGTTCTTAATTCCAGGGTGGGAGTTCAATCCCAAAAAGCCTGCGCTTGTTCGCTAAACATTAATAATCGGTTGCATCCACACCTTTTAAAAATTAGTGGAACATGCGAATAGTTACTAGTCTTTGCCATTATAGGCGAATGATATATTAAATATTATTAGATATACTGAGGTTAAGCTTCATGGTTATTAGTACTCATACTCCTACGATTGTTGAGTATCAAGTTATTCCAGTTGCTGGTCGTGACAGTATGCTGCTCAATATTGGTGGTGCGCATGCCCCTTTTTTTACTCGCAACATTCTTGTTCTTAAAGATAGTTCAGGGAATCTGGGTGTTGGCGAAGCGCCTGGTGGGGAAACTATTCTGCACTCGCTTGAAAAAGCCAAACCTTTTATTGAAGGGCAATCAATCGGAAAGCTGCGCTCGATAGTGGCTTCTGTTAGTAAGCAAGGTCAAATGGCTGATTTTGAGGCTTTTGGTAAGGGAGCGTGGACGTTTGAGTTAAGAGTAAATGCAGTTGCTGCCCTTGAAGCGGCTTTACTCGATCTTATGGGTAAGCACCTTGGTGTACCGGTGGCAGAGTTACTTGGGGAAGGTAAACAGCGTAACAGAGTTGATGTGTTAGGTTACCTATTCTTTATCGGTGATGGAAGCGCTACTCCACTAGATTTTCGGCAATGTAGAACATCTAAGGGCCACGAATGGTATCGGATGCGGGATAAAAAGGCGCTTACATCATCAAGTATTGTCGAGCTTGCTCAGGCCGCACAAGATAGATATGGTTTTCGTGACTTTAAACTTAAGGGCGGGGTGCTGGCCGGAGAAGACGAGATTGAAGCAGTTACTTCTCTTTCAAAAGCCTTTCCAAACGCTCGCACCACGATTGACCCAAATGGTGCATGGTATCTTGAAGAAGCAATACAATTATGCCGTGGTATGAAGGATGTTTTGGCTTATGTAGAAGACCCTTGTGGTGCAGAACAGGGATTCTCGGGGAGGGAGATATTATCGGAATTTCGTCAGGCCACAGGTATACCGGTAGCTACTAACATGGTGGCAACCAACTGGCGGGAAATGGCGCATGCTTTAATGCTGCGATCAATAGATATTCCACTCGCGGATCCTCATTTTTGGACATTATCCGGCGCCGTTCGTGTATCGCAGCTCTGTGCCAATCACGGCATGGTGTGGGGATCGCACTCTAACAATCACTTTGATATTTCGTTGGCAATGTTTGCTCATGTTGGGGCTGCTGCAGTGGGAGAAATTACGGCGCTTGATACACATTGGATTTGGCAAGAGGGAGATGTCCAGTTAACCAAAAAGCCACTTGAAATTATCAATGGCAGCATTGAAGTTGTTGATGAACCTGGCTTGGGGGTTGAAATTGATATGGAAGCTGTCATGCAGGCTAATAAGCTTTATCGTTCGCTATCTAGCGGGGCGAGAGATGACTCAAAGACAATGCAATACTTGATTAATAATTGGTCTTTCGATGCCAAAAAACCCGCGCTTGTCCGCTAAATATTAATATTCGGTCGTATCCACACCTTAGTATCCTCCGGCTATAGAGACCGGGGTATTACCATACTAATTTTATGTAAGCGATCCAATAAACCCATCTACCTAATCTCGTGAGGGCTGATCACACTGGTGATCTCTTTGGTTTTGGAGATCGTCATGACCTGTGAACTCAACCCCACTCAGGCCTTTTGGTTGGGCCATCTCTATCATGCCTCAGCGCTGAATATGCCGTTAAGTGATTACGCCGACTCACAAGCGTTACCCCTCACCGACCTGCTGACATGGGAGAAGCGGTTAAGCGTGCAAGGCTTGCCGGTGCCACCACGCTGCCGTCCCGCGCGGTTTTTGTCGGTGGAGGTGGTGACATGATCCGCCCTGGTACCGACCTGACGGTTTATTTATGCCGCGAACCCGTGGATATGCGCAAGCAAATCGATGGGTTGGCCTTGCTGGTCCAGGAGGCCATGGACTTGAACCCGTTCGATCAGGCGCTGTTTGTGTTCGGCAACCGCCAACGCGATAAGGTGAAGCTGCTATTCTGGGAACGTAACGGCTTTGTGGTGTGGTACAAGCGCCTGGAGCGCGAGCGATTTAAATGGCCAACGCATCTGGAAGGCGACACGGTGACGCTGACCGGTCAGGAACTGAACTGGCTGCTGGATGGCGTTAACCTTAAGGCCATGCAACCTCATAAAGCGTTGTATTTTCAGCAGGTTGGTTAGTTTTTTCTCCTGTCTCAGCGGTGTTTTTGGTATACTCGGTAGTATGCAAAACGCCGATTCTTCCTCGCCAACGATCTCCCAGCTTGAGCGCAAGCTGGCCGCTGCTGACGCTGAAAATGCGCGGCTATTGGCGTTGATGGAGAAAAAAGAAGCCCAGTGGGAAGCCACCAAACAATCGCTGTTTGAACAGTTCCGGCTGGCCCTGGAGCGTCAGTTCGGTCCTTCCACCGAGAAGTATCAGGTGGATCAAAAGGACCTGCTGATCAACGAAGCCGAAGTGGCGGTTGACGAGGAAGACGGCGACACCGACGCAGCGGACAACGAGGCGGTTAATGACACCGTGGCCGAGCCCACGGCGCCGGCGAAGAAACGCCGCTCTCGGGGTGGCCGGGTAGCGTTGCCGCCCGAGCTTCCACGGGTTGAGGTGGTGCATGATCTCCCTGAAGAGGCACGTCACTGTCAGGATGATGGCACCGCGCTCACGGTCATCGGCGAAGAAGTGAGCGAGGAACTGCACGTCGTGCCCGCCTGGGTGGAGGTGATCCGTCATGTGCGACGTAAGTATGCGTGCCGAACCTGCGAAGACGGCGTCAAGACTGCCCCGGCGCCCGCTAAGTTACTGCCGAAAAGCAATGCCAGCGCCACGCTGCTGGCCTATGTCGCCACCGCCAAGTACCAAGACGCCTTGCCGCTGTATCGGCAAAGCCAGATTTTTGCCCGCCATGGGGCGGAGATCCCCCGCAATACGCTGGCCCGGTGGATGGTGCAGGCCGGTGAACGCATCGCCCCGCTGATCGAGACGCTACGCCGACACCTGCTCCGTTCCCTGCTGATCCATATGGATGAAACGACGCTCCAGGTGAACCAAGAAGCGGATCGCAAAGCCAGTGCCACCTCTTACATGTGGGTGCAGCGCGGGGGGCCGCCAGGCCAACAGGTGGTCTTGTTCGATTATGACGCCAGCCGTGCCGGGCGAGTGCCTGTGCGCCTGTTGGGTGACTATGCAGGTCGCTTGGTCACCGATGGCTACGAAGGCTACGCCGAGGTGGTGCGTCGCAATGGGATCACCCAGGCGGGCTGTTGGGCACATGCACGGCGCAAGTTCGTCGAGGCGCAAAAAGTGCAGCCCAAAGGCAAAACCGGCAAAGCGGACTGGGCGCTGAACCAGATCCGTAAGCTGTACGGCGTGGAAAAACAGGCCAAAGCACTTGAGCCCGAAGCACGCCACAGGCTGCGTGAGCAGAAGAGCCAACCCTTAATCGCTCAACTGCGCACCTGGCTCGACAAGTCACTGGCGCAGGTGCTGCCTAAAAGTGCGCTGGGAAAAGCCCTGCACTACCTGGATCATCAGTGGCCGCGCCTGACCCGGTTCCTCGATGATGGCCTGATCCCGCTGGACAACAACCCGGCCGAAAATGCCATCCGCCCGTTCGTCGTCGGCCGCAAAAACTGGCTGTTCAGCCATACGCAGAGCGGCGCTCACGCCAGTGCGGCGATCTACAGCCTGATCGAAACCGCGAAAGCCAATGGCCTCTCGCCCTACGACTACTTACAACACGTCTTCAAGACACTGCCCACCCTCAACGATGATGAACTGACGACGCTGCTGCCCTGGCAGTGGAAAGAGACCTTACCGGTCTAAGCGAAGCTTGCATAGATGGGGTTTATGGCGCGCTTACAATTTTATTATCAGATAGTTATCTCTTGCTCTGCGGTTTTTTAAGCAATTCGCGGGGTTAAACTTTGGTCGTGTTTTACCCATCGCGACTTGCCTAACGACAGGCGTGTGACTAGCTTTCATTTGTATGATGTATTACAACTGCTGCTTTGCGTAGAGTCTAACCTCGACGCGACGCACTTGGACAAGGACGGCATGAGGATGGTGGCGTGAAGTTTTCCAAACAAGACGTAATACAAGCGATCGGTGATGGCCTACTCTCGTTCCCGATCACCGACTTCGACGATAACGGCCAGTTCGATGAAGCCAGCTACCGCGAGCGGCTTGCCTGGTTTATTAGCCACGACATTTCAGCGGTATTCGTGGCCGGCGGCACCGGTGAGTTTTTTAACCTATCGCTGGAAGAATACCGCCAGGTGGTACGTGCAGCTGTCGATGTGGTCGATGGCAAGCTCCCGGTGATTGCCAGCGCGGGGATAAGCGTGGCCTCGGGAAAAGCCTTCGCCAGAGCCGCGGAAGAAGCCGGCGCCGACGGCATTCTGCTAATGCCGCCCTACTTAACCGAATGCCCACAGGAAGGCCTGGTGGCCTATGCAAAGCAAATTTGCGATGCCACACCGATCAACGTTATCTACTACAACCGGGGTAACGGCATCCTCAACGCGGCGTCTGTCCAGGCGTTGGCCGATGCCTGCCCGAACTTGATCGGTCTGAAAGACGGCAAGGGCGATATTCAAGCGCTGAATAAAATCATCAAGACCGTGGGCGACCGTCTGACGTATATCGGTGGCGTACCTACCGCCGAGATTTTCGCCGAAGCGTATCTGTCGATTGGCGTTAACACTTACTCCTCGGCCGTCTTCAATTTTGTTCCCGATATGGCGGTGGCCTTCTATCGAGCCCTCCGCGCTGGGGACAGCCACATCGTTAAGCAAATTACCCAAGAGTTTTTTATTCCGTTTATCGATTTACGGGATCAAAAAGCGGGGTATGCCGTGAGCCTGGTTAAGGCGGGTGCCGAGATTATCGGTCGCCCGGCCGGAGACGTTCGCGCGCCTTTAACGATGCCAACGATGGCAGAGCGCCAAACACTTGCGCGCATCATTGAAAGCCAGAAAAGCAACTAGTACTTAACAATAACTGACGCTAAGAGGAAACATCATGCATAACTACAAATCTAATATTAAGCGCCTTACTCTTGTTTCTGTGGGCGCACTCAGCGTGCTCTCGTTATCTGTTCAAGCGGCTGAATGGCGAGGCTGGAATATCCATCCTGAGGGTTATCCTAACTCTGACGCGCTGGAGTCGTTTGCTGAAAAAGTGGCAGAACGTACCGAAAACCGCATTGAGCCACGCGTGTACCACAATGCCGTTTTAGGCGATCAGCCTGATGCGATTGAGCAAACGCGTAATGGCGCTCTTGATTTCGCTAACTTCAACATGGGGCCAATGGGGCCGATCGTAAAAGAGACCAATGTGCTCTCGCTGCCCTTTTTGTTTACCGGCCGCGAGCATATGTATGAAGTGATGGATGGTGAGATTGGCGACCGGTTTGCCGATGCGTTGGAAGAAGAAGGGTTGGTCGCGCTGTCCTGGTTTGAGTCCGGCGCACGCAGCTTATATAACACCGAAAAAGCGATTGAGACGCCCGAAGACGTAGAGGGTTTGAAAATTCGGGTAATGAACAATGACCTGTATGTCGACATGATTGAGGCATTGGACGGTAACGCAACCCCCATGTCATACGGTGAAGTTTATCAATCTTTGACAACCGGGGTGCTGGATGGCGCAGAGAATAACTTTCCATCATTTGAATCAAGTAACCACTACGAGGTTTCACAATATTATTCGTTAACGGAGCACTTGATTATTCCTGAGTGCCTATGTATTGCAAAATCCAAGTGGGACGAACTCTCAGACGAAGATAAAAAGATTGTTGAAGAAGAGGCCTTAGCCGCTGCTGAGTTACAGCGTGAGCTATGGTCCGAAGGCTCAAAAGAAAGCCGCAAGATTGTAGAAGACGCTGGTGTTGAAATTAACGAAGTCGAAGACAAAGAAGCATTCCAAGAAAAGATGCAGCCTCTTTATGATGAGTTTATCGAAGAGAATCCAGATCTCGAGTCGTTGATTACCGATATTCAAGACACGATCTGATTATCAGGACATGCCCCCTGGCGTTTTTCCAGGGGGCAGTAGGAGGCTAATGTGAACGACATCTCCGAGACTCATCCAGACCCGGCCGATAAAGAGCCAAGCTTGCTAGACAAAGTGCTAGACGGGGCAGCTAGGACCTGTTTAATCATTGCAGGTGTTTTATTAGTGTTGCTGATTATTTTATTTGGTTGGCTTGTGTTTGGACGCTATGTACTAAATAACACGCCAACGTGGGTAGAGCAGGCGTCACTATTAATTGTTGTTTATATTACTTTTCTTGGGGCAGCAGCAGGCGTAAGAAATAATAGCCACTTAAATATTGAGTTTATTCGCGAAGGACTTCCCGCCTTTTGGAACAAGCTTTTCCATGCCATCGCTGATTTGTTTGTTATTGGTTTTGGCATCTTTATGACTCATCAGGGGTCGCTGTTGGTGCTTAACAACCTGGAGCGTGCCATCCCAATGATTGGTTTGTCTGAAAGCTGGAGAGCTGCGCCATTAGTCATTTGTGGTGTGCTGATGGTGGTGTTTGCGACTGCCGACATGTTGGGAAGAGTCACTAACAGCCGTCTTAAATAAGGAGTCATCATGGGCCTCGCTATTCTTTTCGGGCTGTTTTTTTTAGGCCTTATTGTAGGTGCTCCCGTCGCCTTCGCGGTTGGTTTGGCGGCAGCCGTCACCTTTATTTATGAGGGCCTGCCTTTATTTGTGGCCTTCCAGCGCATTTTGTCGGGCATCTCAGTGTTTTCGCTGCTGGCGATACCGTTTTTTATCTTTGCGGGTGAATTGATGCTTCAAGGCGGTATTTCAGTGCGCCTTGTGCGTTTAGCATCTGCCATGGTGGGTAAAGTCAGAGGCGGTTTGGGCCTAGTGAATGTCAGCTCATCAATGCTGTTCGGAGGGATCTCAGGCTCGGCGGTGGCGGATACATCCGCGCTGGGTTCATTGCTGATCCCGGTGATGAAAGAAAAAGGTTATGACGCCGACTATGCGGTCAATGTCACGGTGACCTCTTCCGTGGCCGGTGTCGTGATTCCCCCAAGCCACAATATGATCTTGTACGCCGTGGCGGCGGGTGGAGGCATTTCAGTCACCCAGCTATTCATTGCCGGCATAGTGCCAGGGATTTTAATGTGTTTGATCCTGGCAATTGCAGCCTACCTTGTGGCGGTAAAACGCGGCTATAAAGGGGAGGAATTTCCTGGCTGGCAGGCGTTGTTATTTAGCCTTGTTGCTGCTGTGCCTGGCTTATTAACGGCCGTCATTATTGTGGGAGGCGTACTCTCAGGCGTATTGACGGTGACCGAATCAGGCGCGTTTGGGGCGATCTACGCCATTCTCGTGACAGCATTCGTTTACCGTGAGCTACGTTGGGAATCCTTTAAAAAAGCTGTCTATCAAGCCGTTAAAACCACCGCACTAGTAATGATCTTAGTCGGTTGTGCGTCCGCGTTTTCCTACTTATTGGCGCTTTATAACGTCCCGGAACTCCTGATGGACGCGTTATCGGCCATTTCCGATAACCCCATTGTCATTCTGTTGATGCTCAACCTGATTTTGCTAGGGCTAGGCATGATCATGGACATGGCAGCGCTGATTTTAATCTGTACGCCTATTTTCCTGCCAGTGGCAACACAGTCGGGCATGGACCCTATTCAGTTTGGTGTAATGCTGATGATGAATCTCGGTTTGGGGCTATGTACGCCGCCAGTAGGCGCTTGCCTTTATGTTGGGTGCGTGGTGGGCAAAATTCGTATTGAAAAAGCGGTTCGCACGATCTGGCCCTTCTATTTAGCTCTGTTTGCAGCGTTGATGCTGGTGACTTACGTCCCCGCTGTTTCGCTTACGCTGCCCGGTTTTTTTGAGTAGTTGTGCCGTTTACCCCCGCTTTTAATAAGGAATCTGCGATATGAAGGTGCAGTCCATTCGCACACACTTGCTGGATTACGCGCTCGGCACCCCTTTTGAGAGTGCTTCGATGCAGTTTTCCAGGCGTCAGCACTGCCTGGTCGAGATTATCTGTGACGATGGCACGGTGGGTTGGGGCGAGTGCCTAGGCCCGGCCAAGCTCAACGCCGCTGTAGTGGCGGCTTATGCGCAAAACTTAGTCGGGCAAGATCCACTACAAACAGAGCATATTTGGATAACTCTCTATAACCAGTTGCGTGACCAGGGTCAGCGCGGGCTCACCGTGACGGCATTGAGCGGTATCGACATCGCGCTTTGGGATATCAAAGGCAAGCACTTTGGCGTGCCGATTTCCACCCTGCTAGGCGGCAGGGTGCGAGAAAGCGTGCGTGCTTACGCGACCGGCTCATTCCGGCGTTACGGGGTTGATCGTGTAACGGACGTGGCTGAAGAGGTAGCCGGTTATCGCCGTGAGGGATTTCATGCGGTGAAGGTGAAAATTGGCTTTGACGTTGAGGAAGACCTTGCGGTGATTGCCGCCGTCCGTGAAGCCATCGGCCCTGATATGCGCCTGATGATCGATGCCAACCATGGTTACGACGTGTTGGAAGCCGTGGAGGTGGGCCAACGTGCGGCTCAATGGGGCGTCGATTGGTTTGAAGAGCCGGTGATTCCCGAGCAGCTATCAGCGTACCGCGCCGTGAAAGCAGGTCAGCCTATACCGGTGGCTGGCGGCGAAACGTGGCATGGTCGCTACGCGATGCAAGCGCCGCTTGAAACGCGGGCGGTGGACATCGTTCAGCCAGATATCTGTGGCGTTGGCGGTTTTACCGAGATACGTCGCGTGGCCGATATGGCGGATTTGCACGGCGTGCGTCTTATCCCCCACGTGTGGGGGACGGCGGTGTGTATTGCCGCCAGCCTGCAATTTATGGCGGCGTTATTACCTAACCCGCCGCGGCGTGAACCACGCCCGCCCATTCTCGAATTTGACCGTACGGAAAACCCTTTCCGGCAAGCCGTGGTGAAAACCCCGATCGAACACCACCAAGGTATTGTGAAAATACCCGACGGCCCAGGGTTGGGTATCGAAATTGATCGCCAGGCACTTGAAACCTATGCCATGAAGGAGGTGTAAGTTGGCCCTCATTCCAGATAATACCCGGCCGCTCGACGGCCCTAAGCCAGCGTTAGCAACGCCGCCGGGGGCAACCGACTGCCATATCCATCTCTATCTCCCGGGCTACGAGGCACAGCCCGGCGGGCCTCAAATACCGGAGCTTGCAACCGTTGAGCACTACCGGCGCGTGCAGAAGCGTTTGGGCCTTGAGCGCGTTGTGGTTACCCAGCCGAATGCTTATCAATTTGATAATGCCGCCCTGCTTGAGAGCCTGAAAATACTTGGCCCGAGTGTGGCACGAGGCGTTGCCGTGGTAAGCCCCGATACACCCGTACAGAAGCTTGAGGAGTGGCATGCGGCGGGAGTCCGCGGGGCGCGCATTATGAACTTACCCGGTGGGGCGGTGACAACCGAGCAGATGCATGCGGTAGAGCGGCTTATTCGCCCGTTCGGCTGGCACTTAATGGTCCAGTTCAATGGATGCTATATCGATGATTACCTGGCGGACCTCAAGCGCATAGAGTGCGATTATATCATTGATCATATAGGTAAATTCATGCCCCCAGTGGGAGCAGATGACCCTCGCCTCGACGCTATTGTGGAACTGATGGACAGGGGCAATGCCTGGTTGAAAATTTGCGCGGGCTACGAGGCCAGCCAACTGGGCGGGCCTGATTACGAGGATGTAGGCCCCATCGCCAAACGCCTCGTGGCGCACGCGCCCGAACGCACACTATGGGGCAGTAACTGGCCGCATGTTGGAGTTCCGAGAAGCGAATACCCAGATGACGCTGAACAGCTTGATGTTCTTTTAGCCTGGGCAAGCGAGCCTTTCCGGCAAAAAATATTGGTCGAAAACCCGGCCCGCCTTTATGGCTTTTAAGTGATTTATCACGGTGTGTGGTGTGATTGATATATTTTATTCAAGGAGAACAACATGCTTGAACGTCTTTTAGTGACCGGCGCGGCAGGTGGTTTAGGTAGCAGCTTGCGTCCCCATCTGGCAACGCTAGCCAAACGGGTAAGGCTTTCAGATATTGCAGATTTGGGCACCGCCGATGCGCATGAAGAAGTCGTGCAGGCTGATTTATCTGACCCCCAGGCAGTAAATGCATTGGTAGAAGGCTGCGATGGGATTATTCACTTAGGCGGTATGTCGGTAGAGAGCCCCTGGGAGGCCATTCTCAGCGCCAATATTATGGGCACCTACCATCTCTACGAGGCAGCCAGAAAGCAGGGCAAGCCCCGCATCGTGTTTGCCAGTTCGAACCATGCTATCGGCTTTTATCCACGCACCACGCGAATTGATACCGACGTCGCGCACCGGCCTGACTCTCTCTACGGCGTCTCCAAGTGTTTTGGCGAAGACCTGGCCAGCCTGTATTTCCACAAGTTCAATATTGAGACGCTAAGTGTACGCATTGGCTCATGTTTCCCTGAACCAGCCGACGCGCGAATGATGGCCACCTGGATGAGCGTCGAGGACTTTATGAGCTTGCTTGAACGCGCTTTTGTCGCGCCCAAGCTTGGCAATACAGTGATCTATGGTGCTTCCCATAACCGAGAGTCCTGGTGGGATAATGGTAAGGTCGCCTTTCTCGGTTGGGCGCCTAAGGACAGCTCCGAGCCCTGGCGTGACAAGATCAACCAACAGCCTGCTCAGGATCCGGATGATCCGGCGGTTGTGTATCAGGGCGGCAAGTTCGTCGCTGCTGGCCACCCTGATGATGCCTGAAAATAGCGGGAAACTAGGCTAGGAGTGGATATGCAAAAAATGGCGAAACTCTCGCTCGATGAGGCCTGGGCCTTGAGCGTCAGCCTTCTTGAGGGTCATGGGTTTGCGGCTGTTCACGCATAGGCGATTGCCCGCCGCGTGATGGCCGCACAGCGCGACGATTGCCACTCGCATGGTTTATACCGGCTTATCGAGCAAGGGGGCTCGCCTGCCGTCTCAGCGTCGTCACGAAGCAAGGCGTCGTAGCCAGCTTGAAGGCGTTGAAATTCCGGCTGAGCTACATGAAGCATTGACAAAGCTGCTTAACGCGGTGGCTCAATAGCCTCGCTGATAAAGAAAACGGCTAGGCTTACAGACGAACAGCCTTCAGCCAGCTCAACAACTTATCTACGTTATTGGCAGGGTACTAGGTACCGTGCGGATAATTTGGCAAAAGGGGATCATCATGTCGACGGACCTAGCAAGCTTTAACGTCCACAAAGTCGCCAAGCAGGGTAGTCTTTCTACCCATGTCGCCGACCAGCTTGAATCGCTGATTGTGCAGGGCGATATCCCGGTGGGTGAAAAGCTGCCCACCGAGAACCGCTTGTGCGACTCATTTGGCGTTAGCCGCACGGTCATTCGCGAGGCGATCACCCATTTGAAGTCGCTGGGGATGGTGGAAACCCGCCGTGGCGTAGGTACCACCGTACTGCGCGCAACTGCGATTGAGGCGCGCCCCGCCGAGCGTATCAACCCCACCACGGTGGCCGATATTCTCCACGTGTTGGAACTGCGCCTAGCCATGGAGCCCGCGGCGGCAGAGCTTGCCGCGCTGCGCTATGACGATAACGACGAGAAACGTCTGAAGCAGACCCATGTGGCTTTCATCGACGCCCACGCGGCGAAGTCCCAAGCGCGGGTGGAAGACTTTGAGTTTCACCATGCCATCGCCAAAGCCACCAAAAATCCCATCTTCGATACTTTTTACGAGCAGCTTAGCCAGAGCGTGATCCCCCGCGCCAAGCTGCTGAGTATCGATATTAATCCGCAGGCCGCGGAGCGCTATCTGGAGCGCGTTCACGAAGAGCATACCTTCATTCTTGAAGCGATCTTGTCTCGTGATCCTGACGCGGCCAAAGAAACCATGTTTCAGCACCTTAATCGGGCACGGAACATGTACGCGCAATATCAGCCAACCAAAGGGAGTGAATGATGACACTGCAAGGCACATCGCTGATTGGGCAGCAAGCAGTCAAAGGAAGCCGCGCGGTTATCCAAGCCGTGAACCCAGCCACAGGCGAGACACTGCCCCCTGAATACACCGGTCTCGGTCAAACGGAGGTGGAGCAGGCCTGCGCGCTGGCAGAGGAAGCCTTCGATAGTTACCGTGAGACCACACTAGACGCTCGCGCTACCTTCCTTGAGACCATTGCCAGCGAGATCGAAGCGTTGGGTAGTGAATTGGTCGAACGCGCCATGGCCGAAACCGGCCTGCCTCAAGCCCGTATCGAGGGCGAGCGCGGCCGCACCTGCGGCCAGTTGCGCCTGTTTGCCTCCGTGGTACGCGCGGGTGAGTGGCTGGACGTACGCATCGACCCGGCGCTGCCAGATCGCCAACCAATGCCGCGTGCCGATCTACGTCAGCGCCATATCGGCCTGGGGCCGGTAGCGGTGTTCGGTGCAAGCAACTTCCCGCTGGCCTTCTCGGTTGCCGGTGGCGATACCGCCTCGGCGCTCGCGGCGGGTTGTCCGGTGATTGTCAAAGGCCACTCGGCGCATCCGGGCACGTCCGAGCTGGTCGGCCATGCCATTCAAAAAGCGGTGAAAGCCTGCCAACTCCCCGAAGGCGTCTTTTCGCTGCTGTTTGGCGCGGGCAATGAGATTGGCCAGGCGCTGGTGGCCGACCCACGCATTCAGGCGGTCGGCTTTACCGGTTCGCGTAGCGGCGGAACCGCACTGATGAAAACCGCGCAAGCCCGCCCTCAGCCGATCCCCGTTTACGCTGAAATGAGCAGTATCAACCCGGTGTTCCTGCTCCCCGAAGCGCTTAAGGCACGAGGCAAAGCCCTGGGTGAAGCCTTTGTAGGCTCGTTGAACATGGGTGCCGGTCAGTTTTGTACCAACCCTGGGCTAGTGATCGCGGTCAAAGGCGCCTCGCTGGACGCCTTTATCGACGCCGCCCGCGATGCGGTAACGCAAAGCGGCGCGCAAACTATGCTGACACCAGGCATTCACCGTGCCTACCAGCAAGGCGTTGAGGCCCTAAGCGGCGAAGGCAAGGTGCGCGAAATCGCCCGTGGCCAAAGCGGCGGTGACTATCAGTGCCAAACCGGCTTGTTTGCCACCTCGGCGAGCGACTTCCTTGATTCAGAAGCGCTTCAAGCGGAAGTATTCGGCGCTAGCTCGCTGGTGATCGAGTGCAACGATGCAGCAGAAATGAAGCAGGTGGCCGAGCAGCTTGAGGGCCAACTGACCGTAACATTGCAGATGGACGATGCCGATATTGACGCGGCCAAAGCGCTGTTGCCTACCCTGGAGCGTAAGGCCGGGCGGATTCTCGCCAATGGCTGGCCAACGGGTGTTGAGGTGTGCCATGCCATGGTGCACGGCGGTCCGTACCCGTCTACCTCTGACAGCCGCACTACCTCGGTGGGCAGTGCGGCGATTAAGCGCTTTTTGCGCCCGGTCTGCTATCAGTCGCTGCCAGCGGCGTTGCTGCCGGAGGCCCTGCAGGAAGACAACCCGCTTAAGGTCAGCCGCCTGGTGGACGGCAAACGCGAAGCCTAAGCAAGCCCATGGCGCTATCTGAAAAGCGCCGTTAGATAAGTACTCAACTAAGCGGCCTGCGGGCCGCTTTTTATTGCTTTTTTGTTTAATAGGTCAGGTAATGACAATAAATGGCATCTTAATGCGAGATAATTTTTTACCCGCTAAACTGTCACTGCGATAAAAGCCAGTCGCGAAATTTCATTAAAGGAGAAAAATCCCGTTTTTCGGGTGGGTATAATAAATAATAACAACGGCTGCTATTGAGGCTGCTGACTAATGGAATCGTCAATCTTCCCTCCTGGAGCTCTTCCTCTACCAAGCAACGCGCGACTAAGGCAATCCCAATACCGGCTGTCGCCGCCTGTATTAAATGGGTTGAGAACTCAAAGTGTGGCCCGAGACGCATGTAAGCGAGTGGTAAACGCTGAGCAGTAAACCATTGATGCCAAGCTTCTGACCTAACCGCAATCTGTAGCAACAAATGATGACTAACATCAATTGGTTGTTTAATAGGGTGTTTTGCAAGAAGGCTTGGGCTCGCGACGAGCACCATTTCTTCCTTGATTAATGAATGCGACACCAGCCCGGGCCAAGGCTCAGTGCCTACATTAATGGCAGCATCCATGCCTGATTCGGCAAGGTCGTACTCGCCTATGCGTGTGTGGATATGGAGCATGATGCCTGGATGATGTTGGTAAAACATCGCTAGGCGGGGTAGCAACCAGCGCGAACCAAACGTTGGCAGTATGGCAAGGTTGAGTGAACTCACTCCCTTTCGGAAAGCGCTTACGCGGGCCGTGGCCCCGTTAATACGCGCTAATGCGGAAGCAATGTCATGTGCATACATCGACCCAACGTCTGTTAGCTGGATGCTCTTGCCTTGACGTTCAAATAGCCTCACCTCCAGCTGGTTTTCAAGTGCTTGAATTTGGCGGCTAATAGCACTTTGGGTCAGGTTGAGCTCACTCGCAGCCCGGGTAAAGCTTTGGTGCCGAGCGGCGGCATCGAAGGCCAGTAGCATCGACATAGAAGGAGAGAGTCGATGTATATTCATTCGGAAACCTCATGAATAGGCTGAATAATGGTTGATTGTTGGAGGGTGGGGTGCTCTTTAAAATGACGTCACATCATTTAAGCATGTCTGGGTGAAATAATGGCGTCTTCAGCTCCAACAAGTAAAAAAGTAGCTCCTTGGCCCTCTTTTCTGGCCTCTAGGCGATTATCGCGTATTTATTGCCTTGATGATTTTGAGCCAGCCGCTAGACGACATTTGCCGCGGCCAATTTTCGGCTATATCTCAGGCGCGGCTGAAACAGAAGCTTCTTACCGCGATAATCGAGCCGTTTTCGAAGAATATGGATTTATGCACCGCGTATTACGCGACGTAAGCAAGCGCGAGACATCAGTCACATTATTCGGAAAAACGTATTCAGCACCTTTTGGTATTGCGCCAATGGGCATTTCATCCTTGTCCGGTTATCGAGGTGATCTCGCCCAGGCTCAAGCGGCTGAGCAAGCGGGCATACCGATGATCTTAAGTGGGTCATCTTTAATTCGCCTGGAGGAAGTCGTAGAAGCCGCGCCTGATACATGGTTTCAAGCTTATTTGCCTGCCGAGGTGAGTGACATCAATCGTTTGGTTGATCGAGTCGCTCAGGCGGGCGTAAAAACATTAGTCATCACCGTAGACTCGGCGGTAGTGCCTAATCGTGAGAATAATCTTCGCACCGGCTTTAAAACGCCACTTAAACCGAATCTAAAACTCTTTTGGGATGGTGTGACACACCCGAGCTGGAGCCTAGGCACTTTTTTACGCACGTTGGCGTGTCACGGCATGCCCTACTTTGAAAACAATGCCGCCGAGCGTGGGTCCGCGATCTTATCCCGCAGTGCGGTACGTGACTTTTCTGGCCGAGAACACCTAAATTGGGAAACGTTGCGGAGTATCAGACGTCGATGGCAAGGGCAACTGGTAATTAAAGGGTTGCTGCACCCCGAAGATGTTGCCCTGGCAAGGGATCTTGGTGCGGATGGCGTCATCCTCTCAAATCATGGGGGACGTCAGTTGGATGGGGCTATTTCGCCGATGCGTGCACTCCCAAAGGCCATGGAAGTCTCAGGCGATATGAGCGTGATGGTCGATAGTGGTTTTAGACGGGCGACGGACGTCATCAAGGCACTGGCACTTGGCGCCAAGTTTGTATTTATTGGACGACCCTTCAATTATGCGGCCTCGGTAGGCGGTGAAGCTGGGGTACAGCATGCCATCGGATTATTAATGTCCGAATTACGGGCGGACATGGGAATGCTAGGCATTAATCAATTGCATGAGCTACATCCTTCAATGCTGGTGCATCTGACTCGGCCAACGTCTGATAATTAGTACCTGCCTGTGGCGAGTTTGGTCGCTGTAACATAGAGCCCGGTTACTTTGATCACTGCCGTATTGCGTTATGGGGATTTGCCACGCAAGCTGCGGTGAACGTGCCCTTCAAGGAGACCCCAATGCAGCTCTACCTGAACGCGACGTCGCCCTACGCCCGTGTAGCTAGGATTTGCCTGTATGAAAAGCAGTTGATCGAGCGCACCGAACTTTGCTGGTGCGACCCCTGGGCGTCGGATAGCGATCTGTTACAAATTACCCCGCTTAGCCGTATCCCCACGCTGGTGACCGATGAGGGCGAGGTGCTCACCGAGTCGCTGCTAATAGCGCTTTACCTAGACGCCCAAGGCGAGGGTGAATCTCTGCTGCCGCAAGCGGCTCTCGCGGAAACCCTGGCGTTCGCCGGGCTAGGACACGGCTTAATGGAGGCGGCGTTCAACGTGGTCATTGGCCGCAAGCACGGCGGCCATGAAGTCGATACAACGCTATTGGGCAGCCGTCGCTTAAAAGCCATTGAGCGCACGTTGGTCACCCTGAATGCGCACCCCAGCGTGCTGGCGGGTAATGCCGAGCGCACCCTGGGGGCGATTGTGGTGGCTGTGGCGCTGGCTTACATTAGCTTTCGC
Source organism: Halomonas sp. HL-93 (assembly GCF_900086985.1). Taxonomy (NCBI): domain Bacteria; kingdom Pseudomonadati; phylum Pseudomonadota; class Gammaproteobacteria; order Oceanospirillales; family Halomonadaceae; genus Halomonas; species Halomonas sp. HL-93. The sequence goes on from NZ_LT593974.1 coordinate 61,935, forward strand.
TTACCGGCCTTTGATTGGCAAAACCGCTTTCCGACGCTGCATGCCTGGCAGAGCCAGGTAGTGGAGAGCGAAAGCTTTGCGCTCACGGCGTTTGAATAGCTCGAATTAGTGGCAGCGCTGGTAAATCAAATCCCACACCCCGTGACCGAGCTTTTCGCCGCGCGCTTCAAACTTGGTGAGCGGTCGAAACTCCGGGCGCGGCACATAAGGTGCCGTGTCAGCGCTGGCGGTATTCTCATAGCCGGGGGCGGCGTCCATCACCTCGGCCATCCACTCGGCATAAGCCTCCCAGTCGGTGGCCATGTGCAGGGTGCCGCCAGGCTTTAGGCGCGTGCGGATAAGCTCGACAAAGGCCGGCTGCACGATGCGCCGTTTATGGTGTTTTTTCTTCGGCCAGGGGTCGGGGAAAAACAGCTGTAGCGTGGTCAGCGAGCCCTCTGGCAGGCACTGTTCGAGCACCGCCAGGGCATCTTCACGGTAGACGCGCAGGTTGTTGAGGCCGCGCTTATCCGCTTCATCCAGCAGCTTGCCCACGCCTGGGGCGTGTACTTCAATGCCGATAAAGTCGGTTTCCGGGTGGGTTTCTGCCTGCTCAATCAGCGAATTACCCATGCCAAAGCCAATTTCCACCACGCGGTGCGCTTGGCGGCCAAAGAGCGCGTCTAAGTCCTGGCGGCCGTCGGCAAGGGTAAGACCAAAACGTGGCCAAACGTCTTCTAATCCACGGTTTTGAGCCTGGGTCATACGACCAGCGCGGATAACGTAGCTTTTAATACCGCGGCGGTGCAGCGGTGCATCCGCGCCTTCCGGACCGGTGGTGGGAGCACCGCTATTATGTGATTCCGTCATGGTGTCTCGACAATCAGTTAACCGTTAATACGGCCAGCAAAAGGGGTAGAGGGGTCGGCCGATTGGCGGCGCGGCATGCGGCCCGCCAAGAAGGCATCGCGGCCGGCTTCCACCGCAAGCTTCATGGCGTTGGCCATGCGCAACGGGTCACGGGCATGGGCAATCGCGCTGTTCAGTAATACGCCGTCGCAGCCCAGCTCCATCGCCATGGCCGCGTCTGAGGCGGTACCAATGCCGGCATCTACCAGCACCGGCACGCGGCTTTGTTCAACGATCAAGCTGACGTTGTGCGGGTTTTGAATACCGTGGCCTGAACCAATCAGCGAGCCCAGCGGCATGATGGCGCAGCAACCCATGGCTTCCAGCTCGCGTGCCACAATGGGGTCGTCGCTGGTGTAGACCATGACGTCAAAGCCGTCAGCGAGCAGCGTTTCGGCGGCCTTGAGCGTTTCGACCACATTGGGGTAGAGCGTGGCTTCGTCACCCAGTACTTCCAGCTTGACCAGATTATGGCCGTCAAGCAGCTCGCGGGCCAACCGGCAGGTGCGAACGGCGTCTTTGGCGGTGTAGCAGCCTGCGGTGTTGGGCAGCAGGGTATAGCGCTTGGGCGAGACCACATCCAACAGGTTGGGCGCCTCTGCATCCTGGCCCAGGTTGGTGCGGCGCACCGCAAAGGTGACGATCTCAGCGCCGCTTTGGGCAATGGCTGCGCCGGTTTCGTCGAAGTCTTTGTACTTGCCGGTGCCGACCAGCAGGCGAGAGCTGAAGTCGCGTCCGGCGATGGTGAACGGGGTGTCGGTTAGCTGGGTCATGGTATTTCCTCTATCCGCCGCCAATGGCGTGGACGACTTCTATTTGATCGCCATCGGCCAAACGGGTGTCGGCAAGCTGGCTTTTGGGCACAATTTCTTCGTTGATTTCCACGGCGATACGGCGCCCGCTTAGGCCTAGTTGTTCCACTAGGTCAGCGGCCGTCGCACCCGCAAGAAGGGAGTGCGGGTCACCGTTGAGCGTGAGCTGTATCAACTCATTAGGGGTAGACATAAACTGGGCGCGTCCCATTGTGTGCAACAAAACGTGTGGGCTAAACGTCCTCTATTGTAGCGGTTTCGAGCCGCTCAAGGTATGTGGCAAGGTTAAACAGTGCAGCAAAATTGCCCAGAAAGTGCAGAAAGGAGACAGACGTGCAGCAGGCAGATAAAGCGTGGTGGTGTGGCGTCGCCATTTCGGGTGCGCTAATGGTCATGTTGGGCGCTTACGCCGCCCACGGCCTGGAGGCGCGTGCCGGTGCCGAAATGGTCAGCGCGGTAGAAACCGGCGTACGCTACCAAGCGTGGCATACGCTGGCCATGCTGGCGGTGTTGGTATGGCGTGGAAGTACCCCAATAGCTGGCCAGCGTTGGGTACTGGCGTTTTGGGCGCTGGGCATCGCGGCCTTTTCAGGCTCGCTGTACCTGATGGCGTTGGCGGGGCTGAACCTGGGTATCGTTACCCCCATAGGTGGGCTTTTGCTAATGATCGGCTGGCTGGCATTGGGGGTGGTGGCGATGCTCGCTCACCTACCCACTAACCATTAAACCTTTAGCACACTCACCCCATAATCCAAAGGGTTGACGATGCCCTCAAGCTTGCCAATCTGCGATATGTCGTCTTGGGTGATAACGCTATGGATGTTGGTGTCAGGAAAGCGTAAGTTTTTGACGACGTTAACCTGACTTGGCATGCCTTTGCTGTTGATATCCATGACCCAGGCAAGAAAGCCGCCCGAGAACTTGGCTAAGCTACCAATGGGGTACAAGCCATATACTTGGATGTACTCCACTAACACTGTCTTGTCGTAGGCCGTCCCGGTCTCATTAATCCTGCGGTAGGCGTCAATCGGTGGGCGTGGAGGTACCCCGTTTCGCGCGTGAAGGAGTTTGTTAATCGCCTTGATCAAAGAGACTAGACGAACGACCTCCGACAGTTCTTCACCACGCTTGCCTGCCGGATAGCCCGAGCCATCCAGGCGTTCGTTGGCATTCTCAATCACGTCTCGGCACGTGGGGCTGGGCTCCCAGCCTAGCTCACTCAGCTTACTGCGTAATGTTGCCACATGGCCGCTAAGGATGTCCTTTTGGGCGGGGCTCATATTGATCTTGAGTGATGGAAGGTCCGCGCTGATCAGCATTGGCTTGCCCATGGTGTGTAATAAGGCCCCCAGAACAGCCTCACGCACCTTAGCGTCATGCGGGTCGCGGGTTAACATGATGTCAGTCAGCTGTCCGGCGACTTGCACGGCGTGTCTTACCCAGTCTGGCTCATTGCGTAAAAACGCCAGGGCATAGAGAAATGTTTTACGATCCTGCTGTACAAGGTAACGCAGGGTATCAACGCAATCGTAAAAAATATCGGCCGGAAACAGTTGGCGAGTCTTCATGTACATCAGCCCCACTTGCAGCTGATGTGATATGTCCATCACACCTCGTTCCATGGGGGTTTGGCGAGCGCGTTTATCACGTTCCTGGGCTTCTCGTTGCTGGATTTTCTTCTCCTTGGTACCAGGAATAAACAGGGGGGAGTGATAAACCATTTTGTCATTCGTTCCGGTACGGTAGGCGGCCTCTCGTTCTGACTCATTCACGTAGTGGTACAGCATTTCAGCCTGAGATGTCGAAAGATTGTAAAAATGAATACCGACCGCCGCATAGCCATGATTACCGAAAGGACGTATATGGCGGATTTTGCCTTCGGCAAAAAAAATATCACCGTTGGGAAACTCCAGCGTCACCCCGGGAATTACCTGATCGACATCAATGGCGACACTTTCCGCTAGATCAATGTCGACCATGCAACCGCCGATAGACAGGTTACGTAGCCTGCCCGGCACAGTGAGCTCATGTGGATAAACCTCGATACCGACACGGGTCTGCATACCCAAAATGAACGGGATACGAACAGAACCTCGGTTCTCTTTGACGAAAACCGAATCCGGCAACTGGCACTCCAAGCGATACAAGGTACTGTCTGCTTTGAGCAGTTTGACGGCGACATTGCTCAAGCTGTAGGTCTCGCGTTCAATCGCGTGATGTCCTTTCAGCGCCTCCAAGTCAAAGCTTAGGCTGTCGCAGGTTAAGTAGCGCTCGATATCCGCTCCGGCGTATTCCACTTCCAGCACCATGCGGCCGTTACCCAGGTTCAGCTCAATCACCTCGGCCTTCAGGGCATAGGGCATATTCCTGGAATAAATAGATAGCTCGTGGGTATGCTGAAGCAGTGAGCGAATCACGCTTGCTGAGGGGTTTTCATGCAGGGTAGGAACCGTCATTAAAAAAGCCTCAGTTATTAATTATTATTTGCCTACTTTAAGATATAGGTCTTTTTCTTTAATAGGAAAGACTATATAGACTTTAAGTAGCAGGGCAATCACTCCCACTGTAAATTTTTGTCCCTCAGATACAATGGAGTTCCAAGGGAGGGGGGCTCGTCAATATGAAACCTGCGGTATCCATTGAGATGGTCACGGCTACTATTTCTTGGCGATTATTTTGCCAATATTTAATACAGACCTCGACATAGCCTGGCTTGAAATGAGGATGAGTGCTTGTTTTTTGTATTGTCTGCAGTCAAGCCTTACTCACGCGATCAGCATGCGCAGCGGCATCCATAGGCCCATTGCCACCATCACCAGGTTTTCGGTCAGCGATACAAAGCCTAGCGGTACGTTGCTGTTGCCGCCCACGCAGGCGCATTTGAGTTCGCGCTTGTCGATGTATACCGCTTTGAACACGGATGCCGCTCCGACGGTACCTACGAACAGCGCCAACGGTGCGGCGAGCCAAATAAGCGCTCCGGCAAGCATCAGCAGACCCGCGAGTGTTTCGGCGTAGGGATACAGGTAGCTGTAGGGGACGTAGCGCTGGGCAAGCAAATCGTAGTTGAGAAACATATTGCTGAAGCTTTCCACGTCTTGCAGCTTTTGCAGACCCAGCAGGACCATCGCTGTGGCAACGGCGTACTCGGGCATACGCGCTGTGAATAGCGCGCCCTGGGCGGCCCAACTAATCGCAAAGCCAATCAGCAGCGCAGTAGCGAAAATCGCCAGTACCGGGCGGTAGGTCGTGCCCTTGGTGTTAGGCACGCTCATCCCCAGGTGCTTACGCAACGCCTCATAACCGCCGATGCGTTCATCGCCGATATATACCTGGGGCGTGGTGTCGACGTTCTCCCGGGCTTTGAAGGCGTCGATTTCATCACGTGAAGTTAGGGGGTGGTCATCCACCTCAAAGCCTTTGCGCTTAAGTAAATCAACGGTCTTTAAGCCAAACGGGCACAAATGATCGGCGGTTTTCATCCGGTAAACCCGCGCGGTTTGCTGCGTTGATGGTGCCACGGCAACCTCCCTATTGATGCTTTCACTAGGCTATAAGCGTAGTGCCTGGGGTTGCCTTTAGGTCAAGTTTTGGTAGGTAGTTATAGTTTAGAGGTGAGTTGGCGGCTCGTTTTTACGCAATGCCGCCTGCGAGTAACGCCATGGAAAACGTTTCTACTGGGACAGGACGGCCAAACAGAAAACCCTGGTAAATACTGCACCCTAAGTTGGCAAGTACCATGCGCTGGTCTTCGGTTTCCACGCCTTCGGCAATGACACCCAGCCCCAGGCTCTCGGCGAGCGCCACGATGGTGGCCGCTATCGGAGTGGCCTGCATGTCCCGGGTTAAATCCCTGACGAAGGTAATGTCGATTTTCAGCGTATCCAGCGGTAACAGCTTGAGGTAAGCAAGGGAGGAATAGCCGGTGCCGAAATCATCCAGCGCAAAGCTGACGCCTCTTTGCTGCAGCTGCTGCATTTTGTGGATGGTGCCATCGGGGTCGCTCAGCAGTAGCGATTCGGTAAGCTCCAGCGTCAATCGCTCAGCGGGCGCATCATACTGCTTGATGACCGCCAGCACCTGGTCGGCAAAATCGGGCTGCTGAAACTGGCGAATACTGACGTTCAACGACAGTTTTAAATGGCGAAAGGCGGGTTGATGGCGCCACTCCCCCAGCAGGCGGCAGCCCTCCTTCAATACCCAATCCCCGAGTGGCAGAATAAGCCCCGTTTCTTCGGCCACGGGAATAAAGCGGCCGGGTGAAATCATGCCGCGTTCCGGGTGCTGCCAGCGTACAAGCGCCTCGGCGCCGATCACCTGCCGATGGAGGTCTACCTGCGGCTGCAGGTAGAGGCACAGTTCGTCGTGGTCAATGGCGTATTTCAGCTCGCGCTCAAGGGTCAGGCGCTCTTCCAGTTCATCTTCTTGCGCCTGCTGAAAGAACTGGGGCTTTCCATCCCGCTGGCGCTTGGCTTCCAGCAGTGCCAGGCCCGCCCGCTTGAACAGCTGGGCGGCCGGTGCGCTTTCCTGAGAGCGGAAAACGAGCATCCCCACGTTGAGTCGGCAGGGATAGGTGTGGCCCTGAAGTAGATAGTCAGCCGTCAGCGCGGTGATGATCGCGTTGATGCGCTGCTGCGTTTCGCGCTCGCCACCGGCGCAGTCGCGGGCGGCAAGCTCGCCTACCAGCGCGAATTCGTTGCCATCCAGGCGTGCTACGTATAGTCCGGCTCCCGACCATTGGTGCAGTCGCCTGCCCAACTGACGCAGCAGTTCGTCGCCAATGTCCTGGCCCAGACTGTCATTGAGTACCTTGAAGCGGTCAATATCGAGCAGCGCCAGAAAGGCATGCGCGTCGGGTGAGGCGGGATGTTGGGCGAACGCGGCTAAGTGTTCCTGCAGCGCCCGGCGGTTGGGGAGCTCCGTGAGCATGTCGTGGTAGGCGAGGTAGCCAATGCGCTGCTGGTCGCGCTGCTCTTTTGAGCGGTCGCTTAAGAGCGCGACATAATCGCGGTCGTCGCTATTCGCATAGGTGACCCGGCTGACGTTCAGCCACGCCGGGAACCCGGTACCGTCCGCCCGCAGGGCAGTGATCATCCCACCCCACTGGCCTTTTTCATCCAATGCCTCGCGGATGTGCTGACTCAGCGTCTGGCTATTCTCGGCGTAGGCAAGCTTTGATACGGACAGCCCCATCAATTGATCCGAACGCAGCCCTACCTGGCGTTCAAACGCCGCGTTGCATAGGCGAATACGGGCCTGCTCGTCCAGCAGGATCACGCAATCCTGAAGCGAGGAGACGACTTCCAGTAGTCTGGTGTGGGTCATGTGTTCATGGCGTTCGCTGGCCTGAAGCCGCCGTTGCACGCGGGTCGCTATCAAGGTGAGTAGGGCGGTCATTACCGCCACACCGCTGATCAGGTAGATAAGCCAGTGAGAGGCGGGTGATGAAGACGGGGTGTTGGCGGCCTCCGGCAAGGGTAAAAACCAGGCGGCCTGCATGGCGACATAATGCATGCCGCATACCGCAATGGAAACGCACAGGGCGGCAATGAAAGCGCAGGTTCGGGAGCGTTGCATGCCCCACTCATGCTGGCAGAGGCGGTAGGCGTAGACGCTCAGCATCCCCAAGCCGATCGCCACGAGCAGCGACACCAGGAAAAGGCCCAGGGCGTGATACAGCTCGGCGGGCGCCCGCATCGCGGCCATGCCGCTATAGTGCATTACCCCGATACCCAGCCCGAGGCTTAGCCCGGCCAGCATCAGGGCGCGATGTGAAGGGGCATCGCGGGCAAGTACCTGCATGGCAATAAAGCTGCCAAGAATGGCGGGAATGATCGACAGTAAGGTAGGCACCGGTGCGTGGCTGACCTGAAAATCAAGCCGGTAGGCATGCATGCCGATAAAGTGCATGCTCCAAACGCCCAGCCCCATGGCGCTGGCCCCTGCCCAGAGCCAGGCACGCCGCCACGCCGGGTGTGAGCCTTTGCTCACCAGCTTGATGATATCCAATCCCGCGTAGGATGCCGCCAGCGCCACCAGCCATGAGAGCAATACCAGCGAGGCGGCGTGCTCCCCCTGAATGGCATTCAAGGATTGAGGATCGGGCAAGATATTGAATGGCATCTAAATACGAACAACCCATTATGTATTGTAAAAATCAGCTGTACTGGCAGTAACGCTGGCGTGGTGATGGGTCGCTGGGGCGATGGGCAAAAAATTGCCCGCTTAACGCCATTGGAGACTAACATGAATAACGCCCCAGCGGCGTCGTTACACCGTTGGGGCGTCAGAGAAGGCGGTTCAACGCAGGGGGGTTGACGGCGGGGTCAGAACATCAGCTTGACGCCCGCGACGACGCCGGTATCTTCGGTGCTGTCGCCGCTGGCGCGGGACAGGTCGGCGGTGTCGCCGTATTCTTTCTCCCAGTAGGCACCCACGTAAGGGGCGATCCGGCGGGTCACTTCATAGCCTAGACGTAGCCCGGTGCGAACCGAGTTAAGCCCTTCGCCGACGCCAAATTCTTCCACCTCACTGGCGGCCACGGCAATTTCCGTGCGCGGCTGCAGATAAAGCCGTTGGGTCAGGCGTAAATCGTATTCGCCTTCAAAACTTGCCGCCACGTCACCTTCATCGCTGACTTGCATGGCCAGGTCGGTTTCAATGCCGTAGGGCATCACGCCTTGCAGGCCCACCACCCCGTAGGTGCGTTCGGCATGGTCATCAGAAAATACGCCGCCCTGGTAGCCCACACCGCCCTGTAACTCCCAAAAGTCCGCAACCAGGCGGCTATACAGGAGTTCCAGAGACTCAAACTCGGCGTCTTCGCCGTCGCCCTGGACGTTCTCGCCTTCCGATTTGAGGTACACGCGATTGATATCGCCGCCGTACCAGCCTTGGAAGTCCCATACCACCGCCTCTGGGCCCTTGTCGGGTACGGTGTATTCCAGTCGGTCGAACAGACCCATGCCCATGTTGTGTTCCTGCATGGGCGCGGGCCAGTCATCCGGGGCGTCGTAGCCGTCTTCGGCGTGTGCTGTGGCGGCGGCCAAGGCCAGCAATGTGCTGGCAAAGGTTACGTAGCGTTTGGCGTTCATATGGCCTCCTTAAGAAACTTGCACAACGCGGAACATGCCAGCGTCCATGTGGTAGAGAAGGTGACAGTGGAAGGCCCAACTGCCCTCGGCATCCGCAGTGATCAGCGCTGACACCCGCTCGCCGGGCTTGACGTTCAAGGTGTGCTTGCGCGGAATCAGCTCGCCTTGGCCGTTTTCCAGTTCCATCCACATGCCGTGCAGGTGGATGGGATGCTCCATCATGGTGTCGTTGACCAGGATCAGGCGCAGGCGCTCGTCCTTTTCAAAGTGAATAGGGCCGTCTACTTCGCTGAATTTTTGGCCGTCGAACGACCACATGTAGCGCTCCATGTTGCCGGTCAAATGCAGTTCCAGCTCGCGGCCGGGCTCGCGGCGGTCGGGCCAGGGCGTAAAGGCTTTTAAGTCGCGGTAGACCAGCACGCGGCGCTCGTCGGGGTCGATGCCAATACCCGCCTGGTCGTAGCGCGAGCCAGGCTGGGCTTCGCCAGCCACCAGCATGCCGTTGTCGCGGGTCTTGGCGCTTTCTTTCTCCATCCCGCTGCTGCCGTGGTCCATGTCACCGTGGTCCATGTCCTCCATGTCACTGTCCGACATATTGGAGTGGTCCATGCCCTCCATGTCACTGTCTGACATATTGGAGTGGTCCATGCCCTCCATGTCACTGTCCGACATGTTGGAGTGGTCCATACCCTCCATGTCGCCGTGATCCATGCCGTGAGCACCCATGGCCTCCATGCCACGGTCGGCAATCTGGCGGCGCTCCGGAATCTCCGCCTGCATGCCTTCGCGAGGGGCGAGAGTGGCGCGGGCGTAGCCGCTGCGATCCATGGATTCGGCGAAAATCGTATACGCCTGATCGTCTTCAGGTGACACCAGAACGTCGTAAGTCTCGGCAACCCCGATGCGAAATTCATCCACGGGCACCGGTTGAACTGGCTGCCCGTCGGCGGCCACCACGGTCATTTTCAGCCCGGGAATACGCACGTCGAAGTAGGACATGGCCGATCCGTTAATCACCCGCAGCCTTACGCGCTCGCCTGGCTTGAACAGCGCGCTCCAGTTTTCCTCGGGGGAGTGACCGTTGAGCAGATAGGTATAAGTGCTGCCGGTAACGTCGGCAATATCCCGCGAACTCATGCGCATCTTGGCCCACATGCCGCGCATTTCGGCAGTCTGAGACAAGCCGTTTTGGCGAACGTCGGCGAAGAAATCGGCCACCGTGCGTTCCTGGAAGTTGTAATAGCCCTCCATGGTTTTCAGGTTACGAAACACCGCCATGGGATCTTCGAACGTCCAGTCGGTAAGCAACAACACGTGCTCGCGGTCGTAACGGAAGGGTTCGCGTTCGGCGGCGTCAATAATCAACGGCCCGGCGTGGCCAAGCTGTTCCTGCATGCCAGAATGGCTGTGGTACCAGTAGGTGCCGTTTTGGCGCACCGGGAAGCGGTAGGTAAAGGTTTCGCCGGGCTCGATACCAGCAAAGCTGACTCCCGGCACGCCATCCATCCCTGCAGGTAGAATTAGCCCGTGCCAGTGAATCGAGGTGGGCTCATCGAGCAGGTTGGTAACGCGCAGTACAGCGTCCTGGCCTTCTTTCAGGCGTAAGAGGGGACCCGGGCTGGTGCCGTTAATGCTGAAGGCGCTAGCGGTCTTGCCGTCAATCTGGAGACTTTCACGGCGGATGGCCAGCGCTATCTCAGGCCCTTCTTCAACGCCTTTGGAATAGACGTTGGAGCGGCCCCAGGGGGTAGCCCAGGCGGGGCTCATGCCCAGGGCGGCAGCCGAACCCAGCCCCAACGCCGCGCTGCCTTTCAGCACCTGGCGGCGTGAAAGCGGGTGACGGATAATGGTCGAACGCGACATGTGAAACTCCCCTCAATGATCAATAGCATCATCATGGGGGAGTAAGCTGAATCAAGGCTGAAAAACCGTCAGGAGGGCTTAACGTCCGGCAATGGCAGGCGGGTAACAACCCGCAGGCCGCCTAGCGGGCTGCGCTCGAACCGGCAGTGGCCAGCGTAACGCGCCACCAATTGGTCCAGGATGGCAAGTCCCAGACCGTAGCCGGGGTGGCGCTCATCCAGCCGCGTGCCGCGCTCGCCGAGGCGTGCCATGTCCTTGTCGGCAACGCCGGGGCCGTCATCATCGATTGTCAGGGTCAGGGCCTCAGAGGTGGCGCTGACGTGGCATCGCACCTCGCTGGCGGCCCATTTGCCGGCATTATCCAGCACAATGCCTAGCATCTCGGCGTAATCGTGAACGTCGATGGGTACCTGCTCGCGGTCGTTGAGCGACGTTGTCAGGGCGAACGAGGGCTGCGGGTAGAGGCTACGAAACATGTCCATCAGCCGTTGACTGTCACGCGTCAGGTGCGTCATGTGTCCCGCATGGGGACCGGCAATGCGCGCGCGACGCAGTTCGGCATCCAACTGAGCGTTGATGTCCTCGATGCGCATCAGTAGCTTGCGGCGGCGTTCGTCGTCTATGGGTCGGCCACCTCTGAGCACCTGGGTGATTGCTGCCAGCGGGGTTTTGAGGGCATGGGAAAGGTTAGCGACCGACTCCCGCGAGCGCTGCAGGCGCAGGTCGATATCGTCCATGAAGCGATTGAGCTGGGCGACGAGGGCGTCAAGTTCGGCGGGGGCGGTGAGTGATAGGCGCTGGCGCTCGCCTGCCTGCAGGGCTTCCAACTGGTGGCGTAATTGCCAGAGTGGTCGCAAGCCGCGATTGACGGCCAGCATATTGAGCGTGACCAGCACCGCGAGCAGACCTGCCGCAATGCCGCCGACCCACCAGTGAAGGGTGGCCAGGCCCGCTTCGACCTGGGAAAAGTCCTCCCCAATCAGCAGTACGCCAGAGGTGTCTTGCCACTCGAAGTGGCGGCGATAGACCAGCAAATGGTCCCCCCTGTGTTTCACCTCAATCAGCGCATCACCGTCATCGTCAAGCAGCGGGGCAAGCTGGCGCTGCCAGATCGGATCAGAGGCGCTGATGTCGTCATCCAGACGTAGCACATAGAGGTGATGGAATACCTGATAGCCTTGGCTGGCCGAAGCAAGCGATGCGGGGACCGCCAGGCGGTCTTGCTCGAGCTGATCTACCGCGTGGTCGGCTTCACGCATGAGGCGCTCGCCCAGAAAGTCCTTGGCCAGGTTCTGCAGAAACACCCCGTGCAACAGCCATGTCAGGCCGACCACCAGCAGTGCGACGCCGCCTAGCCAGGCCAGCAGTCGAAAGCGCAGGCTACGCTGATCAATGTGAAGCAAAGAGATACCCCTGGCCGCGGCGGGTCTGGATGATCGACTTGCCAAGATAGCGGCGCAGCCGGGCTACGTACACCTCGACCAGGTTGGGCGCCGCTGCGTCCTGCTCAAGTGCGTAAAGCTGCTCCAGCAACCGTTCTTTGGAGTGAATGCGGTCAGGGTGGTGCATCAAGTACCGGAGCAGACGAAACTCAGTGGCGGTCAGCAAACGCCACGCGCCGCCGTTGCTTGAAACGCGCTGACCGGCTTCATCCAGGGACACACCATTGAGCGTGATAACCTGGGATAACTGGCCGGATTGCCGACGTAGCAGGGCTTTCAGGCGGGCCATGAGTTCGGCTTCGTGGAAGGGTTTGGTGAGGTAGTCATCGGCACCGGTTTCCAGGCCAACCACCTTGTCTTCCCAGGTATCGCGCGCAGTGAGTATCAACATAGGGATGGCATGTTTTTGCTGTCGCCACTTGGCGAGCAGCTCAAGTCCCGAGCCATCCGGTAGCCCGAGGTCAAGAATGGCAAGCGCGTATTCTTCGGTGCTCATGAACGACGTGGCCGCCTTGATTGAGGCGGCCACATCGACAAGATAGCCGTTGTCTTTCAGACTCTCCGCAAGGCTTTCCGCCAGCAGGTCATCGTCTTCTAACAGCAACAGTTTCATCGTATCGCGTCACAAGTTGATATCGCCGTACATGCCGGACTCGTAGTGTCCTGGAATGTTGCAGGCATATTCAAGGCGCTCGACGTTTTCTGGGGCTGTCCACACCAGTGTTTTGGATTCGCCTGCGCCAATGGTCACCGATGGCATTTGACCGCCATGCTCGCCTTCGGCCATGTCGTGGCCGCCGTGGTCACCATGGTCGCCATCCATTTCCTGCATCATTTTACGATGTTCTTCTTGTGCGGCTTTGTCGCCAATCACAAATTCATGCTCCACGTTACCAGTATTGTTGATTTCGAACTCGACAGTTTCGCCTGGTGCGATATCCATCTCCTCGGGGTCGAACCACATGTCGCCTGCTTCAACGCTGATGGTGCGTTCAACATCGGCGGCGTTGGCCTCGGTGTGGTCGCCACTATGCTCGCCTGAAGCCCAGGCGGTGGATGCCACACCGCTCAAGGTTGCGGCGAAAAGGGCTAGCGTAAGGGATGATTTGCGCATAGGGGTAGTCTCACAAAGAAAAGTTTAAAAAGCTCACTGTAAGTTTATAAGCTATCAACCTGAACGGAGCCTGAAACCCACGCCGCCATATTGATCCGCATCAAGCAATACGCGGCCTCCACTGCCGTCGCTTGACCTTGGGGTAACCCATAGGTTGTAAGCTTTAAACGAACATGTTCATCAAGCGACTGTCAGGAGGCTATCATGATGAATGCAGATTGTTTCGCGCTGATGGGGTCAATGGGCTGGTTGGGCTGGCTCATGCCACTTACAGTTCTGCTACTCGCTGGGCTGGGTATCGCTTCGCTGGCCAAATCCCTGTTCAGCCGGACGAATTGATCACGTCGTTACCACTGAGGAAATGCTCATGAATCGAAAAACTGCCTCGCTATGGGTGTCGGGCGCGCTATTGCTGGGCGCCACCACGGCGCATGCCGCATTGCCTGATGAAGCGACGATGTACAAAAATCCGCAGTGCGGCTGTTGCGATGAATACGCGCGCCACCTGGAAGAGCAGGGCGTTGATGTAAAAATTGTCGATAACGCTGAGCTGGGCGAAATCAAGCAGCAGGCAGGAGTCCCCCCACGGCCTAGGGTCGTGCCACACCATCGAGATAGGCGACTACTGGATTGAAGGCCACGTGCCCATGGAGGCTTTACAAGCGCTATTTGAAGAGCAGCCCGATGTGGACGGCATTGGCCTGGCCGGTATGCCCACAGGTACACCGGGCATGCCCGGGCCGCAGGAAGAACCCTACGACGTCTACGCATTTAGCGATCAGGAAGATGAGCCATTCATGACGCTAGAGCCGTGAAGCAGGTTAGGCGTTATCCGGCAGCACGTAGCTTGCGGTGACGTGGATCACCGGCTTGGATTCATCGGCGGCGGAGACAATCGACACTTCGCCAACGGCCAAGCGGCGGCCGAGCTTGAGCAGCTTGGCGTGGGCAATGATGTCGTGATCGCCCGATGCTGCGCGTAAAAAGTGGCAGTTTAAATCGCTGGTCACGGCCATCGGTTCCGGGCCGATCTGCGCCAATATCGCCACGTACATAGCCACATCGGCAAAGCCCATCATGGTGGGGCCAGAGACGCGCGGGCCAGGGCGCAGGTGTTCATTGCCAATCGCCAAGCGCATGGTGGCGCTCATCTCGCCCACACTTTCGATCCTGCCCATTCGCTGGGGGAAGACCTCGTCAAGAAACTGTTCGATCTGTTCGGCGGTCATCACCGTCATTCTTGTTTTCCTCATAAAAAAGCCCCGAAGCGGTAGCCTCGAGGCTGATTTTGCTATCAGGCGAGTTTACTTCGCCTTGTGCACCTGACGCCACTCGTGGAGTAGCGGCTCGGTGTAGCCAGAAGGCTGCACGCGACCTTTGAAGATCAGGTCCGAGGCTGCCTTGAAGGCGGTTGAGCCTTCGAAGTTAGCGCTCATGGCAGTGTAGGTGGGGTCGCCGGCGTTTTGCTCGTCCACCACCTTGGCCATGCGCTTGAGAGTTTCTTCCACCTGCGGCGCATCGACAATGCCGTGGTGCAGCCAGTTGGCAATGTGCTGGCTGGAGATACGCAGCGTGGCGCGGTCTTCCATCAAGCCGACGTTGTGGATATCCGGCACTTTCGAACAGCCGACGCCGTGCTCTACCCAGCGTACTACGTAGCCGAGAATACCCTGGCAGTTGTTATCCAGTTCCTGCTGCTTCTCTTCATCGGACCAGTTGGCGTTTTCCGCCACTGGCACGGTGAGTAGGTCATCCAGGTAGTCAGGTTCGCCCAATCCTTCCAGCTCACGCTGAACGTCTGTAACGTTGACCTGATGGTAGTGCAGCGCATGCAGCGCCGCCGCCGTCGGCGAGGGCACCCAAGCAGTATTGGCGCCCGCCTTCGGATGGCCGATTTTCTGCTCCAGCATGTTATGCATCAAATCGGGCATCGCCCACATGCCTTTGCCGATCTGGGCGCGGCCACGCAGGCCACAGGCAAGGCCAACCTGCACGTTGTTTTTCTCGTAGGCGGTAATCCAGGCGGCGCTCTTCATGTCGCCCTTGCGCACCATCGGGCCTGCTTCCATAGCGGTGTGCATTTCGTCGCCGGTACGGTCGAGGAAGCCGGTGTTGATAAACACCACCCGCGACGCGGCCTCAGCGATACATGCCTTGAGGTTGACGGTGGTACGGCGCTCTTCGTCCATGATGCCCATTTTCAGGGTGTCGCGGCTCATGCCCAGGATATCTTCGACGCGGCTAAACAGCTCGTTGGCAAACGCCACTTCTTTAGGGCCGTGCATCTTCGGCTTGACGATATATACCGAGCCGGTACGCGAGTTGCGCGGCTGGTCGGCGTCTTTCTTCAGGTCGTGAAGCGCCAGCAGCGAGGTCACTACCGCATCGAGAATGCCTTCCGGTAGCTCGTTGCCTTTATCGTCCAAAATCGCCGGTGTGGTCATTAAGTGACCCACATTACGCACGAACATCAGCGAACGGCCGGGTAGCGTGACGCTGCTACCATCGGTGGTTTGCCAGGTGCGGTCGGCGTTAAGTTTACGGGTAAAGGTCTTGCCACCTTTGTCGATCTTCTCTTCAAGATCGCCCTTCATCAGGCCTAGCCAGTTACTGTAAACGCCTACTTTGTCTTCTGAATCGACAGCGGCAACGGAATCTTCGCAGTCCATGATCGCGGTGAGTGCGGCTTCAACGACCACGTCTTTAACGCCTGCCGGGTCGGTTTTGCCGATGGAGTGGTTGGCGTCGATCTGGATTTCCAGATGCAGGCCGTTGTTGCCCAACAGGATAGCGTCAGGGGCGGCCGCATCACCGGTGAAGCCAATCAACTTGCCAGCGTCTTTCAAGCCCGTGTCACGGCCGCCTTCCAGTGTAACCACCAAGTGCTCATCGCGAATGGCGTACTTCACCGCATCGCGGTGGGAGCCAGTGGCCAGAGGTGCCGCGCGGTCCAATACGCCGCGGGCGTAGGCGATAACTTTTGCGCCACGCTTGGGGTTGAAGCTGGTACCTTTTTCAGCGCCGTCTTCTTCGGAAATGACATCGGTGCCGTAGAGCGCGTCATACAGGCTGCCCCAACGTGCGTTGGCGGCGTTGAGCGCGTAACGTGCGTTGCTCATCGGCACAACTAACTGTGGCCCGGCCTGAACCGCCACTTCGCGGTCAACGTTGGCGGTGGTAGCGCTCACGTTAGCAGGCGCGTCAACGAGGTAGCCCGCATCCTTCAGAAAGCGGCGATAGGCGGGCATATCCGCGACTGGGCCAGGGTTTTCGCGATGCCAAACGTCTAACTTTTCTTGAAGGACATCACGTTCTTCAAGCAACTGACGATTTTTTGGTGTTAAATCGTGAAATAAGGCGTCGACGCCTGCCCAGAAGGCGCTTTCGTCGACGCCGGTGCCGGGCAGTGCGTGGTCTTTGATAAAACGATCTAGGTCGGCTGCCACCTGTAAACGGTGACGCGTGATACGCTCGCTCATGGAGACTCTCCTGTTAAGGTGGCTGTGACGCCGTATTGCTAGGCTGATGGCCCGTCACAGTCAGATGAACATGCATTTAAAATCTATTTGTGGAAAATAATTCCATATATGTTCGGGCATGTAAACAGCGTAGACCTTAAAGCGCCATTATGCTCGACCAAATGATAAGGCAAAGCGTCATGGGTCAATGGCTGACCAATGGCCAATGAGCGGTTAAGGGATAGCGGTTAAGGAGAGGTGCGAATGCGCGAGTTCGATCATTTAGAGGCATTGTTTCGTCGCCACGCCGGCGACTCAGCACTCTCCCGCTTGGTGCCTGGTGATACTCTTGCTTCGGCGATGAACGACTATTTTCAGCACTACGGCTTAGAGACGCTGCGCCGTGACACCCGAGAAGTATACGCCGGATTTATTGATACCGGGCGTTTTGCATTGTGGTGCCAAGTATGGAGCCCACCGACCCCGAGAGGCACCGCCTTTGTCGTGCACGGTTACTTCGATCACTTAGGGCTTTATCGTCATCTGCTGGAGCGCTTGTTGGATAGAGGCTGGCGCGTCGTGCTTTGGGATTTGCCTGGTCACGGGCTATCCAGTGGGGCGCGGGCGGCCATCGATGACTTTGACGACTATCAACACTGCCTGACGCATGTGCAAACTATCCTGTCACAGCAGTCCATGGCGCCCTCGCCCTGGCTGGGCGTGGGGCAAAGTACCGGCGCTGCCATTCTGGCCACCGATGCGCTGAACCGACGCGACGCGGCTGGCTGGGATGGGCTGGTGCTGTTGGCGCCGTTGGTTCGGCCATGGGGCTGGAGCCAGGCGAGCTGGCTGCATCTGATCGCTAGTCCGTTCGTCAAAGCGCTGCCGCGCAAGTATCGACCTAACTCCACTGACGAAGAATTTACCGAATTTTTACGCGAGCACGACCCCTTGCAGCCCAATCAGTTAAGCGTGGCCTGGATTACGGCCATGCGACGTTGGATACCGCGGTTGCTGGCCCGCGACCCGCTTAATTTGCCCGTGATGATTTTACAGGGCGAACAAGACGTCACCGTGGATTGGGAGTGGAATCTGGCAATTCTGGAAGAAAAGTTTCCTGGCGCCCAGATATATCGCCATCCCGAGGCACGCCACCATCTGGTCAACGAAGCAGAGCCGATTCGCCGCGCGCTGTTCGACGCGTTGGATGCGTTCGTTGACCAAGTGGCGGTGGCCAAGGCTGCGGCGTCCGCCAAAGGGTCGTCTTCATCGTAAAAGCAGGTGATAACTTTTAACTATTAGACGCTTTATATAGATGAGGTTAATGCTATCGCCTAATGCCTGTGCGAAACTCGTTGTGGTTTATTTACCTTAGCTGATGTTTTATCAGGAGTGTGCGATGATACATAACCCACCGAAAGTGCTGGTGTTTGCCGGCAGCGCCCGTGAAGGTTCACTCAATAAACAGCTGGCCCAACTCGCTGCAAAGCGTATTGACGCATTGGGTGGCCAAGCGACCTTCATTGATTTAAAAGATTATCCCTGCCCGTTGTTTGACGAAGACATTGAAGCGCAAGGCATGCTAGATAATGTGCTGAAACTGCGCGCTATCCTCGCCGAACATCAGGCGGTGTTTATCGCCTCTCCCGAGTACAACGGCTTTATTACGCCGCTACTCAAAAACACCTTGGACTGGCTATCCAGGCCTTACGGCGACACCCCAGGCCTTGGGCTTTTTGCCGGCAAGTGGGCAGCGCTGGTGGCGGCATCACCCGGTGGACTAGGCGGTATTCGCGCCATGCCGTTGGCGCAGCAGCTACTGGCCAACCTAAGCCTGACCGTGTTACCACAGCCGCTATCGCTTCCCCAGGCGGGCAGTGCATTCAACGACAGCGGCGCGCTGCATGATGCAGCCACCGGCCAAAAGCTTGATGTACTCTGCCAGCGCCTGGTCGATTCGCTGGCCAAAACGCACGGCTAAGTGCCTTTCAACAACCTATCCAACTGCCGGTAGCCGATGGCTTCGATCAAGTGTGGTTGGATAGGCTTGGGTTCGCCCTGTAGGTCGGCCAGCGTCAGCGCAACGCGCAGCACGCGGTGGTAGGCGCGGGCGGAGAGCTTGAGCTTTTCCAACACCCCGGCAAGCCAGGCGCGCTCCTCGTCGTTTAGCGCGCAGGCGGTTTCCAGCGCTTTACCACTCAGTTGGCTGTTGAGCGCGCCTCTTGCCATTTGCCGCTTACGGGCGGCCATCACACGCTGGCGAACGGCTTCTGACGATTCTCCCTGGGTTTGCGCGGTGAGTTGTTCTGGCGGTAGCGCCGGGACTTCCACCTGCAGGTCGATGCGATCCAGCAGCGGACCGGAAAGTCGTGCCTGATAGCGCTGGATTTGGCTGGCGGTGCACTGGCATCGCTGGCGCGGGTCGCCTAGATGCCCGCAGGGGCAGGGATTCATCGCCGCCACCAGCTGAAATTGCGCCGGATAGCGGCGCTCGTGGCTGGCGCGGGCGAGATGGATAGCGCCGGTTTCGAATGGCAAGGGTATATACCAAACTTACATTGATAGCCTTGGTCTAGGGTATAAATCATTGTTTAAATTAGCTTTTCTTCTATTTTGTAGCTTTAATATAGTATCGCTATCCTTCTGCCATTCTTTCCGCCAAAAATCTATCAGTCCGCTTTTCCTATCATCTAGCTCTCTGCTCTTCTCTGTGAACTTTCCATCCTCAAAGCGTCTAGTGCTTAAAATTATATGAACGTGCGGGTTGTCGTCGTTCTTGCCTTTGTGAATTGCGAATTCATAAGCGACAAGGTGCTTTTTCTGTATTTTTTTACAGAAGTTGCGAGCTAATTTTCTAGCTTCTTTCTCGTCAATGTTTTTATCTAATGAACAAAGTAACTCGCGTTGTATAGTCGCGTCTTTTCGCTTTTCTGCTTTTTCAACTGTATTCCACAAATGTTCGCTGTCTCTAAATTGCTTGTCTGTTTCATAATGAACAACATCTTTTTTATATTCAAAATTATATAATTGCTTTGTCTGCTCACAATACAATTCTTGTCCTGTTCTATATGCTGATGCTTTAATAGCACTATGGCCTTTCTTTCTGCTAAATGCTTTCGCTTCAAAACGACAAAATGCTTTCATAAAATATATACCCTCTTTATTATTCTTATTGATACATTATAACATATTTCTAATATATAAGTATGTTCTGCTCGCTTTTGACCTTTGTTTTATTTGTATATTCATTGAATATATAAAGCCCCTGCTGGGCCTTCGGAGAACACGGGCATTGGGACAATGCATAACCGTGCCTTAGAGACACATACGACAACTGTAAAGTTGCGGGATATAATATATAACAATGCTCGAAAATATATCATTTTTTAACGTGCAAGCGTTAAAAAATCAATAACAAAGCAGAACTTCTATATATAAAAAATGCAAATAAAACTTGACTTTTTAGTATAATAGTGTTACACTATATCATAACAAAACAACAATAAGAAAAGGAGCTTACATATGAGCGATTGTTGCGAAAGATATACAGATAAAGAAACTAAACAATGCGTATTGTGCGGTTGTCACTCTAAAAATGATGATGACTTTCAAGCTGTTGTTGAATACTTAAATACAAACTTTAATAATAAAAATGGAGAATTAAAATGATTATAGAATTACAAGAAGTTAACAAACACCCAACAAAAGATTTTCTTATCGCTACTTATTGGATACAGCACGGAAACGATCTATATCCAACCAAATTTAATAGCATAGTTTCTGAGCAGTATAAACCTGGACAGTATGAGATAGATTTTTCAAAGTCTACATACAAAAATAGGTATGGTCAGTTAACAATTGGAAACCTCGTTCTAAACGAAGTTTAAAAGGAGAATAATAATGGCTGAATCTTCTACATTTATGATGCAAATTGCAGGTGGTATTTTGTTAGCTTATTTTGCGGGTTTCAGCTTTTCAGTTTCTAAGAAATTACTCAATATGATGTAGTTTTTAGGATGGTAAGCGTGGGGCTTACGACCGTTCTAGGCGGTTCCCTAGTAATCATAAGAAAAGGAGTTTTCATTATGGAAGAAGGTGATACAAGTGCAGTTGAAACTATCGTTCTTGATAATATCTCAAGCATTGAGTCATTAGTTACAGTTGCTGTTCCAGCACTATTAGCTATTGTCGTTGTGATGGTTGGATTCAAGTATGGTAAGAGATTGCTTAACAAAGCTTAATACCAGGGCGGGCATTGCCCGCCTTTTTTATTAAACTACAAAACAAATTTACCCGTTAAAAGGGGCCCCTTTGGGGTAAAGTTTAGACGGGAAACTACACAAAAAAATAATAAAAGGGATTTTAAATGACAAACGAGGAAATAATACAGCAGTTAACAGATTCAAACATTTTATTAGCACAGTCTAATGATGCATTAGAGATGTCTGTATATGCTTTAATTGCGGGCCTTGTTGCTTTCGCCTTTATATTGGGAACTAAGGCGGGGTAAAACAATGATTAAAAAAATCCTTACTCTACTATTTATATTAACTATTTTATACTCGCCTAGCATTTTCGCAAATGCTGCTGACTATGATGCTTGCACAGGTCAAGAAGAAATAAGGTTTAGCGATGATGGTCCCGCTTCTTATAATATATATATGGGTATTCCACCTGTTGCTTTTGAAAGTGAAGGTTGCTATTTGGTTCCTGATTCAGATTCTGAGTGGAGTCACGGTTTAGATGATTACAGTTATTTTTTATTTAATGTAACTAAAATACCTGATGAAGAAGGCGATGGAACAGGAACAGGTACAGATGACACAGGCGACGACACAGGCACAGGTGATGAAGAGGATGATGGGACAGGGGCAGGTGAAGAGGAAGACACAGCACAGTATGCTTGTCAGTCTCTCACTTTTGATTCATTAGACAGTACTGTTGATCGTTGTTTTGATTTAGAAGATAATTATAAAATTAATTCTTATTCTGATGTTTTATCATCAAATGCTGATTATTATATGTTGCCTGTTTTTAGATTTACTAATCCTAAAAATTTTGGTAGTTATATTGATGGTAATCTTTCTAAAAAAGTTTTATATGAATTAGATTCTTCTTGTCCTGACTTAACATTAAATGATTCTGGTGCTTATCGTGTCGCTGTTAGCTCTTATGGTTATGTTAAAGGTTTTTATTCTTCAGGTTCTTCTATTACTAAAGGTGCGTATAAGTGGCCCAAAGGTTCTACTCATTACTGTTCAGGTCTTGATTCTCGTTTAAATCCCACTTCTTTTAGTGATTTTATAAATAGAATTAGCACTGAAGTTATTTTACCTAGTCTTGATGAGTCAACACCTTCCGAAGATGATGAATGTGAAATTGATGGCGTTCCTTGCGATGAATATGTTGATGACGACACAGGAGACGATACAGGCACAGACGACGGCACTGGCGATGATACAGGCACAGGAGACGACACAGGTGCAGACGACGGCACTGGCGACGATACAGGCACAGACGACGGCACTGGTGGTGACACAGGCACAGGAGATGACACAGGAGACGAGACAGGCGGAACAGGAGGTGGCACAGATGAAGGCACAGGCGATGATGGCACTGATGAGGAACAAGGAGATGGTAACGGTGGAGACTGTTACACGATAGACGGTGAAGAAGTTTGCGATGATGGTTCTGATGTTGATGTTTATCAATTAGCTGATGCTATGAAAGATGCCTGGGATGATGCTTTGCCTGATTTTCAAGAGTTGCCGGGTTATCAGTTTTTGTCCGGTTTTAGAGTTCCTGAAACTGACTTTGAATCTTGCCCTGCTATTGAGTTTTCTTTTTTAAGTCGTCTAGGTTTAGATGAAGAACAATACTCTTTCAATGTTCCCTGTTTTATTTATCAATTACTTAAAACTATGACATTAGTTTTTGCTATGTTTTTATCTTTAAAAATACTATTCAGAGGGGGTGAATAAATATGCCATTATTTTTAATAATTCCGCTAGTTGTGGCTGGCTCTTCAGGTCTTTTATTTTTAGTTGATTATTTTATACCGGGCACTGTTTACAGTTTAGCTTATACAGTTACTTCAACAATGCTTGATTTTGTTCAGTATCTTTTAAGTTTTATCGATAGTGATGTTTTGATGACTTATACAGTCCATAATTTACTTCTACAAGTTCCTGAACCTATTCTCCAAGCTTTTAATGCCATGGGTTTGCCAACAGCTTTCAAGATAATATTAACAGCTTATTTAATAAAGATTGCTTTAAGAATAATTGGCTCTTTTATACCATTTTTTAAGTTTAACTAATAATAAAAAGGATTTTATATGATTACACTAATAGAAGGATTGCCAGGGGCTGGTAAAAGCTACGAAGCAACTACAAAACACGTATTACCTGCTCTTGTTAGAAAAGCAGGACAAGAGAAAGATAAAGGCAAGTTTCAAGCTTTAAAAGACAGTTTTCTTGCTTTCTTTCCAAAAAAGAATAAAGCTGATGATGATGAAGCTCGTTATATAGTTACTAACCTCCCCTTAAATCTTGAATATATTGAACAACAAGGTTATGACACGAGCTATATAATAAAGCTAGAAGCTAAAAGAATTAACGGCGTTGCACATCGTCCCTTCTCTTTTCTTTCTGATATTACTGACTATGAAAATATGAAAGTTAAAGAAAATGGTCTTGGACCTCTATATATTATTGATGAGTGTCAAATTGTCTTTCCTTCTTCCTCTCCTTCTGATGATACATACAGAGACTTTGAGAATTGGTTTACTGAACATAGACATTCAAGTTCTGATGTTGTTTTAATAACTCAAAACTGGGATCAAATCAATAAAAAAATTGCTAAACTAACACAAGTAAAAAAGAGGCTTAAAAAATTAAATAATTTGTCTTTAAATAATTCTTATAAAGCTTTTTATTTTGATAATGTTCGTTTGTCTTCTGCTAATTCTACATATAGACAAGAAATGAGAAAATATAAAAAAGAGTATTTTGGTTTTTATAGTAGTTATACGAAGGGTGGAAACGGTGAAGCAGGTATTCAAGACCAGAAAGCTGTCTGGCGAAACTGGAAAGTTTATTTTGCTGTTGCATTTATAGCTTATGCAATATACAAAGCTCTTGGCATTGATACTTCTATTTTTACAGGTCAACAAGATGAAATTGTTGAAAGTAATTCAGATACTGAGTTAAAACAGGAATTATCATCTCGTTCTTTAAAAGCTGAGCAAGCGATATTGAATGCACCGCCTCCTTCATCTGAGTCATTGCCTTCTCCCGAGCCTGAACAGTGCGAACACCCGCTTTCTGATTATGATTTTACTTATAGTCATACAATAGACGAAAGGCACTATTTCGATGTTTATAAAAATGGTTCTTCTTTACTTACTGTTGTTAGTTCTACACAATTGAGACACCACAACTATATATTAAGCTCTATTTATTTTGAAGATGTTAAAGATGTTTATAAAAAACAATATAAAGACCCTGGCACTGCAAGGATGGGGGAGTCGTTAGTTAAAAATGTAAAAGTCTACGAGAAAGCAGACATATTCAGTGCAGTTTTAAAATATAAAGATTGTCCTGATTTTTCTTCTGTGATTACTCATATAAATGACAAACAATATAGTAACTCCTCTGTTTCTGATTTTGATTCAACTCCTATTTCTGACGATGAAAATGGAAACCAACAAGGTTCATTATTAGATGTTTTTAATCAATAATTATTTCTATATGTAAATGAGAACTATCTAAATTGTTTTTTAACTATTATGTTTTAATTTATAATTTATTCGTATTTTATTAAGTTTAAAAGCTTTGTTTATTACATCGCTTATTTTTATGCCTGTTTTAAATCAATCTTTATATTATCATTTGCTAATAATTATCATTAACTGATGCTAATATAAATCATTCCTTTTATTTATAATATTAAAATATTGCGCGAATTATGTTAACTATCACAATTAAATCAAAAAAGCAAACAAATGAAGGGATTTATATGTTATAATGTTTTTACATAATAAAAAAGGAGAAAGATAATGTTATTATTCAAAGAAATGTCAGACGAAAGAAAAAAAGAAGTTATTGAGTTTATTATAAATAATAAAAATGAAAAGCCGGAGGTTATTGCTAAGCGTTTTAATTTAAAAACTCCAAAAATCAAGAGCTTACAAAGAAAGCATTTGAAGAAAGCTTCTACGTATGGTTTTTAATAAATAAAATATGTCTTCTTTACATAATTTTAATTATATAAAGAAGATGTATAAAGTTTTGCGTGAATAGTGTTAATTTTACCAAGTAATTAAATATATTTAACAAATGAAGGGATTTATATGTTATAATATATAAACAATAAAAAAAGGAGCTATATATGTTTAGTAAAAAAGACCAAGTTGTTCATAGCAAGTGTGCAGTTATTAACTTTGTTTGTGAAAAGATTGACCTAGATTCTGATGATTTTTCCGAATTATTATCTTTAATAAATAAGTTGCGTGATGACTCTTTGGAGTACGGTTCTCAAAATAATAATAGAGGTTAATAAAATGAATACAGAATATAAAAAAATAATTGAAAATGGTTTTAGTATTTTACCAAAATCTGGTCGTGATGGTTCTGATAAACTTTATTTATTAAAAAATAATATTTTAGTTGATTATGTAGAGTTTAAAAATAATCGTAGAATTAGCACAGTCGAAGACTTTAAAAATACAAGAGTAAATACACATAGAGATTTAGCTATGTATAAATTAAATAATAATATAAGAGATGGTTTATATAATTAAAATAAAAGGAGAAGAACATGGACGTTCTAACACAAAAACAAAAAAGAGAAATCAGAACAATTGAAGAAATCGAAGAGATTGAAATTGATGAAGTTGATGAGTATTTAATGAATGATATTCTTTCACTTGTCGCAGACAATATGCGTCCTTCTGACATTCAATAACTAGGGCGAAGCCCGTAAAAACAACAACAAAAAAGGAGAAGTAAAATGAGTGATTTTATAGATGAATATGATGAGTTTGAAGAAGAAGAAAACCACAGAAGGGAAATGGTTAATAAGTTTATTAGAGAGAATTCTCATCTATGTAGTGATTATAAGTCTTTACTTAGTGAAGCTGAGGCTTATGCCTCTAACTGTTTGTAAGGGTTTTTGGAGGGCGAAAGCCCTCCACCCTTGGAACAGATGCTATATCATAGGCCACCTAGAAAAAGAACTTAAAAAATGTATTTAAATAAACGGAAAAAGGAGTTTCCAAAATGTTAAAAGAAAAAAATGAAAAAATTGTTGAAAGATATTATCTTCAAAACCTAGCTTCAAAGATTTGTTATATTGAAGGTAAGAAAGAAGGTTTAAAGTATCCACAGAATTTTAACAAAGTTTCACAGTGTCGTGTTGCTCGTTATTCCAAAGATTCTGATATATCAATATTGAGGTCTAAGGAATATGGCACCTCTCACTATGGCGGTTTGGTCGTGTGTGCGGGTGCTTGGGTTTGCCCTGTGTGTGCCCCTATCATACAAGCGAAAAGGTCTGAGAGAGTTTCACAGGCTTTCCACTGGGCACATAGCCTAGACCTTCGAACTGATGCTATTTACATATCAAAAGAAGAACATGCTCGCAGAGCTTTTGAAGATTCACAGTTTGAAAATGGTTTTATATTTAAAAAGAAACGTCGTCAGTTTATGCCTACTCCTGAGCTTTTGACCAAAAACTTAAAGGTTGCTTTGATTACTTTCACAACTCCACATAGTCGCACTGATACTGTTGATACACTCTTTCCAAAGTTTCAAAGTGCCATGGCTTTCATGAAAGAGCATCGCAGATATAAAGACTTTAAGAAAAGCATTGGATATGTTGGTGAAATCACAGCCACTGAAATGACTTTTGGCGAAAATGGTCCACATATTCACAGACACGTTCTTTATTTTATGGATGACAGATATAAAGATCAAACTGATAATCAAGAGTTTGCTGATGAAGTTTCTGAAATAGTTCTTAAAGATTTTTTTGATAGAGCTTGGGGTTCTGCTCTTCAGAAGACTGGTCTTCTTCAAAATTTTGGAAGTAAGCAATATGCTGACTTCTTGGCACATGGTATTGATGTTATACCAAGAGCACACGAAACAGACTATCTCACAAAAGCAGGAACAGAAGAGTGGGGGGCTGATGCTGAGATCACGAAGCAATCAAGTAAACAAGGTAAGAAACATGGTCGAACACCTTTCCAGATTCTCGCTGATTCCGCTAAATCTGCCAAAGATTCTGAAACCTTTCTTGATTATGTAAAAGGCACCAAAGGCAAGGCACAGTTAACCTTTTCGGCTGGTTTTAAAAACTTGATTGGTCTTGATGAACTTTCTGATGAAAAGCAAGACGAGCTTGATGCTTCTGAATCTGATGACCCTGCCGACCTTTTGGCTTCACTTGATTATTCCGATTGGTCTTTTGTTGTTAAGTCTAAGAATAGAGGTCAATTGTTAAGAATCGCAAGCGAACAGGGAAAAGAAGGTATTGATGCTTTTATTCAATCATTAAAAGAAGGCAAGCAAGAGCTAACTGATGAAGAACTATTCTTCAAGCACTATGAAAAGCTCCTTTCATTGTATAAAGCCTATCCTAATACCTACGTTAACCCTGAGCTTCACAAAAACAGTGAAGATATGAAAGCCTTTGTCGTTGACCACTATTCAACAGATATTGAAGAAATAGAAAAGAATAATATTGGTTTTGAAGATAAAACAGAATATACAAAAAAAGAAAAAGAAGTTTCTGACTTTTCAAACGTATATATTTTATCAAAAGAAGAAGAAGAAAGAGCAAACAGTCAATCTTTTAAGAATATGATCAAGTCCATCACTCTTTAATATTAAAGCCCCCGAAAGGGGGCTATAATTTATATATACTCTGCTAGATTTTTCATCTCGTATTTTTCAAGTAAAGTGTCATTTCTTAAATCAAACTTTCTCGCTTTTACTGAATATCTTTCATTATCTATATAAATACTTTGCTCGACTGTCCTTTCTTTACGTCTATATTCAACGAAAACTTTTATATTTCTATCTTTTAAAAACTTGTTTAGTTTTAACCTTCCTTTTTCTGTATAAACTAACTCTTTTAATTCATCGAAAGAGTATATATTTAACGATTCAATTTTTTTAATTTCAATTTTATTTAATTCGTCTTTTAGTTTTTCAACCTCTTTTTCAATTATTGACATTTTCTTAAATATATACGTTGGTGCGTTCTCTGCTAATTCTTCCGCTGTATTTTCTAGATTTTTTAATATTGCTTTTTTCTTTTGTAGCTCGTTGTTTTTATCATTAAATAATTTCTTATCTTCCTGTTTTTCTTCTGTTCGCATAATTTCATATATTAACTTGTCTTTTTCATCTACATCATCTTTAAATTGTAGTCTTATTTCTAACTCTGCGAGAAATAAAGCAATAACATATTCAGCCCTTAAGGATTGGTCTTCACAACCTGCTCTTTTTTCTTTTTTCGTTTCACAAGAATAATAACTATACCAAACCCCTCTCGGATTTTTGTTTTTCATAAAAATCATTGTAGAACCGCATTCTTTACATTTAATACAATTTTTAAAAATATTCAAATGACCTTTAGCTTTATTTCCATATTCTTTTTTTGTTTCTCTTTTTTTCATTGCTTCTCTTGCTTCATAAAAAGCGGTTTCACTCACTATCGGTGGATAGTAATTCTCAATATATCTTTCGTGAACTTTCTTTTTGTTTTCTCTTTTTTGTGCTCTGTATACACCACGAATATATTGATTGTGGAAAAAGTGCCCTATATGGTGCGGTTTCCAACTTCTCTTGCTCCATTCGTTTAATTTTCTAATTGTCGCACTAACACCTTCGTATTTTAAATTTTCAATTATAAACCTTATTTCTTTAGCTTCTTCTTCTATGATCTTGAACTTTCCATCTACAATTTCCAGTCCATACGGTGTATTTATAGATGTTGAAAAAATCTTCCCCTCATCTTCTGCTAGCTGTTTCGCTTTATCCCATGCTGATTTCCTTCTTCTGGATTTTGTTTCCGATTCGTCGTTGCTTCTTTTCGCTATGAGTCCTATCATCAGATAGTTTTCAAGATCTCTCTCTTTGTCTTCATAGTTATAAAGTCTTTCGTCTATTGTTGTGTATATTTTAATTCCTTTCTCAAGTATGTCTTGTAATATCTTTGCTGTTTTGTTTAGTTCTTGTCTACTTATTCTGTCGATTGATTCGATGACTAGAAAATCGCCTTTCTTTATTTCTTCATTTTCGATTTTTTCTAATATCTCTGAAAAACGTCCTTTCTTGATGTTGTCGCCACTGTATGACGATACCCCTTCGTCTTTGAAAATCTCTTCAACCTTCACGTTGAAACGTCTCTCAAAAGCTTCCAGCGGGCTTATCTGCCTTTCTACACTGTCGCCATCCCCTTGAACCGCTGATGAATACCGAACGTATGCTATCGCTTTCATATCCCTGGCTCTTTTGCTGTAAATATTGTTTGATTATACACCCCACCCTTCTCCAGCGGTTGGCGTAATACCTCCAGCACGTGGCGGGAAAATTCCGGCAGCTCATCCAGAAACAGCACGCCGTGGTGGGCCAGTGATATCTCGCCGGGCTTGGGCTTTGAGCCGCCGCCCACCAGCGCGGCGGCGCTAGCGCTGTGGTGGGGTTGCCTGAAAGGCCGTTGGCCCCAGTCGGCCTCCAGCGGCAGTCCGCACACCGAGCGAACTGCGGCGACTTCCAGCGCATGCTCTTCGCTAAGCGGCGGTAAGATGCCAGGCAGGCGGCTGGCAAGCATGGTTTTGCCGGTGCCCGGCGGGCCAGCGAACAACAGGTTATGGCCCCCAGCGGCGGCGACTTCGAGCGCCCTCCTGGCCTGTTGCTGGCCACGAACGTCGGCCAGGTCGGCCATTGGTTCAGTGGTTTTCACCGACGCCGGCAACTGGTGCGGTGGGATTTTTTCCTGGTTGAGCAGATGGGCAACCACCTGCCAGAGCGTATCGGCAGGAAGCACCGGTAAGTCGCCCGCCAGCGCGGCTTCATCGGCGCAGGCGCGGGGGATGATTAACGCCTTTTTGGCACGCCGCGTGGCCAGCGCAAACGGCAAGATACCGGGCACGGCGCGCAGCTTGCCGTCCAGCGCCAATTCGCCCGCGCACTCCATGCCTTCTAAGGCATCGACAGGAATCTGCCCAGAGGCGGCGAGAATGCCCAGCGCAATGGGTAGATCGAAGCGGCCGCCCTCTTTGGGTAAATCGGCAGGGGCAAGGTTGAGCGTAATGCGCCGGGTGTTGGGAAAGTCAAAACCGGCGTTGACCAGAGCGCTGCGCACCCGTTCGCGGCTTTCTTTGACGGCGGTTTCCGGCAGGCCGACTAACGTCAAGCCGGGTAGGCCGTTGGCCAGATGCACCTCTACGTGTACCGCCGGTGCGTCCAGGCCGACCCCGGCCCGTGTCGCCACAATGGCAAGCGTCATGCGCGTTCCCTCGCTGGTTATTGATTACCTTATGCTTATTAACCTACCGCATTTGTTAGGGGGTGGGTAGCTAGGCGCGCGCTACGGCATAGCGCGCTATCACTGAGGGGTTAGCGTATGGCGGGGCGCGTCCTTTAACGCAGTGACCAATTCCCGGCCGAAACGCTGGGCCGAGGGCAGCGCACCGAAGCTCCATACGGGCGGTAGGCGTAGAAGTCTGTCGTGTTTAACGCTGGGCAACTGCTGCCATAGGCCGCTTTCTTCGAGCTGTGACTCGACTCCAGTGGGCATTGGGTCGACGATAATCAAGGTGGCGTCCGGGTAGCGCGCGAGTTCTTCGACCCCAACCAGCGAAAAGCCCCAGGCGTTGGTGGTTTCCTCCCAGGCATTGGGTAGCTCCAACTGCTCCAGTACCGCGTTATAGAGGCTGTTGTCACCAAATACGCGTACGTGGCGGGCATCCATAAACTGAATCATCAACAGCGGCGCTGTGTCGGGTCGCTCTTCACGCAGCTGGGCCATCAGCGCTTGTGTCTGCTCGATCAGTTGTTCGGCTTGGGGTTCGCGGTCGGCCAGTTCGCCTATCTTCTCAGTGATGGTTTGCATTTCCTGCCAGGTTTCGTTGCCAGGGGCGTATAGCTCGATGGTGGTGACCGGCGCGATGCGTTCCAGTTGTGGCGTCAACCCAGCAAACATGGGTGAAATCAGGGTGCGCTCAGGCTTCATTTGGGCCAGCAGTTCCAGGTTAGGCTGGCTGCGTAAACCGAGGTCAGCGATGTCATCCGGCAGCCGTGGCTCGCCCACCCAGTCGTGATAGTCATCTTTTTGAGCACTACCCCCCAAAGGCGCCTGGAGGGCCACCAGCGTTTCGGCGACTGTCCAGTCGATGGTGGCCAGCTGTGCTTGGGCGGGCAAGGCGCCGAGCAGACACACAGTCAGCAAGCCCATACGGGCGAGCAGGGAAGACATAGCGGAGCAGCGCATGATAACGGCTTCAATAGAAAATAAGGCCTGTATTTAAACGATAATCTTTATTGTTTGCAAACCCGTATTTATGGAAACAATGCCCAGGCAAGGAGGCCTGGGCGGTATTAACGCTTAATGATATTTAGAATCGGTAATGCACGCTGGCGGTGATGCCGCGTTCAGCGCCGAAGTAGCAGTACTCAAGGGAGTTACACGAGGCCACGTAGTCTTCATCCAGCAGGTTGCTGGCGTTGAGGCGTGTTTCGACGCCTTGCATGCCTACCTCGCTAAGATCGTAGCCCAGGGTGGCGTCTACCAGGGTGTAGTCAGGCACCCTTTCCGTATTGGCGCGGTCGGCGGCGATATCGGCGAAGTGGCGTACGCCTGCGCCAATGTCGGCGCCACTCAGCCAGCCGTCGTTAAATGCATATTGTGTCCACAGCTGGACCTGATGGCGCGGCGAATAGATCGCGTTGTTGCCTTCGTTGCCGTCATCGCTTTTGGCGTAGGTGATGTCGGTGAAGCTGTAGCCTGCCTGGAGCGACAGCGCATCGGTGAGCTGGGTACGTGCTTCCAGCTCGATTCCCTGGGATTCGATCTCTCCCACCGCGCGGTATGGGTCGTTGGGCTGCTCCTTGGTGGCCACGTTTTCCTGGCTAATGTGAAAGAGCGAGGCGCTGTATTGGCTGTCGCTGTCGCTGGGCTGGTATTTGACCCCGGTTTCCCATTGCTCGCCTTCCATGGGCGCCAACAGGTCGCCGTCGGCATCCACAAAGCTGGTGGGTGTGAAGGCCGTTGAGTAACTCAGGTAGGGGGCGACGCCGTTCTCAAACAGGTAAACCGCCCCGGCCCGGCCGCTGAACTGGGTATCATCAAGCGCGCTTGCTTGCCCCGAGTCCTGGTTGGTATTGCGGATATCGACCCAGTCGTAGCGCCCGCCCAGGGTGAAGCGCCAGTTATCGAGCGCAATTTGGTCTTGCAGGTAGACGCCGGTTTGCTCCAGCTCGTGGCGCTCGTTGGTCGGCGGGTACATTGCCGTGGGTTCTGCACCGTAAGTCGGGTTGAAGGCATCCAGCGAAGGAAACGCGCCTGACGGCCAGCTGACGTCATTATCGCGCTGCTGGTAGTCGACCCCGGCCAGCACGGTATGCTCCATAAAGCCATCATTGAGGTTGGCTTCAAGCTGATTATCCACCGTCCAGGCGTCGAGCGACTCCTCGCTGCCGGAGTAATAGCGTAGTAACTGATCGGAGTCGGGCGCTTCCCAGCCAAAGCCGTAGACCTGGTTCAGCGTCACGTCGGAGTTGAGGTAGCGTAGCTGCTGGCGAGCCTGCCACTGATCATTAAAGCGGTGCTCCAGGGCGTAGCCCACCATGCGCTGTGTGCGATCGTAGGCGTCGTAACCCTCTTCACCGTCAAAGAAGGTATTGCTGATTTTACGGCCATTGCGCGCTTCCACGGCACCCTCATACGGCACGCCGGAGTGGTAGCCACCTTCGGGCTCGTCTTGCAGATAAGCGTCCAGCGTCAGGCTGGTATCGTCGCTTATATCCCAGGTGAGCGAGGGCGCAATGGCGTAACGTTCCTCTTCGGTGGGGCCAAATTGCGTATCAGCAGCGCTGGCAATGCCCACTAAACGGTAGGCCACGCGCTGTTCCTCACCCAGCGGGCCGGTCAAGTCAAAGGCGGCGCTGCGCTGGTTGTTATTGCCCACGCGAAAGCGTAGCTCTCCGCCGGATTGGAAGTCGGGTCGCTTGCTATTCATGGCAACGACGCCGCCCGGCGAGGCCTGCCCGTAGAGCACCGAGGCCGGGCCTTTGACCACTTCAATACTGTCTAAAAACCACGGATCGACCCGCAGCGAACTGTGCGAGTTGGTGTCGCCGATGAGTTTCAGTCCGTCCAGAAAGGTATTGCTCAAACTGCCGTCGGAGAAACCGCGCAGTACCAAGTAGTCAAACCGGTTGGAGGCACCTACCTGATTACTGTAGACGCCAGGGGTGTAGTCGGTTGCTCGCTGTACGGTGCTGATGCCGCGTTTATCCATGTCGTTTCGAGTAACAGTTGAAACGCTTTGGGGTGTTTCGATCGATGGCGTCTCGACCTTGGTGGCCGCCTGCTGGGCGGTGACGGTGACGGTAGCTAACGTTTCATCGTTGCTTGATTGTGCAAACGTAAAGGGTGCTGACCCGCTTGCCATAGCCACAGAAATGACCAGCAATGATGGGCGAAAGCGGCAAAGTGAAATTGGCATAATGTGGTCCCCTACTAATTTTAATAATGAGAATTATTACTTTTAAATGCAGGGGAAAGGTATGCGGTCTGCCAAATTGGCTATGCGCAACGCCAAATTCATCTGGCGACGCGCTGGGTGGCGACTTCGTTAGGGGCGATACCAAAGCGGCGACGAAAGGCTGTCGCGAAGTTGGTGGCGTGGCGATAGCCGCAGGTATGCGCGACCTGTTGAACGCTCATGCCGCGTTGCAGATCCTGATACGCCTTGGCCAAGCGGCATTGGCGCAAGTGATCAAATATTGAACAGCCGTATTGGGTGCGAAATTTATGACGCAAGCTGCTGGGGCTCATGGCGGTTTCCCGCGCAAGGTCGTTGAGACAATAAGCGCGTGAGGGATAAGCCGCTAACTGAGCGTGAAGAATAGCCAAACGCTGCTCGTCGCGGGCCGAAATGCCGCGCATTGTCTGTGCTGCCAGCGGCTCGGCTGAGTCTTGCTGGCCATGGTGAGGCAGCCCATCGCCCAACAGTTGCAGTGCTAGCCCCTGCCAAATCAGTGGCTGGCGCCAGTTGGCCAGCGGCTCGGCGGCGGCATGGCGTAATGCCTGAGCCAAGGCTGCCGACAAACGCCAAGGGTATAACCCCGGCGCGGTGGGTAACGGGGGCAAATCCAGCGAGGTGGTAGCGAGCACCGCCACGTTCACCGTATGCAGCCGGGTCTGGGCGGGCTGGAAAACAGTCAGTGGCTGCTGGGGTGTGAAATGGGCGCACATACCGTCGCCCGCGTTAAGTTGAAAGCGCTGAGAACCCAGACGAGCACTGATATGACCCTCCAGCACGACGCTGATAAACCATGGCGCAGTCTGGCGCGAGGATGAACTATAGGCGCAGTTCACGCATAAGTCGGAAAGCGTTAAGTGCATTGCCTGAGGGAGCGCAACATCGCGTACGCTGCCGGTTGCCACGCTCGACTCAGCGGGCGCATTGCGCACCCGATAGTCGATACCGAAACGCTGGCCTAGCTGGGCAAGTGTCCCCGGCGTTAGCTCGTAAAGCGGTTGGCTGGCCCGAGCGTCTAAGGTGGCGGTGGTCATACGTGCATCACGGTAGCGGTGAAAAACAGCGATGCATCAAAATAGGGCATTGGCTCGGTGGTAACCGCGCAAATCCTCTGTGCACCGCTTAAGTCATGGGATGCAAGTTACGTTACCATGCACGCAACAATAGTCAATGATAGTTATTCGCATTTATTTTGAAGGCTTGGACGAGCTGCTGCCACCTTCTGGGTGCGCATTGTCGTCATCTTTCTGAGGCTCTACCGGCAGCGGCGGTGCTTCGGCTTCTATGGGGGTTGACGCATTTGCTGCTTGGGCATCCACCGCGGCTTCCAAGCTGGCCACCTGGCGTTCTAGTGCCTCTACCCGCGAGCGGGTGCGCTGCAGTACGTCCATCAGAATATCGAAGTCCTCGCGGGACACCAGTTCCAATCGGTCAAAGGCACTGCGCACGACCTGATGAACACCCTTCTGAATGTCTTCAGGCGCTTGGGAGGCGTTTTGCAAGCGGTCGCCAATTTGCTGGGCGAGTCGGCTAATACGGTCTTGAGGGGCCATGGCTCTACTCCTAAATGTCGGTGTCACGATACGGATGACTGATATTCAGGATACGCAACCCAGGCGGGATTCGCATGTTTCTTACTTCAATTATTCTTGCGCCCTACTTATGCATCAAAGTGGAGCGCTTGCGTTTTGCATGTGTTCAGTTTTGGTGCAATACCCGGGTTGGCAGCGCGTAATGGCGGTGTTATTAGCCGTAGCGCTCTATTTGGTTATATTTAAAATATTGAAATCCATAACAAAAAAAACAGGTGGCACGGTATGCGCATTAGTGGAGCAGGCACTTTTTTCGGGCGGCTGCGCCGCTCCTTAATCCAGCAGGGGAGATTCGGGATGAAACTCATCACCGCCATCATCAAGCCATTCAAGCTCGACGACGTTCGTGAGGCACTGGCCGACAACGGTGTTCAAGGCATTACCGTCACCGAAGTTAAAGGCTTTGGTCGTCAGAAAGGCCACACCGAGTTATATCGCGGTGCTGAATACGTGGTCGATTTCTTGCCTAAGGTAAAAGTTGAAGTCGCCGTAGATGACGGCCGCCTCGAAAGCGTGCTCGATGCAATTTGCAGCGCGGCTAACAGCGGCAAAATCGGTGACGGCAAGGTATTCGTTACGCCGCTTGAAGACGTTATTCGGATTCGGACGGGTGAACGCGGTGCAGACGCCGTTTAAATCTGGCTTTTCGGATCATTTCTTTAGTTCAACGGGGAACTTACAATGGAAGAGTTGACTGATATTAGCTACGCGCTTGATACGTTTTACTTTCTGATCTGCGGCGTGCTGGTGATGTGGATGGCCGCGGGCTTCTCCATGCTGG
The DNA here is from genome assembly GCF_900086985.1 of Halomonas sp. HL-93. Classification (NCBI taxonomy): domain Bacteria; kingdom Pseudomonadati; phylum Pseudomonadota; class Gammaproteobacteria; order Oceanospirillales; family Halomonadaceae; genus Halomonas; species Halomonas sp. HL-93. The sequence goes on from NZ_LT593974.1 coordinate 97,759, forward strand.
AAGCAGGCTTGGTACGCTCTAAAAACACCGCTGAAATTCTAACCAAGAACATTGCGCTGTTTGCGATCGCCTGCACCATGTATCTGCTGGTGGGCTACTACATCATGTATTCCGGCAATGCCGGTGGCTTCCTGCCCAATCTTGGCTTTTTAATCGGCGCTGAAAACAGCGCGGATGCCGTGACGGCCGGTGGCGACGACGCGCCTTACTACTCCATGCGTTCCGACTTCTTCTTCCAGGTGGTGTTCGTGGCGACCGCCATGTCGATTGTGTCGGGTGCCGTGGCTGAGCGTATGAAACTGTGGGCCTTCCTGGCGTTCGCCGTGGTTATGACCGCTGTGATCTACCCGGTATCAGGCTACTGGACCTGGGGTGGCGGCTGGTTATCTGAAGTCGGCTATTTTGACTATGCCGGTTCGGGCATTGTGCACCTTGCCGGTGCGTCTGCGGCGCTCGCAGGTGTGATCGTGCTGGGTCCGCGTAAGGGCAAATACGGTAAAGATGGTTCCATCCATGCGATTCCGGGCGCCAACATGCCGCTGGCCACGCTGGGTACTTTCATTCTATGGATGGGCTGGTTCGGCTTTAACGGCGGCTCTGAACTCAAGCTGGCGGCCATTGACTCGGCCAACAACGTTGCCCAGGTGTTTGTGAATACCAACGCCGCGGCTGCGGGTGGTGTGATTGCCGCGCTGATTCTTGCCAAACTGTGGTTCCGTAAAGCCGATCTGACCATGGCGTTGAACGGCGCGCTGGCTGGTTTGGTGGCGATTACCGCTGACCCGCTCTCGCCTTCAGCCCTTGGTGCGACGATTATCGGTGCCATTGGTGGCCTGATTGTAGTTGCCGCCATCGTTACGCTGGATAAAGTGAAACTGGATGACCCGGTTGGTGCCATCTCCGTTCACGGTGTCGTAGGTATCTGGGGTGTGCTTGCCGTACCGCTGAATAACGGTGATGCAAACTTCGGTGCGCAAATCATCGGTATCCTGGGCATCTTCGGCTGGGTCTTCCTGGCGAGTCTGGTGGTCTGGCTGATTCTCAAAGCGATCATGGGTATCCGGGTGAGCGAAGAAGACGAATATGAAGGCGTCGACATCGCCGAGTGCGGTCTTGAAGCCTACCCCGAATTCGGTATTAAGAAATAAGTGGGCAGCATCAAAAAGTAATTCGATGCTAACCAAGTGAGCCCGAGTGCTCGTCTATGGCCTCCCTTCACGGGGAGGCTTTTTTTATTCTCCGCCGGTAGCGGTGTATGCTGATAGCTAACGGATAACGGGCGGGACTTTAGCGCTCGCTATCTTTTTATCTACCACCATGGCTACCCAGCTAGAGGATCTCGCAATGAAACTAATCTCTGCCATTATCAAGCCGTTTAAGCTTGATGACGTGCGCGAATCGCTCTCCGACATTGGCGTACAGGGCATTACCGTTACCGAAGTGAAAGGGTTTGGTCGCCAGAAGGGCCATACCGAGTTATACCGGGGCGCTGAGTATGTGGTCGATTTTCTGCCCAAAGTGAAGCTTGAGGTCGCCGTCGACGATGACATGGTTGAGCAGGTCATCGAAGCGATTACCCAGGTGGCGAATACCGGCAAGATTGGCGATGGCAAGATTTTTGTCATGCCGCTTGAGCAAGTGATTCGTATCCGTACCGGCGAGACCGGTAAAGACGCAGTGTAACCACCGCCGCGCGCCAGAACACAAACCCCCCGCCAAACGGTGCTATTGCGCACCGCTTGGCGGGGGTTTTTAATGAGCGGCTAAGCGTTGAAAGGATTATTTTTCGACGAAGGCACGCTCAATCACATAGTCTCCAGGCTCGCCCATGCGCGGCGAGATATTCAGGCCCAGTTCGTCGAGCAGCGCGCTGGTATCATCCAGCATGGCGGGGCTGCCACAGATCATCGCCCGGTCCTGGCGCGGGTCGATGGGCGGCAGGCCGGTGTCTTCAAACAGCTTGCCGGTGCGGATGTGGTCGGTCAGGCGGCCCATGGTATGGAAGTCTTCGCGAGTGACGGTTGGGTAATAAACCAGCTTTTCAGCGATTTCTTCTCCCAGGTACTCGTGGGCGGGTAGTTCTTTAGTGATAAAGTCGGCGTAGGCCAGCTCGGAGACTTCGCGCACGCCGTGGACCAGTACGACTTTCTCGAACCGCTCGTAGACTTCCGGGTCCTGGATCAGACTCAAGAAGGGCGCAAGGCCGGTACCGGTCGACAGCATGTAAAGGTTGCGGCCGGGTAGCAGGTCGTCGGTGACCAGCGTACCGGTCGGCTTGCGGCTGACCATGATCTGATCGCCGACCTTCAGGTGTTGCAGACGCGACGTGAGCGGGCCGTCGGGTACCTTGATGCTGAAGAACTCAAGGTGGTCCTCGTAGTTGGGGCTGGCAATCGAGTAAGCGCGCATCAGCGGCTTGCCGTCGACTTCCAGGCCGATCATGACGAACTGGCCGGTTTTGAAGCGCAGGCTGCGTTCCCGGGTAGTGCGGAAGCTGAACAGGGTGTCGTTCCAGTGATGAACGCTGAGTACGTCTTCCAGGGCGAACTTACTCATGCCAATTCCTCCGTCGGGTGACGCTAGCCACGCCACAATATGCTTAAAAAGAATAAAAAATATGTATTAAGTTGCCGACAAGTCTAAGCAAAGGGTGGTATATCTGTTAAGTAAATTATATTGATAACGGATATCTTCAAAATCGATATAGGCGGGTTTCATGCACTATACCCTGCGTCAGTTGGAAGTCTTCGTTGCCGTTGCGCAACACGAAAGCGTGTCCCATGCCGCGCGCTCGCTTGCCATGTCGCAGTCGGCGACCAGCACCGCCCTGGCAGAGCTCGAGCGTCAGTTCGACTGCCAACTGCTCGACCGCATCGGCAAGCGCCTCAAGCTCAATGCGCTGGGCTTTCAGCTGCTGCCTAAGGCCGTTGGGCTGCTTGACCGAGCCGAGGAGGTGGAGGAATTACTGCGCGGTCAGCAAGGCGTGGGGTCGCTGGAGGTTGGCGCTACCCTGACCATTGGCAACTATCTGGCAACGCTCTTAATCAGCGATTTTATGCAGCGCTATCCCGGCAGTCGCGTGCGTCTGGCGGTGCGCAATACACGCCATATCATCGAGGGTGTTCGTCAGCACTCGCTGGACCTTGGGTTGATCGAAGGGCCCTGCGATGACGACATGATCATCAGTCAGCCGTGGGTCGAGGATGAGCTGTGCGTGTTCTGTTCGCCACGCCACCCACTGGCGGGCAAGACCCATCTGGAGCTTGAACAGTTGCTGCGGGAGGACTGGATCATGCGCGAGGAGGGGTCGGGTACGCGGGTGACTCTGGAGCACGCTGCGCGCCATCGCCGCAGTCGCTTCAATACGCTGCTTGAACTTGAGCATACCGAAGGCATTAAGCGCGCGGTGGAGTCAGGATTGGGAATTGGTTGTGTCTCGCGGCTGGCGCTGCGTGATGCGTTCCGGCGGGGCAGCCTGGTACCGCTACCCACGCCGGAACTGGATCTTAAGCGTCAGTTCACCTTTATCTGGCATCGCCACAAGTACCTCACCACCGGCGTGCGCGAGTTCCTGCGGCTGTGCCGGGAGATGACCGCTGGCGCCAAGCGCAGCGATGACATCCCCCTGCCGCCGATCCCTTAACGACGCGTTTCAGGTGCCGGTAACGCCGACCCGTGACGGTCTGACTCCAGCGTAAACCCACCGACCAGCTCGGCCAGATAGTCGGCCTGGTCTTTCAACTGCTCGGCGGCGGTCGTCGACTCCTCTACCAGCGCCGCGTTCTGCTGGGTCATTTGATCCAGGTCGGTGACCGCAATGCTGACCTGGCTGATGCCATCATTTTGCTCGCCAGCCGCGGTGCTGATATCACCCAGCATCTGAGTGACCCTAGAGACGCTTTCGGCAAGCTCGTGCATGGCCGCCTCGGCGTCGCGCACCATTTGGGTGCCGCTTTCGACCTTCTCGGTTGAGGCATCAATTCGCTGACGGATATCTTTGGCCGCGTCGCTGGCACGTGACGCCAGCTGGCGGACTTCATTGGCCACCACGGCAAAGCCGCGGCCCTGTTCGCCCGCCCGGGCCGCTTCCACCGAGGCGTTCAGCGCCAGCAGATTGGTTTGAAAGGCAATCCCATCGATGACGCTGACGATGTCCTGAATTTCCGACGATGTGGTGCGGATAGCATCCATCGTGGTCACCACCTGTCCGAAGGCCTCGTCGGTGCGTCCTGCCAGCTGTGAGGCGGTTTTGGAAAGGCCGCTGGCTTCCTGCGAAGCACTGGTGGTGTGCGCGACGGTGCTACTGATTTCCTCCATCGCCGACGATGTTTGCTGCAAACTGGCGGCCGCTTGTTCGGTACGCCGGGAAAGGTCGCGGCCGCCTTGAGTGATTTCATTGGCGGCGTGATTGACCGATTCGCTGCTGCGTCGGACATCCAATAAAATGGTCTGGATTTTATCGGCAAAGGCATTGAACTGCTCGGCCACCGCCGCGCTTTCGTCGCGGCCTTGCACCGGCAGGCGTTGGGTGAGGTCGCCGTTGCCCGAGGCGATCGCCTGCATACGGCTGGCAAGGCGCTTCAGTGGGCGAGAGATGCTGTTGCCCAGCAGCCAGCTGGCCACCAGGCCCAGAAAGGCGATGATCAACCCCATGCCAATCATGCCGAGTGTCGAGGCCTCGCGCTGGTCTTCCAGCTGTGTCTCCAGGTCATTGAGACCGGCAAGGACGGCGCTTTCAGGCAGTCGGATCATCAGCACCCAGGGGTTACCGCTGTCATCCACCGAGAAGGGCCAATAGAGTTCGGTCATGCCCTGGTCCGTGTTTAGCCTGCGCACCTTCTCCCCTTGCTGCGCCTGGGCGATGCCGGCCTGAAGGTCTTCATCCAGCTCGTTTTCAGCGAGCTTGCCGAGCAGGTCAGGCGCGCTGGTATGGGCGGCCAAAGCTCCGTGAGAGGCGATCAAGGCGATTTCACCCGCGCCGTCGTAGAGCGACTGATTGGCTTCTTCCAGCAACCCCTGAATGAATTCGACCGACAGGTCGACACCGGCGCTGCCGCGGAATTCACCGTCGACCAGGATGGGCGCATTGAACGACGTGACCAGTAAGGTCTCGCCGTTGTAGTCGTAGAGGTGAGGGTCGACCACACAGGTACGCTTCGTTTCCTTGGGGCACAGATAGTATTCCCCGCGCCGAATGCCATCGGCATCGCGCTCCTGATTTTCCATGTCGCTGCCCAGCGCCAAGACCTCGATATCGCCGCTTTCGGTGCGATACCACCAAGGCATAAAGCGACCATCGGGGCCGTAACCTTGATCTTCGCGGCCGGTATAGCGGTCATCGTTGCCAAAGGCGTTGGGCTCCCAGCCAATAAAGGCGTCGAGCAGGTCGGGATTATCCACCACGGTCTGACGCACAAGCCGCGACAGCTCGCGACGGCTCATGGTCATCAACGGCTGACCCTCGCCGTCTTCCTGGCCCAGCATGGCATTGGTGTTCGCCAGGCTTTGAGCAAGCGTGAGGGCGTGCTCGAGCTCGCCCTTGATTTCCTCGGTCTGGGCCGACGCGGTCGCCGCCAGGCGTGCCTCTATGTTTTGTTCGAGCAGCGCTTTCGTCTGATTTTCAACCAGGGCCTGGGAGCGGGCGTTGGCAATCACCGAGTAGATGACCAACGCCGCCACGACCAGCAGGATACAGCCACCGACAAGCGTGGCGATGAGGGTGCGGACAGACTTAAATGTCATTGTTGTTAGTTCTCTCTATGCGCGTGAGCCGCATGCTACGGCTGTGAAACGGAGGTTAGAAGGCGGCCACCTTGAGCACCTGAACCACTCGACAGTTTGAATCGGCTGATGGTCTCAGCAAGATGGTCGGCCTGATCCTTGAGCTGTTCAGCGGCGGTGGTCGATTCTTCCACCATGGCCGCGTTTTCCTGGGTCATGCGGTCAAGGTCGGCAACCGCAATGTTTACCTGGCCGATACCGTCGCTCTGCTCGCCGGCAGCGGAGGAAATCTCGCCCAGCACATCGGTCACGCGGGTGATGTGGTTGACGATGTCTGCCATGGTTTCGCCGGCGCTTTGCACCAGTGTGGTGCCGTTGGTGACCTTGCCTTGGGAATCCTCGATCAGGTGCTTGATGTCGTTGGCCGCATCGGTACTGCGTTGGGCCAGCTTGCGGACTTCTTCGGCCACCACGGCAAAGCCACGGCCCTGCTCGCCGGCGCGGGCGGCTTCCACCGAGGCATTGAGCGCTAGCAGGTTGGTCTGGAAGGCGATGCTGTCCATCAGAGTGACGATCTCGCCGATCTTGCCTGACGACTCGGCAATATCGTCCATGGTCGAGGTGACCTGGGAGACAACCTCGCCGCCGCGACCGGCAACGTCCGAGGCGGCCTTGGCGAGCTGGTTGGCTTCCTGGGCGGACGATGAGGTGTGCTCGACCGTGCTGGTAATCTCCTCCATAGACGCGGAGGTTTGTTGCAGGCTGGAGGCGGTGTTTTCGGTCCGCCGGGATAGGTCCTGACCGCCGGTGGCGATTTCGGTGGCGGCGTTGTGAACCGCTTCACTGCTGGTGCGAACATCCTGCAGCACCGTGTCCATGGTGGCCACAAAACGGTTAAAGGCGGCGGCGATCTGGGTGATCTCGTCGTTACCCTCTTCCGGCAGACGCTGGGTAAGGTCGCCTTCACCCGAAGCGATATCGTTCATCGCATCGCGGGCCGACAAAAGACGGCGCAGTAACCATTTGAGTAGCAGGCTGAGGACCACGGCGGTAATGCCGGCAACGATCAACAGCGTGATAAGCGACGTGCTGGCAATCCCGCGTAGCCCAGCGGTGGCCTCACGCTCGTCCATCGCCACCATGAGATGCCAATCGCTGTTGCCGCCCACGGCGCTACCTTGCAATAACGTTTCACGGCCCTCAAGCGTCAGGGCATGGGGCTCGTCACTGCCAGCAATCTGCTTGATATAACCGGCATCCAGCTGTTCGCTGAGCGCGCTAGAGGGTTCCAGGGTCAGCTCGGCGTTAGGGTGAGCGACCAAGGTCCCGTCGCCGGTGGTTAAAAAGCCAAAACTCGAAGGTGTCGGGGCGATGCTGGCGACAATGTCGATCACGTCTTCAATGCTGATATCAGCGCCCACCACGGCAGCCAGTTCGCCGTTTTGGTAGTAAGGGCGAGCAAAGGTCACAATTAATCCGCCACTTTGCGCGTCCACATAAGGGGCGGTAATGATCGTGTCCTCTGCGTCGACGGCGTCTTGGTACCAGGGGCGTTGGCGCGGGTCGTAATCACTGGGAGGCTCCCAGCCATCCGAAAAAACAGCGTCAGAGGTCTCGGGGACAGCCATGTAAGCCGAAATGAAGTTGCCAGCGTCTTCCAACTGGCGCAGTGCTGACAATGGGGCGTCGCTCTCAACGGCATCTTCCATGCTGGCGAGCATGCTGTAGCGGGCGTTAAACCATTCATCAATCGCCTGGGTATTACCGTTGGCGACTGCGTTCAGGTTGCGGGACACCTGTTCAGTGTTGTGGTGTTTGACGGTGATGTAACTGGCAATGCCATTGACTACCAGGGCAAGGGTAATCGCCGCTAACGTGGCGATTAACAGTTTAGCGCGCAGGGATGAAAACATTGATCGCTCTCGTGGCTTGATGCGTTTCAGGGCGTGGCCCTGTCATGAGGTCGCATCAGCTATCGGCGAGAGCGATCGTTTCTTTAGTCCAATAAGCGGTGGATGTCGTCGCTGGGTTAGCGCAGGTCGCTAACGGCAGTTTGAATATCTGTCAGCGACGCTTTGCTCAGGTCCTTGGAAAGGGTATGAATCACAAGCTTTTGCGTGGGGCCATCGAGTTTGTCGCGCAGCAGGCCTAAAAATTTGGGTGGAGCGACCATAATTAGCTTCTCTAAGCTGTTATCTACTCGAGCACTATAAAGGTGGTTGGCGACCTGTTTGGCGAACAGTTCGTTTTCATGCTTCGAGGCAGTGTCCTCGTCGCCGGAACTGCGCGCGCTGGTCGAACTTGATTCGTGAACATCGGCGCCTGGGCGGTCGGTGACCAAATCGCCCTCGTGAAGGCGTCCTTCGGCATGTACCAAGCTTTCCTGCTCGGTGAGTGTTAACGCTTCGCGGGTAAAAATGCGCGCGCGAGCGGCATCAGCGACAACAATATAAGTGGTCATCGTGACGCGTCCTCCTTGTCGTTAGTGGTCACTTAACCATGGCAAGCGTTAAGCGCTAGGTCAAACTTCGAGCACGCTTCTAGACAGGCCTTAGGGCCTTGCCTATGGTGGTGGTCGGCTTTCTCGGAGTTTTGCCATGCCCATATTGTCGCTCGTTGCGCCCCAGCATTGGCGCAATTGCTATCTATTAATGCGCCACGGCCATAGCCAAGCGAATCAGCGGGGCGTGATCGTCAGCTCGCCGGCGCGCGGCGTGGAGGACTTCGGCCTTTCTGGTCTTGGCGAGCAACAACTTGCCCAGTTGGTGGCCGATTGGCAGTGGCCAATACCAACCCGCGTGGTGCATTCGGATTTTTTGCGTACGGCGCAAACAGCGGCACGGATTGCGGAGGCGTTTGAGTTAGTACCAAGCGTCGATACGCGCTTACGAGAGCGCTATTTTGGCAAGCTAGAGGGGCAGAGCGACGATCACTATCCTAACGTATGGGCATTGGACGCCCAAGACGCTGAGCATCAACACCATCAGGTAGAAGCGGTAAGCGCGGTGGCAACGCGTATGCAAGCGGTGATAGCAGATTGGGAGCAGCAGGTTAGCGGAGAAACCATCGTGTTAGTCAGCCACGGTGATCCGCTGCAAATCCTGCTTACGGCGCTAGCCGGAAAGCCGTTGAGCCAACACCGTGAGCAGACCGCATTGCTGCCCGCCAGTATGACGCTGATAGGGCGTTAGGCGCTGCCTTCAGTCGGTGGAATCCAGGCGATCATATCGACTTCCACGTCGGCACCACCGGCAAGACCCGTGACGCCAATACAGGTGCGTGTGGGTAACGGTTGGGGGAAGTAGCTGGCATAGACCTTATTGACCTCGTCAAAATGGCCCATGTTGGTAATAAACACGCGGGACTGCACCACGTATTCGAAGCTGCTGCCTACTTCCTCCAGCACAATCGCCAGATTCTGCATCACGCGGTGGGTCTGTTCGGTGAAAGTGCCGAGCAGCATTTCGTTGGTTTCCGGCACCGTCGGCATTTGCCCGGTAATGAACACCAAATCACCCACGCGGCAGGCGTGAGAAAATGGCGCGATAGGCTGGGGCGCACGGTCGATAAATAGCTTTTCCATGGTGTCGCTATCCTTTGTAGATTGTTTTAGCCGCTTGTTTAAAAGCCTTATAAGCATCATGGGCCTCAAGTGAGGCCCATGATGTTGTGTTTATCCACAGCTGTTTTGGTGCTGGGGCTGTGGATTAATGCCCGAGGATCTGGCTTAAGAACAGCTGGGTACGTTCGGACTGGGGGTTATTGAAGAACGGCTCAGGTGCGTTTTCTTCAATAATTTGCCCTTGGTCCATGAAAATCACCCGGTCGGCCACGGTTTTAGCGAAGCCCATTTCGTGGGTGACGCACAGCATGGTCATGCCTTCCTCGGCCAGCTCCACCATGACATCCAGTACTTCTTTGATCATTTCGGGGTCGAGGGCGGAAGTCGGCTCGTCAAACAGCATCACGTCGGGGTGCATGCACAGCGAGCGGGCAATCGCGACCCGCTGCTGTTGACCGCCGGATAGCTGGCCAGGGTATTTTTTGGCTTGCTCGGCAATGCGTACCCGCTCCAGATACCGCATGGCCTGCTCTTCGGCTTCTTTGCGGGGCTTTTTTTGCACCCACATCGGCGCAACACAGCAGTTTTCCAGCACCGACAGATGGGGGAACAGGTTGAAGTGCTGAAACACCATCCCGACGCTGCGGCGAATCTGCTCAATACGTTTAACATCCTGGGTCAGCGGTACACCGCCCACGGTGATCTCGCCTTTTTGGTGCTCTTCAAGGTGGTTGATACAGCGGATCAGTGTTGATTTACCCGAGCCTGAGGGGCCACACACCACGATACGCTCGCCACGCTTGACCTCCAGGTAAATGTCACGCAGGACGTGAAAATCGCCGAACCATTTATTGACGTTATGCATCTCAACCATCAGGTCGGACGCGTTGGTGGCTGCTTGTGTCATGTTGATATCCTACTCAAAATCAAAAAAAGCGGCGTTAGGCGTTGCGGCCAAGCCTATTGTCTATGGCCGGTGTTGAGCTTGCGTTCCAGGTACTGGCTGTAGCGCGACATGCTGAAACAGAAAATCCAGAACATAAACGCGGCAAACACATAGCCTTCCAGGGAAAAACCCAACCAACGCGAGTCGGAGAGTGCCGCTTGCACAATCCCCAATAAATCAAACAGCCCAATGATCATCACCAGCGTGGTGTCTTTAAACAGCGAAATGAAGGTGTTGACGATGCCGGGAATCATCATCTTCAGCGCCTGGGGCATGATGATCAGTCCCATGCGTTTCCAGTAGGTCATACCCAGCGCGGCCGCCGCCTCTTCCTGCCCTTTGGGAATGGCCTGCAAGCCGCCGCGGATCACCTCGGCCATGTAGGCGCTCTGGAAGAGCGTCAAACCGATCAGCGCACGTACTAAGCGGTCGACGCCCATGCCCGAGGGCAAGAATAACGGCAGCATGACCGAGGCCATAAACAGGATAGTGATGAGCGGAACGCCCCGCCAAAATTCGATGAAAATGACGCAGAAGCTTTTCACGATAGGCATGGACGAACGCCGTCCCAGGGCGAGCACGATACCGATGGGTAACGCGCCGATCATCCCGATGCTGGCCAGCAGCAGGGTCAGCATCAAGCCCCCCCAGCGGTTGGTGGACACGCGGGGGAGATCGAAATAGCCGCCGTACAACAACACGAAAGCCACGACCGGAAAGGCTACCAGGGCAAAGACCGCTACCCAGCGCTTAAACGGCAGACGGGGAATGGCCATCCAGGCAATCAGTGTAAAGAACATGGCAAAGATGATATTGGCGCGCCAATATTCATCGCTTGGGTAGAGCCCATATATGAACTGGTGGAAGCGGGCGTTAATGAACACCCAGCAGGCGCCAACCCGTGAGCAGTCTTCACGGCTGCTGCCGACCCAATCGGCATCGATAAACGCCCATTGGACAGTCGGTACGACCAGCAGGTAGAGCACAAACAGGCCCAGCAGGGTGAAGAGGCTGTTGATGGGGCCATTGAACAGATTTCCGCGAAGCCAAGCAATGGGCCCAATCGTGCCTTTCGGCGCCGGCTGCTCGGGTATCATATCTTTGTTATGAATCATAAGGTTGCCTCCGGCCTAGCGTTCGACGAGCGCAACGCGAGCGTTGAACCAGTTCATGAACATGGACACCAGCAAGCTGATGATCAGATAAACCGCCATGGTCATGGCAATGACCTCGATCGCCTGGCCGGTCTGATTCAGCGTGGTGCCGGCAAATACCGAGACGAGATCGGGATAACCGATGGCGGTGGCCAGCGATGAGTTCTTGATCAGGTTGAGGTACTGGCTGGTGAGTGGTGGAATAATCACTCGCATGGCCTGGGGAATTACTATCAGGCGCAGCACCAGCTTACGCGGCAGGCTCAGCGCCTGGGCGGCTTCCGTCTGGCCATGGGGAATCGCCTGAATACCGGAGCGCACTATCTCGGCGATAAACGAGGCGGTGTAGATAGTCAGGGCCAGCCAAAGGGCGAGGAACTCAGGAATTACCGTGATGCCGCCGCGGAAATTAAATCCCGTCATTTCAGGCAGTTCCCAGGTAACCGGGACGCCGGTGACCAACAATACCAGCAGCGGAAAACCGAAAATCAGTGCCGGAACAATCCAGCCCACAGGTAAACGTTGCCCTGTCGCTTCGTGCCGCCGCTTATTCCAAACCACCAGCGCGATACTGGCGACGATGGCCACCACAAAGGCTGCCGGTATCAGCCCAAACCCCGACTCAAATAACGGTTCGGGGATGTATAGGCCGCGCACGTTGAGAAAGAAGGCTTCACCAAAGGTCAGGCTTTCGCGGGCGTTGGGTAGGGCGCGCAGAACGGCGAAGTACCAGAAGAAAATCTGCAACAGCAGCGGGATATTTCGGAACGTCTCGATATAGGCGTTGGCCAGGCGCGCCAGCAGCCAGTTGGGTGAAAGGCGCGCAATGCCGACAATAAAGCCGACAATGGTAGCGGCCAAAACCCCCAGGCCGCCTACCATCAGCGTATTGAGCAGTCCAATGACAAAGGTTCGGCCGTAGGTGCTGTCTTTGGAGTATTCGATCAAGGTTTGGCCAATACCAAACCCTGCGGTTCGCTCAAGAAAACCGAACCCGGTCCTGATACCGCGTTCGGATAGGTTTTCCTGAACATTACCGATAATAAATAACAGGAAAGCCGCAACGGCTGCGACGACCAAGAGTTGAAAAATAAGCGCGCGCTTTGCGCGGTCTCGCCAAAACGGCGGCTTTTGGCCTGCCGGGCGAGCATTAGGTCTTACCGACATGGGTGGCGTCTCCGCGATACGGAAGGTCAATCAGAAGGCCCGCCTATACCTTTGAAACAAGGGATGGCGGGCCGGGGTCAAGCGAGACGCTTAGCGAATCGGCGGTGCGTACTGAATGCCGCCTTCGGTCCAGAGCTCGTTAATACCGCGCTCAATTTCCAGCGGTGAGTCCTTGCCCACGTTGCGGTCAAAGCTTTCGCCGTAGTTACCCACTTGGCTGATGATTTGGTACGCCCAGTCGGCGTCTAGGTCCATTTCTTCGCCGTAGTTGCCGTCTTCACCCAGCAGTCGGGCGATGTTGGGGTCTTCAGATTCCAGCATGTCGTCAACGTTGTCGCTGTCCACGCCGTACTCTTCGGCGTTCATCATGGCAAATAGCGACCATTTGACGATGTTGAACCACTTGTCATCGCCTTGGCGAACCACTGGTCCGAGTGGCTCTTTAGAGATGACGTCGGAGAGAATCTCTGAACCCTCAGGGTCGTCAAGTTGAATACGCAGAGCAGCAAGCTGAGAGGTGTCAGATGTCAACACGTCACAACGGCCGGCTTCGTACCCGCCAACGGTTTGCTCAGAGGTATCGAAAACGATCGGGTCGAATTCCATATCGTTGGCGCTGAAGTAGTCGGCCAGGTTCAGTTCGGTAGTAGTACCCGACTGGATACAGATTGACGCGCCGTCGAGCTCGTCAACGCTGGAAACGTCCAGGTCTTTGGACACCATGAAGCCTTGGCCGTCGTAGAAGGTGACGCCGGTGAAGTTGAGACCCAGCGTTGTATCACGGGTAGTGGTCCAGGTGGTGTTACGCGACAGCACATCCACTTCGCCGGACTGCAGTGCTGTGAAGCGCTCAACTGCATTCAATGAAATGTAGTTGACCGCTTCCGAGTCACCCAGAACGGCAGCGGCTACTGCACGGCAAACATCAACGTCAATGCCTTCCCAGTTACCATCGTCGTCAGGTGCAGAAAAGCCGGGTAGGCCGTCGCTTACGCCACACTGCACTTCACCACGTTCGATGGTATCTTCGAGCGTATCGGCTTGAGCCGTCGCCATGCCGGCTAGTGTCAGCGAGCCAGCCGATGCCAATAGCGCCAGGTGTTTTTTCTTCAACATGTAGGTTCCCTCGAATTATTTGAATATCGTTATGCATGCCGTAGCATGTCTTTAACCTAGCAAGGAAGATGCCAACAGGGGTACTAGCGGTAATTCAGCGCTTTTCAACGCTAATCAACGAATTCGAGACGAACGTCTAGGTGCAAAAATCACGACTATCTACTTTGCCTGCACCGTTGTGGCGCAGGCAAAGAGAACGATAGTCTAAAACGGGTGTTTGGCGGGGTTATTCAGTTGCGAAAGACTTGCGCATGAACGGCGGCAAAGAAAGCGCCCCGCGGTGGGCCTCCACCGTATAGTATTCAAGCGGCATGTCGTGGTGGGCCGCTTCTTGTTCGCGGAAGTTTTCAACGTTGGTGGCTTTGCCCGCCAGCGTCACACTCCACCAACCCGACGGATAAACCGGCTGTGGGAAGGGTAGCGTCGCCACGCTCTCAAAACCCGCTTCGCGCATATCGTGGCGTAGTTCGCGAATAATGGAGCCGCTGTGGTAAAGCGGCGATTCGCTTTGCTGTACCATGACGCCGCCATTTTTGAGGATGCGGTGGCAGCGCTTCAGGAAGTCGGTTTTAAACAGCCCTTCGGCGGGCCCCACGGGGTCAGTCGAGTCGATAATCAGCACATCGATGCTCTCATCGGGTGCATTGTCCACCCACTTGACACCATCATCGAATAGCAATTCGGCACGGGGGTCGTTATTGGACGCCACCAGTGCGGGGAAAAAGCGCTCTGAGGCTTTGGTGACCTCTTCGTCGATATCGATCTGGGTGACATGTTCAACGCCTGGGTGACGCAGCACTTCTTTCAGCGTGCCGCAGTCGCCGCCACCAATAATCACCACCCGCTTGGGGTTCTGATGAGTAAATAGCGCTGGGTGAGCAATCATCTCGTGATAGAGAAAGTTGTCGCGATCGGTCAGCATCACGCAGCCGTCCAGCACCAGCAGGTTGCCGTAGGTTTCAGTGGCGTAGACTTCCAGATGTTGATAGGCGCTATGTACATCCAATAGTTTATCGGTAATTTTCAGCGAGAAGGCGCTGCCGTGGCTATCGAATACTTCGGTAAACCACTGCTCGTCGCGACATTCACTCATTGTTGGGCTCCTGGGTACGTATCATTCGATTGGGTCGCGATGCCCCGATGGTATTGCGGACTAAGATCGTGCAGCGCCTCCATAAAGGCGGTGACGTGGTCAGGATTCGTGAACTGGCTGATACCGTGCCCCAGATTAAAAATATGACCGGGGCCGTGGCCATAGCTTTCCAGCACGCGGGCAACTTCGGCGCGTATAGCGGAAGGCCGGGCAAACAGCACATTGGGGTCCAGATTGCCCTGCAGGGCAACTTTATGGCCAACGCGAGCACGGGCATCGGAAAGCTCGGTGGACCAATCGATACCCAAGGCATCGGCACCGGCGCAGGCGATGTGTTCAAGCCATTGGCCGCCGTTTTTGGTGAAGAGAATGACCGGTACCTGGCGTCCGTCGTGCTCGCGAATCAAGCCAGAAACAATTTGCTCCATATAGCGCAGCGAGAACTCAAGGTAAGCCGGGGTAGACAGCGCGCCGCCCCAGGTATCAAAAATCTGTACCGCCTGGGCGCCCGCACGAATCTGCGCGTTGAGGTAGTCGGTTACCGCCTGGGCCAGCGTATCCAGCAGCTGGTGCATGGTGTCCGGCGTGTCATAGAGCATGGTTTTCAGGTGGCGGAAATCTTTACTCGAACCGCCCTCGACCATGTAGGTGGCGAGTGTCCAGGGGCTGCCGGAAAAACCAATTAACGGCATGCGACCGTTCAGTTCACGGCGAATGGTCGAGACCGCGCGCATGACGTAATCTAGGTCGCGCTCGGCGTCGGGGACGCTCAGCGCGGCCACCTCTTCTAGGGTACGCACGGTTTTTCTGAATTTGGGGCCTTCGCCAGTTTCGAAATAAAGCCCCAGGCCCATGGCATCGGGGATCGTCAGAATATCCGAAAATAAAATAGCGGCATCCAGAGGATAGCGCTCAAGAGGCTGCAGCGTGACCTCGCACGCCAGATCATGGTTGCGACACAGATCCATAAAACTGCCAGCATCGGCGCGTTTGGCACGGTATTCCGGCAGGTAGCGGCCTGCTTGGCGCATCATCCACACCGGAGTGCGGTCAACGGGCTGGCGAGCCAGCGCACGAAGAAAACGGTCGTTTTGCAAAGGTGTGGGGGTCATAAACACTTGCTCTTGAGAAATTTGCCCGCATTGTAGAGGAGCTATTGTACTGGAAGATAGACCGCCTGGCGGCGCGACGCGTGGCAAAAATTGTCGCACCGCGCCGATTTTCTCAATGCTTTGCGGCCAACCTAGCCGTGAGCAGACCGCCGCTTCCTGTTAAACTATCAGCTCATTTTGCCAACACTGGTAGGGGTAACCGGTTTGGTTAATTAGCGAGGTAACCTGTGACCATTCGCTTCATTGCCGCTTCGCGGCTGCCCACGCCCTGGGCGACATTCACCATGCATGGTTTCGAAGATGAAGCCACGGGGAAAGATCATATCGCCTTAACGTTGGGTGATGTGACCGGAGAAGAACCTGTGTTGGGGCGTGTGCATTCGGAGTGTTTGACTGGCGACGCGCTGTTCTCAATGCGCTGCGACTGCGGCTACCAGCTACAAGAAGCGCTGAAGCGAATTGCGGAAGAAGGGCGTGGCGTCTTGCTGTATCTGCGCCAAGAAGGGCGCGGCATTGGTTTATTGAACAAGATTCGCGCCTATCACCTGCAAGACCACGGGGCTGACACCGTCGAGGCCAACGAACAGCTGGGCTTTGGTGCCGATATGCGCCGCTACGACCTATGCGTGCCGATGCTCGACCATCTGGGTGTCAGTGCGCTCAAGCTGATGACCAACAATCCGCGCAAAGTCGATGCCCTGACCCGTGACGGGGTGAGTGTGGTTGAACGCCTGCCCATTACCACCGGTCTTAACCCCCATAACGAACAGTATCTCTCCACCAAAGCAGGCAAGCTTGGCCACATGATGCTGCTGGATGACTTCACCCAGGCCAGCGACGTGGATATTGAGCGCAAGGAATGATAGCGAAGGACGATCTTGAGCTGGTGTTGGACGTTTGGAGTGTCCTATGACCGACCCAATGCATGAGACACATGAGTCGCTCTGTGAATTCAGTCATTTAGAGGAGCGTCTGCATAGCATCACCCACGGCATCGGCGCTGTGCTTAGCTTGGTGGGGATGGCCGTGCTGCTGATAGCGGCGAGCTTCGCAGTCCAGATCGATCCGTGGAAGATCACCAGTTTGAGCTTATATGGCACCACGTTGGTACTGCTGTATACCGCCTCGGCCCTCTACCACACCATTTCTCATCGGCGATGGAAGCAGCGTTTTCAATCTCTTGACCACTGCGCCATTTATCTGCTCATTGCCGGGACTTACACACCGTTTCTGCTCGTCAATATGCGTGGCCCTATAGGCTGGGCCCTATTTGCCGCCGTATGGTCACTGGCGCTGGTGGGTATTGCTTGCAAACTGCGCTGGCCCCAGCGCTTTGCGGTATTACGCGTGGCGATTTATCTGCTCATGGGCTGGATGATTGTACTGGCGTCAGGGGATTTGTCGGCTAATTTATCGTCGACCGGCATAACGCTGTTGGCCGCTGGAGGCATCACCTACACACTGGGGGTTATCTTCTACGCCGTGCGTGCCATCCCCTATAATCACGCCATTTGGCATCTGTTTGTTATCGGCGGAAGCGTTTGCCATTACTTTGCCGTTTATAATGCCGTGCTGCCCCACCCCGCAGTCACCTAAGCGCTTAGCTGCCTCTTTTTCAGGGCGATGACGCGCGATGATGCGTAGCGTCATAGCGATAAATGCATGATCGCGCCACGCAGCTCACGATGGTCTACCCATAGCTTGCCTAAGGTAATAGGGAGCTTGAAACGGCGCTTTCCGGCAGCGCCAGGGTTGAAGAGCAGTTTTCCGGCCTTCCATTCGTTGCGGGGTTTGTGGGAGTGTCCGTGCAGTACAGCGTCGCAAGGCGTCGCCGGGTCAAAATCCTCCAATCGATGAACAAGATGCAGGTGCCGGTCATTAACAATAATGTCTTGATGGACCGGCAGCCTCGTCGACCACGACGCCGTATCGATATTACCCCGCACGCAGTGAACCGGCGCCAGTTTTTCCAGACGCTGTAAAATAGCGCTATCAGCTTCTTTGTTGCCCACATCCCCAAGATGTAGGATTAGCCCGCTCCCCTGCAGCAACACAAGCGCCTCATCGCGCAGTAGCCCGTGGGTATCGGCAATCACACCAATGGGAGAAGCGATGCTGTAATGCAGGGTCGTCGCGCTCACTAACGCTCAGCCGCCGCTTTTTCACGCGCAATGGCGCGTGCCATCGCGGGACGCTGGGCATGGCGTTCGCGGTAGGCGATAAACGGCTCGGGTAGGCGATGTTTCATGCTGGAAGCCCAGCTTAATGTGTGGGTCAGAAACAGATCCGCCAGCGTAAAGGTATTGCCCACTAGCGTTTCCTGGCCCTGATAGCGGCGCTCCAGCGCTTGCAGCGCACGCTGAAATTCCCAAGCGCAGGTGGGTAAAATGGCCGGGATGCGTTTATCCTGAGGCAAGGCAAACTGATGTTTGGCCTGGTTCCACAAGGGCTGTTCCAGTTCGGTGACGATAAAGCTCAGCCATTGCTCTACCTGCGCCCGCTTAATGGCCTCATGAGGCATTAAATGGCCATCGTCATATTGATCGGCCAAATAGCGGCAAATCGGTGCTGACTCAAACAGCTTAACGTCACCATCTTCCAATACCGGCACCTTGCCATCTGGGTGGCGCGCTAAGTGCTCTGGCGTTTGGCCTTCGCCTTTATCCAGCGCCACGTGCTGGCAGCGGTACTCCAGGCCCAGTTCTTCAAGCGTCCAGGTGGCTCGCAGCGAGCGTGACTGGGGAAAACTGTACAGCGTAATCATGATAGCGGGCGCTCCGGTAAATTAAGGTGCCTTCAATTTAGCGGTTGCTCGGCTAGCTGTCACTTAGGATTATTCACGCGCTTTTTGGATACGTTCATAAGCGTTACTGATCTCGCTAGTGCGCGCCTGGGCCACTTCGCGCATGCTTTCAGGTAGCCCTTTACCGGCCAGCTTATCCGGGTGATTTTGGCTCATCAGACGGCGATAGGCTTTCTTGATCTCGGCATCACTGGCGTCTTCCGACACGCCCAGTACCCGGTAAGCGTCTTTAAGCGCTTCTTCACTGGCGCCCTGGGAGTTAGCGGCAGCACCGTGCAGCATGGCTTCGATTTGTTGGACCTCGGCCTCGCTACAGCCCACGCCGCGGGCGACGCGCAGAATCATTTCGTGCTCGGCAGGGTGCAACACGCCGTCTGCGGCAATTGCCGAAAGCTGCACCTGCAGAAATACCTGGCGCATGACGGGCTGGTGCCGGGTGAGGTGGTTCACGCTGGCAAGCTCGGCGTTTAGGTCGAAGTCGTCGGCGCGGCCACGCTCAAAGGCGGCGCGTGCCTTGGCGCGATGCTCGCCTTGCAGGTGCATTTCGTCGAAGAGTTTCTCGGCGACGCCAAGTTCGCCGTCGGTGACTTTGCCGTCGGCTTGGCACAGGCAACCCATTACCGAAAAAATCGATTCCAAAAAGCCTTCTTGAATGCGTGTGCGCGCCACGCCTAAGCGGCGACTGATACGCGTACTCAGCCACCAGCCTAGGCCACCGCCGACTAGCAGGCCAACGGGGCCGCCAGCAGCAAGGCCGATCAGCGCAAATACAATAATCAGAAATAACATGGCAGTCTCTAGCGTTGAGAAAAATAAAGCTTACGGCAGCCGGGCACGGATCGCACGTTCGATGCCCTCGGCATCCAGGCCGCAGTCGTGGAGCAGCTCGGCGGGCGTGCCGTGTTCCACAAACTCATCGGGTAGGCCGAGGTTAAGCACTTCGATTTGAACGCCTTCGGCATGCAGCAGTTCATTCACGGCGCTGCCGGCCCCACCGGCGATAACGTTTTCTTCTAGCGTGACCAGCAGTTCGTGCTCGTCGGCGGCGTGGAGCACAGCATCACGATCCAGCGGCTTGATGGAGCGCATATTGATGTGGGTGGCATCAAGCGTCTCGGCGACCGCGGCAGCGGCACTGTTAACACTGCCAAACGCCAATAGCGCGATGCGAACGCCGTCGCCTGAAGCTTCACGGCGTACCTCGGCTTGGCCAATCGGTAGCGCGTCCAGGTGCTCGGGAATCGCCACGCCGGGGCCGGTTCCGCGGGGGTAGCGCACGGCCGCTGGGCCTTTGTGGTGGTAAGCGGCGCTCAACATTGCTCGGCACTCGGCTTCGTCGGCCGGGGCCAGAATCACCATGCCCGGTACGCAGCGTAAAAAAGAAAGATCCATGCTGCCGTGGTGGGTGGGGCCGTCTTCGCCTACTAGCCCCGCGCGATCAATAGCAAAGGTGACGTCCAGCGCCTGCACGGCGACGTCATGAATCAGTTGGTCGTAGCCGCGCTGTAGAAAGGTGGAGTAAATCGCCACCACGGGCTTCATCCCTTCGCAGGCCATGCCCGCCGCCAGCGTCACCGCGTGCTGCTCGGCAATCGCGACATCGAAATAGCGTTCTGGATATTCCTTGGAGAAGCGAATCAGGTCGGAGCCTTCGCGCATCGCCGGGGTAATTCCCATCAGGCGAGCATCCGCAGCGGCCATATCGCACAGCCAGTCGCCGAACACGTTGCAGTATTTTTTCTTGGCCACGGTTTTGGCCGTATGGTTCGGGGCTACGGGCGCGGCAGTGGGTTTTTGATGCACTGGCGCGCTGGGTTTTTCCAGCTTGGTGATGGCGTGGTAGCCAATCTGGTCGGCTTCGGCGGGCAAAAAGCCCTTGCCCTTGACGGTTTTGATATGCAGAAACTGCGGGCCGTCCAGGTCGCGCAGGTTGTCTAGCGTCTCGGTGAGCGCGTCAAGATCATGACCGTCGATGGGGCCGACATAGTGAAACCCCATCTCTTCAAATAGCGTGGCAGGGCTGACCATGCCTTTCATGTGCTCTTCAGTGCGCCGCGCTAATTCCAGGGCGCCAGGCAGGTGGGAAAGCACCTTTTTGCCTTCTTCACGCATCTTTAAATAGGGCTTGCTGGAGAGCACACGGGCCAAGTAGGTCGCCATGCCGCCAACGTTTTCGGAAATCGACATTTCGTTGTCGTTGAGGATGACCAGCAGTTTGGCATCCACGTGGCCCGCGTGGGCGAGGGCTTCAAACGCCATGCCCGCGCTGAGTGCGCCGTCACCGATAATCGCACACACGCGGCGTGGCACTTTCTGTGCCTGGGCGGCCAGCGCCATGCCCAACGCCGCTGAAATAGAGGTGCTGGAGTGGCCCACGCCGAAGGTGTCGTAGCCAGACTCGGCGCGGCGTGGAAAAGCCGCAAGGCCGCCATGTTGGCGAATGCTCAGCATGGCGTCCCGCCGCCCGGTGAGAATTTTGTGCGGGTACGCTTGGTGGCCGACGTCCCAGACTAAACGGTCTTCGGGTGTGTCGAACGCGTGGTGCAGCGCTACGCTCAGCTCAACCACGCCCAGGCCTGCGCCAAAATGGCCGCCGGAAACGCCCACGCTGTAAAGCAGGTAGGCGCGCAGCTCATCCGCTAGTTGGGCAAGTTGCTTAGCGTTCATGGCCCGCAGGGCAGCGGGGTGATCAAAGGTGTCGAGCAGCGGCGTCGCCGGGCGCTCGCGGGGTATTTCGTCGAACAGCTTCATGGGCATGTTTTCATGGACATTGTTTAGTGGTCGCGCTCGATCATGTAGTGGGCAAGATCGGCCAGTGGTGCGGCATGCTCACCCAGCGGGGCGAGGGCGGCAATGGCCTCGTCAATTAGAGTATGAGCTTTGCGCTGTGCACCCGCTAACCCCAGCAGGCTGGGGTAAGTGGGCTTGGCGCGGGCGGCATCAGCGCCCGATGTCTTGCCGAGCGTGACGGTGTCACCGGTCACGTCGAGGATATCGTCATGAATCTGGAAGGCTAGTCCAATGGCGCGGGCGTAGCGAATCAGCGCCTGTAAACGCGGGTCGTGCTCATCAACAGCGATCAGGCCGCCCAGGCGCACGGCGGCGACGATCAGCGCGCCGGTTTTGTGGGCATGCATATGCTCCATGGCCTCAACATTAGGATGATCGCCGACGGCGGCTAAATCCAACGCTTGACCCGCGACCATGCCGTCGCGCCCAGAGGCGCTGGCAAGCGTGGTCACTAAACTGCCCAGCCGTGGGTGCGCCGTGCGTGCCAATACTTCAAACGCCAGTGCCTGAAGCGCGTCGCCTGCTAATATCGCAGTAGCTTCATCAAACGCTTTGTGGACCGTTGGCTGGCCGCGGCGCAGGTCGTCATCGTCCATGGCAGGCAAGTCGTCGTGGATCAGTGAATAGGCATGGATCAACTCAATAGCGGCAGCGGGTGCGTCGAGATCGTCGTCATGGGCGCCCAGCGCCCGGCCAGCCAGATACACCAGTAACGGGCGCAGGCGTTTGCCACCCACCAGCAAGCCATGGCGCATGGCGGCTTCTAGCCGTGGCTCAGTGGCCGGGCGCGTATCAAACAGCGCATTCAAGGTGGCATCAACGCGGGTGTTGCTGGTGTTATGCTGTTGGGCCAGCCGAACGCCGGGGGGCGCTACCATGGGGGCGTCTCCTTGCTGTCGTCAGGGTCTTCCGTGGGCACCTCGGGGCCTGCAAAAGGGGTTACATCCAAGCGGCCTTCACTATCTTCGCTAAGGGCGCGTACTTTTAGCTCGGCACTGTCCAGGCGTTGCTGGGCGTCGCGGGTCAGGCGTACACCTTGCTCAAAGGCGGTCAGCGCGTCTTCCAATGAGAGTTCGCCAGACTCCAGGCGTTCCACGATCGTTTCAAGCTGCTCAACCGTGGCGGCAAAATCTTGTGCAGGGGGTGTGGTGTCGCTCATTGGGCAATGCCTACCGTTTTCCTGACGCCCTAAAACCGGGCAGCGTATGTGCTTACAAATGCGGTCTTCAAAAATAAGCCCACAGTATACACCGAGGCTAGGGGGTGGCGTCTGCCCTCATGGAGCTTCCCAACGTTCAACTTGTGTCGCGTTCATCTTGACAACGCACACTTTTCATCTCGCCAGCCCAGCGTGAGTGCAGGCGGATGTGCTACCATATTGGCCTTCCGCGAACCGTTACACGGCGCATGCCGCCGACCATAGAGGTTGATTCAGCCATGGCCAAAACGTCCCTGGACAAGAGCAAGATCAAGATCCTGCTACTCGAGGGCGTCCACCAAAGCGCGGTGGACAATTTTCACAACGCAGGTTACGAGAATATTGAGCATCTGCCTACATCGCTTGATGAAGCATCGCTGATCGAGAAGATCAGCGATGTTCACTTCATCGGTATCCGCTCGCGTACTCAACTGAGCGAGCGCGTATTTGAAGCGGCAGAAAAGCTGGTGGGCGTTGGCTGTTTCTGCATCGGTACCAATCAGGTCGACCTCAATGCGGCCCTCAAGCGCGGCATTGCCGTATTCAATGCGCCCTATTCAAATACCCGCTCGGTGGCCGAGTTAGTGCTTGCCGAAGCGATTATGCTGCTGCGCGGTATTCCGGAGAAAAACGCCCGCGCCCATCAGGGCGGTTGGCTGAAATCGGCGAAAAATTCCCACGAGGCGCGCGGCAAAACGCTGGGTATCGTGGGCTATGGCAGCATCGGCGCGCAACTTTCCGTGCTGGCCGAGTCGCTGGGCTTTAACGTCATTTATTACGATGTGATCGCCAAGCTGGGCATGGGCAACGCCAACCAGGTGGCCAACCTTGAAGAGCTACTGGGGCGCTCGGATGTGATCAGCCTGCACGTACCTGACCTGCCCTCTACACGCTGGATGATTGGCGCGAAAGAAATCGCCGCGATGAAGCCCGGGGCGATATTAATCAATGCCTCGCGAGGTAGCGTGGTGGAAATTGAGCCGTTGGCTGAGTCCATCAAAGCAGGCAGTCTCAACGGCGCTGCGATTGATGTCTTCCCGGTAGAGCCAAAAGGCAATGACGAAGAGTTCGAAAGCCCGCTACGCGGATTGGATAACGTCATCCTGACGCCGCATATCGGGGGCTCAACCCTGGAGGCCCAGGAAAATATCGGCATTGAAGTGTCAGAAAAACTGATCACTTACTCCGATAACGGCACCACGGTCACTTCGGTCAACTTCCCCGAAGTGGCGCTGCCCGCGCACCCGGACAAGCACCGCCTGCTGCACATTCACGACAACGTGCCGGGCGTGCTGTCGCAGATCAACCGGGTTCTGTCTGAAAATGGCATCAACATCTCCGGTCAGTATCTGCAGACCAACGAGAAAGTCGGCTATGTGGTCATTGATGTGGATAAAGCCTACGGCCCTCAGGCGCTGGAAGCATTGAAACAGGTGGAGCATACGCTGAAGATTCGTGCCCTTTATTCGGCGCAGAATAGCTAAAACTTAGCGTCAGCGGTACAAAACGGCCCCTCATTGTAGGGGCCGTTTTAGTCTGCTTTTCTTCAGAGCATTGATGACGCTTGCCAGAAAGCCGTGGTGGCCGCTGCCAAAGTGCTGCACGCTTTAGGGAATCTCACGCCGATACAGTGAATAACCAGCCACCCGCCAACGCTCGCCCGTGCGGGTGTCGTAGTAGCCTCCCTGAGCGCTACGGCCTTCATCCTCTATACGCCAGTCAGCACCGCCATCGTAGCTAACCGCAGTCACATCATTGCCCAACAGACTGCCTTCGTTCACACCATCAAACAACAAACCTTCTTCCGGCGTGATATAGAGGGCATAGCCCACCAGATCACTATCGAACTCGTGCAGCTCAGTGAGTTGATCGCCATTCCAGTGCCAGATCGAAGTAGGGTGATGTATCAACTGCTCCTTGGGCATCAGCGACATGGGGCGTCCTTTGCGGGCGAGAATATAGACCTCTCCTTGCTCATTCGCGGCAATATCGTTAACACCGTAATCGCCGATGGCGACCTCAAAGCGTGGTTCGGTTTCTCCCCACGGCAGTGAGTAGATAACGCTTTCGCCTCGGGCTTGATCGAAGAACGCCATACGCAGCACGTTATCCTGGCCAAGGGCAACTAAATCGAAACGCTGCCGTTCATTTTCCGGATCACGCGCTTCCGCTGGTACAGGGATTTCCTCCCAGTGCTCCCCGCCATCCTCGGTGCGCCAAATGTGGGGGCCCCAGCCAATCAGATAGCCCCGCTGGGCATCGAGAAACCGAAATGTCGAAATATTTTGATCTTCGGGCCAGCGTAACTTCTCCCAGGACTCGCCCTGGTCGGTAGATTTAAAAAGTTGGGTCGCCTGAGGGTGGTAACGCTCACCTGCAGGCTTATTAGCAGTACGGTCTGACCAGCCTGTCGCTAGATATAAGGTATTCCAATCTGGAGACAGCCACCAATCTGCCTGCTGAGCAGGTTCTTCAAAGCGTCGTTCAACACCTTTTTCTAGAGAGCCACTGAGAATACGTACCGTACGACGGTTGATTATTTCTGCGGGGCTGTACATCCAGCGCTCACTGTACTCAAGCTTAACATTCTCGTTTACTTCTTCATCTGTTCTATGCTTGAAAGTAGTTTCAGGGTTCGTGAGTTTCATTGACAAAATTTGCTCATTACGCATCCGAAAATCCCCTGGCCCGTAAGGGGTGTCCTCTTTCATAAAGTCGTTACTAACACGCTCCCACTCCGTGCCATGGATGAAGGCCCAGTAGACAAATAGCACGCTCCCTAATAGGAAGCCATAGCGCTTTTTCATTTAAGGAATTTCGCGGCGGTAGAGCGAATAACCAGCCACCCGCCAACGTTCGCCTGTGCGGGTGTCGTAGTAGCCCCCCTGAGCGCTGCGACCTTCATCCTCTATACGCCAGTCAGCACCACCATCGTAGCTAACCGCAGTCACATCATTGCCCAACAGACTGCCTTCGTTCACGCCATCAAATAACAAACCTTCTTCCGGCGTGATATAGAGGGCATAGCCCACCAGATCACTGTCGAACTCGTGCAGTTCTGCCAATTGATCGCCATTCCAGTGCCAGATAGATGTAGGGTGATGTATCAACTGCTCTTTGGGCATCAGCGACATGGGGCGTCCTTTGCGGGCGAGAATATAGACCTCACCTTGCTCATTCGCGGCAATATCATTTACACCGTAATCGCCGATGGCGACCTCAAAGCGTGGTTCGGTTTCTCCCCACGGCAGTGAGTAGATAACGCTTTCGCCTCGGGCTTGATCGAAGAACGCCATACGCAGCACGTTATCCTGACCGAGGGCGACTAAATCGAAACGCTGCCGTTCATCTTCCGGATCACGTGCTTCCGCAGGCACAGGGATTTCCTCCCAGTGCTCACCGCCATCCTCGGTGCGCCAAATGTGGGGGCCCCAGCCAATCAGGTAGCCCCGCTGGGCATCGAGAAACCGAAATGTTGAAATATTTTGGTCTTCGGGCCAGCGTAACTTCTCCCAGGACTCGCCCTGGTCGGTAGATTTAAAGAGTTGGGTGAGCTGCGGCGTGTAGCGCTCGCCCGGAGCAGGATCCATGTGATAGTCCATCCATCCCGTCGCGAGATAGAGGGTATCCCAATCAGGGGAGAGCCACCAGTCGGCCTGCTGAGCAGGCTCTTCAAAGCGCCGTTCAACCCCTTCCTCAAGCGAGCCACTAAGGATGCGTACTGTGCGGCGGTTGGCACGCTCAGCGGGACTGGCCATCCAGTGCTCACTGTACTCAAGCTTAACATTCGCGTTCACTTCTTCATCTGTTCTATGCTTGAAAGTAGTTTCAGGATTCGTGAGTTTCATTGACAATATCTGCTCACCACTCATTCGAAAATCCCCCGGCCCGTAAGGGGTGTCTTCCTTCATAAAGTTGTTACTGATGCGCTCCCACATGCCCCCACTCCCTATCACGTATCCTGCTATCAAAATGACCAATGTTGCTGCTGCCCACTGATATCGGCGCATAGTGGCTCCTAGCGTGTATGATTCATCAGCCGCGAGCGCCTGCTCCACAGCGCTGAGACCTTCATTTACCGCCCGCCCAGCCTTGAGCAACGCGCACCCAGCAACTGGCGGTGTCGTTGGGTTCGGCGTAGCAGTCCCAGGGGAACTGGACTTTCACCCGGCCGTGTTCGTCGCAGTGAATCTCTTCGCCTTCCGGGCCGACCACAAAGGCGACCTGTGGGCCATCGACGCGGGGTTTGGGGTTGGGCGTGGCCCGCCAGTGGGCATCGCCGTGGATCCGCATGACCTGGTTGTGGTAGCGGGTCATCCCGTTGGCATCCCCCTGGGTGATACCGTCCTCTTCCAGCGCCTGGGGTTGCTCGCCGATGTGGTTCACTTCAATGGCCTGCCAGTCGCGGTTGAGACTGTCGGTGTCGTGGTCGGTCAGACTAAAGCGCAGGCCGGTGCTACTGCCCACAAAGTGATAGCGCTCCTCCCGGCCCAGACTGTCGGTGACCAGGGTGTGATCCACATGATAGGTATAAGAGCGCGACAGCCCACCGGCTTCCTGCTGGCCCACCACCGGGCCATCCGGCGCGTGGCGATCCCAGGTGTAGTGGGCTTCCATGCCGCCGGGTACCCGGTGGGCTGTGAGCATATGCGCTTGCCACTCAAACTCGCGCACCACCTCGCCGTGGCGGTGGCGCACCGCAATCAAATCCCCCACCGGGCTATAGGAGTAGCGCACCAGCCAACAGTGCTGATCGTCATCTTTATATTGGTTAATAATCATTTGCAGTGCAGAAGCTCTATACAATACGCATGACTAATGCGCTACTCCAATACGCCGTATGACCGGAAATACGGCCAAAATACAAATAACCATCGACTATCGTTGTAATAGAGGGTATACCTTCGCCCCTATGACATAGCGTCATCTTATTTCCCCAGTATCACGGTCAATGACGAGACAGCTAGCGCTCTTCTTCTGCGAATGTGAAGGGACAATATCCAGGTTGCGATTATTGGTTGAATCCGGAATTAATATGGTCACATATAGTAATCGAGCACCATGGAAGTCAGTGCAGAAAAGTAAAGATTGATGAAAATCATTACTTTCCAAAATCCATCATCCTTTGGTACTCCCATAACCTGTGGATATAAAAATAATATTAACATCCATACGGCAAAGTATTCTCTATACAGCAGTAAACTAACCCATAAGAAAGCGCAAAAAAAACAAAAAGATATTAATGCTTTTACAGGTGTTTTAATTCCCATGAAACATTGCCTCAAGAGCTCGGTAGACAACTTCTTCGTTTTCCACATGAGGATTTTTTTTTGATTAGATCCTCTACCGCTTCGGACACATCACCATATAAAGCGGTAGGGCCCAAGCGGGTAAGTGTTCCCATGAAAGCTCTTCCAGCCATGAATCCTTCGCCGCAGTAATCCTTTACTCTGGAATTTGCCTCTTCGCGCACAAAGTCATTCGAAGCATAGAGCCTAGCTGCCTCATCAATTGTATTACCCTCTATTGTTACTCGCCTCATCTCTTCTCTACCTAGCAGCCCCACATTTCTAGATAGAGTTCTGAGGAAATTAACATTTCCTCCTATAACAGATGCAGCTCCCTGCCCAAAGCCAATCAAATGATTACTACTGACGCTACAGCTCTTAGTTGCTGATTCGGCCTGTTCCGCAGATCTGGAAATGAGACTTGACTGTGAATAAGGGCCGCCGCCTAGCCCATAAGGCCCACCACTCAACCCTAGCGGGTCCACCATCCCCGTCGGATTCGTCACATAGCTATACAAATTCGTGCCACCATTGAGCCCAATCGGATCCTGGCTGATATACCGCCCCTGCTGCGGGTCATAATAGCGGTGGCGGTTGTAGTAAAGCCCGCTCTCTTCGTCTTGCCATTGGCCCTGCGACATCACCCCCTGATTGAGTAGCGCTACACTTTAGAGTCCGATCCTATGGGTAAGGAGATTGGACATGAAGAAGCGTTTCAGCGAAGAACAGATCATTGGTTTCCTGGGCGAAGCCGAAGCGGGGCTGCCCATCAAAGAGCTATGCCGTCGGCACGGTTTCTCAGAAGCCAGTTACTATCTATGGCGGAGCAAGTTTGGCGGCATGAGCGTCCCCGATGCCAAGCGACTCAAAGAACTCGAAGCCGAAAATGGACGCTTGAAAAAGCTGCTCGCAGAGTCGCTACTGGAAATGGAGGTCACTCGCGAGGCGCTGAGAAAAAAGTGGTGAGCGCCCCGGCACGCCGAGACGTGGTGCGCTTTATGGTGTCACGTGGCCTGAGTGAGCGCAGAGCGCTCCGTGTCATTCGTATGAGTGCCAGTGCATTGCGCTACCAGCCGGCCCCTGACCGCAATGAGACATTGCGTGAACGCATTGTTGCCTTGGCACACCGGCATCGCCGCTATGGCGCTGGCATGATCTACCTGAAGCTGCGTCAGGCCGGAGAACCGGTCAATCACAAGCGTGTTGAGCGTCTGTATGCGGAAGCTCGCTTGCAGGTGAAGCGTCGCAAGCGCAAGAAGGTTCCCATGTCTGAGCGAAAGCCACTTGGTCGCCCTGGGGCTGCCAATCAGGTCTGGTCAATGGATTTTGTGTTTGACCGGACGGCAGACGGACGAGTGATAAAGAGCCTCACGGTTGTCGATGACGCCACCCATGAAGCCGTGGCGATCGTGCCTGAACGTGCCATTAGCGGACTGTTTTTAACACGTATTCTGGATCACCTGGCCCTACAACGTGGCCTACCGAGCGCCATTCGTACGGATAATGGAAAGGAGTTCTGTGGGCGCGCCATGCTGTCATGGGCGCATCTACGTGGCGTTGCCCTGTTTTTAATCGAACCTGGAAAACCCAACCAAAACGCCTACATCGAATCGTTCAATGGGCGCTTTCGAGATGAATGCCTAAATGAGCATTGGTTCACCAGCCTTCAACACGCCCAGGCTGTCATCGAGGCATGGCGGCGGGAGTACAACGAAGAAAGACCGAAGAAGAGTCTTGGAGGGCTGACACCGTCAGCCTATGCCGAGCAACTGGTGGTAAAACACGATAAAGTTATTTCTGACTCTAAACCCGGGTGCTACTGAAGATGGGGTGACGTCGAATCTCTTCGCCTTCCGGGCCGACCACAAAGGCGACCTGGGGGCCATCGACGCGGGGTTTGGGGTTGGGCGTGGCGCGCCAGCGGGCATCGCCGGGAATCAGCGTGACCTGGTTGTGATAACGGGTCATACCGTCTTCTTCCTGCGCCTGGGGTTGCTCGCCGATGTGGTTCACTTCAATGGCCTGCCAGTCGTGGTTGAGGCTGTCGGCGTCGTGGTCGGTCAGACTAAAGCGCAGGCCGGGGGCCACTGCCAACAAAGTGGTAGCGCTCCTCCCGGCCAAGTATGTTTAACCCAGGCATGTGATTAACTTTTCATTACTGATCCTTTTTTTTGTAAGAAAAATTAGAGTGGCAATCCCTAAAGCTACTAATAAAATAGAGTAAATTTTTCTCAGGCTTTCATCATTTAATACCCCCCCCCCTCCCTATTTCTCCAGTGAAAAAAACATTTATACCAGCAGCTATTGACAGCACTCCAAGAAGCAAAAAACCAAAATTAATTTTTTTAGCCTTTCTTAATAGTTTTTCTTGATATTTTTTCATCTCAAAACCTCTTTGGGGCTTGTGAAGAAGTCTATTAAAAAACCGCCAGCACCATAAAAGTCCGGCGTAGGGCTAGTTCCTCCCACAGCGCTATCAATGAAGTCTAAAGCCGCGCCTTGTACACCTGGATTCGCTACTCCAACAGCCGCCCCCGGCGAGACGGTCGCAACACTGCACAGAGCACGCAGGCTAAGTTGGTTGGCGCCTGCGGCGGAAGCACTACTTGCCCCAGGTGCGGCGGCACCTACCATGGGGGCTCCCAACGCGGCTGAAGCTGCAGGCAGCGTGATGTTGTTACGTGATGCGCCCTGGAATTCTAGCGCTTCTGCGTATTGTGGATCTTTCGCAAAGGCTGACGTGCTGGATGGGAATAATGCACCAATACCGGGACGGTAATCCCCGCCTGTCAAGTGCTGCCCCGCAGGCTTTGGTGTAGGTGCTGGCCTATTAGCACCTTGTGCTTCCCGTGCAGCTACACCAAATGGCTCTAAATGATGCATATTTGCCCCAAACAACCCCAGCGGATCCAGCATCCCCGTCGGATTGGTGACGTAGCCATACAAATTCGTGCCGCCATTGAGGCCAATCGGGTCCTGACTAATGTACCTACCTTGCTGCGGGTCGTAGTAACGGTGGCGGTTGTAGTAGAGGCCGCTCTCTTCGTCATGCCATTGGCCCTGGAAGCGGATGGGTTGGGTGACGTTGCGCATAGCGCGCTGGTTTTTGACGGCTGCCCAGTCGTCGGGTTCGGCGAGCCAACGGGATTGGCCGTTGGGGGTAACCAGTTGCATCGGTGTGCCCAGGGCGTCGGTGATGTAGGCGCTGACTAATGGGCCCTGTTGGGTGTCATCGATACGCAGCATGGGCACAAAACTGCCCGGCTCGTAGACGACGGTGGTGCGCTGGTCGTCCGTTTCTTCCCGAACGATTCGATCACCGTCCCAGCCGTAGTGGGTGGTGGCCGTGGTGCCGTTAGGGTGGCGCACGGTTTTGCTGATGCGGCGGCCTAGGCCATCGGAGCGGTAAGTTGCTTCGCGGGTAGCCCCTAGCTCGCTGGTGTGGGTCAGGTGCACTAGGCGATTGGCGCCGTCGTAGCTCAGGGTTAAACGTTCGCCGTTGGGCTGTTGGCGTTCGATCAGGTTACCAGCACCGTCGTAGCGGTAGCGGGTACCGTTGAGCTGAGAGAGGCGGTTATCCGGTAGCGCCTGCTGATTGTCTTGCTGCTCTAACCGATTACCCGCCGCGTCCACGCTGTAGCGGTGGGCATGATCGCCGTGCTGGCTGCCGATCAAGCGCCCGGCGGCGTCGTAGCGATAGGCGATCACTTTTTCTGCTGGATCATCTTGCAGGCTGCGGAAACTCATCTGGCCCAGGGCGTCGTATTGATAGGATTGCTGACTGGTGGTGTCCGGGCTGCGCAGGGTGAGGTGATCCAACTGGCTGAGGTTGGTATACCCTCGTTCCAGCATTAATGGCTGATGGTACGCATTGGCACCGGTGCTGAGGCGGCGTTGGGTCTCCCGATGCAGGGCATCGGGTTCCAGGGCGATCTCAAGATCCAGGCCGGGGGCGTTCATACCGTGCAGGTGGCCGCTGCTGACGATATACCGAAGTTTTATGTAAGTCATGCCGAAAGGTGCTTACTGGTACGCTACCGCCAAGGAAAACAGAACATGCCTCCTTTGGTGGGTGATGAATAGGCGCAACATCCATGTTGCGTTTTTTTATTACTCCCTTTTTCAGCCTATCAATAGGCATAAAAGAATAGAGCAGGAAGTAAGAGCCAGATAAACAACGCAAAGCCAAGTCTAGGTATGGCTTTAAGAAATGATGGCCTAGTTATAAAAAAAAACTTATACAGCGGCGAAAAGCTAAAAAAACCAATTATAAAAAAAAACAATTGAATTAATCCGGGAAGCTTAATAATGGCTAGAAAATAAAGGACATACAATGGAAGCATTACCACGCCTTCCACCAGCCTTATTCTCCAAATATCCGAACTTACTTGTTTAATCATTTAATTTTCACCCGGGACACACGTCCCCGCTTCAAAGTGTCTATCCGAAAGCCCATCACCATCAAGATCATAGTATCTGGATTGCTTGACACTAATATCGCTGATATTAATCATCCCCCCCACAAAAACAAAGAAAGGGTGAACTTTCGAAACCGCAGCAGTAGCAGGGTCAATCTTGGAAAGTCCACCAGTAACTTTGCCCCAGACCTTATTTAACCCCCAGTTCCCTATCTTTTCTAAATTTGATCTAGGCGCAGGCGGAAAGCGAGAATAAGGATTGCCGGTACGCCTTATTGGCCGACTAGATTGATCGCCTGGACGACGTCCTTGGCGACCAGATCGATCAATATCCCCTGGGCGATCAAACAACCCCAACGGATCCACCATCTCTGTCGGATTGGTCACATACTCATACAAGTTCGTACCACCGCTGAGCCCAATCGGATCCTGACTAATATACCGCCCCTGCTGCGGGTCATAATAGCGGTGGCGGTTGTAGTAAAGCCCGCTTTCTTCATCGTGCCACTGGCCTTGGAAGCGGATCGGTTGGGTAACGTTGCGCACGGCGCGTTGGTTTTTGACGGCTGCCCAGTCGTCGGGTTCGGCGAGCCAGCGGGATTGGCCGTTGGGGGTGACCAGCTGCATCGGGGTGCCCAGGGCGTCGGTGATATAGGCGCTGAGTACTTGGCCTTGCTGTGTGTCGTCGATACGCAGCAGGGGCACAAAACTGCCTGGCTCGTAGACGACGGTGGTGCGCTGGTCGTCCGTTTCTTCCCGTACGATTCGATCACCGTCCCAGCCGTAGTGGGTAGTGGCGGAGGTGCCGTTGGTGTGGCGCACGGTTTTGCTGATGCGTCTTCCCAGGCCGTCGTAGCGGTAGGTGGCTTCGCGGGTCGCTCCCAGCTCGCTGGCGTGGATCAGGTGCACTAGGCGATTGGCGCCGTCATAGCCCAGTGTTAGGCGTTCGCCATTGGGCTGTTGGCGTTCGATCAGGTTGCCGGCGCCGTCGTAGCGATAGCGCGCCCCTTTGAGTTGGGTGAGGCGGTTATCCGTCAGTCCTTGCTGCTTGTCTACACCCTGCTCTAACCGGTTACCCGCCGCATCCACGCTGTAGCGGTGGGCATGATCGCCGTGCTGGCTGCCGATCAAGCGCCCGGCGGCGTCGTAACTGTAGGCGATGACTTTTTCTGCCGGATCGCCTTGCAGGCTGCGGAAACTCATCCGGCCCAGAGCGTCGTACTGGTAGTCCTGCTGGCTGGTGCTGTCCGGGCTGCGCAAGGTGAGGTGATCCAACTGGCCCAGTTCTGTGTAGCCTCGCTCCAGCACCAGCGGCTGATTGTGCGCATTGGCGCTGGTGCTGAGGCGGCGTTGGGTCTCCCGGTGCAGGGCGTCGGGTTCCAGGGCGATCTCAAGATCCAGGCCGGGGGCGCTTAGGCCGTGTAGGTGGCCGCTGCCGTAGGTGTGCCAGTTGAGTGCCGGGAGGTCGCCGAACTGGCTGGCCTGGGGCGCACCTGTCGCCGTCAGGCTATGCTGGAGTTGCCACTGCCAGCCGCTAACGGCATGCCGCTGCTGTTCGCCGATTAAGCGCTGGGCGCGGTCGTAGCTAAAGGCCACTTCGCCATTATCGTTGGTGACGCTAAGTAACTGACCATTCCTTCCCCACTGATACTGCTCCGTGCTGGCCGGGGCGTGCTCCGTGGCGGGCAGGTGTCGGGCGGTGAGGCGACCGGCTGCGTCATAGTCGTAACGGGTGACCAGCGGTTGGTCGTCGGGGCCTGTGCGGTTGGCTTCGATACGTTCGATCAGTCGCCCGGCATCATCGTAGCGGTACTGCTGCTCGCGGCCATCGGGGCCGGTCTCGCTGGCAAGGCGATCCATCTCGTCATAGGCAAAGCGGTAGACCGCGCCGTTGCCTAGGGTCAGTTCGCTGAGACGGCCAATGTCGTCGTAAGCGGTAAACTGCTGGCTGCCGTCGGCCTCAATGCGCTGCACCGGTCGGCCGTAGTCATCAAAGAAGAACTGCTGCCGAAAGCCTTGGGGGCCTTCCAACTCTACCAAGCGCCCCAGGGTATCCACATGGTGGTGCCAGTAGAGCCCGTCGGGGAGCTGGGTGGCGATGCGCCGACCCATCTCGTTGTGTTGGGTGAGGGTGGTCTCGTTCAACGCATTGGTGACGCTGGCCAAATAGCCGTTTCGGTCGTAGGCGTACTCGGTACGCTGCTGAGAACAGTCGATCTGGGCGGTGACCTGGCCCAGGGCATTCCACTCGCGCTGGTGGGTGGCCCCGCCCGCATCGGTGAGGGTCGTGGGGCGGTCGGGCAAATCGGCATTGTCGTATGCGAAGGCGGTGGTGCCTTCGGGCCCAGTGACGTCCAGCGGATGGCCGAGCTCGTTACGCTTAATCTGCCAGCGCTGCTCCTCCGGCCCTTCGATACTGATCGGCTGGCCCAGGACATCCCGCTCCATGGCCCAGCGCGCACCATCCGGGTCGATCTGAGCGATTACCTGCCCGTACTCATCCCGCTCGATCAGCGTCTCGTGGCCCATCGGATCCACGGTGGCGACTTTATGCCCGGCGCGGTCATAGCGGAACTCGATCCGCGAACCGTCGGCGCGGGTGTGCGCCGTCCAGCGGCGGCCGGGGCCGCTGCCGAAAAAGTGGTAGCGCTCCTCCCGGCCCAGGCTGTCGGTGACCAGGGTGTGATCCACATGATAGGTATAAGAGCGCGACAACCCACCGGCTTCCTGCTGGCCCACAACGCGGCCATCCGGCGCGTGGCGATCCCAGGTGTAGTGGGCTTCCATGCCACCGGGTACCCGGTGGGCGGTGAGCATATGGTCTTGCCACTCAAACTCGCGCACCACTTCACCGTGGCGGTGGCGCACCGCAATCAAATCCCCCACCGGGCTATAGGAGTAGCGCACCAGCCACTCGTCCGCCAGCTCACCGTCGTGTTCCTGCACCAGCTTGACGCCGGTTAAACGTTGGCCGGTATCGCCCTGCATGGCGGGTAACAGGCCATCGTAGACCAGCTGATAGTGGCGCTGGGCGCTGTCGATTACCCGCATCAGCAGATCACGTTCCCAGCGGTACTGGGTGGTATAGCCATTGCGGTCGCGCTCTTCGATTAAGGGCCAGCGGGCGCTATCGTCTGAAGAACTATCGGCTGGGGCAGCAAACACATAGTAAAGCCCGCTGGTATCGCTGAGCACGATACGCTCAGGGTCACTACGTAGCGCCTCATCCAGGGCTTGCCAGCGAGGCGCGTGACTCTCTTCATCGGTTGAGTCGCCCCCACGGCGGATCCATAGCTGCTCGGTGGGCGAAAAGCGCGCCTGGCCGGGGGCCAGTGCGCCAAAGGTAATTTGACGGCCCTGGGCATCGTGGACGATACAGGCATCGTCCTTCAGGGTAATGGCCAGTGATTCGCCTGGGAGCGACCAGCCCTGACCCAGGACGCCTACCTCGCCGTTACTGGAGAGATAGCCACGGCTAAACACAAACGGCCGTGGGGCCGGTAGCGCAAAGTCCGTCTCTGCGGGCAGCAGTTTGGCGCCCAACAGCGGGTTGACAGGGCTACCCACCGCCGGTTGGCAGGCGCTGCAGTTGTCGGCCAGGCCATCGAGAATGGCGGAGTCTTCCAAATCCAGCAGATTACCAATCGAGGAAAGCAGGGTTGAGTCATTGGGCTTAAGCGTT
This sequence comes from Halomonas sp. HL-93, assembly GCF_900086985.1. Taxonomy (NCBI): domain Bacteria; kingdom Pseudomonadati; phylum Pseudomonadota; class Gammaproteobacteria; order Oceanospirillales; family Halomonadaceae; genus Halomonas; species Halomonas sp. HL-93. The sequence continues at coordinate 133,809 of NZ_LT593974.1, forward strand.
ATCTTTTCGCTCGCTTCAGGCGTCGCGGCTCCCGGTAGCAACGCTGCCGCTGCTGCTTGCCCACTGCCATTACCAGAGCTACCCCCAGAGTTGATCTTGACCTGGGCACCAACGATGGTAATGCCACTAGGATCAAGTTTGACGAAGCTTCCCCCGGCCTTGAGGGTGATTTCGGCCCCGGCATCAATCACCGTTTTGCCGCCTGATTTTTGATGCACTTCCCGTCCTGCTTCCAGCAGGTGCGCGCGGCCGATCTTCTCGTGGCGGGAGCCGTCGATTATCAGGTGGTCGTCGCCGTCTACCTTCGTATGGCGGTGGTTATGCACCGTGTGGTGATCGTCGTTATCGATCTCGCTGATGCGGTCGTTGTGCACCTTGAGGTGGCTGTCGCGGCGGATTTCTTCAGTGCGGTCGTTGAGCGTGAGCAGTTCCAGGTCTTTCTGGGCATGGAGCCAAATCTGCTCTTCACCGGCTTCGTCTTCAAAGCGCAGTTCGTTGAAGCCCTCGGCCTTGTGGCTTTGGGTGCGTAGTACCGTGCGGGTCTTGTTTTCCGGCAGCGGGTAGGGCGCGGTATTCACCGCGTGATAAGTACGCCCGGTGACCAGCGGCTGATCGGGGTCGCCTTCCAGAAACGAGACGATGACTTCGTGGCCAATACGCGGAATGGCGATGCTGCCGTAGCCGCCGCCCGCCCAGCCTTGGGCGACCCGCACCCAGCAGCTTGCCGTTTCATTCGGCTCGGCATAGCGGTCCCAGGGAAACTGGACCTTGACCCGGCCGTGTTCGTCGCAGTGAATCTCTTCGCCGTCGGGGCCGACCACAAAGGCGACCTGGGGGCCATCGACGCGGGGCTTGGGGGTGGGCGTGGCGCGCCAGGGGGCATCGCCTGGAATCAGCGTGACCTGGTTGTGATAACGGGTCATGCCGGCACTGTCTGATTGGCTCTCTTTAAGGACTATGCCGTCCTCTTCCAGCGCCTGGGGTTGCTCGCCGACGTGATTCACTTCAATCGCCTGCCAGTCGCGGTTGAGGCTGTCGGTGTCGTGGTCGGTCAGCGTGAAACGCAGGCCGGGGGCCAGTTCGGGCAGGTCGCTTTCTGCACTGGCAGTGATGGCTTCGCGACGCAGCTGTTCCAGGCGGATGCGGGTAAAGGGCTCACCGGAGGCGTCCTGCTTATAGCGGCCAGGGTAGTCGTAGTGTTCGTAGTCAGTATTTTGACCATGCTGCTCAACGTCGCGGCCCAGATGGTCATGCAACTGCGCGTAGGCGGGATTTTTAAAGCTGTAGTCTTTCAGCGTGGCAGACGAACTCGCCACTCGGGCGGTATGGCTAAGCTTACGCACATGGCGCATGGGGGCGGTGCCCCCGGCGCGGCTGTGGTAGCTGCGCTCGCCTAGGCTAGTGAGTAGCTGTGGGTCGTCGGCAAAGATCAGCCGATGGGCGCCGCCGTCGCGTGCTTCAAATTCATGGAAATAAAACAGGCCCTCTTCGGCGGCCAGACGCTCGATGAAGGCGAGGTCGGTCTCGCGGTACTGCACGCAGTACTCGCGTTCGGGGAGCTCACGGGTGACGGCAAAGGCCACGTCGCGGATGCCGCGCTCGTCGCACAGGGTATTGATGATGGTGAGCGGGTCGGCCTTCTGGAAAATCCGCGAGTTGTGGCGCAGGGAAAGCCGCCACAGTGCCGGGCGTAACACCAGCGAGTAGAAGGTGCGCCGGTGACCACGGTCGCCGCGGCCAAACTCGCTAACAATGCCGTGCACCCGGCGCAGCGGTTCGCCGTCCTGCCAGATGGTCAGGGTGGCTTCACGATCCAGCAGCTCAGCCGCGTCCAGGCTGCCGTCGCGGCTGGCCAGGTTCAGCGCCAGCTCAAAAGGTTGGGAGAGCGCTTCGCGGTGGGTGAAGTCGATCACCGCGATGTCGTCCACCCCAGGTAGCGTTAGTGTGAATTGCAGACCTGTCTTATCCGCCCCCATCCTGTCAGACATAATCCCGCTCCCTGGATCGTCAACTGCTAATAAAAACGATCAGAGTAGCGAGCCAGAAGCTAAGCACAACCCTTTGAGGGCAAGTCACAGCGATCTCTTACATGCGTAAGAAATAGCTTACAAGCGCTTGAGATAAAGCTGACACACGGATACCTGGCACCGCCATACGAAAAACTGAATCCAATCCAGCGCCTTTTAGACCTCAGGCCAGATCAAACAGCAACACTTCCCCCGTTGCCTTACCCGTCAGGTTAATCGTCTCTTCCGGCGTAAACGCCGCGGCGTCGCCCGCATTGAGGAGTTCGCCGTTGACCTCTACCGTGCCTTTCACCACGTGCAGCCAAGCATAACGTGTGGTCGGCATGTCTGGCTGTTCGCCCGCGTTAATCAAGGCGCTGTAAAGGTTAACGTCCTGGTTAACACTCACCGAACCCGCCTGGCCATTCTGCGAAGCCACCAAGCGCCATTGGCCCTGGCGCTCGGCTGGCGGAAAGGCTTTTTGCTCGTAGCTGGGCGCAATACCGCGCACAGCGGGCTCGATCCAGATTTGCAGAAAGTGCAGGCCGTTTTCCTTGGAGTGATTGAACTCGCTGTGCAGCACGCCAGTCCCCGCTGACATGCGCTGTACATCACCCGGGCGCATGACCTCGCCGTTGCCCATATTGTCCTGATGGGCCATTTCACCTTCCAACACGTAGGAGATGATCTCCATATCACGGTGCGGGTGGGCGCCAAAACCGTGGCCTGGGGACACGCGGTCTTCGTTGATCACCCGCAGCGCCCGAAAGCCCATGTGGTTAGGGTCCATGTAATTGGCAAACGAAAATGTATGGTAGGAACGCAGCCAGCCATGGTCGGCGTAGCCCCGTTCCTCTGAACGACGGATATTCATTGTAAGCTCCAAAATATAAAGCAGGATGGCATCTAATATACGCCTGCTCGCCCAGGGTGTGGGGTGAAGGTTTCTCAATGATCACATCGAATAAATCGACGTATTGAGGTCGCCCTTGAGCGGCGCGCGCTTTGCGCCAGAGTTTTTGCTAGAATGCGCGCGTTAATTCACCTGGTCCGCCTTTTACGGGGGCGACTACCTGGAGATCGTTATGTCAGCACCTACCTCACCGCCGCGTATTGTGGTCGCGGCGCTGTATAAGTTTGTCACCCTGAATGACTTTGAAGCGCTGCGTGAGCCGCTGCACCAAACCATGCTGGACAACGGCGTGAAAGGCACACTGTTGCTCGCCAAAGAAGGCATTAACGGCACGGTGGCCGGCACCCGAGAGGGCATTGATGCGCTGCTCACCTGGTTGACCGCCGACCCTCGCTTTAGCGATATCGACCACAAAGAGTCGTTCTGCGATGAGCCGCCGTTCTACCGCACCAAGGTGAAGCTGAAAAAAGAGATCGTCACCCTGGGCGTTGCTGACATTGACCCCAACGACACCGTGGGCACCTACGTCGAGCCGGAGCACTGGAACGATATTATTGCCGACCCGGAAGTGCTGGTGATCGATACGCGCAATGATTACGAAGTGGAGATCGGCAGCTTTGAGGGGGCGGTTGACCCTAAAACCACTACCTTCCGCGAATTTCCCGAGTACGTGCGCGAGCATTACAACCCGGAAAAGCATAAAAAAGTCGCCATGTTCTGCACCGGCGGCATCCGCTGTGAAAAAGCCTCCAGCTTTATGCTCAAGGAAGGCTTTGACGAGGTCTACCACCTTAAAGGCGGCGTGCTGAACTACCTGGAAAAAGTCCCCGAAGAACAGTCGCTGTGGCGCGGCGAGTGCTTTGTGTTCGATAACCGGGTGACCGTTCGCCATGATTTAAGCGAAGGCGAATTCGAGCAGTGCCACGCCTGCCGTCGGCCGATTTCAGTTGAGGATATGCAGTCGTCTGCCTACGAGCCCGGCATTAGCTGCCCTCACTGCATCGACTCGCTGCCCGAGAAAACCCGCGCCGCGGCCCGTGAGCGTCAGCGCCAGATTGACTTAGCCAAAGCCCGCGGCGAGCCCCATCCGCTGGGCCGTGATATGCGTAAAGCCTCGTCCAGTTAGCGTCTTAGTGACGGATGCGCCGGGGTGGAATGCATTTCCGTAAACGCGACAGCGGCCAGGTTGGCACGTTATCCTTATGCTCTGTACGCCTTTGAGAGAGGTGCCTTCACGAGAGCTTTTCAGGAGAGAGCCAGGTGAGTGACGTAAAGCGCAGGACCGTTGGCCGGCCGGCCACTACGGCGAAAGCTGGCGGTGGGCATAGTCAGTCGTTGGTGCGTGGTTTAAATCTGTTGGAATACCTAGCCAGCAGCCCCGAAGGCTTGGCGCTATCCGCACTGGCGGAAATGGCCGATCTAGCCCCTTCCACGACCCACCGCTTGCTGCAGGCGCTGCAAAGCCAGGGTTTTGTCAGCCAGGAAAACGAGCAGGGCCTGTGGCGTATCGATGTGAAAACATTTCGCATCGGCAATAGCTTTCTTGAGGCCCGCGACGTGGTCGCCACCAGTCGCCCGTTTTTGCGTCGCTTGACGGCTGAAACTGGTGAAACCGCCAATCTGGGGATTCGCGATGCCGATACAGCGGTGTTTCTTGCCCAGCACGAATCGCCGCAGATGATGCGCATGATTACTCGGCTCGGCTCCCGAGCACCCTTGCACGCCTCAGGCGTCGGCAAAGCCCTGTTGGCGTGGATGCCCGATGATGACCGTGATCAGCTGTTGGCACGGGGCGAGCTTGTCCGAGTAACCGAAAATACCCTCTACAAGCCCGACTCTATACTGAACGAGATACAGCGTATCCGCGGCCAAGGCTTCGCCTGTGACCGGGAAGAGCATGCCATTGGCCTGCACTGCGTGGCCGCCTGCGTCAATGACGAACATGGCATGCCACTGGCGGCCATTTCGGTTTCCGGCCCCGTGGCGCGGATTCCCGAGTCACGGCTGTTGGAGCTGGGCGCGCTGGTTCGCCGCGTGGCGGATGAGATTACCCTACAGCTGGGCGGGCAGCTCACCTCGCCCTGATGGTTAGCCTGTTTTGGGTGGCCTTGTTAAGCGCTACCCTTCTACCCGGTGGGTCGGAGGTCTGGCTCGCGCGGCAGTGGTGCCTGGACCAGCCCGCCCTCGCGTTGTGGTTCGTCGCCACCGCCGGGAACACGCTGGGTAGCCTGGTCAATGTGGCGTTAGGCCGCTATGCGCGTCGTTTCCAGGATCGTCGCTGGTTTCCTGCTTCTCCCTCGCAGCTTGCTCGCGCTGAACGTTGGTATCACCGTGCTGGCGAGGCCAGCCTTCTACTCTCCTGGCTGCCGATTATCGGTGACCCGCTGACCGTGATGGCCGGGGTGCTGCGCCTTGCCTGGTGGCGTGCGCTGATGTGGATTCTGATCGCGAAGGGCGCACGCTACGCGCTGATACTCAGTTTGGCGCAGTCGTGGCTGGGGCCTTACTGCTAGGCCGCATAGGCACACCCTATTGCCTTGCATACTGTCTCACTGCCGTTGCGATAAGCAACGGCGTGTATAAAGTTGTTATATAACAACGCGGCCCTATCCTCTTTTCGCTCCTCGTCATGTTAGGCTTAGCAACTTGTACAATGCTTACATGTCGAGACGTGTTAATTGTTGTTTGCATAAATAAGCGCAGTCGTTTGATTGATGAGACGACTCACCATCAAAGGGAGACTTCGGTGTGACGCCACTACGTTTACTACCCTGGCTCGGCGTTTGGCTGATAACGCTGGTTGCAATGATTGCAACACCTGCGTTTGCGCAAAGCGGCGCGGACAGTGACAACGGCGACGCTGCACAGGCGACTGAGCCGCAAACTTATGAATCCCTGGCGGACTTGCTGGAGGATGAGCAGGGGCGCCAGGAGCTCATTGATTTGCTGCGCAGCCAAGCCGCGGAGCTTTCCGAATCTGACTCGGAAGCTGCTGAAGAAGCCGCACAAGGCAGTGATATCGCCCCTGAAGACGTGTCGCTGCCTCGCCAGTTGGCGGAGCTTACCAGCAGCGTTGTCAGTGATGTGGGTAGTCAGTTTGAGCAAATAGTGTCGTTGGTAAGTAGCCTTTTTGTCGGTGGCGGAGAAAGCACTTTTGACATGGCGGCTTTCACAAGCGCCGCGATTAATCTGGGCATCGTGATTGCCGCTACCTTTGCGATGTTTGTCGTGTTCCGTCGGTTGGCGAAACCGCTATTCACCAAGATCAGCGGCTGGTCGCGGGAGGGCTCAGGCCTGACCCCTGTACTGCGCCTGATTGGTTGTGTGGCAGTTGCCGCGGTGATTGATGTATTGCTGGTGGCCCTTGCTTACGTGGGTGGTAACCTCATAGCGACCTTTGCGGTCGGCGAAACGGGTGATCTGTCGACGAGAGCCTCACTGTTTCTCAATGCCTTTTTAATTATCGAACTGCTGAAAGCCGCCGTGCGGATGCTATTTTCCTCGCGCTACGAGGGATTGCGTCTACTGCCAATCTCAGCTCGGGAAGCCTCGTACTGGAACCGTTGGCTGGCCCGCCTGATCGGCATGGTCGGCTACGGGCTAATGGTGGTGGTGCCGCTAGTCAACTTTTACTTGTCTGCATCGCTCGGTCAGGCACTCGGCACTTTGATCATGCTGTTCGCGTTTATTTATGCCGTGGTGGTGGTGCTGAAAAATCGTGTACGGCTACGCGATAACTTGAACGCCGTGGGTGCGCGCTCAACACTGACGGCAAGCCGGGTTTCGTTTCAACTGTTTGCCCGCACCTGGCACCTGTTCGCGCTGTTCTATTTCCTAATGGTCTTTGTGCTGACGCTGGTTCGCCCTGGTGACGCACTGCCGTTCGTGCTGTTCGCCACGCTGAAAACACTGGCGGCGGTGGTCGTAGGACTGCTGGTCTCGGCGTTTATCACCCAAACTATTGGTCGGCGAATTCAGCTATCGCCCGATATGCGCCGCAAACTGCCGCTGTTGGAGAAACGCCTTAATAGCTACGTGCCCAACGCGCTGCGTATTCTGCGCACAGTGATCGTAGTGGCGGTGATCATGGTGGTGCTGGATGCCTGGGGAGCCTTTGATTTAGCCGCCTGGTATGCCTCCGAAGCGGGAGCGGGTCTGGTAGGTAAATTAACCAGCGTCGCTATTATCCTTATCGTCGCTATCGGCGCATGGTTGGGGTTGGCCAGCTTGATCGAGCACAAGCTCAACCCGGATACCGGGATAGGCGAACCGACCGCTCGGGCTAAAACACTGCTGAGCCTATTCCGCAATGCGCTGGCCATCGCCATGGTGACGATTACCGGGATGATCGTGTTGTCGGAAATCGGCATCAACATCGGCCCGCTAATTGCCGGTGCCGGTGTGCTGGGTCTGGCGATTGGTTTTGGCGCGCAAAAGCTGGTGCAGGATGTGATTACCGGCGTATTCATACAGATAGAAAATGCCATGAATACCGGCGATGTGGTGACCGTAGGCGGAGTGACCGGTACCGCTGAAAAACTTAGCATTCGTTCGGTGGGCATTCGAGACTTAAACGGTACCTTTCATATCGTGCCGTTCTCGAGTGTCGATACAGTGTCCAACTACATGCGTGAGTTTGGCAACCACGTGGGCGAGTACGGTATTGCCTACCGTGAAAGCATCGACGAAGCCATCGAGCAGCTTAAGGTCGCCTTCGAGGATCTTAAGGCCAGCGAGGAGCACAGCCATAAGTTGCTGGAAGACCTCACCGTTGCCGGGGTTATCGCACTTGCCGATAACTCGGTCAACATCCGCGTGGTGATCAAAACGACGCCGGGTGACCAGTGGGCTGTTGGGCGTGCCTACAACCGCTTGGTTAAGCTGCGCTTTGATGAGGCCGGTATCGAAATACCGTTCCCGCATACGACTCTCTACTTCGGTGAAAACAAGGATGGCAGTGCGCCACCCGCCAACGTGCGCGTGATCGATTCCACCGCCGAACAAAAAGACGCCGAACCCACGCCCAAGAAAGATACCGGCGTGCAACAGAAGGCTGCGTCCTCGCAAGATGTACAGCAAACATCGGATGCGGATCATCTCAAACCCGACCACAGCGATGTTGATGACCCCGACGCGCCTGATGGGCGCTAGGGAATAGCGCAATAAAAAAAGGGGCTGCCTTCAGGGCGGCCCCTTTGCGTTAGTCGCAGCGTGACCGCATTAACCGGGATAGTTTTCCGAATGGCGGCCTTCCAGGTTGATCGACTCGCCGCCGTCGACAAACAGGATTTGCCCTGCAACAAAATCGTTGTTGAGCAGATAATGCAATGCCTGCACCAAATGGTCGGGGTCGCCTTGTTGCCTAACTGGAATGCCATCGATCCGCCAATCAATATAGTCGCTGGTGCGCTGAGAAGCAGGCAATACCACGCCAGGCGCAATACCATTCACGCGGATACGTGGGGCAAACTCCAACGCTGCCATGCGGGTCATCTCCGCGAGGCTTTTTTTGGACAGCAAATAGGCCGCGTAGGGGTATTGGTGGTAGGCGACCTTGTTATCGATGATGTTGATTACCTGACCCTTGTCGACCGCATTGGCAAAGTGTCGAGTTAACAGCAGAGGGGTAAACAGATTCACCCTGAACTGGGTTTCCAGCATGGCCAAGTCAGTCTCGGCCAGTGGCGCGGGCGTATAGGCGGACGCACTGTTGAGCAAGACACTTAGCTGAGGGAATCGCTGCGTGGCCTGCTCAATCAGTTGCGCTACGTCGTCGCGCATGAAATCGCAGGCAAATAGTTCGCAGGCTCGTCCTTTTGCGCGGATGCCTTCGGCCACTTCCTCCGCTTCATCGCGGGAGCGATTGACGTGCAGCGCGATATCGTAGCCTGCCGCGGCCAGCGATTCGGCAAAATGACGCCCCAGACGAGTGGCGCCGCCGGTGACCAATGCTGCCGGTGTGCTCATTGAACGATCCTCATCGTGATAGGTTGGCTAGACTTAACGACTGTCTGCGTGAGGGCAGCGTTTGTCAATAAATTGTACAGCACTTGCACAAACGTTGGAGGGCGCTAGGCTGGAGCTACCTGGGTGCTTCGTACAAGGATGACTAGCTATGTCTCTGCCACGTTTATATGCCCCGCTCGACACCACGCTTCACGAATGCGTTATCTCGCTGGGTTCGAACATTGATCCCGAGCGCCATGCAACGGAAGCGCTGGATATACTCTGCCAGGAATGCGAGCTATTGGGCCGCTCTCGAGAGATCATCACCACGCCGGTCGGCTACCAACAGCAGCCAAACTTTCTCAATGCGGCCTTACTGGTGCGCACGCGCTTATCGATGAGTGACTTTCGCGCTTACCTTAAAAGCGTGGAAGACCGGCTGGGGCGTGTACGAGGCCCGATTAAATCGGGGCCGCGCACCATGGATCTCGATATTGTCGCCTGGGATGGTGAGCTGGTGGATGAGGGATACCTTCACCATGACTACGTACGGGTACCCGTTGACGAGTTACTTTTGGCGGCCAAACGTAAAAAAAACCTTTGTTAAGCTAACGCTGGTCGCTTGACGGCCGATAACTCGTATTCCTATGGCTGTTTCACCTTTAAGCGCCGCGTCGCTTGGGAGAGATCGGTGTTAAGCCTCAAAACCAATATCAGTTCCTTGCTTACCCTGCAGCACCTGCGAGGTAGCCAGCAGTCGATGCAAACCGCCATGCAGCGGCTGTCGTCGGGCCTGCGGATTAATAGCGCCAAGGATGACCCGGCGGGGCAAGCCATTGCCAATCGCATGGAAGCTCACGTTCGCGGTATGAACCAGGCGATCCGCAACACCAACGATGGCATCTCGATGGTGCAAACAGCGGAAGGCTCGCTGAACCTCATCAATGACAGCCTGCAGCGCATGCGCGAACTCAGCGTTCAAGCCGCGAATGGCACCAACTCCTCCTCCGATCTTGCCTCTATCCAGCTAGAAATTGATCAGCGCCTGGAAGAGATCGATCGTATTGCCGGGCAGAGTAATTTTAACGGCATTAAGCTGATGGCAAGCGACCAAACGCTCAATATCCAGGTGGGGGTCAATGCGGGGGATGTGATTGGCGTGCAATTTGAGGCCATGGGCGTAGGGGCGCTGAATCTGGACGCTTTCAGCGTTTTAGACGATGGCTCGGCCACGCCCAATCCGATGGATGCTATCGACGAAGCGATCAACCGAGTGGATCGCCAGCGTAGCTATCTGGGTGCAACCCAAAACCGTTTTGATAGCGTGGTGGACGGACTCAACACCAATATCGTCAATACCTCCGCCGCCCAGTCGCGCATTCAGGACGCTGACTACGCTAAGGAAGTCTCCAACCTGTTACGCGCGCAAATTCTCCAGCAAGTCGGCATCAGCATGCTGGGCCGTATTAACCAGCAACCGCAGATGATTATGCGGCTGCTGGAAGGTCTGTAGCCCCCTTATTATTTACTTCTGGGATACATAAATAAAAAAATCATTCCTTTTTTGCAGTGTTTCGCATTTTTTTCTTTAAATACCTGCCTATTTTGCTTCTAACATTCCAGTTTGGAATGCATTGAGCGTTTTTTTTCGTTTGTGAACCTTTGCATGAATTTGCTTTGATACTGTCATTCACACGAAATGACAGGAGACGTCACGGCAATGGTTCTTCCCCATGTAAGTGCCGCGCTGGGTGTCATACACCCGATTTGTATTGCGCGTGGGCGTAATGCTGAAGTTTGGGATGAAGCAGGGCAGCGCTATATCGATTTTATCGGCGGCATTGGCGTGCTGAATCTTGGCCATAGCCACCCAGCGGTCGTCGAAGCCATTAAAGCCCAAGTCGAGACCTTGATGCATTCTGCCTTTAACGCGCTGCCGCATCGTGGCTATTTAGCGGTGGCGGAAGCGCTGAATCAGTTCGTGCCGGTCTCGTATCCGCTGTCGTGCATGCTGACGAACAGTGGCGCGGAGGCTACCGAAAATGCGCTTAAAGTTGCCCGCGGCGTGACGGGGCGGCAAGCGGTGATTGCGTTTGATGACGCTTTTCATGGCCGGACACTGGCAGCGTTAAACCTGAATGGCAAAGTTAAACCTTACAAATCGGGATTAGGCGCCTTGCCGGGGCCGGTTTATCACCTGCCTTTTCCCAGCCGGGACAGCGGTGTGACAGCGGAGCAGGCGCTTACTGCGCTGGAGAGGCTGTTTGACGTTGAAATACCCGCCGATGAAGTCGCCAGCATTATCGTTGAGCCCATCCAGGGAGAAGGGGGATTTCGTTTACTCTGCCCGCAGTTTGCCAAAGCACTGCGAGACGTTTGCGACAAACACAACATCTTGTTGATTTGTGACGAGATTCAGTCTGGCTTTGGGCGAACTGGCCAGCGATTTGGCTTTACCCATTTGGGCATTGAGCCGGATCTCTTGCTAATGGGGAAAAGCATGGCCGCAGGCCTGCCGCTGGCCGCTGTGGTAGGTCGGCGCGAATTAATGGATGCGTTGCCCAAAGGGGCCTTGGGCGGCACTTACTCGGGTAATGCGGTGGCCTGCGCGGCGGCACTGGCCGTAATGGATGTCATGCAGGAAGAAGCGCTAAGTGCATGGTCAAATGCACAAGAAGCGGCGATTGTCAGTGCTTATCAACGCTGGAAAGCAAGCGAGCGCTTCCCCATGGTGGGAGCGATGACAGGCGTTGGTGCTATGCGCGGCATTGTTTTTGAAGACACTGAAAATGCGACGGGGGCGGAGCACTTGGCCAACCTCTTGGTAGCCAGTCGTGATGCCGGGGTTTTATTAATGCCCAGTGGCCGTAAACGTAATGTCTTGCGCTTATTGCCTCCCTTGACCACCGAGCCAGAGATCATGGCAGAGGGCCTGGGGCTCATCGAGCAGGCGCTGGAGACGCTTGAGGCATGATCGCAACGCTGGGTGAGGCGCCGCTGGCAAGTCATTATGCTGAGTTCCTTGAAGCGCTGGCGGCCTGCGGCTTCGAAGGCGAAATAGCGCCTGACTATGCCAACCGCACGGTGCTGGCGACGGATAACTCGATTTACCAGCGCCTGCCCCAGGCGGCGGTCTATCCCAAGCATGCCGAAGACCTGGAGCGCCTGACCCGACTGGTCGCGCAAACCACCCACCGGGGTATTGTGCTAACGCCCAGAGGCGGCGGTACCGGCACCAACGGTCAGTCTTTGACCGACGGCATTGTGGTAGACATCTCCCGCCATATGAACCGGATCCTTGAAATCGACGTTGAGAACCGCCGGGTGCGCGTTCAGGCCGGGGTGATCAAGGATCAGCTCAACGCTGCGCTGAAGCCCCACGGGCTGTTTTTTGCCCCAGAGCTCTCCACCTCTAATCGCGCCACCATTGGCGGCATGATTTCCACCGATGCCAGCGGCCAGGGCAGCTGTGAATACGGCAAAACCCGCGACCACGTGCTTGAACTCGATACCGTTCTGATTGGCGGAAAGCACCTGCACAGTCGTGCGCTAACCCCGGACGAAGAACAGGCCGAGCGCCAGCAGGAAGGCATTCTGGGCCGCGTGCATACTACCGCTGCCGAGATTATCGACCAGCAGCGTGAGCTGATTGCGGCAAAATTTCCGCCGCTCAACCGCTGCTTGACCGGCTACGACTTGGCCCACCTGCGCGACGGCGAGGGGCAGCTCAACCTCAACAGCCTGCTGTGCGGCTCGGAAGGCTCGCTGGGCTTTTTAAATGAAGCGGTGCTGAACGTGCTGCCGATTCCCGAGCACTCCATCCTGGTCAATGTGCGCTATACCAGTTTTATGGACGCCCTGCGGGATGCCAAAGCATTAATGACTGCCAGCGCGCAGCCTACCTCGATTGAGACCATCGACGACACCGTGCTGCAACTGGCTATGGAGGACTTCGTCTGGGACAGCGTAGCGGAGTTTTTCCCCGCCTCCGGTAGCACGCCGATTCGTGGCATTAACCTGATCGAGTTTAATGACGATGATCCTGAGCGATTGGCTGAGCGAGTGCGTACCTTCGCCGATCTTCTTAGCCAGGATCCCACGGTGGAGCGCTTAGGCTACACCCTGGCCGAAGGCCGTCCACAGATTCAAAAAGTCTACGCCATGCGCAAACGCTCGGTGGGGTTGCTCGGCAATGTGGAGGGGGAAGAGCGCCCGATTCCCTTTGTGGAAGATACCGCCGTACCGCCGGAGCATCTGGCGGACTTTATTGCCGAGTTCCGCGCCGCGCTGGATGCCCGCGGTCTTTCTTACGGGATGTTTGGCCATGTGGATGCGGGAGTACTCCACGTACGCCCCGCCATCGATATGAAGGATTCCGAGCAGGAAAAACTGATTCGTGCGGTCTCCGATGAAGTCGCAGCGCTGACCCAAAAATATGGCGGCCTGCTGTGGGGCGAACACGGCAAAGGTGTGCGCTCGGAGTACGCCCCCCGGTTCTTTGGCGAGCTCTACCCCAGCCTACAGCGGGTCAAAGCCGCCTTTGATCCGTTTAACCAGCTTAACCCCGGCAAGATCGCAACGCCCTCCGAGAGCGGCGAGCTCATCGCCAAGGATAGCGACCCCGATCTGCTGACCATTGATGGCGTGCCCATGCGCGGCCAGCTTGACCGCACCATCGACGAGCGTGCCTGGCAGGCCTACGACGCCGCGGTTTACTGCAACGGCAACGGCGCCTGCTACAACTACGACCTTGACGACCCCATGTGCCCCTCCTGGAAGGCCACACGGGATCGTCGCCACTCGCCCAAAGGCCGCGCCAGCCTGATCCGCGAATGGCTGCGGTTGCAGACCCAGGCGGGCATCGATGTGGTCGAGGAGTCGCGCAAGAAGAAAGCCGAGGGCGGCTGGGGCTTTATTAAGCGCTTTCCGCTGCGGGTGGCGAACACGCTAAGCCGCAAGCAGCACCACGACTACTCCCACGAGGTTTACGACGCCATGGCGGGCTGTTTGGCGTGTAAATCCTGCGCGGGTCAGTGCCCGATAAAAGTGAACGTACCGCAGTTCCGTTCGCAGTTTTTGGAGGTCTACCACGGCCGCTACCTGCGCCCGCTGCGCGACTACGTGATTGGCGGCACCGAATTTATGCTGCCCACCCTGGCCAAGGCCGCACCGCTGTATAACACGGTGATTGGCCAGCGCTGGGTAGAGCAACTGATGCGCCGCACCTTGGGCATGAACGATTCACCGACGCTTTCACGGGCCAGCGTCAAAAAGCAGCTCAGCGCCTGGGGCGTCGCCGAAGCAACGCCGCTCTCGCTGGCGCTGTTAACCGAACAGCAGCGCGCCAACAGCGTGATACTTGTTCAGGACGCCTTCACCACTCACTTTGAAGCCAAGCTGGTGATGGACGTCGTAGAACTGCTGTCGCGTCTGAATCTACGCGTATTCGTGATGCCCTTCTCCGCGAACGGCAAACCGCTCCAGGTGCAGGGCTTTTTGGGCGCCTTCGAGCGCACCGCCGCCAAACAGGCCGAGCGGCTACGCACCCTGGCCCGCTTCGATATCCCCCTGGTGGGCATCGACCCGGCGATGACGCTCACCTATCGCCAGGAGTACGTTAAAGCGTTAGGCGAAGACGCGGTGCCGGAGGTGCTGATGCTGCAGGAGTGGCTGGCGACTCGCATCAATACGTTGGCGCCCAGCCAGCTCACACTAACCGACCTGGGTTTTAAGCTGCTCTCCCACTGCACCGAGAAGACCAACGCGCCGGGTAGCCCCAAAGCGTGGCAGCAGGTGTTCGCGGCGTTTGGGTTAGAGCTCGAACTGATGGCCACCGGCTGCTGCGGTATGTCCGGCACCTACGGCCATGAAGCCCGTAATACCGCGACGTCACAAACGATCTATGCCCAGTCCTGGCAGCCCCAGGTAGAGGCCGAGGAAAACGCAGGCAAGATACTGGCCACCGGCTACTCCTGCCGCAGCCAGGTGAAGCGCTACTCAGCGCAAACCTTGCACCATCCCCTACAGGCGCTATTGGCGCAATTGAAGTCGGTATCTCTTAACCCAACAACAGACACGGGAGAGCAATAAAATGACCCAAGCAGACCTTCTTTCCACCAATGATGTTCGCGATCGTTTCTCCAAGGCCATGTCGGCCATGTATCAAGCCGAAGTGCCGCAGTACGGCACGCTGCTGGAACTGGTGGACACTGTTAACCAGGAAACCCTTAGCCAGCAGCCTGAACTGCACCGCCGGTTGGAAGCCCAGGGCGAGTTGGCACGTTTGAGCGTCGAACGCCACGGGGCCATTCGCGTGGGAACCGCCGCAGAGCTTGCCATGCTGCGCCGTCTGTTTGCCGTCATGGGCATGTATCCGGTGGGTTATTACGACCTGTCTGAAGCGGGGGTGCCGGTTCACTCAACGGCCTTTCGGCCTATTGATGACGACGCCCTAGCGATGAACCCTTTCCGGGTGTTTACCTCGCTCCTGCGTTTAGAGCTCATTGAAGATGAGGCGCTGCGCCAGCGTTCAGAAGAGATCCTGGCGAAGCGGGATATTTTTACTCCGGGCGCCCGCGAGCTTATCGAACGTCATGAAACCCAGGGGGGATTAACCAGCGAGGAAGCCGACCAGTTTGTCACGGAAGCCCTGGAAACCTTCCGCTGGCATCAGGATGCCACGGTCGATCTGGATACCTATCAGGCGCTACACGACGAGCACCGGTTGATTGCCGATGTGGTGTGCTTTCGCGGGCCGCACATCAATCACCTGACGCCGCGTACCTTGGACATCGATGAAGTACAGCGCCGCATGCCGGAGATGGGCATGAACCCGAAAGCCGTCATTGAAGGGCCGCCGCGTCGTGAGTGCCCCATTTTGTTGCGTCAAACCAGCTTTAAAGCATTGGAAGAGTCGATTCGCTTTGCCGGGAACGCCCAAGGTACCCATACCGCCCGTTTTGGTGAAATCGAGCAGCGCGGTATGGCGCTAACGCCGAAAGGCCGTGCGCTGTATGACCAGTTGCTCAATGAAGGCCGCCAACAGACCGCTGGGCTGGGTAACGACGCACACCAAAGGGTCATGAAAGACGTCTTCGCCAAGTTTCCTGATAATGATGAGACCATGCGCCGGGAAGGCCTGGCGTACTTTCACTACCATCTGACAGCCGCCGGGCAGACCACTAAAGGGAGTGCCGGTCACGATATTGAGGCGTTGATCGAACAAGGCTTGGTGGAAGCCCAACCCATTACCTATGAGGACTTTCTACCGGTCAGCGCGGCGGGTATTTTCCAGTCGAACCTGGGGGGAGGGCAGAACGAGGCCTATGCAGGTAACGCTAATCGTGATGCCTTCGAAGAGGCGCTGGGGGAACGGGTCACCGATGAACTATCACTCTATTCGGAACGCGAAAACGCTTCTAAAGCCAAGGTGTTGGCAGCGTTAAAAGGTGAAGCATTCGTTTAGAGCCTGCATGCAGCACAAGGATGTGCTGCAGTGTCTTTAAGTTAAAGGATGGCATTTAGACAATAAGCTAAACACAAAAACGTGCGCATGCGGTTAACTCGCGGCGCACGTTTTTATTTAAAGAATCGTAAGTAGTGACACTCTGATTAAATCAGCACCCGTAGGCACTGGCCTGCATGATACAGCGAGAAGCCGCTTTCATAGGCGCAGCTCCATAACGGGCGTGCTTTAATGGGGTTAGGCTGCGATAACGGCAGAGGGAGCAGGCTGTCATCGCCCTTGGCAATATAGTGAGCAAAGCCCTCGCCGACCACGGTACCGGTGGTAATGCCGCGCCCGTTGTAACCGGTAGCTGACAATATTCCGGGGGCCGGTTCAAAAATACGTAAGGTGTGGTCAGGGGTAAAGGCGACCTTGCCAGTCCAGGTGTATTGCCAGCGAACGTTGCCGAGCGCAGGAAAGTAGTGGTTCTGTATCGTATCGGCCCAACGGGTCAGATAGTTCAGCGGCTTGCCTTCGCCTTTACCCAGGCTGCCCAGTAACAGGCGACCTTCCTTATCGCGACGGATGCTGCTCAGCACGGTGCGCGTGTCCCAGGCACCTTGCTTACCTGGAAGTATCGCCTTGGCGGCTTCGCCGGTAAGCGGTTCCGACGCCAGTTGATAGTAATGCCCGGTAAAAAAGTGCTTGCGGACTTGATTCCAGTCATCTTCGCTATAAGCGTTGGTGGCCAACACAATCTGGTTCGCGGTCACGCTGCCGCCTTGGGTCAACACGCGCCAGCGGTCTCCTTGTCGTTCGATACCGGTGACTGCGCTTTGACAGTAAAGCGTGGCGCCTAAGTGGGCCGCCGCGCGAGCAAGCCCCCGCGTATAGGCGCACGGATTGAGTGTGCCCGCGCGCTCATCAAGAAGTGCTGCCTGTATCTGGGACGTGCCGGTCGCACGCTCGCATGCCTCTCCTTCCAAGAGCGTCACCGGCGCCCCACGGTGTTGCAATTGATCGCGACGGCGGGCGAGCTCCTGGCAACCTTTGGCGTTATGGCCAAGATGCAAGGTGCCTGTTCGGGTGGCATCGCAGGCGATCCCATGGCGCTCGATGAGGTCGAAGACTTTTGACGGCGCGCCGCCCAGCACCGTGTTGGCCCGCTCACCGTTCTCTTTGCCCAGTGCGGCCACAATGTCATCGGGGGGTATCCAAAGCCCGGCATTGACCAGACCCACATTGCGCCCTGACCCGCCACTGGGGATATCCCCAGCCTCCAGCAAGGTTGCTTGGATACCTTGCTCGGCCAGGTGCAACGCGGTGGAGAGACCCGTAATCCCACCGCCCACCACACACACATCGACCTCTTCATGGCTGGCTAACGTGGGGTAGTCCAGCGGTGTTTCAGCACTTGTTTCGGGCCAAAGGCAGCGCTCGGAGAGGGTCGTTGGCATGTTAATACCTCCTTAAAAAGAAGCGCAGGTCGGCCCAGGGCCGACCTTAGGTGGCTATGAAGTCGCTTGAGAGGTGGGCACAGCGTGCGGCGCTTCAGTCTCGTTTGTTTCAGGCTGCTCAGGTTCGTCGCGGGGAATAAAGCGGCCGGTGAGTGCCCAAAGCAGTCCGAATAGCGGCGATAGCCAGCAGGCAAAGGCGAAAGGTGCATAAGCCAGTGTGGGGACGCCGATGGTCGACGACACAAACCCACCGCCCATGTTCCAGGGAATCAAGGGAGAAGAGAGCGTGCCGTTGTCTTCGATGGAGCGCGACAGCGTACAAGTCTTGTAGCCCATGGCCTGATACTGACCTTTTAGCAGGCGGCCGGGTAACACTAGCGTTGTATACACATCGCCGATAATCGTGCTCACCGCGAGGGTCGTGCCGGAGCTTGTCGCCACTAGGCTGAAGCGACCTTTAATCAGCCGCATTAGCTGCTTGATGATCGCATCCACCGCGCCGTACGCCTCCAGCATCCCAGCGAACCCCAACGCAAAGAACGTCAAGGTAACCACCCAGGTCATTGAGAGTACGCCACCACTGCTTAAAAGTTCATCAATCGCTGAATTGCCGGTATTGCTGCTAAAACCATTCTGCATGGCATCGAATACCGCGTGTAAGGTTTCGCCTTGAACACCGATGGCCACCAAGCCGCCGATCGCTGCGCCGGTAAAGATGGTGGGAAAGGGGGGAAATTTGAACAGTGCCAGACCAATCACCACAACGGGGGGAATCAGGGTGATCCAGGAAAGGGTAAAGGTGTCATCAAGGGCCTGGCGAAAGGTGGCGATATCCGTGCTGCGCTCAAACTCACCGCCATAGTCAGCGCCCAACCACACATAAAGCACCAACGCTATGAGCATCGCGGGCACGGTGGTCGCCATCATGCTGCGTATATGGCTCCATAGATCCGTTTCACAGACCGCCGGTGTCAAATTGGTCGTCTCTGATAAGGGCGACATTTTATCGCCAAAGAAGGCGCCTGAAACGAGCGCCCCGCCCGTAAGGTGCATGGGAATACCCAACCCCTCCCCGATGCCCATCAGAGCAAGCCCGAGAGTCCCGACCGTCCCCCAGGATGTGCCCGTTGCGAGCGATACCAGGGCACTAATCACACAAGTAGCGACGAGGAAATAGGAGGGAGAAACCAGTTGAAAACCATAATACATCAGCGTGGGCACTGTGCCGGAAAGGATCCAGGTGCCAATCACCATGCCGACCGCCAAGAGAATAAAAATGGCGGGCATGCCGAGCTTGACCACCTCCAGCATTGAGGCTTCCATTTTTTCCCAGGGAACGCCCCGTATGCGCCCGCACATGGCGCAAATCATAATGCCGAACGCTAACGGAATATGGGGAGTAAAGTCGGAGAAAACAAAAAACTGCAGTATAAGAATGGCGGTAGTGGCCAGCAGCGGTAGTAGCGCCATCGCGAGGCCCGGCGTCGGGCCGATTTGGACATCGTCACGCATACATCACCTTCTTTTTTTGTGTTGTTCATAAGGGCTCCTGACACAAGAGCCCTTGCTTGTTGGGGAAGGGTTAGTCGAATTTAATGCCTTGGGCTAATGGGAGCTCACGGGAGTAGTTCACGGTGTTGGTTTGGCGACGCATATAGCTTTTCCAGACGTCAGACCCTGACTCACGACCGCCACCGGTCTCTTTCTCGCCGCCAAAGGCGCCGCCAATTTCCGCGCCGCTGGGGCCGATGTTGACGTTAGCGATGCCGCAGTCACTACCGACGGCGGAGACGAAGGTTTCAGCCTCACGCACATCGGTCGTAAAGATGCAGGAGGATAGCCCCTGGGGAACGTCATTATTGGTGGCAATGGCCTCATCCAGATCTTGATAGGTGAGTACATAGAGAATGGGCGCAAAGGTTTCGTGCTTGACCAGCGAATTTTGCTCGCTTACCTCAACAATGGCGGGTTCCACGTAGTAGCCATCATCGCTACTGGCAACGTCGACACGGTCTCCACCGAAGACATTCGCACCCTGCTCACGCGCTTTGGCCAGTACGCTCTGCATGGCGTCGAAGGCCTGGTGATCGATCAAGGGGCCTACCAGATTGCCTTCCAGTGGGTTGCCGATGCTCACCCCTTGATAAGCCTTTTTCAGCCGCGCCAACACGTCATCCTTGATGGACTCATGAACGATCAGGCGACGAAGCGTGGTGCAGCGCTGGCCTGCCGTACCGACCGCGGAGAAGAGAATGGCGCGCGTCGCCATGTCCAGATCGGCACTCGGTGCCAAAATCATCGCATTGTTGCCGCCCAGCTCGAGAATGCTACGGCCAAAGCGCGCCGCCACTTTGGGGCCGACTTCGCGACCCATACGGGTGCTGCCAGTGGCACTGATAAGCGCTACGCGTGAGTCATCCACTAGCTGCTCGCCTGCTGCCCGTTCGCCAATAATCACCTGGCTCAAATGCTTGGGCGCTTCATCACCGAACGCCTCTATCGCGCGATCCAATAACGCTTGGCAGGCGAGTGCGGTTAACGGGGTTTTTTCAGAAGGCTTCCATAGCAGGCTATTGCCACATACCAGTGCCAGTGCTGAATTCCATGCCCAGGGAGCAACAGGGAAGTTGAACGCGGTAATCAGGCCAATCGGGCCTAGTGGGTGCCAGCTCTCACGCATATGGTGGCCGGGGCGCTCGGAAGCAATGGTCAGGCCAAACAACTGGCGAGATTGGCCAACGGCGAGATCGCAAATATCGATCATTTCCTGAACTTCGCCCAGACCTTCAGGAAGGATCTTGCCGCACTCCCAGGTGACCAGCTCACCCAATGATTGTTTATGTTCACGCAGCTGCTCGCCAAACAGGCGAACCAATTCACCGCGGCGGGGCGCTGGCACACACTTCCAGGCTGAAAAAGCTTTTTCTGCATTCGCGATAGCGGTATCCACTTCGCTGCTGGAGGAGGTTGTTAGACGACCAATCTCGCTGCCATCAATGGGGGTGGTGACAACAAGGTCACCGCCTTGATACTGCTCTTTTGCGACGCCCATTTTTTCCATCAGGGAATGAATCATTGCTTCACCAAATGTTGAGTTGTGAGTAAATTGGTTACGGGGCCAGTATTGCTAGGGTATTGGTGAGCCATCAAACGATGTTTATGAAAAACGTCATTCCTTTATTTCATGAGGTGGGTTGTGATGCGACGTCGACATTTGCCTTCATTAAGCGGCTTGCACTGTTTTGAAGCAGCGGCACGTCATCTCAGTTTCACCCGTGCAGCGGATGAGCTAAGCCTGACTCAGAGCGCCGTGAGCAAGCAGGTCTCTCATCTGGAAGCGACGCTGCAACATCCGCTATTCAGGCGGGTAAGAAAGCGGTTGCATCTAACGCCAGAAGGGGCGGTTTACTTGAGTGAAGCGCGCAAAATCTTGGCCCAAGTGGAGATGTCGACGCGCTATATGCAGTCCTATGGCGTGGAGTCCGATGTATTGAATGTTGCCACCTTGCCCACTTTTGGTGCGCGTTGGCTCATCCCTCGATTGAACGGATTTCGTTTTAAACACCCAAGCATTAACCTCAACATTTCGAATCGGGCCGAACCTTTTGATATGCAAAAGGAGCGTATTGAGATCGCGTTCTTTTTTGGCCATGGGGTATGGCCGCGTGCCGAATGTATTAAGTTATTGGATGAGGAGGTCGTGCCTGTCTGCGCGCCTGGTGTGATGGAGCAAACGGATGTCAATGACCCGCTGGCGCTCACCAGGATGATCCTGTTGCAGGTATCGACGCGCCCGGAAGCCTGGCACGACTGGTTTGAAGCCCAGGACCTGTATACCGAGCACAGCTACCACGGGCCAAGGTTTGATACCTTTTATATGGCACTAAGAGCGGCGCGAGCAGGGTGTGGTGTTGCGTTAGTGCCGAGATTCCTTGCTCAAGAAGAGCTTGATGAGGGGAAACTGGTCATTCCCTGGCCGTTCTCACTCAACAGCCAGGATGCTTACTATATGGCCTACCCAGAACACATGGCGGATCTGCATAAGGTCAAATCATTTACTGAATGGATTAAAGCACGACTTTAAAGTGCTGAGCCGTTTTGCTTAACCACTCAGCACTTTGGGGCTCACTCAATAATGCCCTGCTCCCGCGCCATGGCATAAGCCGCCTTGGGGCCGTGCCATAACGTGGGCAGCAATATCAACGACACCGGAATCGCGGTGATCACGATAAACTGCTGAAGCGCGCTGATCTGACCGGCGCCCATGTTCAGCAACACCGCTGCCATCAACGCCATGGCGATACCCCAAAAGGCGCGCACGTAGGGGCTTGGGTCATCGTGACCGGCGCCGACCACGGCAATCGCGTAGCTCATCGAGTCACCGGTAGTGGCCACGAAGATGGTGGTCAACAGCAGGATCGCCAGCGCCATCCAGGTACCGCCGGGCAGCGCCTGGGCCACGGCCAATGTCGCCACATCAAACTGGAAATTGTTCAGCGCTTCGGTCAGTTCAATGGCGCCGTTCAGCTGATAGTAAATGCCCGAACCGCCCAGCAGGGTAAACCAAACCGAGGTGGCGATCGGCGCAATGACGGCGACGGCGATAATCATCTGGCGAATGGTACGGCCGCGCGAAATGCGTGCCACGAAGATCGCCATCAGCGGCGCGTAGCCGATGAACCAGGCAAAGAAGAACACCGTCCACCACTGCATCCACCAGTCGGGCGCGGTGTCCGCGGTAGTGGTCGCCATGGTGAAGAATTCGCTGATGTAGGTGCCCATGCCCGCGACATAGCTGTTGGCGAGGAACAAGGTTGGGCCGAAAATAAAGATCACCGCGCCGATCGCCAGGGCGAGCAGGACGTTAAACCGGCTGAGCAACTGAATGCCTTTGTGGATGCCGCTCATGGACGACAGCACATAGATGCTGCCCAGCGCGGCAAGAATGATCAGTTGGCCGGTATAGCCTTCTGGCAAACCAAACAACTCGTGTAAACCGAAACTGACCTGGGTCGCCAGAAAACCGATTGGCCCCACGGTGCCGGCCACCAGGGCGATCACGCAGCAGGCATCAATCACGCCACCTAGTGGCCCGCGCAATAGACGCTCGCCGAGTACCGGGTAGAGCAGCGTACGCGGCTGAAGCGGCTGACCTTTCACATAGTGCGCGTGGGCCAGCACGATCGCCGACAGCGACCCGAGCACCGCCCAGGCCAGAAAGCCCCAGTGGTTAAATGATTGGGCTAGTGCGTTGGCGACTGCTTCTGGCGTACCCGCCTCGCTGTCAAACGCGGGCGGGGTGACTACGAAATGATAGACCGGCTCGCCCGCTGCGAAAAATACCCCGCCCCCGGCCAGCAGGGTGCACAAAATAATTGATAGCCACTTGAAAGTGCTCATTTCTGGCGCATCGAGGTTGCCAATCTTGGCGTTGGCGGCGGGGGTAAAGGCCAAGCCAATAGCAATCAAGAAGGTGGCGATCAACAGCAACTGAAAGTAGGTGCCAAACACGCGTGCCGTCCAGGCGAAGCCGGTGCTGATGCTATTGGCAACGAGGTCGACGTCGTAAAGCGACAGACCAATAAAGGCCACGATAAAACCGATGCTAAGCAGTAGCATCAATGGGTCGCCGAGTACGCGCACGCCACTAGGGCGCGAAGGCGCGTCTTGAGTTGATTGTGTCATGAGAGTCCGTTGTAGGGTTGGGCAAGGTATCTGCCAAACGTAGCAGCTTGCCGCGTTGAAAAGTGGCGCAAAAAAAAGCGCCATTCAGTGAATGGCGCTAGGACAGGAAACTTTGCGTATTGTAACGCCTTTATAGACCAACGTCTAACGTCTGTTGCTGCATTTTGGTGCGCCCGCTAGTGAGGTTGGCCGGTGAAAGCACACGCCCTCAGCTCTGACAGAAGGCGTTAACCGTTAATTGGTTGCTACCAGTTGTAAAGCAGCGACGCGCTAGTAGTGGTGTCGCTGCGTTTATCGGCTTCTTCCGGAGGCTCAGAGTTGTGTTTGATCTCGTGGGAGAGCCGCAGCGAGAGCTTGGAGTTCAGCCTAGCGGTCAAGGCGGTAAGCGAGCGCGTGGTGACGTTTTTGCGCGTATATTCCAGCGACATTTCTTGACTGATATCGGCGTAGTCGGCAAATGACCAGCGATAATCGACCGCCGAATAGGCAACCCCAAACCGTTCGTTGCCATGCCCACGAAGCCGGTCATGGCGATAGCCAGGCCCCGCCTCCAGTGACAGTTTGTGAGTGTCATTATCCAACAGTTGCCGACCGTAACCGCCAATGGCGCTTAGCTGCTGGTCGTAACCTGCAAAGCGGTCTTTTTCCCAGCGGGCAAAGCCAAACAGGTAGTGCGGACCATTAAGGTCATAGCGTTCGCGGCCCGCCAGCAGGTACTGCTCGGCACTGGTTTCATCCTCTCTGCGCACGTGGCGCACCTCGCCGCGCAGCGAGTGGGTCAAATTGCCCGTTAGCCACTGTAAGCGAGTTTTCCCGATCAGCGTTTCACTGTTGGTGTTACCCGCCAGACGGTTATAGCCCAATTCGGTGTCGCCGCTAAAGATGGGGGCATCCTCCGGCGGAGGAGAGGGGGCATAAAACGGGCTTGCCGTCGCCGAGTTTGCCAATAGGCAAGCCACCACCAGAATGCATAATGGGCTCCAGCCCTTTAACAACATGACGTTCTCCTTGGCATGACGCTCTTCCAGGTCTGAGCGAGGCACTTTAAGGGTTAATGTGTAGCGAGTTAAGTAGTTAGCGGCGAAGTTTACCCCCCTACGAGTGCGCGTGCCATAATGAGGCGGTTACCGCTTGTGAGTGCCGTTATGTCTGCCCCCCGCTCCAAAACCTTAGCTGAACTGCAGCGCTGGCGTCGTACCCGATCAAGGCGGCGCTGGTATAAGCGCAGCTTTCGCCTGCAGGTTATGTTACTGGTAGGGCTGCTGCTGGCGGGCATGCTGTTGGCCCAAGGCACCTATCTGAATCACCGTAAAGCCGAAATTATCAGTACGCAAATGGGCGAACGGGCCTTGGCGGTGGCCAAGACGGTGGCTGCGATGCCCGAGTTGATCGAAGCCTTTGACGATGAGAATCCCTCAAGCGTCATACAGCCGCTGGCCGAGCGCGTGCGGCGTGAAACCAGTGCGCGATATGTCGTGGTAGGCAATACCCAGAGCGTGCGTTATTCCCATCCCGTTGCTGAGCGCATCGGCTTAACCATGGTGGGCGGTGATAATGCACCAGCGCTTGAGGATGGCGAATCCTATGTGTCTGAAGCGACCGGCACACTGGGCACCGCCATGCGCGGCAAAACCCCGGTGCGCGATGAGGAGGGGAATATCATCGGCATTGTCTCGGTCGGATTTATGCTTGACCGCGTCGAGATGGATGTTGCCCGTTATACCAGCCTCGGCTGGGGGCTAGTAGCGCTAATGATTGTGCTGGGGTTTGCCGGTGCCTATTGGCTCTCCCAGCATCTAAAACGTGTCATTTTGGGGCTGGAGCCCTATGAAATTGCCCGACTGGCGATGGAAAAAGAAGCTATCTTGCAATCGATTCACGAAGGTATTTTGGCGGTGAATCGTGAAGGTCAAATTACCCTGGTTAACCAGCAGGCGCGACGCTTTCTCAATTTGACCGATGAGTATGTGTTGCTAGGCCAGCCCATCCGCGAAGTGGTACCCAACTCGCGGTTACTGGAGGTTTTGAGGCACGGTGAGCAAGAGTTCGACCAACAAATGTGGCTGGGGGATCATCCCGTGGTGGTGAATCGCGTGCCGATTCTGCACGAGGGGGAAATCGAAGGCGCCGTGGCGACCTTCCGCAGCCGCCGCGAGATCGTCGACCTTTCCCAGGCGCTGACCCAGGCTAGTCGTGATGTGGACATGCTGCGCGCCCAGGCCCACGAGTTCTCCAACAAGCTTTACACTATTTCAGGGTTGTTGCAGCTCAAACGCATCGATGAAGCTCTGGCGCTCATCCACCAGGAAACAGAGCGCGCCCAGGCGCAAATGAGCTTTTTGATGCGTAACGTCGCGGATACCGTTTTGAGCGGCACCCTGATGGGCAAATTGACCCGTGCCCGCGAACTGGGAGTAACGCTTGAGATTGACGAGCAAAGCTCGCTTAGCAGCCCGCTAACCCCGACCGGTCAAGAGGTGGTGATGAGCGTGGTCGGCAACCTGCTGGACAACGCTTGCCACGCGGCTTTACACGGCCCGAACGAGCCCCCCCGGGTGCGGCTATTCTTCACTGATTTAGGTGAGCAACTGCTGATTGAAGTTGAGGATAATGGGCCGGGCGTGCCCGAGGACCACGCTGAGTCGATTTTTAGTGAAGGCTTTTCGACCAAATCCGGCCAACACCAGGGGTTGGGGCTCGCCCTGGTGGCGCGGCTGTGTCGCCAGCATGGCGGTACGGTAACACTGGAGGATGGAGAGCTCGGCGGTGCTTGTTTTATTGCGGTGTTAGACCGTACGTTGTGCGCCCCCGCGGCTTCCCCATCGCCCGTGATAAGCTAGCTAGGCTTTGATTTACTTAGCCCACGTATATTAACAATCAATCACCGCGGCAAGAGGGACGTTATGTCGGCGACAGGCTACGGTATTTTGGTGGTGGAAGACGATTTCCGCATTGCCGATATTCATCGCGCGTTTATCGAGCAGAGCGAGGGATTCTACGTCGTAGGGATGGCGCGCAACGGCGCCGAAGCAAACGCCTTAATGGTCGAGCACGGCCAGCACGTGCAGCTGATTCTGCTGGATGCCTACCTGCCTGACGTTGAAGGCCTTTCGCTATTATGGTCGTTACGCCGTGCGTATGTGCATGTGGATATCGTCATGGTCACCGCCGCCCGAGAAGTAGACACCATTAGTGAGGCGCTGCGCGGCGGCGTGTTTGATTATCTTATCAAGCCGATTGAAGCGAGCCGTATGACGCAAATGCTGGCGCGTTTTCGCCGCGAGCGCGAAGCACTGGCCTGCCGCGCCGAGATGAATCAGGCCGAGCTTGACCAGGTTCTGGCCCGGGCCCAGCCAGCGGAAACCAGCACCGCCAGCGGGCGTAGTTTGCCAAAAGGCATCGACCCGCTGACCCTGCAACGGGTGGTCGAGGCATTGGGCAGTGGCGATGACCCACAAACTGCCATGCAGGTCGCTCGTATGCTGGGGGCAAGCCGCTCCACCGCACGGCGGTATTTGGAATTTTTAGTCGCCGAGCAAGCGGTTAGCGCAGAGTTGGGATACGGCGATGTGGGCCGGCCCGAGCGCCGTTATCGATTGCTTAACGATACATGGAGTTGGCAAACACCGCTGTGATCAAAATGAACAAAATGCACACAAAGAACTTTTTGTCGTTTATGTTCAGAAACTTGTTGGCAGGGGAGGGTTCTTTTAACGTTCGCGGCGTACACCACACAACAACATCAATTACATCAATACCTACACAACAACATTGATAAGTGGAGAACGTCATCATGCCCTTGCTTTCTATCAAGCGCCTTAGCGTCATTGCTTTGCCATTCGCCGCGCTCAGCGCTATTGCTGGCCATGTCCAGGCCCAAGAGTGGACGCCCGATGGTTCAGTCGAGTTCGTCGCCCCTGCTAACCCTGGTGGCGGTTGGGACACGCTTGTGCGCACCATGTCGCGAGTGATTCAGCAAGAAGAACTCTCCGACGAGCGCTTTGCCGCTATCAACGTACCCGGTGGTGGCGGTGCCGTTGCCTGGGCGCAGGTCGCCCGCGACGAAGGCAACCCCCAGAAGCTGTTTGCCACCAGCCCACCGATGATTTTGGTGCCGCTGGCAGAAGCCTCGCGCCATGACCACACCGACTTCACGCCCATCGCACGGATCAATACCGACTATTCCATCGTACTGGTAGACGCGGATTCCGACTATGAAACGCTGGAAGACCTGCTCACCGCGCTGGAAGAAGACCCCAACCTGAGTGTGGGTGGCGGCAGTGCGCCAGGCTCGATGGACCATATCTCGATTGCCGGGTTGGCCTCGGCGGCGGGTCTTGATGCGGCTTCCGTCAACTACGTTCCCTTCTCGGGCGGCGGCGATGCCATGACGAACCTCATGGGTGGGCATATTGAAGCGGTGATCGGCGGCGCCGGTGAAGCCGTGGGCCAGCTTGGCGACGATAGCGAGCTACGCGCCCTTGGGGTCTCTTCCGAAGAGCGTCTAGGCGGTGCGTTGAGCGATGTGCCGACCTATCAGGAGCAAGGCTACGACTACACCTTCGATATCTGGCGCGGTGTGATGGGTGCACCCGACATGCCCGAAGAAGCGGTGGCCTATTATGAAGACCTGTTCACCGAGATGATGGAAACCGACAGCTGGCGCGAAGCGAGTGACCAGTTGGGCTGGATTGACTCCTACCAGGATAGCGAAACCTTCGGTAATTTCCTGGATGAGCAGCAAGCCGAGTTCAAGGATGTGCTGAGTGAACTGGGTTTGCTGAGCGAATAATCCCCATGTCTTGACGTGTACTTGCCCAGGGCCCTAGCGCCCTGGGCGGATACGCTATAACCGCGAGGGGTGTCCTACTCCTTCGGAGAGATTTCCATGACGCGATTGAATACCAACCAATGGCTGGCCGTAGTGCTGCTGGCTTTCTCAGTGCTATATCTTGCCCTAGCCTGGCAGGTGCCGGCATTCCCAATGCCACGGCCGGTCGATTCTGACCTATTCCCGAAAGTGCTGGGCAGCTTGCTTGCGCTACTCTCGGTCTGCCTATTCTTTGAAAAGCCTGCGGCGCAGGAAGAGGATGATGAGCCGGAAGACACCACCCAGCATGGTCCGTTCTGGCTCTCTCCCTGGGGGCGGGTGATCGTGACCTCAGTAGCCATTGCTGTCTATGCTGCCTTGCTGGTGCCGCTGGGGTTTGTGCTGGCCTCCGGACTGCTCTCTGTGGGCTTAACACATTATTACGGCTATCGTCGCCACAGTATTAATATCGCCTGTTCACTGAGTGTTGTGCTGGGTCTTTACCTAGTCATGACGAAAGTGATGGACGTCTATTTGCCGACCGGTGTGCTGCCGTTTTAACTGAGCCGTTTGAGTCGACTCGCATGGTGGGTCGTCGGGAGTAAATCCTATGGAAGCGTTTAATAATCTTATGTACGGCTTTGGCATCGCGCTTGAGCCGATCAATATCGCCTATGTTTTTGCCGGTGTGTTTGCCGGGACGATTATCGGTATGCTGCCGGGGCTGGGGCCGATCAGCGCGTTGGCCCTGATGATTCCGATTACCTTTTCCATGGACCCTTCCTCAGGACTTATCTTGATGGCCGGGGTTTATTATGGGGCTATTTTTGGCGGTTCTACGTCGTCGATTCTGCTTAACGCCCCTGGCGTGGCGGGCACCGTGGCGACCTCGTTTGACGGTTACCCGATGGCTAAAAAAGGTCAGGCGGGTAAAGCCCTGGCGATTGCAGCCTACGCCTCTTTTACCGGCGGAACGGTGTCGGTTATTTTCCTGATGTTAGTGGCCCCGCTGCTTTCCAAAGTAGCAGTTAGCTTTGGCCCACCGGAATATTTTGCACTAATGGCACTGGGCCTGACCGCCGTGGTATCGCTGTCGGATAAATCGCTGGTCAAGGGGCTGATTGCCGCCGTGGTGGGGGTGATCATTTCGATTGTGGGCATTGATATGCAGACCGGCACGGAGCGTTTCACGTTCGGTTCCGCCCACCTGTTGGATGGCATTGATTTTCTGGTGGTCGCACTGGGTGTTTTTGCCCTGGCCGAGGTGTTTTACATGCTGCTGCGCGGTGGTGGCGGTAAGGAAAAGCCACGCAACGCCATTGGCTCGTTAAAGCTTTCGCGGGCTGAAGTGAAGGAAATCGCGGGCCCGGTAGGTCGCAGCTCGGTGCTCGGGTTTTTCACTGGGGTGCTTCCAGGGGCTGGGGCCACCATTGGCTCGTTTTTGGGCTACAGCATGGAGAAGCGTCTGGCCAAAGATGGCGACACCTTTGGGACCGGTAATATTAAAGGCGTGGCCGCCCCTGAGGCCGCCAACAACGCTGCCTGTACCGGGTCCTTTGTGCCGCTGCTCACCCTTGGTGTGCCCGGCTCGGGTACCACGGCGGTCTTGCTGGGTGCACTTTTGGTGATGGGCGTTAACCCAGGGCCGGCGATGATGGAGCAGCGCCCCGATGTGTTCTGGGGGGTCGTTGCGAGTATGTACATCGGCAACATCTTCCTGCTGGTGCTCAACCTGCCGCTGATTCCGCTGATCGCCAAGATACTCGACCTGCCACGCCCGCTGCTGCTGTCGATGATTCTTATCTTCTGCATGATTGGTGTTTATGGGCTGAGCTTTAGCGTGTTCGATCTGTTCCTACTGCTTGGCTTCGGCCTGATCGGTTTGGGTATGCGACTGTTTGGCTTCCCGGCAGCGCCATTGATTCTGGCGCTGATTCTAGGCAGCCTGATGGAAGAGTCCATGCGCCGCGCGCTGCAAATCTCCGGCGGCGATTGGGGCATCTTTATCGCTAAGCCGATTTCTCTGGGATTGTTGTCCTTGGCATTGCTCTCACTGTTCATGCCGCTGGTGAAGAAGCTCCGCAAACGCAAGGCGGTAAATAGCTAGGAAGGTATGACCAGATACGTTATCCAGCTAAGTTTGTGCATAACGTATACGTGTTAGGTAAAGCGCCCTGGGTGGTCCCTGGGGCGCTTTTTTAATGGGCGCCCGCTGATGGTGCGTTGAATGCTATTGGTGCATGGTTAGCGTGCGCTGATGGAGTGTGGGTGCGCTATTCTAGTGCATTTAGGCATTTTTGACTTTTTAAGCGTTAGCTTAAATAACTGATTATGCTTTTATAAATCGGCAATGTGCCACTCTGGCGCAACCCTTGCAAAAACTTGTTGCTAGTAGACGTATACCAGCGTTTTGCGCTTGGCATACGAGACCAATAAACAAGCCCCCAGCATAAGGGGTGCAAGGAGATTCAAGTGACCACTTTCCTACGCAAGACACACCCTAAGACCTCCCAAGTGTTCTCAACTGCCCTGCTAACCGCCGCTGTGATGGGGGCCAGCACGCAGGCCATCGCGCAGGACGATGACCCGATTAAAGTGGGTATTCTGCACTCCCTCTCTGGAACTATGGCGATCAGCGAGACGGTTCTTAAAGATACCGTTGAGCTGTTGATTGAACAGCAAAATGAAGAAGGCGGTCTGCTAGGCCGTGATATTGAAGCGGTAGTGGTGGACCCGGCTTCCGACTGGCCGCTATTTGCCGAGCGTGCCCGCGAGCTGCTTGAGCAGGAAGAGGTCGATGTCATCTTCGGCAACTGGACCTCGGTATCGCGCAAGTCGGTACTGCCGGTGGTGGAAGAACTCAACGGTCTGCTGTTCTACCCGGTGCAGTATGAAGGCGAAGAGTCTTCGGAAAACGTCTTCTACACCGGCGCCGCTCCCAACCAGCAGGCGATTCCAGCGGTTAACTATCTGAAAAATGAAGTGGGCGTGGAGCGTTGGGTGTTGGCCGGTACCGACTACGTTTACCCGCGTACTACCAACCGTATCCTCGAAGCCTATCTGAAAGAAGAATTTGGCGTGGCCGATGAAGACATCATGGTCAACTACACGCCCTTTGGTCACTCCGATTGGCAGAATATCGTCTCGGAAATCGGCCGCTTCGGCAGCGAAGGTAAGAAAACCGCCGTGGTCTCCACGGTTAACGGCGATGCCAACGTGCCGTTCTACCGCGAGCTAGGTAACCAGGGCATCGACGCGGCGGATATTCCTGTGGTTGCTTTCTCGGTAGGCGAGCAGGAACTGACCGGGATCGATACCGCACCGCTGGTCGGCCACCTGGCGGCCTGGAACTACTTCATGAGCGTGGATAGTGACGCCAACTACGACTTTATCGACGCCTGGATTGAGCATACCGGCGAAGACGACGCCGTGACCAACGACCCGATGGAAGCCCACTACATCGGCTTCAACATGTGGGTAGAGGCCGTGGAGAAAGCCGGTACAACCGATGTAGATGCGGTCAAGGAAGCGATTATTGGTGTGACCGTGCCCAACCTGTCGGGCGGTTCAGCGGCGATGATGCCTAACCACCACATCACCAAGCCGGTCATGATCGGGGAAATTCAGGATGACGGTCAGTTCGCCGTGGTTTGGGAAACACCCTCTACCGTTGCGGGCGATGCGTGGTCGGACTACCTGCCGGGCTCGCGGGACTTGATCAGCGACTGGCGTAAGCCGATGGAATGCGGCAACTACAACGTGGCGGAAAACCGCTGCATGGGCAGCGATGCCGAAGAGCAAGCGGAAGAAGCGCTCTCTGAGGATTAATGTCCTGGGGGCGGCGTTCAGCCGCCCCTGCGTTGTTTTATCCGCTCACCTCATCCATTTACCTATGCGTCGCGTTGTGTTTGGCGACGTGTAGGGCACGCCACTCAAAGGATTAACCCATGAGGATCCCTTGCTATTCGTGGACGCCACGCGTCATGACAAGGATCGTCACCTGTCTCTTCATCAGCCTACTGGCCTGGCTACCCATGACGGTTCAGGCGCAGGAAGACGATGGTCAAGCCCTGCTGGAGGCGTTGGATACGCGCTCATTTGACGATAAATCAGAAGCTATTACCGCCATTATCGAAAGCGAGCACGAGCGTGCCGACGAGTGGCTGCAGGCGCTTCTGGACAGCGATTTACAGCGCCTGAAAGACGACGGCCGCTTCGTGATCGCAGTTGACAGTGCGGGGCTGGATGTCTCGATAGAAGACGCCTTAACCGGCGAGTCGATGGACGATGTGACCCGCCGCGACCTGGACCGCCTGACCATCAACAATGCGCTGCGAAGCCAGTTGCGCTCGGCGATTTCGCTGGTGGAGTTGTACGCTGGTGACCGCGACGCCCGCCTGGATGCGGCGGAGGGGCTGATTGGCGACGTCGAAGAAGATCAGGTTGAGCCGCTCACCAACCGGCTGGACGAAGAGCCTTCGGCGGCGGTACGCGACCGGTTGAATCAAGCCTTGGCGGTCTATCGCCTGAATCAGGGCGACGTCGAGGCAGTAGAGGTGCTGTCGGGCAGCCTGAATAGCAACATCCGGGTGGCGCTGAATCGCGCCGCCCAATCGGATGATCCGCTGGTGGTCGATGCGGCCACCGCCGCGCTGGCCGATATCGAGCAAAATCTCAAGATCAGTCGCGCTGCCGAAACGCTTTACTTCGGGCTCTCCATGGGGTCGGTGTTGGTGCTGGCAGCCATTGGCCTGGCAATTACCTTTGGCGTGATGGGTGTGATCAATATGGCCCATGGCGAGCTGATCATGCTGGGTGCCTATACCACCTGGGCCATGCAGCAGTTGCTACCCGGCCAACCGGGGCTAGCGCTGATACTGGCCATTCCGGCCGGCTTTATGGTGTCCGCGCTGGTGGGTGTGGCGATAGAGCGCGGCGTTATTCAGTTTCTCAAGGGCCGCCCGCTGGAGACGCTGTTGGCGACATTCGGTGTCAGCCTGATTCTCCAGCAACTGGTGCGTACGGTGATCTCGCCACAAAATCGTACCGTTATCACGCCTGAGTGGATGAGCGGTTCGCTGGTGGTTAACGATGCCCTGTCGCTCACGCTTAATCGAATGTATGTGATTGGTTTTGCGCTGGTGGTATTTGCCGGGTTGATATTGATTATGCGCCGCACCCGGCTGGGGCTTGAGGTGCGCGCGGTCACCCAGAACCGCAACATGGCCCGCTCCATGGGCATCCGCGCCACCCGGGTCGATATCATGACGTTTGCGCTGGGCTCGGGCGTCGCCGGGCTTGCCGGTGTTGCACTCTCGCAGCTCACCAATGTTGGCCCCAATTTGGGACAAAGCTACATCATCGATTCCTTCATGGTGGTGGTATTTGGCGGCGTGGGTAACCTGTGGGGCACGCTGGTGGCGGGCATGTCGCTGGGCGTGATCAACCAGGTGCTGGAACCCTGGGCCGGGGCTGTGCTTGCCAAAATTATCGTGCTGGTGTTCATCATTCTGTTTATTCAAAAGCGCCCCCGCGGACTCTTTCCGCAGAAGGGCCGGGCGGCGGAGGGCTAATCGACCATGTGGCTAACACGACCCTTCAACGAACGCTCGACGCAAATATTCTTGCTGATTCTCACAGTGGCGGTCATCGCCGTGACGGTGCTGCACCTGGCAGTACCTGCAGGGCATCCGCTGTATGTGTCAGGCTATACCGTAGGGCTACTGGGCAAGTATTTAACCTACGCCCTGCTGGCCGTCGCGGTGGATCTGGTATGGGGCTATCTGGGGATTTTGAGCCTCGGCCACGGCGCCTTTTTTGCCATCGGTGGCTATGCCATGGGCATGTACCTGATGCGCCAGATTGGTGATCGTGGTACCTACGGCGACCCTGTTCTGCCCGACTTTATGGTGTTCCTGAACTGGGACAGCCTGCCCTGGTACTGGCTCGGGTTCGATATGGCCTGGTTTGCCTTTGCCATGGTGCTGCTGGCGCCCGGCGCGCTGGCGCTGGTGTTCGGCTGGCTGGCCTTTCGCTCGCGGGTGACCGGGGTGTATCTGTCGATCATTACCCAGGCCATGACCTTTGCACTGATGTTGGCGTTTTTCCGTAACGAAATGGGCTTTGGCGGTAATAACGGTCTGACCGATTTCCGTGAATTGCTGGGCTTTGACCTGCGCAGCGGGGCCACCAGGTTAGGTTTGTTTATTGCCTCTGGGGTGGCGCTGGCGCTGGGCTATTTGATATGCCGGTCGATTGTAAGCAGCAAGCTCGGCCGTGTGTGCGTGGCCACCCGAGATGCCGAGGCACGCACGCGGTTTCTTGGCTACCGCGTTGAGCGTTTTCAGCTATTTGTGTTTGTCGTTTCCGCCATGCTGGCTGGTGTGGCGGGTGCGCTCTACGTGCCGCAAGTGGGGATCATCAACCCCAGCGAGTTTGATCCGCTATTTTCCATCGAAATTGTGCTGTGGGTCGCACTGGGCGGTCGCGCATCGCTTTACGGCGCGGTGATCGGTGCGGTGCTGGTGAACTATGCCAAAACCGTATTTACTGGCGTGAT
This sequence comes from Halomonas sp. HL-93, assembly GCF_900086985.1. Classification (NCBI taxonomy): domain Bacteria; kingdom Pseudomonadati; phylum Pseudomonadota; class Gammaproteobacteria; order Oceanospirillales; family Halomonadaceae; genus Halomonas; species Halomonas sp. HL-93. Next base: position 168,632 of record NZ_LT593974.1, read on the forward strand.
GCCCGATGCCTGGTTATTTGCGCTGGGTGGGCTATTCGTGTTCGTCACGGTGTTCTTGCCCAAAGGCGTCGCGGGGGTGCTGGGCAATGCCAAGCGCCGGCAAAACGATGAGCCAACCGACACATCGACTCCGGATAAGGAGGCAACGGCATGAGTTTTTTCCAAGCGCTCACCGAACGCGATCGGGTGTTCGATTTCATGACGCCCCAGGCCTCAACGGTCGACGTGCGCCACGGGCCGATTCTCTACATGGAGGATGTCACCGTCAGCTTTGATGGCTTTAAAGCGATCAACAACCTGAACCTGACCATCGACGACGGCGAACTGCGCTGCATCATCGGCCCCAACGGCGCCGGTAAAACCACCATGATGGACATCATCACCGGCAAAACCCGGCCCAATGAAGGCAGCGTGTGGTTTGGTAGTCGCCATAACCTGCTGCATATGAATGAACCCGAGATTGCCAGCCTGGGCATTGGGCGTAAGTTTCAGAAGCCCACGGTATTCGAGGCGCTGACGGTATTTGAAAACCTGGAACTGGCCATGGCCGCCGACAAGCGTATTCTCCCCACGCTGACCGCGCGCATGACCGGCGACATTAAAGACCGCATCGAAGAAGTCCTTGGTACCATCGGGCTCACCGCGCTGCGCCATCGCCCGGCGGGCATTCTTTCCCACGGGCAGAAACAGTGGCTGGAAATTGGCATGCTGCTGATGCAGCGCCCGCGCCTCTTGCTGGTGGACGAACCCGTCGCCGGGATGACCGAGCAGGAGATGGAGCGCACCGCTGAGCTGCTCACCGGTTTGGCAGGCCAGCAGTCGGTGGTGGTGGTCGAGCATGACATGGGCTTTGTGCGCTCGATTGCCCGCCAGGTGACCGTGCTGCACCAGGGCAGCGTGCTGGCGGAAGGCACCATGGATGAGGTCTCGAGTGACCCAAGCGTCGTCGAGGTTTATCTGGGTGCCGATGACGAGGAGGCCGCCTGATGCTGGCAATCGAAAAGCTCAATCAGTTTTACGGTGAAAGCCACACCCTGTGGGATTTGGATATTGACGTGCCTGCCGGGCAGTGCACTTGCGTGATGGGTCGCAATGGCGTGGGTAAAACGACGCTGCTCAAAGCCGTTATGGGCGAGGTCGCGGTGAAAAGCGGTGCGTTGCGCTTTACCCGCGTCGACAAGGACGAGATCGAACTGACTCAAAAAGCCGTTGAAGAACGCTCACGGCTGGGTATTGGCTATGTGCCCCAAGGGCGTCAGATATTTCCGCTGCTAACGGTGGAAGACAACCTGCGCACGGGCTTGGCGGCCCGCAGTGACGGGCTGAAAAAAATCCCTGAGCGCGTCTATGAGCTGTTCCCGGTGCTTAAAGAGATGAAAAACCGCCGCGGTGGCGATCTTTCCGGGGGGCAACAGCAGCAGCTAGCGATTGGAAGGGCGCTGGTGATTGAGCCCAAGTTGCTGATTCTGGATGAGCCTGGCGAGGGCATCCAGCCCAATATCGTCGCCCAAATCGGCCAGGTGATCCGCCAGCTGATCAACGAAGACGGGTTGACGGTATTATTGGTTGAGCAGAAGCTGCCCTTTGCGCGCAAGTACGCTGACCGTTTCGTGATTATGGATCGCGGGCGGCCGGTGGCGAAAGGCGACATCAGCGAGCTTTCCGATGAACTGATCCAACAACATTTGACGGTATGACCGCACTGACCCCGTTATCCACCTCGACCTCATCGCCTGACGCCACGGCATCGGGCCACCGCTTCGATCAAGGCCGCCACTGGGCGGCCTCGCTGGCGTTACGCTTTGCGCCCCGCAGCGGCGCGACGCGCCTGCTCCACGCCCGCCACCAGGGGCCGCTTCGGGTTCAGCGTCCGTTTTACCCAGAGGGCAGTGATGGTGCCTGTCACGTTTACCTGTTGCACCCGCCTGGCGGGCTGGTGAGTGGCGATGCGCTGACTATTAACGCCCATGTGGAAAACGGCGCTCACGCGTTACTCACGACGCCCGCGGCTAATAAGCTTTATAAAGCCGACAGCCAAGGCGTGGCCTGGACACAGCACACGCGGCTAAGCGTTGAGGATGGCGCCGTCCTTGAGTGGCTACCCCAGGAAACCATTGCCTTTGATGGCTCCCGGGGCGAGCAGCGCACCCAGATCGAGCTTCAGGGAAACGCCCGCTGCTTAGGCTGGGAGGTGATGGCGCTGGGCCGTCCGGCGAGTGACTTGCCGTATCTTAGCGGGCGCATCGAGCAGCACTTTCGTTTGACCCTGGATGGCAAGCCGCTATGGCTGGAGCGCCAGCCGTTGGACCCATTGCACCCGCGGTTTGCCGGGCGCTGGGGTCAAGGCGGCGCCACCGTTCAGGCCACACTCTGGGCGGTGGGTATTGACGACCCCGCCGAGGCGATAGAGGCGCTGCGTGAAACGCTGCCCGACAACCCGCGCTGGGCGGTGACCGTGCGCCAAGGTGTTCTGCTGCTGCGCTACCTGGGCCAATCGCGCAATGAAGCCTGGGCGCTGTGCGAGCAGGCCTGGCAAATTTTGCGCCCCCGTTGGATAGAACGTGAGTCGCATACACCGCGTATTTGGTTAACTTAATTGGCATCACTGGAATGTACTGCTGGAGACATGCCCCATGGAATTAACCCCAAGAGACAAAGACAAGCTGCTGCTGTTTTCCGCGGCACAGTTGGCCGAGCGCCGTAAAGCACGCGGCCTTAAGCTCAACTACCCGGAAGCCGTGGCGCTGATCAGCTTCGAGATCATGGAGGGGGCTCGCGATGGCCGCAGCGTGGCCGATTTGATGAGCTTTGGCCGCGAGATCCTCAGCCGCGATGACGTGATGGAGGGGGTGGCCGAGATGGTCGACGAGGTGCAGGTGGAGGCCACTTTCCCCGACGGCACCAAGCTGGTCACTGTCCATACCCCGATCAACTAGGAGGCTGCTGCCATGATTCCCGGTGAGTATCAGTTAAGAGACGGCGATATCGAGCTTTGCAAAGGGCGTGAGCGAATTAGCGTCGAAGTGGCCAATACCGGCGACCGACCCATTCAGATCGGGTCCCACTACCACTTTGCCGAAGCCAACCCGGCGCTGGTGTTCGATCGTGACAAGACGCGTGGCTACCGGCTGGACGTGGCGGCGGGCACGGCGATTCGCTTCGAGCCCGGCCAGACCCGCGAAGTCACCTTGATTCCCTATGTCGGCAAGCGGGAAATTTACGGTTTCCGCGGCGATGTGATGGGCGCGCTGGAGGGAGGTAAACAATGAAACCGGATAACAAGATCAGTCGGCAAGCCTACGCCGATATGTACGGCCCGACAGTGGGCGACCGCGTGCGCCTGGGCGATACCGAGCTGTGGATCGAAGTCGAAAAAGACGCCACCCACTACGGCGATGAAGTGAAATTCGGCGGCGGCAAAGTCATCCGCGACGGCATGGGCCAGAGCCAGCGCGCCGATGACACGGTCATGGACACCGTCATCACCAACGCGCTGATTTTAGACTGGTGGGGTATCGTTAAAGCCGATGTAGGTATTCAAAACGGCCGCATCGCCGCGATTGGCAAGGCAGGCAACCCGGATACCCAACCTGACGTTGAGATCGTGATTGGCCCCGGCACTGAAATCATCTCCGGCGAAGGCAAGATTCTGACCGCGGGCGGCATCGACTCCCACATCCACTTTATCTGTCCCCAGCAGGTGGAAGAGGCGCTGATGAGCGGCGTCACCACCATGCTCGGCGGTGGCACCGGCCCGGCGACCGGGACCAACGCCACCACCTGCACGCCCGGCCCCTGGCACATTGGCAAGATGCTGCAAGCCGTGGACGATATGCCCATGAACATCGGCTTTCTGGGCAAAGGGAACGCCAGCCTGCCCGAGTCTCTGGAGCTCCAGCTTCAAGCGGGCGCCATGGGGCTTAAACTGCACGAAGATTGGGGCACCACACCGGCGTCGATCAATAACTGCCTCAACGTGGCGGATGCCTACGATGTCCAGGTGGCGATCCACACCGATACGCTGAACGAATCGGGCTTTGTAGAAGACACCCTGGCCGCCTTTAAAGAGCGCTGCATTCACACTTACCACACCGAAGGGGCGGGCGGCGGCCACGCGCCGGACATCCTCACCGCCTGCTCGAAAGCCTATGTGCTGCCGTCCTCCACCAACCCGACGCGGCCCTACACGGTCAACACCATCGACGAACACCTCGATATGCTGATGGTGTGCCACCACCTCGACCCCAATATCCCCGAAGACGTGGCCTTCGCCGACTCGCGCATTCGCCGCGAAACCATCGCCGCTGAGGATATTCTCCACGACCTGGGCGTGATCTCGATGATCGCCTCGGACTCCCAGGCCATGGGGCGGGTGGGTGAAGTGGTTTGCCGCACCTGGCAGACGGCCCACAAGATGAAGGTACAGCGTGGCCTGCTGCCGGAAGATGAAGCCCTGGGCGCCGATAACGTCCGCGCCAAGCGCTATATTGCCAAGTACACCATTAATCCGGCGATTACCCACGGCATTGCCCACGAAGTGGGCTCGGTGGAAGTTGGCAAGCTTGCTGACCTGGTGCTGTGGAAACCGGCCTTCTTCGGCGTCAAACCGGCGATGATGATCAAGGGTGGCATGATCGCCGCCGCGCCCATGGGCGACCCCAATGCGTCCATCCCCACGCCGCAGCCGGTGCATTATCGCTATATGTTCGGCGCCTTGGGCCGGGCGGCCAGCCAAACCCGGCTGAGCTTTGTCAGCCAGGCCGCGCTGGATGCGGGAATCAAACAGACCCTGGGGCTGAATAGCGAACTGGCGGCGTGCAAAAACGTGCGCCAGGTGCGTAAGCAGGATATGAAGCTCAATGATGCCTGCCCCGATTTGACCGTCGACCCGCAAACCTACGAAGTCCGTTGCGACGGTGAAATTTTGACCTGCGAGCCTGCTACCGAATTGCCGCTGGCTCAGCGTTATCATTTGTTTTGAATAGCGCACTATGACCGCCAGCAAGTGCAGTGCCGGGGGTAGGTCTACGTGAGGGCGCTGTAAATACATCCCTGTACGCTACTTTTGCCATCCATGGCAAAAGACCCTCACTACGACCTACCCCCGGCTCGGCTGCTGGGTGCTTAACTGCAGGTTCTTAACAGGACGATACCAATGCTTAAACTCATAGAACGTTTAGGGCCTATAGACGAGAGCGCGGCGAGCGACACGCTGACGCTGCCCTTTGAGCTTCGCATTCGTGGGCGCTTAAAAGCCCAAAGCGATAGCGGCCGCGAGCTGGGCCTGTTTCTGGATCGCGGCCCGGTGCTACGCAGCGGTGAAGGCCTAAAAGCCGAGAGCGGCGAAATCGTGCGCGTATGCGCCGCCGTAGAACCGGTGGTCACCGCGCGAGTAAGTGCTGGCTTACCGCTGGCGCGGCTCGCCTACCACCTCGGTAATCGCCACGTGCAGCTGGCGCTGGGGGAAGACGACCAGGGCGGCTGGGTGCGCTTTCCGCCGGACCACGTGCTGGAAGAGCTTGCCGCGTTGCTGGGTGCCGAGCTCGAGCATCACGACGCCACCTTCGACCCGGAACCTGGCGCCTATAACCAGATAGGTGGCGGTGGTCACTCCCACGGGCATGGCCATTCTCACGACCACGCGCATGACCATGCACACGACCATGAGCACCACCATGCCCACTGAGTCCGCCGCCCCGCAGAACCAGGGCGATGAGCTGGCGCTGCTCGGCCTGATGCAACTGGTCAGCCCGGCGCTGCCGATCGGCGCCTTTGCGTTCTCGCAGGGCTTGGAAAGCGCCTTCGAGCTTGATTGGGTGCGCGATGAAGCAAGCCTTACCGAGTGGCTAAGCGGCGTATTGGAAGACGGCTTAACCCGCTGCGAGCTGCCAGTACTTGCGAGGCTGCATACAGCGCTGGCGCAGGGCGATGCCGCAACGGTCGCCGAGTGGGATCAATGGCTGGCCGCTACCCGGGAAACCGCCGAGCTGGCCGCCGAAGATAGCCGCCTGGGCGCCTCACTCAAGCGCCTGCTGGGCAGTCTTGATCTGTTGCCAAGTGAAGACTTACTAACGCCCTTGCTACCGACGCAGGCAGGCTATGTCACGCTGTTTGCCTACACCGCCCACACTCGTGGCGTGTCTGAACGGCAAACGCTGCTGGGCTTTGCCTGGGCGTGGCTGGAAAACCAACTGGCCGTCGCCTGCAAGGCGCTGCCGCTCGGCCACACCGCGGCCCAGCGTGTGATTGAAGAGCTACGTCCGGCGCTTGTTACCGCCGTAGACCAGGCACTTTCGCTTGACGACGAAGAACTCGGCCCGGTACTGCCCGGCCTGGCGTTGGCCAGCGCGCTTCACGAAACTCAATATTCCCGCTTGTTTAGAAGTTAAGGAGGAGAGAACGATGACACACTGTTTACGCATTGGCGTGGGTGGCCCGGTGGGGTCGGGCAAGACCGCGCTGCTCAAGCAGCTCTGCCTGGCGCTGCGTGACCACTACGATATCGCCGTGGTGACCAACGACATCTACACCCGTGAAGACGCCGACTTTTTGCTTAAGCACGATGCGCTGCCAGCCGACCGCATCCTGGGGGTGGAAACCGGTGGCTGCCCGCACACGGCGATTCGCGAAGATGCTTCCATGAATCTGGCCGCGATTGACGAGCTGCAGGAGCGTCACCCCAAGCTGGAACTGGTGCTGGTAGAGTCCGGCGGGGATAACTTATCGGCGACCTTCAGCCCCGAGCTTTCGGATTTAACGCTCTACGTGATCGATGTGTCCGCAGGCGATAAAATTCCGCGCAAGGGTGGGCCGGGGATTACCAAATCCGACCTGCTGATTATCAACAAGATTGATATCGCCGAGCAGGTGCACGCATCGCTGGACGTGATGGAGCGCGATTCGAAGAAGATGCGTGGGGAGCGGCCCTTTGTATTCACCAATCTGTATGATGGCGTTGGGCTTGAGGAAATCATCCGCTTTATCCTCGATAAAGGGATGCTGGATGAGCGCCGCACGGCGATTGCGGGCTAGCATAGGAAGACCAATAAAAAAGTCGCCCCGACCAGGCGGTTGAAGGGTCGAGGCGACTGAACAAAGCGGGTGGCATCTAGCCTTAAAACGGGCCGTCCCTGGCCACCACATCCCTACAGTGAACCTCCATGCTTTGTATCTCCTTAACTTATGTTATGAACTCCCTGATATTGCTCCAAATAATCTTTAAAAGCAGAAAAATAGTACTAAATAATTAAAGTTTAACTAACGTTTGTCGATAAAGGATTAATAATAATTCTAATAACCTTTAACTCACAAATGCTGGAACTTGCTCACAATGACTACCTCTGAACCGTCCCGTCGTGGAGGCTTTGGCCTGCAAACCAAAGTCCTTATGCTTGTCTTGCTCCCATTGTTCCTGGTCACGGTTGCGCTAGTCGGGTTTAAAGCCTACAGCACAACCCAGGACGCCCACGACGTGCTGGCGGAACAGCGCGAACAGTTAATTGAAGAACGCCGCAGGGCGGTGCGCGACGTGGTGCAAATGGCGAAAACGGCCATTGAGCCGATTTACGAAGATGCCGGTGCCAACGATGAGGAAGCCAAACAACAGGCTGCCGAGATTGTGCGCTCCATGCGCTTCGAGGATAACAACTACATCTTTATCTACGATTATGAGGGTAACAATATCGTGACGGCGCCTGCGCCGGATCGCGAAGGCACCAACATGATCGACGCCAAGGGGCCGGATGGCACCTATATCATCCGCGATATCGTGGAGCTTGCCAGCGAGGGCGGCGGTTTTTACGAATACGTCTGGGAATACCCGGGCACCGATGAACCGCAGCCGAAGCACTCCTTTGTTGATCAACTTGATAAATGGGGCTGGGCAATCGGTGCCGGCGTTTACGTCACCGATGTCGAGCCCACAATGGCCGAGATTGAGGCGGCCACGGCTGCCGATTTGCGCCAGGGCATTATCTTCGCAGCCTTGCTTGGGTTGGCGTTGTTTGTCGTGGTCGCCTTAGTGGCCTATGTCTTCGTGCGTCGTACCGTTGGGCCGATCAAGCGTACGGCCGCTGCCATGAACGATATCGCCCAGGGCCGCGGTGATTTGACCCGGCGTCTCTCGGTGGAGAGCAACGACGAAATCGGCAACCTGGCGGTGCAGTTCAACGCCTTTGTCGAACGCATGCAGCATACCCTGCGGGATGTCCGCCACAGCACCACCAGCGTTTACGACTCCGCCGGCGAAATCTCCCGCAGCAGCGAAGAGCTGTCCACGCGAACCGAGCAAGCCGCCGCCAACCTTCAGGAAACCTCCGCCTCCATGGAGGAGATCACCTCAACCGTTAACCATAGCGCCGATAATGCCCAGCAGGCCAACAAGCTGGTGCAGTCGACCGCCGAGGTGGCCCATCAGGGCGAAGCGTCCATGGCGCAGGTCGAGCGCACCATGCAGGATATCAATGAGTCGGCTAGCCGCATCAGCGATATCATCACCATGATCGACTCCATTGCCTTCCAGACCAATATTCTGGCGCTCAACGCCTCGGTGGAAGCCGCCCGAGCGGGCGAGCACGGCCGTGGCTTTGCCGTGGTGGCAGAGGAAGTTCGCACCCTGGCGAGCCGCTCAAGCGATGCCTCCAAGGAAATCCGCGCGCTGATCGACGCTTCGGTGCAGCACACCCATTCCGGTGCGGAGTTGGTGCGCAATGCCGGTGCCACCATGCGCGAAATCGTCGAGAGCGTGGCCAAGGTGACCGACGTCATCGGCGAGATCAGCGCCGGGGCAAAAGAGCAGAGCAGCGGTATCGGCCAGATCAATACCGCCGTGGCCGAGATGGACACCATGACCCAGCAAAACGCGGCGATGGTGCAGCAATCGACCACCGCCGCCGCCGATATGCGTCGTCATGCCGAGCACCTGAGAGAGCTGATCAACTCCTTTGTGTTAGGGGACGGGGAGCCCGCACAGCGGCGCCAAGCGCTGCCTCCTAGCGCCTCAGCGCCGGCTAACAAGGAGTTAAAGCGACCCGCGCTATCCTCCAAGCCGAAGGCAACCTCAGGCGGCGATGATTGGGAAGAGTTTTAGGCACCCGCTATCGCTTTTGATGTAGGTTAAAGGGGCTTGCCAGTTGGCAAGCCCCTTTTAATATCTCCATAGAATCAGGAGCCGCTGTGATGCATATTGTCATCCCCGATGATTATCAGGATTGCGTCCGCACGCTGGATGCCTTTGCCAAGCTGGCAGGCCATCAGGTCACCGTCTATAACGACACGGTGACCGATGAAGACCAGTTGGTGGCACGCTTTCAAGACGCCGAGGCCCTGGTGCTGATTCGTGAACGCACGCCGATAACCGCGTCGTTGCTGGCACGGCTGCCCAAGCTCAAGGTGATCAGCCAGACCGGTGGCGGGGCGGCCCATGTGGATATGGCCGCCTGCCGCCAGCACGGCGTGACCGTGTTGGCGGGCACCGGCTCGCCGTATGCCGCCGCCGAGCTTACCTGGGGGCTGGTGCTGGCCGCCATGCGGCATATTCCCGACGAAGTGAACAACCTTAAGGCAGGGCGCTGGCAGCGCACGCTGGGTACCGGCTTGAAAGGCCGCACGCTGGGTATTTTTGGCTACGGCAAAATTGGCCAGCTGGTGGCGCGTTACGGCCAGGCGTTTGAAATGAACGTGCTGGTGTGGGGACGAGAGACGACCCGCGAGCGAGCCGCGGCGGCTGGGCTTGCGGTGGCAGGCTCCCAGGCGGACTTCTTCGCGCGCAGCGATGTGCTCAGCCTTCACCTGCGGCTAAACCCGCAAACCCGCGGCATCGTCACCGCCGAAAACCTCGCCAGCATGAAGCCCACGGCGCTGCTGGTGAATACCAGTCGTGCCCCGCTGGTGGCAGACGGCGCGCTTGAAGCCGCGCTCAACGCCGGGCGGCCCGGTATGGCCGCCGTAGATGTGTTCGATGACGAGCCGGTGCGGGCGCACCCGCTGCTGGAACTGGCTAACTTCGTGGCGACCCCGCACCTGGGCTACGTCGAAAAAGACAGCTACGAGCTCTACTTCGGTGATGCCTTCGACAATCTCCTGGCCTTCGATGCCGGTCAGCCGGTGCGCAACCTGGCCGCAGGGGAATAACGATTCCCCTGCATTTATAAGCTCAGCCCGACAAGCCAAGCCACATCGGTACGTAAACGACCAATAGCAGCACGCCGATCAACCCAAGCAAATAGGGCACGATGGCCTGGGTGATGCGTTCCAGCGGCAACTGCGTCACCGAAGAGGCCACGTACAGGTTGATGGCCACCGGCGGGGTGATCATGCCGATGGATAGCCCCACCACGATGATCAGGCCGAAGTGGATCGGGTCGATGCCCAACTGCAGTGCAAGCGGCAGCAGCACCGGCGTCAGAATGATCAAGGCGCTGGCGGTTTCGATAAACACCCCGGTGAGCAGAATCACCGCGACGATCAGCAGCATGATCACGTACGGGTCGGTGGACAGTGACAGCACCGATTGGGCAATTGCCCCCGGCACCTGCCAACTGGAGAGCGTCCAACTGAGCACCGCCGACATGGCAATCACCAGCATGATCACCGAGGTGGTCATCGCCGAGCGGATCAGCAGCCGATACACATCAGGGAAGGTGAGGTCACGGTACACAAACAGCGACACCATGATGGCGTAGTTCACCGCCACCACGGCGGCTTCAGACGGCGTAAAGATGCCCGAGAAGATGCCGCCCAGGATAATCACCGGGGTCATCAGCCCCCAGCTGGCGTCTTTAAAGGTGCGCAGAATCACCGGCCACGACAGCGGCGTGCCTTTGGGATATTGGCGCCGATAGGCCTGAATAATGGCAATCGCCATCAGCCCCAGGCCCATCGCCAGGCCCGGCAGAAAGCCGTTCAAGAACAGCTTGGATACCGACTGCTGGGCGATGACCGCGTAGATGATCATCGGCACCGAGGGCGGAATCACCACCCCGATGGTGCCGCTGGCGGCGATGAGGCCGGCCGCCGATGCCGGATCGTAGCCCTTACGCTTGAGTTCGGGCACCAGGCTTGAGCCCACGGCGGCGGTCGTGGCGGCGCCCGAGCCGGAAATCGCGGCAAAGAACATCCCCGCCATGATCGAGACGAGCGACAGCCCGCCGCGCATGAAGCCCACCAATGAATCGGCAAAGCTGACCAGCTTTTCGCTGACCTTGCCCTGGGCCATTAAATCGCCGGCCAGAATAAACATTGGAATGGCGACCAGCGCGAAGGAGTTGATGCCCTGAAACATCTGCTGGGGCACCACCATCAATGGCACCCCTGCCTGATAAAGCGCAAACAGCGTGCTGGCGCCAATCGCGAAAGCAATGGGCACGCTGAGCAGCATCAGACCAAAAAACAGCCCAAACAGGAGCAGCGTCATAGCGGCGTCTCCCTGGGCTCATGGGTATCGCCGGTGAGTATCAGCTCTACGGCATCGACCAGCGCATACCAGGCCATCACGCCGGCGCAGAAGGGCACCACGGCGTAGACGTACGACATCGGCACGCGCATGGCCGCCGACTTCTGGAAGCTCTGCACCTGCATGTATTCCACGCTGATCACCGCCAGGGCGATCAAGAAGGCCACCACCACCAGCGTAGCCAGCAACCGCGCCAACTGACGCAGCCGAACGGGCAGGGCATCAACGGCAAAGGTCACCGCGATATGCCGGCCGCGCTGAAAGGCCGACGTCCCGGCAAGAAACGTCAGCCACACCAGCAAGAAGCGTGCGAGTTCTTCGGTCCATTCCACCGCGCTAAACAGCACGCGGGAAAGGATTTGTAACGTGATAACGCCAATCAGGGCCGCCATGCCCACAAACACCACGGGCTGGATGACGCCATCCAGCCCGCGCTCAACACGGCGCAGCCCAACGATCAGCGAGTGGGCGCGTTGGGTCACTTATTCCAATGCCTCCCGAATGCGCGGCAGGTAATCACCAAACTGCTCGGCGTATTCGTCATACACCGGCTGCACGGCGTCCTGGAATGCTTCGATATCGGGCGAGTCGTTAATTTCCATGCCCGCCTCGCGTAGCTCGGCGAGCTGTTCTGCTTCCATTTCGGCGTTCACCTGGCGCTCATGCTCGGCAGCCTCTTGAGCGGCTTCTTCCAGAATCGTTTGGGCGTCTTCGGGGAGTTGGTTCCACACGGAAGCCCCCATGACGAAAATTGCCGGCGCATAGGTGTGGCGCGAGAGCGTCATGTAATTCTGGGTTTCGTCCAGGTTGAACGAGTGAATCACGTTGACCGGGTTTTCCTGGCCGTCGATGGTGCCCTGCTGCATGGCAGTGAGCGCTTCGGTCCAGGCCATGGGGATGGCGTTCGCGCCCAGCTCGCGGAAGGTGTCGGTATACACCGGATTTTCCATCACGCGGATACGCAGGCCGTCCAAATCGTCCGGCGTGTTAACCGCGCGCTCGCTGTTAGTCAGGTTGCGGAAACCGCGCTCGGCGTAGGCCAGACCCTTCAGGTTCACCTCGGAGAGTTTGTCCAGCAGTTCCTGGCCGATGGGGCCGTCGAGTACCTCGTAGGCGGCTTCGGGCGAGGGGAACAGGAACGGCAGCTCAAACACCGCCATTTCCTCGACAAAGTTGGCCACCGGCCCGTTAGTGATCACACCCATATCGACGGTGCCGATCTGCATGCCTTCCAGCAGCGTGCGTTCGTCACCCAGCGAGGCGTTGGGATGAATTTCAATATCCACCTTGCCGTCGGTGCGTTCTTCGACAAGCTCTTCAAATTTGGTGGCCGCAATATGGAAGCCGTCCTGTTCGTTGACCACATGCGCCAGGCGCAGAGTAACGGGTTCCATATCGTCAACGGAGGCGTTAGCGCCACTTACCAGCGCCAGTGAGATGCCCAGTGCCAGCGTGCTGCGTGCAAATGTTTTCATTTTATTGTGTTCCCAATTTTTTAACGTGCAGAAGTGCTCGGTAAGCATGCACCAAGCATGGGAAAAGGGTCAATTGACTTAAGCCCCCAAAGCGCTCTGCGGCTGGACACAGCGCGCCCGCGCGGGTAGGATACGCCCCCTAAGCGCCCGTAGCTCAGTTGGATAGAGTATCGGCCTCCGAAGCCGAGGGTCGCAGGTTCAAATCCTGCCGGGCGCGCCAGAATCATCAAATGGCCTGCGAGAAATCGCGGGCCATTTTTTTGGCTGGTATGGGTCTGGCGGTTTTTTAGGTGATATTGATATAACGCCAGCCAGCATGCGCGGCTACGAGATGAAGGCGAAGCCACAATGTAGTAGACGTCGCCGTGCCTGGCCTAGTTATGTTGTGTATTCATTGACGCCTGAACTTTCGCTCGAGACTCCTCAAAAGATGGTCGAAAATGTGGTTTAAATTCTTGCTCTAAGGTCATCGATATGGTGTCTAAATGTGAGCAAATGTAGCTGTCCAAGGTAGTAAAAACACGAGCAAGCTGTGATTTATAGTTTTCCATACCTAAAAATTCATCGAGCACTTTTAATGAGTGAAGATGTGCATTTATGGCACGCCAAGATGCAAAAAGACTTTCATAGCACACTAAAAAATCAAACGAACGGCGGCCAAATTTTTTGATAATTAGATTCGGGTCTTCGTTGCCTTGATAGCGAGTATAAACTGAACAAAACTCTGCAGCATGGTGACTTAAAATACTATTCAGCGTTTTTCCACCCATTGTCGATATTTCACGTTCTAATTCAGATTTAACCACCGATGCAAAAAACGAGATATCAGACTCGATTTTTTGTAACTTTAAAGTATCAAGAGTGTATTGCTGCTGCTTTTGATGAGCTTTGATCTGAGCATATAAAAAGCTAACAGATATAACAGTAACTATTGGACCTAAGATGCCACCAAAGAAACTTCCCATTTCAGCCCATTTTGTATGATCGCTCCACAACCCGATCCCGAATTGACTGATGTAAAGCCAAATCGGAATTAGCAAAGCCAAGAAAAAGGTGAAACCTAATATTCTCAATCATTTACTCCTAGAACATAACGCCGCGTATATATAGAGGCACGAGCTTGCGAGCGTCCTGCAGCCGCTTGCAACGGCAAACTGGTACGCCTCGTTATACATTTTGAAGCATCTGAGACAGTGTTTGGGCTGAGATCGAAAGTGCTGCCGATACCGCCGCAATAGAGTTCCAGAACGATTGTACGCGAAACTTAGCGGACATATCCCAACCATCTAAGGATACGCCACCTAAGTTTGGGGTTTCGCCTTGCTTCTTAGCTTTTGCTTTACGTCTGTAAGCGCGCCATAAACCCCATCTACCCACATTAACGTTGTCTGATCACACTGATGGTCTCTTTTGCTTTGGAGATCATCATGAGCCGCGAACTCAATCCCACTCAAGCGTTTTGGTTAGGGCATCTGTCTTATGCTGCCGCGTTGCAGATGCCGTTAAGTGAATATGCCAACGCACAGGCAGTGACGTTAGCCGACCTGATGGCGTGGGAAAATCGGTTAATCGTGCAAGGCTTCCCCGTGCCACCGCGTTGTCGTCCCGCCCGGTTTGTCGCGGTGGAGGTGGTCGCATGATTCGTCCAGGCACTGACCTAAAGGTTTACCTGTGCCGAGAGCCCGTGGATATGCGTAAGCAAATCGATGGCTTGGCACTGCTGGTTCAGGAAGCCATGGCCTTGAACCCGTTCGATCAAGCGCTGTTCGTGTTCGGTAATCGCCAGCGGGATAAAGTGAAACTGCTGTTCTGGGAACGTAACGGTTTTGTGGTGTGGTACAAGCGCTTGGAGCGTGAGCGGTTTAAATGGCCAACGCACCTTAATGGCGAGACCGTGACGTTAACCGGCCAAGAGCTTAACTGGCTGCTGGATGGCTACGACCTGAAGGCCATGAAGCCTCACAAAGCGCTGTATTTTCAGCGAGTTGGCTAACAAAATCGCCTCCTATTTTGGTGGCGCTTTTGGTATACTACGCGGTATGAAAAACACGGCCTCTTCCTCGACGACGGTTACCCAGCTTGAGCGCAAGCTGGCCGCTGCTGACGCTGAAAATGCGCGGCTATTGGCGTTGATGGAAAAAAAGGAAGCGCAGTGGGAAGCCACCAAACAGTCGCTATTTGAACAGTTCCGGCTTGCCCTGGAGCGTCAGTTCGGCCCTTCCACCGAGAAGTACCGTGTCGACCAGCAAGATCTGCTTATCAATGAAGCGGAAGTGTCGGTTGACGAGGAAGACAACGATGCTGCACCGGAGTGCGACGCCACCGCTGATGACGCGACGATCGACACTGCCACGCCTGCTAAGCGTCGTACACGCGGCGGGCGTATTGCGCTACCGCCAGAGCTACCGCGTGTCGAGATCGTCCATGAACTGCCCGACGATGCTCGCCACTGCCACGATGACGGCACCGCGCTAAAGGTGATCGGTGAGGAGGTCAGCGAGGAGTTGCATGTGGTGCCCGCGCGGATCGAGGTGATCCGCCATGTGCGACACAAATATGCCTGCCCGACGTGCGAAGAGGGCGTCAACACAGCCCCAGCACCCGCCAAACTGTTGCCCAAGAGTAATGCCAGCGCCACGCTGCTCGCCTATATCGCGACGGCTAAATACCAGGACGCGCTACCGCTTTATCGGCAAAGCCAGATCTTTGCCCGCCATGGCGCCGAGATCCCCCGCAATACCCTGGCACGCTGGATGGTGCAGGCGGGAGAACGGATCACCCCGTTGATCGACACGTTGCGCCATCACCTCTTAAACGCCCCGCTGATCCACATGGATGAGACGACGCTCCAGGTGAATCAAGAAGCGGATCGTGCCGCCAGTGCCACCTCGTATATGTGGGTGCAGCGCGGTGGTCCGCCGGGACAACAAGTCGTTCTGTTCGACTACGCCGCCAGCCGCGCCGGACGGGTGCCCGTTGACCTGCTGGGCGACTATGCGGGGCGCTTAATCACCGATGGCTATGAAGGCTACGCCGAGATCGTGCGTCGCAATGGGATCACCCATGCGGGCTGCTGGGCGCATGCCCGGCGCAAGTTCATCGAGGCCCAGAAGGTGCAGCCCAAAGGCAAAACTGGCAAAGCCGACTGGGCGCTGAACCAGATCCGTAAGCTGTACGGCGTGGAAAAACAGGCGAAGGCCCTTGAGCCTGAGACGCGTCACGCGCTGCGTGACCAGAAGAGCCGCCCACTGATCGATCAACTGCGCACCTGGCTCGACAAGTCACTGGCCCAGGTGTTGCCCAAAAGCGCGCTGGGGAAAGCCCTACACTATCTAGATAACCAGTGGCCTCGCCTGACCCGGTTCCTGGACGATGGCCTGATCCCGTTCGACAACAATCCGGCAGAGAACGCTATCCGCCCGTTCGTGGTGGGGCGTAAAAACTGGCTGTTCAGCCACACCCCGAGCGGTGCTCACGCCAGCGCGGCGATCTACAGCCTGATCGAAACCGCCAAAGCCAATGGCCTCTCGCCTTACGACTACTTGCAGTACGTCTTTGCGACACTGCCCGCCCTCGACGATGATGAGCTCCACACGCTGCTGCCCTGGCAGTGGAAAGAGACATTGCCGGTCTAAGCGACGCGTGAATAGATGGGGTTAGTGGAGCGCTTACTTACGTCTCTCTACCTCCTTCTCGCGAGTAACCTTTACTACGCTCGACCGCAACCAACAAGCTGCGGAAATGAAGCCTGAAGCAATAGCAATTAATCCCAAAATATTCATAAATGTACCCAGGTCGCGCAATTTACGACAGATGCGTAACGCCATTGTTCAGCGGCAGCCTTGGCAGAGCGGAGCGGCGACAAGGCTGTCCGGTGGAGGGCCCATCGGGCCTGGAACGAGCTGAAACAAATTGTTAGTGTTCTAGCTATAATCTTTATTGGACATGCGATCACGTATGTCATCAATCAGTCTCGCTCCGGCGGAAGTGGTCATTGAAACCACGAAAGATGTCGCTCCAAAAACTGTCAGCTTGTCTGATTCGAATTCCCCTAGCCCAATTACAAAAACTAAAGGTATAAGTAACAGCAAACCAATAACAAAATTGAAAAGCGCATATGTACCGAACTCCACTGGTGGATAATCATCCCATAGATATCCAACTCCGTCCCCAACGAACTGGCCAGCGAATCCCGTTGCCGCACCAATAATTGCGCCCCCTAAAGCCGTAGCGCCTGTAGGGTCAATTATCCCCACCATTGCTCCTGCAGTTGCTCCACTTGCTGCACTTCCAGTCGCGTTTTTAAAGGATTTTTTCCAAGACCACGTCTTATCTGGATTTTTCATTGTTCTATCCTCCAATGGTCAGGGTTATCTGTTGAACACTAACGAGGCTGTAGAAAAACCTGATTTCGAGCCATCTCCACCGCCTGTTATCCTTATTTATTTACCCAGCCGGTCATCTGGCTGAGTAATCTTAATGTCGGCATTTAGCCACTTGAGCGCCCAGCTTAAGCCAGTTGAAGACAGTGTTTTGCGCTCACAAAGCAACATACCCCACTCCAAGCCCTTCATGACGCGTCCAAATGGCCATAATTCGCTAGCTTCTCAATATTGTGCACCAAGCAGTATAGCTGCCACTGACCTTGCACCTTTTTCTTACCCCGAAGGCTGAAGCGGTTCAGTCTTTTTGTCGTGCCAATATTGCCGAACACCGGCTCTACGACTGACATTCGATGACTGTAAATTTCTTTGCCCTTGGGGCTATCGACTCGGTGCTTCATCCAGCCGGTATAATTGGGTAAGTTATTGTTCCCGATAATAAAAGACACTTGTCGCCCAGCGCCGTTGCGATGGTCGGCCGAGCTTGGGTTCTGCATGCACCGGTATTTCTTTGGGCAATGCCGACATTGCAGTAAACGGCCTTCGAAGTGCACCCGGATCTTGCCATTGTCGGCTTCCCGCTGCCCTCGATAGGTCAGCTTTTCGCCAGCTGGACAGATACACGTTAGCTTTACAGGATCAAATTGGAACGCGCTGGCGGGCGTCGTCTCTCGCCAGCCTTTGTCCGGCAGGTTCTGATGGCGCTTGCCGTATTTGTCTTTCTGGTCGGCGAACTTCGGATCTCGGCTGCGGAACTGGTTATCGGGGATGTAGCCATTGATCTGTCGTTCGTGCAGGTACTTCATATTCGCTTCATTGGCGAAGCCGGTATCCGCGGTGACGACGGTGCCTTGCTGGTAGATATTTTCCGCAATCTCCAGCTTCTGAAAACGGGCTTCGACCGTTTCCAGTACGGGCTGCAAAGTGTGGTGTTCCTGGCCTTCACCAAAGGCCTGAGCGTCAATGACGATCTGGTGTTTTTTATCCACCGTGGCGACACCGTTATAGCCCTGGATCGTGCCCTTGCTGGTCGTCATTTTGGCACTTTCGTTATCGGTCAGATTGCTCTTCACTTCCTTGATTCGCTTCCCCCGGCCCATCCTTGGGCTGTGCGTCTTTAGGAAACGATCCACTTTGTTCATGGCGGTATCTAGCGAGAGAATCGTCTTGGCCCGTCGGATATCCCGATCCAGATCGGCTTCCGTCTCGGCCTCATCACGCGCGTAGTGCTCCAGTAGGTGATGCCGAATCAGGCCTCTCAGTTTCTCACGTTTCTCGTCCAATTCTTTGAACGTGCCAGACCACTCTTTTGAGGCATCGGAGGACATCTTGCAGCCATCAATCGCAAAGAGTTCGTTACCTAGCAAGCCTTGTTCGTGGCACACCAGCAGCACTTGTTCGAACAGCACTTCAATCTCATCGACATGGCGGCTAACGAAGCTGGCCAGTGTGGTGAAGTGGGGAACGGTATCGCAAGAAAGGGCTTTGAAAATAATATTGGTCTCGCAGCTCCACTGCATCTCGCGACTGGAGGTGATGCCTTTTGAGTAAGCAAACAGGATAATCTTAAGCAGGATGGCCGGATCGTAGGCCAGCCGACCGGTCGCATCGTTGCGGTACTTGGGATGGAAAACGGATAAGTCGAGCTTGTACTCGATCAGGTAGTGCACGGCGTGTTCAAAGGTACCTGGCTGGAGCTGATCCTGGTAGTTGATCACCACCATGGCGTTCTGATCGTAGTTATAAGCCTTGAAGCGCGGCATGCTGACCACTCCTCGTCTGTTTCCTCGATCCTACCAAAACTTAGGCGTCCGCGGGTTTTTCTACAGCCTCAACGCTTTACTCACCGGAAAATGACGAGCGCCAGCGAGATATTTTTCCGGTGCAGTAACTTGTTAAGTTTTGGCATCCCAAACTTCAAATTTATTGTCATGAATGACAATCGCTTGTGTGTTGCTAATTGGGCAAAGATCTATTTTCCCTTCATAGGTAGAGATGATTCTTTCGACTGACTCTTTGAATGGAAAGTTTGTATGATGAGGAACCGGATAAAAATCAATCATGCCTAATGATGAAAACGTGCCAATGTTCGACGCGGCAGTGAAATCATCCATGTCTCTTACATAGTCAATATTGCGTGAAAGCACAATGGAACCGGCAGACTCACCAATATACATTTTCCCTGAATTTATTTGTTCAGATATGACTTTATCCGCGCCTGTTCTTTTCAGCTCTTGAAGCAGAAAGAAAGTATTGCCACCAGTAACATAGATATAATCATTCTTGTGGAGCGTACTATCTATTTTCTCCTTGGTTGCCGTTGAAATTTCAAGCTCGTCAACAATTAGCCCGCGTTTTTCAAGGGCCTTCTTGCCAGCATCCACATAAAATTTAACATCTTCAACAAGACTCGCCGTAGGTATGAATGTAACAGTTTTGCCGGCACATTTTTCCTCAGCGAACTTCACGAACAAATCTGCTACATCCACGAAAGACGAAGTTAAAAACATCTTTTTCATTACACCTCCTTTCTACCCGAACACTTCTCTAGAAACTTAACAGGTATTAAACCGCGCGTTCTATGATTGGATGAAGGTGCTGGCACTTTTGTCCGACAAAAACAGCCAGCTAAGTCATCCCAAGCCTATGATCTTTTTGGCTATTAATTTTCATTAGGCTGTATATCCAAAATTCGTGCGCCTGCTGCCTTTCCCGATACGTCTGCTCTGCTTCAACCATGGCACCAGCACAGGCTGGGCTAGGGTTACTCAATTGGTGCGCCTAGTAATAGGTCCATTCTAGCGAGCCTTACAGTTGCCGCATCCTGTAAAGCAGTCTCTTTCTTTAAGCTTAATTTCGCAACCGTTGTAGAAAGGGTAGTGATGAAAATCACTGCTATCTTGTTGACTAGCCTCAACGCCTCCCCCACCTCTGCGCTTATGACGCCAAGCGCAAGAACGCCTTGATGAAATCTACGTCGGTGCATTGGCTCTGCCGACCACGCCTTATCTGTTTTCACGCAAAGATGTGATAGCCGGTTTACACTGACACAAACGACCGTATTATACGCCACGTCGTGTTCCTTAATTATCTTAAGGGTGTGCTGGGAGCCGCCCATTCATGGTTAGGTGTGCCTTTATATTCCTGGTAAGACCGATAACAATTCAATGATGGAGACGATTTATGTCCTTTGGTCTGTTTTCCCTGTTTCCTCCGTTGCTGGCGATTGTGCTCGCACTCGTAACCCGCAACGTAATTCCTGCGTTATTTTGCGGGGTATGGCTGGGGGCGACGATGCTCAGCGGTGGCAACCCGGCGGCTGGGCTCTACGATAGCTTTGCGGAGTTCATCATTCCTAGTGTGGGCGATGAGTGGAGTGCCACCGTCCTCATATACTGCGGTCTATTTGGGATATTGATCACCGTACTACAGCGAACCGGTGGTGCTCATGCCATTGCCCGGGCGATTAGCGCCAAAGTGGCCTCTCCGCGTGGTGCTCAAGGGGCTACCATGGGGTTCGGGGTGCTGATTTTCTTCGAGGACTACTTCAATGCCCTAACGGTAGGGAGTGTCATGCGTCCGATCACCGATCGCATGCGTGTCTCACGCGAGAAACTTGCCTACATTGTCGATTCGACCTCGGCACCGATGTGCCTTTTGGGGCCCGTCTCCACGTGGGTCGTCTTCGTGATGGGGCTGATTGGTACCCAGCTTGGCGAAATGGATTTAACGGGTTCGGAATACCTGATTTACCTTTCGTCGATTCCCCTCAATTTCTATGCCTGGCTGGCGTTGCTATTGATTCTCGTGATCGTCGTTACCCAATGGGACTTCGGCCCCATGGCGCGTGCCGAAGAGCGTGCCCGGACCAGTGGTAAGCTGATGGCAGATAGTGCCCAGCCGCCCTCCGATCGGGAAGCGACCGAAATGCAGGTGGTGTCTGAGGAGCGCTCGCGCAAACGCAACATGATTGTGCCGATCGTGGTGCTAATAGGGATGATTCCGCCGCTGTTCATGTGGACCGGTAATTTCCCCGAGAATGATGTGATCACGGCGATGGGGGAGGCCAATGGTGGCCAATCAATCCTGATCGCTACTTTTTTAGCAGTGAGCGTAGCGCTGGGCATGGGCCTACAACAGCGATTATTCGATTTTCGCGAATCGATGGACCTAGTGGTCACCGGTATCAAAAGCATGACGCTAGTTTACATCATCCTCACCCTGGCTTGGTCAATCGGTAGCGTGACCTCGGAGTTGGGCACCGCGGATTATCTCGTCACGTTGGCCGAGGCCAGCATTGCGCCGAGTATGATTCCGGTACTGCTGTTCTTGATTGGCTCGCTCGTCGCGTTTACCACCGGGACCTCTTATGGCACCTTCGCGATCATGATCCCTATCGCCATGCCTGTGGCTGTTGCAATGGATATGTCACTATCGTTGGCCATCGCCGCAGTGCTCAGTGGCGGCATCTTCGGCGATCATTGCTCGCCAATTTCGGACACTACCATTCTCTCATCGGCAGGTTCTTCCTGTGATCACATCGACCACGTGCGGACCCAGTTACCCTATGCGCTGAGTGCGGGAACAGCGGGTATTATGGCTTTCTTCATCGCCGGTTTGACAGAATCAGCCTGGATCGGCGGCCTTAGCGGGGTGGTTTCGCTATTGGTGGTGGTGTGCGTGCTGCGATGGGCATGGGGCACGAAAGCGTATGCGGAGGTTGAGTCGGCTAGCCGATAACCCTGCATAAAAGCCAGCGCCATCATGGTGGCGCTGGCAACTGTTTTGGGGAGCGGATATCTGAGTCTTGCAACTGGTAGGCGTACTGAACTCTGCTTTCTAATCCAACAGAAGCTCTTTCTCGATAGCGAAAAACTCGCTGGCCTCATTCATGAGCGACGCTGCTGTAAATTTAGGAACGCCATAAACTTCAACTTTTTTTCCATATTTAACACGAATCTTGTTTACTAATAAGTCAAAGTCTCCATCGCCTGAGACCAGTACGATAACATCTGCCTGTTCAGCATATTCCATTGCATCAATCGCGATGCCAACATCCCAATCACCTTTTGCAGAGCCATCCGAGCGTTGAATAAAAGGCTTTAGCTTTACGTCAAAACCAATGGCACGGAGTATGGTTTGAAACTCGCGTTGCTTTTTATCGCCTTTGTCTATTGCCTGAATTCATAGAATAACTGCAGCACTTTGGATCATACGGTAGAGGCAGGAGGGCCAGCAGCGGTACCCTCTCCGCCTTACCGACCAAAGTGAAGCAGAGTATGGGATACCGACAACTGACCCAGGCACAACGATATCAAATTTTTGCCCACAGGGATGTAGGGGTGAGCCAACGTCAGATTGCTCAACAGCTTGGCATTCACAGCAGTACCGTGAGCCGTGAGCTGAGACGTAATTCAGGTGCCAAGGGATATGAACCCGCAAAAGCGCAGCGTTACAGCGATCAGAGACGCCGCTCTGCTTGGAAGTGGACAAAGCGACTCCCTAGCCTGATCAATGCCGTAGCTGACAGGCTTAGGGAAGAATGGAGTCCAGAGCAGATTAGCGGTTTTATGGCGCCGTTGACGGGTATAGGGGTGAGTCATCAATGGGTCTATTCGTTGATCTGGGACGATAAGGCCAAGGGTGGCGATTTGTGGCGACACCTCCGCCAGCCCAAGCGTCGCAGTAAACATCGTGCCAATGCCAAAAGCGCAGGACTAGGCAAGATTCCTAAGCGTGTGGGGATAGAGCATCGGCCGCCTGCTATCGAAAGACGCCTCACCATCGGTCACTGGGAAGGCGACACGGTGCTTTATGGGCACAAGCAAGCGGGGATAGTGACGTTGGTAGAGCGACGAAGTGGCTACTTGTTGGCGGCACGTCTTCCAAAGGTAACGGCAGAACTAACGCAGAAAGCCATGGTTCGGTTACTTAAGCCTCGTCGGGGCGCGGTGAAGACGATCACGCTAGACAATGGCTCGGAGTTTGCAGACCACGAGACGGTCGCAAAAGCGGTTAGCGCCTCCGTGTATTTCTGTGATCCTTACTGCTCAGGCCAACGTGGGACAAACGAGAACACCAACGGCCTGATCAGGCAGTATTTTCCGAAAGGTACAGACTTCCGGAAGGTGACTAATGTAGAGCTGCGACGCGTTGTTCACAAGCTGAACGATAGACCCAGAAAGCGGCTGGGATACCGAACCCCAGCCCAGGTGTTCTTAGGAGAATATTCAGGAGCGCTAGAAACCGCGGGTGCTGCACTTATTAGTTGAATTCAGGTTGTAGTCAAAGTTTCTACCGTATGCTTCTCGCACTGTGTAATAAACATTTTGAACATCAATAAATATCGCAACTTTTACCATGAAATATTACCTTTATTCTTTTAGTTGTGGGGGCTAGCAAACACGCCACCGTGCCACGCTTTGCGCTGGATAGAGCTCGTAAGCGTCATGATCCTCAGGCCCATCAGACCTCGGCTCTCTCGATGTGGGGGCGGCTGAAGGGCATTACACAAAACAGGCCTGCGAGAAGTCGCAGGCCTGTTTTGCGTTTGCTTGCCGCTCGCCTAACTATCCTGTGTCAACTCCTCTGGCTTGGGTGGGCTACCCACTTTGACTTCGCTGAATTCCTCATGGGACAGGCCGCGGTACAAGGCGAACATCATGATAAACACCAGGATAAACATCGGCAGGCCGACAACGGTGATCACCTCCTGCAAGGCAGTAAGCCCGGCGTCACCGGCAAGCACGATGAGCATGGCCGCCAGCATGCCTTCAGAGACGCCCCAGAACACCCGCTGATGCCAGGGGCCTGGATCCTCACTGCCTGTGCATAGCATATCGACTACCAGGGACGCGGAGTCTGATGAGGTGGCAAAAAAGATAGCGACAATAACGACCGCCAACCCCTGAACCAGTGTAGCTCCCGGGAAGCTCTCAAAAAATGTGAACATAGCCAGGGGTATGCTTTCGCCGACGGCATCGGACAATATGCCCGCCTGACTCCCCATTGCTTCGCGGGCCTCTGACCCGATACCGTCAATCTCCATGGCAGACCAGCCAAAGATCGCAAACCAGACCAGCGTAAAGATGGAGGGAGCGAACAGCACACCAAAGACGAATTCACGGATAGTCCGCCCCCGGGAAATCCGCGCCACGAAAATCCCGATAAATGGCGACCAGGTGACCGTCCAGGCCCAATAGAACACTGTCCAGCTACCCTGCCACCCCCAGGTGCCGCCTTCGCTGGAATAGCTGGCCAGCGTGTCATTCCAGAAAGCCATTGGCAGCAGATTTGTTATGTATAGGCCAAAGGTCTCGACGACGGCCCGTAAAAGGAAAACGGTCGAACCGGTAAAAAGCACAAATATCATCAAGCCGACGGCCATCGCGATATTGATGTTGGAAAGTCGTTTTACGCCTGAATCCAACCCCGCCACGATCGACCCGACAGCGACGGCCGTCAGGACGGTGATAATGAGCACCTTAGTAATCACGGCATCCGGAACACCAAACAATTCCGTTAACCCCGCATTGATCTGTTGGGTACCCAGGCCGACGGAAACCCCCACGCCAAACAGGGTGCCGAGAATGGCAAAGATATCGAGGGATTTACCCAGGGGGCCGTATATACGATCGCCTATCAGCGGGTAGAATACCGAGCTGAATCGCATTGGCAGTTTATATCGATAAATAAAGTACGCAAAAGCTAGCCCCGGCATGGCGAAAATCGCCCAGGTATGCAGCCCTAGGTGATAAATTGAGAAGCTCATGGCATCGTCGGCGGCTTCCACAGAGAAGGGCTCGACACCCGACCTTGGGGGGGTGGCAAAGTGTGAAATAGGCTCGGCCACGCCCCAGAACATCAACACCGTGCCGATGCCGCCAGCGAACAGCATGGTGAACCAGGAAATGTTGCCATAAGCAGGCTTCGCATCATTGCCACCCAGGCGGATTGCTCCGAAACGGCTGATTGCCACCCACAGCAGGAAGGCCACCCAGCTTGTCACCCCTAAAATAAAGAACCAGCCAAGGTTGGTAACGATCCATTCCCGCCCCGCGCCAAAGGCTGCGCCTATTGGCTCTGGCGCAATCAAAAGCACCACTAGAAAAAGGATCATGATCCCTGCAGACGTGAAAAAAATGATGGGGTCCGTCTTTAGGCCCAGTTTTCTCGCAAGTGCATCCATTACCACTTCTCCCCAAGTCTTTGTCTTTCCGTCACCATAGGGGGTATTCGACGATCACGCCAAGTGACTAGCAAACGTCACCGCCGGTTTTCTCAACGGTAATAGTGTAGAGCTCAACTAATTTTGGGTTGTCACTCTGAGGTATTCCTCGCGCTCTGGTCACGGCGGAGTTACCCCCTGAACCGCCAGTGGCAAGGGTTTGCGTTATTATGCAGCCTTTTTTGCCTGATCCTGTGAATTTTTTGTTCGCAGGCTAATATTTTGCTGGTCTTGGTATACTGTCTCCACGCATATGGAGGTCAGTCATGAATAACGTCGCCTATCCCCACTCTCTAGCCGGTCCAGCGCAGTCAATTGCCGAGCCTATGTGCCAGCAACTCGCCGATCTGGTCTCGGCCAGAATGAGCAATGAGGGTCTGAATGAAACGGATATTCCGGGATTAAGCCTGTTTCGCGTAGACGCGCCTACCAGCTGTATGTCTGCAGTCTACGAGCCGTCTCTCTGCGTCATCGCCCAGGGGCGTGAGGTGGTGCAACTGGGGGATCGGGAAATCGTCTATGATGCGCTCAGCTATATGGTGTCCAGCGTCGACCTGCCGGTTAACAGGTTTGTGGTAGACGCCTCGCCTGAGCATCCGTTTCTAGCCATTAAGATCAATATCGACCCCGCCGAAGTCGCCGAACTGGTGCTGCAGTTGGGCGATTCCCCCCATGCCAGCGAACCCACTGATGCCCCTTATTCAGGCTGTGGTATGTGTGTTGCCCAGGTCGACTTGGGGATTCTGGATGCCATGACCCGGCTGGTTCGGCTACTCGACTCGCCCACGGATGTTCCCGTGCTGGCGCCTTTGATTCGCCGTGAGATCATTTACCGCGCCTTGGTAGGGGAGATGGGCCCACGCATGCGCGAGTTCGCCTCCGCCGACAGCCAGTCAAACCGCATTTTTCAGGTGATTTCGGTACTCAAGGACCGTTTTGCTGAGCCGCTGCGGGTGCGGCAACTGGCGGACGATGTGAATATGAGTGAATCTGCGCTCTATCACAGCTTCAAGCAGGCCACCTGCATGTCGCCGTTACAATTTCAGAAGAAGCTGCGGCTGCACGAAGCGCGCTTATTGATGCTTAGAGAGGGGCTAGAAGCCTCCACTGCCAGCTATCGGGTCGGTTACGAAAGCCCATCGCAATTTAGCCGCGAATACAGCCGCATGTTTGGCGCACCACCGCGGAGTGATATTGCCAAGTTACGTGGCGAAACCCGCATAAGCGTGCCCGCTTAGGTTGCCTTTTCAGTAGTGATGTATCGCTATGTTGCCAAGGCATGAAAACGGGCCACCCGCTTGGGTGGCCCGTGATGTCTGCGCCGCTCTGGATGCGCGTCGGCGCTTTAGCCGCGTGTACCACGCGTCAGGTTCTCAGCATGCTCGGTATGCGATACCTGTTGTGACATGGCCTGATTGTCCTCGACTTCAACACGCTCACTGAACATTCCTTCCTGTGTGCCGCCGACTAAAGGGCTGCCGACGTCGAAGGTAGTGCGGTAGTGAGTGCCTTGGTTGTCGAAGGCTTGGCCATCATCTGCCAGTTGGTTGATGCCTTCCCGTGTGCCGACTTGGGCCGGGCTGCCAGTGTCGAAGCGTGCCTGGGTTGGCTCTGCGGCGGTGGCTTGAGCGGCCATGCCCAGAACCAGGGCGCCAGCGGTGAGGGTCTGCATAATGATAGTGGCGTATTTCATGGAATGACTTCCTCTCGTTGAATGATATAGCCGCAAAATCCAGGGGTGTTGGCTGCATGCCTGTTCGCATCGATCCAGTGGAACAGGGCGCGATAGATCCCCGGTTGGCGGCATATTGGCCGTTACGACCATGAGAGAAATGATAGTGATGTTAGACTGCTAACAATAGGCGTATTTCTCGCTGAAGATTGCCTAATTCTGTAAATTTCATCTATCAATGCAGTTATTCAAGATATACCACTGCATTTTATAGCGTATGTAGATGATTGTGATAGCGCTGGTCTATGGCTGTAAAGCCACCCCTTACTGAAACCCAGCGCTTCTCGTTGTTGGTGTTAGCGTCTGGCCGCGAGTAGTTTTGGTACTAACCAGGGCAGTACTAGCAGTAAGGCAGCGGCAACCCACAGCCCCAGTGAAATGCCTGACTGCCATAGAATCCCGACTTCGCCACCGCTAATGGACAGAGCACGGCGGAGGTTCTGCTCCATCAAGCCCCCCAGCACGTAGCCGAGAATCACTGGCGCCAGAGAGAATCCCATCTTGCGCAGGAGATAACCAAACACACCGATGACAAGCATCAGGTAGATAGCAAAAAGATCGGAGTGCAACTGATAGACGCCAACGAACGCCAGAATAGCAATGGCGGGTACCAGTACCCAGCGCGGAATGGTCAGCACGCGAGCAAATACGCCAGCCAGTGGCAGATTGAGGATCAGTAACACTACATTGCCAATGTAAAGTGAGGCGATCAGGCCGCCCGCCACTTCAGGCTGCTCGGTAAACATCATTGGCCCGGGAGTGATGTTGTAAAGCATCAGCGCCCCAAGCAATACGGCCGTGGTGCCAGAGCCCGGTATGCCAAGCGTCAGCATAGGCACGAAGGAGCCGACTGCAGCGGCGTTATTGGCCGACTCTGGTGCTGCCAATCCGCGCATGTCGCCCTTGCCAAAGGTGTTGTCCTTGTCGGAAAGGCGCTTCTCGGTGGTGTAGGAGACGGCACCAGCCACCGACGCACCGGTTCCAGGTAGAACGCCAATGATAAAGCCGAGCAACCCCGAGCGACCGATAGCGCCTTTACACGCCAACACCTCTTTGAGGGTGACAAACACGCGACCCAGAGGCGGGAGCTTGCCGTCGTCCTCCGAGCGGTGGGCATGTTCAAGCATCAGCAGAATTTCGCTGATGGCAAACAGTCCGATGATCATCACCACAAAGTCGATGCCATCGTAGAGCTCTGGCAAACCGAAGGTGTAGCGCAACACGCCGCTACCGGAGTCAACCCCTACGGTGCCAATGATCACGCCAAGCACCGCGCCAATGGCGGTCTTGATGGGATCTTTGCCCATCATCACTGACATGGAGGAGAAAGCGAAGATCATGAGCGCAAAAAATTCTGCCGGGCCGAACATCACTGCGACCTCTGCCAGTAGCGGCGCAAAGAGTGTCAGGCCAATAATGGCAATGGTAGCGCCAATGAATGAACTGACGGCCGAAAGGCCTAGAGCGGGGCCTGCGAGCCCTTGCTGTGCCAGTGGGTAGCCATCCAGGGTGGTCATGACAGCGCCGGCATCACCGGGCACATTGAGCAGGATGCTCGACATGCGCCCGCCGTATTCAGCGCCGGTATAGACGGCGGCCAGCAGGATCAGCGATGACTCAGCTGGCAAGCCAAGGGTGTAGGCCAGCGGCATTAGAATGGCGATGCCGTTGATCGGGCCAATGCCTGGCAAGGCGCCAAACAGGGTGCCCAGCAGGGCGCCAAGAAAGGCCAGGCCCAGGTTGAGAGGGGTTAGAGCAACCCCGAAGCCGTCGATCAGGAAATCGAACATCTCAGCGATCCTTTAGATGAAGCTGGCGAACAAGTAGCCAGAAGGCAGACTGATGCCAAGGGCGGCGGTGAACAGAAAATAGCCGACAATCGACATGACAATGCCGGTGATCAGGGCTTTGCCCCAGGTCGCATCGAACAGTCGCGCCAGGGCTGTTATCACCAACAGCGATGAGGCGATAAACCCCAGTTGTGTGAACAAGACGGCGTAGGCCAACAGCAAGACCAGCACCAGTATCAACCTGAGCGCCAGTGCCTTGTGCGGCCAACTGCCGTTATCGCCGGGTCTGAAAATCAGCACCAATGATAGTAGTATCAGCAAAATCGACAGCCCCAGCGGAAAGGCCTTGGGGCCCACGGGTTCGGAGCTGAAGGGCATTTCCATTTGGGCGGCCTGGACGGCGATAAACGCCGCCAGACCGATCAGGGCTATGCCCATTACGCGGTCGGCGGCGATTCTCATTGCGTTAGCCCCACTTCTTCAGCCAATCCTTTAAACTCGGCAACCTGCTCCTGGACGTAGCTGTCAAAATCTTCGCCGAAGCGTGACATCGGGAACAGGCCGCGCGCCTCACGCAGCTCGGCAAAGACAGGATCTTCTGCCACCGCCTGCATGCGTTCGATCCAGGCCTCATAGGCTTCATCGCTGACTTCAGGGCCCATGTAATAGCCACGCCAGATCGGCCATTCCACGTCGTAGCCCTGCTCGGCTGCGGTGGGGATCTCGGCGTAGGGGCCGCCCATCCGCTCTTCGGAAAGTGACGCCAGTACGCGGATCTTGCCGCTCTCAAGCTGAGACTTGAGTTCCGAAAGGTCGCCGGTGAACACCTGGATGTGGTCGCCCAGCAATGCCGCCAGGGCCTCACCGCCACCCTCGAAGGCAACGTAGCGCAGATCTCGCGGGGATATATCGCCAGACTTGGCGGTCAGGGCGGCCTTCATCCAGTCTTGGCTGCCGACCGTTCCGCCAGCACCGAAGGCAATCTCGTTGGGATCTTCTTTCAGGTCGGCCATCAGCTCGTCAAGGTTTTCCCACGGTGCATCGGAACTGACGACGATAGCGCCATAGTCGACGCCGAGCGCGCCCAGCCAGCGAACCTCATCAGCGTCGTACTCGCCAAACTTGCCAAGCGCCAGGTTGACGGCAGCTCCGGTACTGGCGGCTACAATAAGGCTGGGATCATCGGTGCGTACACCGTTAACGTGGTTGTAAGCCACCGCGCCGATGCCGCCGGGCATATAGCTCACCATCATCGGTTTGCTTATCAGCCCTGTATCCTGAAGGCCATTGGCCGCCAGTCGGCACGTCAAATCGTAGCCTCCACCGGGTTTGGCAGGCGCGATGCACTCGGTGGACTCTGGGATCGTCTGCGCGTAGGCGTGGCCGAAAAACAATGCACTTCCGATCACTGCAAGGCCAGAGGTGCGGCGAAGGATTGGGTTGATCTTCATGGCGATCTCCTGTTCTCTTGTTTTAGTCGGGGCGGGAAAGATCCAAGCCCGGTCATGCCAGATGACCCTCGCCATGTTAGGTAGTTAACCTTTCACCAACCTGTCATCTCACCAATACCGCTCTGAGACTTTAGTCATATGCGCCTAATCATTGTTGAAGACGATCCGATGATCGCCCGCTCTCTGGACAATGCGCTTGCTCGGCTGAGTAATACGGTTGATATCTTCTCGCTTGCCAGCGAGGCGCGTGCGGCGTTGCGGAATGACACTTTCGATCTTATTTTGCTTGATCTGGGCTTGCCCGATGGTGACGGCCTTGAATTACTGGGTGAGTTACGTGATCGCAACGACAGAACACCTGTGCTGATTCTCACGGCCCGGGACGGCATCGATGACCGAGTCCGTGGTCTTGACCTGGGCGCGGACGACTACCTTGCCAAACCGTTCTCGGTTGCAGAGCTTGAAGCCCGAGTGCGTGCCTTGCTGCGACGCAGCCAGCAGCGTAGCGATAACCGGTTGAAATATGGATCTTTGTGCCTGGATCCAACTGCCGGCGCCGCGACACTCGATGGCACAATACTTGAACTACCCCGCCGTGAGCTGCGCTTGCTTGAAGGGCTGCTGTTACACGCGGGCAATATTGCTCCACGCGAGATGCTGGAAGGGCGAGTGTTTAGCTACGGTGACGTTGGCCCCAACGCACTGGAAGTTTATGTGAGCCGCCTACGCAAGCGACTTCAAGGGAGTTGCCTGCGTATCCGAACATTTCGTGGCCTGGGCTATCGCCTTGAGGATACGCAAAGGTGATTCATGTTAAAGGCACGCTAAAAGCGCGTCTGGCTATCTTGCTAATGGTCATGGTCTCGGGCCTTGGTACGCTACTGTTGATAGAGGCTTATTATTCAACCCAGCGCGCGGCTGAGCGTGCTTACGATAGTCAGCTTGAAGCGGCGGCACTGACGACCGCCGAGTCGGTTCAATGGGAAGGTAGCGACCCTGTCGTAAGGATTCCTCCCGCCGCCCTGCAAATTCTGGCCACCTCTCATCAGGAGCGGGTCTTCTACGCCGTGCTCGACCATAACGGACGACGAATTTCGGCCAACCTCGATATCCCTATACCCAAGGCAGGGCGAGACAGGGCGGCCATCGAGCCAACCTGGCTCGATCTGACGCAGGCAGGGACGCGCTGGAGGTTGCATGGTAGAGAATACGACTCGGCGGGATGGGACATTCAAGATCCGGTGCAGATCTGGGTGGGGCATACGGTCAGTGGGCGCCAGGCACTGGCAAAAGAGCTGTTCGATCGAGCGGTCATTCGTTTTATCGCCATGGTGCTGCTGGCAGGCATCCTGATGCTGTTGGCGATGCGAGTGGCATTGAAACCGATGCGCAAGCTGCGTCATCAATTGCGGCGCCGCAAGGCCGATGACATACGGCCCCTCAATGCCGACGTTCCGGAAGAATTACGTGAAATGGTCGAAACGCTCGATACCCTGTTTACCCGCCAGCGCGAAAGCCGCGACAACCTGCTACGTTTCACGGCTGACGCCAGCCATCAGCTCAAGACCCCACTAGCGGGCTTGCAGAGTACCAGCGAGCTGGCCTTGCACAGCCGTGAGCCTGGTGAGTGGTATCGAGCTCTGTCGGACGTCCACGACGGTGCAAAGCGCACCAGTCGCCTTGCCAGCCAGCTGTTGAGCCTTGCGCGCCTGCGCCATATTGAAGAGGCTGACGAGCTCATGCCGCTCGACCTGAAAACCACGCTACATGACACCGTGCTTGAATGGGCGCAACGTGAAGTGGCGATGAACCATGATCTGGGGCTGGACGAGCTGCCTGCCGGGCCTGTCATGGTTCGGGCGCAAGCGTGGGCGCTCCGTGAGCTGCTGGGCAACTTGATCGATAACGCAGTTCGCTATACCCCTTCAGGTAGCGTCATTACCCTGGGACTAAAGAACATCGACAATCACATCATACTTTATATCGAGGATAACGGTCCTGGGGTGGATCCCGAGGTTCGCAATCGGATGTTTCAACCCTTCGAACGCGGCGGGCGTCAGGATACGCACGGATCAGGCCTCGGTCTGGCCATTGTTGATTCCATTGCGCAACGCCATGCGGCCGAACTGCGGGTCAAAGAAAGACAGCCTCATGGGCTTCGGTTTGAGCTGCATTTTCTAGCCATAAGAGAGGAAACCTAATGCACCGCCTATGGCTGATGACGGCCCTGCTGGTTGTCTGTTTTTCATCCTCTCAGCGTTTGCAAGCGATGCCCCTGGTGGTAGAAGCCGCTTTGGATCGACAGGTAGTCGCGCCTCTGCTGGAGGCTTTCGAACAAGCCCACCCCGATATCGAACTCACCTACCGTGACCGTTCAACATTGCAAGTCAATGACTTGATAGAGACAGCGGATCCGCCACCCGACGTGGTAATCAGCTCTGCAATGCCCTGGCAGATGAACCGGGTGAACCAAGGCTATGCTCAACCATTGGATTCTGCACAGGCCAGTGAATGGCCTGACTGGGCAAAATGGCGTAATGAGCTATTTGGCTTCACTTTTGAGCCGATCGTCATGGCTTACCGGCTTGATTTAACGCGTCATATCCTGCCACCGCAAACCCATGCGGATCTTCACACGCTGCTAAGCGAGCAGCGTGAGATGTTACAGGGTAAGGTAACCACCTACTCTCCGTCAGAAAGCGGGATTGGCTACACCTTGTTTCAGCAGGATGCGCGTTATACAGACAAGTTTTGGGATCTGGTGACGGTATTGGGAGATGCCGACGCACAGCTCGAATCCAATACTCGCGCGATGCTTGAAGGGATTACAGAAGGGCGCTATTGGCTGGGTTACAACCTGTTGGGTTCCTACGCCATGGTGTGGGCACAGGAAAATCCTGAGGTGATTGTGCAGGTGCCCCAGGACTATGCCTTGGTGATGATGCGGACAGGGTTTATCCATCGTGATGCCCCGCATCCGCGGGCAGCGCAAACCTTTATGAACTTTCTACTCAGCCGCGATGGCCAGCGTGTCCTGGCGTCGCAAACACCGCTTTTCAGCGTGCGGCCCGATGTTGTTGGTCCCTACACCGCTCAACGCTTACGCGATCAAGTTGGCGACCGCCTCTATCCCATTACACTCAACGCATCGGTGCTTGCCTTTGTTGATGCGCTACGTCGCGATGCGTTTATGGCGCGGTGGCAACGAGAGTTCAGTCGCTATCAAAGCGGTAACGATGAGTGATGGCTGCACCAGATTTTACCCTTAACGATGATGACCGAAATTGACTCATGTCAGCACGGGTTTGGTCACCACGGCAACAAGTTCTTCTTGGCCGTTGAGCGTATGCCAAGAGCGGCATAAGATAGTTCACGCTGGCTGAATCACTATACTAAAAAAATATATGGCGTTAATGGGTAGATATAATGTTAAGCAATTTTTGGTAAAACTAATTGAGCAGCAATTCCTTATCGATATTTATAGAATCACTGGCTTCGTTGATAAGTGATGCTGCTGTAAACTTAGGGGTGCTATAAGCTTTAACGCTTTTACCATGTTTAGTGCGAATTTTATTGACGAGTAAGTCAAAACCCCCCATCGCCTGTTACTAGCACTATAATGTCTGCTGGTTTCTTTTTGCATAAAATATAACTTGTGTTCCGTGAGTCGTATTCAATTCAAGCCGAGTAATTGACTGACAAGCGGAATCAACACGGAGCTGAATATCCCCGTCATGCCCATCGCCAAGCCGGCAAAAGCGCCTGCGAGGGTGCTGCGTTGCATGGCATAGGCCGTTCCGAACCCGTGTGCGGCCAGGCCCAGAGCGAAGCCGCTTGAGGTATGTGAACGCACCTTGAGAACACGAAATACCAGTGGGGCTAACAGGCAGCCCATCATGCCGGTGGTCAATGATAAACCGGCGGATAGTGATGGGAACCCGCCTATCTGTTCCGAGATGCCAATGGCGATGGGAGA
Source organism: Halomonas sp. HL-93 (assembly GCF_900086985.1). Taxonomy (NCBI): domain Bacteria; kingdom Pseudomonadati; phylum Pseudomonadota; class Gammaproteobacteria; order Oceanospirillales; family Halomonadaceae; genus Halomonas; species Halomonas sp. HL-93. The sequence continues at coordinate 203,117 of NZ_LT593974.1, forward strand.
CGTGACTGATTTAGGGGCCATTGATAGCAACAGCGCATCGCTGGCACCAAAAAGCTGGCCAATCAACACAGTGGTCACGACGGCCGTCAGGCTGCCGCTTAGGCAAACTACCAGCAATGGCAGCAGCATTTGGCGAATACGTGCACGGTGATCATAAAGGGGCACGGCCAGAGCGACGGTGGCGGGACCCAGCAGGAAATGAATAAACTGCGCCCCTTCAAAGTAGGTGTCGTAGTCGGTGCCGCTAAGGGTCAGCAGCAAGATGATCATCAACATAGCAACCAGCACAGGATGTAGCAGCGCCGTGCCACCTGCCTTATGATTAAGCGCACTGGCTACCAGATAAGCCCCCAGAGTAATCACAATCCAGAATAGTGGCCGAGCGTTGAAGTAAACCCAAAAACTGGTGAGCTCCATCGCTTATTCCTTATGCTTGTATTGACGTGTTTCCCACGCCTGCAGCATCCAGCCGGTTAGCGACAGGGTAATAAGGGTGCTCAGTAGCAGCGACACCAGGATCGTAAGCCACTGCTGGGCGAGTGTCTCTGCAAATAGCATCAAGCCTACGCCCGCTGGCACAAACAGCAGCGATAAATGCCGAACTAAGCCCTCGGCGGGTAAGCGTAGGCCATCGGGCACGCGGCCAAAGAGCATCAGCCCAATCAGTAGGAGCATCATTCCCGCCACCGGGCCTGGAATTGGCCAGCCGAACCATACCATTAGCCATTCGCCAATTAATTGGCAAATCAGCAGTATCAAAAAACCCTGAACCATATTGCGTTACCTCGCCAGTTGTTTCGGAAAGGGGTGAGCGGTGTATATCCATATGGCGAGCTCACCACGTTACGGATATTTTTGATACATGCTATGGGATTACTGGCAAAAAAACGTAGGGCGCGCCTACCAGCATCAGGAATTTAAGTATTCCGGAGACTGATGACGCGCCCATCGTGCTACGTTTTGCGTTTAAGGAGCGCTAGACGTAGAAGTCCAAGTCTTCCTGCTTTTTGAGTAGATCGCGCATCTCGATGGGGTCGTCGCCAAAGAAGAAGACAAGGCCCCAGTGCGTCCCGAAGGCCGACCGATCAGGAACGGTTTCTTCCGTCGGTGCAACCAGTTCGTGTGACTCGAAGTAGGGGTGGTCAACACATTCTGAAGGCATTTCCAGTTTGCTGACTACACGACGCCTTGGATATACACCGAAGCAACCCGCGTAGCCTTTCGCGTCGACCACTTCGCGGGGGAAGAACGCATCGACTTCTTCAGTGGTGCTTTTGGGGTCGAACACCAACATGGATGCCTGGTACGCGTTGAATCCGTAGGCTTTCTCGATTAGCTCAAACGCCTTGAACCCAGGCGGGCGGTAGGCAACCTCGCCAAAGTACATCTCGCCGTCTGCCGTGACGAAGTACTCGGGATGAATTAGGCCGAACTGGATATCGAACGTTTTGATCAACAACTCGATCTGTTTGGTAATCGCGTTGCGCCAGCTCTCGAGCTGCTCGGTCGCGGGGACGAATACCGAATAGCCCAGGGTGACGTATTCCGAAATGTTGAGGAACTTGATTTTGCCATTGTGGATCCAGGCTTCAACGGCAAACTCCCAACCGCTCAAGTGGCTTTCCATCAGCAGCGGGTATTCCTCGTCTGGAATATGGTCAATTTCATCTATGGTGCGGATCATGCGGTGTCCAAGGCAGCCAGCTTTGTCGAATGCCTTGACGTGAATCGGGTCGTCCGGGTCTCCGTCGAGCTTGAGCAGCGTTTGGTTGACGCGCTTCATGAAGCGAACGATGTCTTCTTTCTCATGCGCCTCTTCGAAAATCCCCACGCGAATACCGCCAAGCTGTGCACGGCGCTTCATAAGCGCTTTGTCACGGAATAGGATGGACTGCCCGAACATGCGAGGGCTGTCTAGCAGGACGGAATTAATCGCACCAGACCACTCGACGGTTTCTTCGAACAGGGGGATGGCCACGTCGACGCCTTCGGCCTTGAGCCGCTCGGCGATTTCCATAGACCGATCATTCAAGCGGATAAAATCCCACGAAATGAAAGGTATGTTGTTGGCGGCACAGAAGTCCTCCGCCCATTCTGGAGCAACTACCACATAGCGGCGATCAAATTTTTGTGCCGCTTTAATCGCATTAACGCTCCAGCCAAGTAGGGCGATATATCCCTTGTTTGGATCCTTTGGGGTCTCGGTTCCCTTAACCGAGTCCATTTCTGGATCGCGCCAAGCGGCTACGGCTTCGGGTAATTGCTTTTCTGATGTTATCGACATTCGATGTTCTCCTTTGCTGGGTGACCCAGACAGGCCGCGCCGACATTAGAGCGCACTGGGTGAAAAAGCCGCAGCCAGTGTTGTGTAGAGATGATCGAACATGCCAGCACTAGGGAAGTTTTTAAGCGTATTACTTCCTTCAAGCTAGTCGATTTCTTTACAAATGGCAATCGAGTTGTAGGGTTTTTGATGAAAGGTTGTAGAGGTTTTACTGCTGCGATTCACTTCGTAAGCTGTACGAATCAGGAGTACGAGAATTCAATATTTGCCTGAAGGTCTGCGTTGGGACGCTGTCATCTAAAGTACACCAACCATGCTTTATGGGAGCCACATCTTTATATGCTTTTTGCTAGGTCGGAAGGCTGAAAATGGGCGTACGTGTTTGCCTTATTTATGGGGTAGCTGGATGTGTTATTAAGGCGTTTAATAATTGAATTAAAAGCTAAAAAGGATATTGAGCCGTTAGCCCAATATCCCAATCACGGCCTTTAAACGAGTTCTTCTTCCTCAATCTTCACGTATGGCACGGGCCAGCATGTCGGTGATGGGTTTGGCCATGTAGCTGGAGAAGCTTCTTTCGCCTGTACGCAACATCACTTCGGCGGGCATACCGGCAAGCAGCTTCATGGTCTCGGTCATATCTTCTTCGCCTTCGGTGGTGACGCGCAGACGTACCTTGTAGTAGCGGGCCCGGGTCGCTTCGTCCTCAAAGCTATTGGCGCTTACGTGGATGACTTCGCCGTCGATGACGTTTGAAAGACGCTGGTTGAAAGCGCTGAAACGGATCTCGGCGGGCTGACCCATGTAGAGGTGGTCAATATCATGGTCCGGTACCTTGGCTTCGACGATGAACCCCACATCGGTTGGCACGATATCCAGCAGGGGGTCACCCGAACGGATAACGCCGCCCAGCGTATGCACTTTCAGGCCCACTACTGTGCCTGAAACCGGTGCTAGCACTTCGGTGCGGTTCACCTTGTCCATCAGGGCAGTGAGCCGCTCTTCGGCGTCGGCCACTTCGGCCTGGGTCTGGCGTAGAGCCTCGCCCACTTGCTGCTGAAACTCCTGCAGGCGAACCTGCTTTTGCAGCGCGTTTTCACTGATTTGTGAATGCAGCCGGGCAACTTCTGAGGCGTGCTGGGCATTGACGCTCTGGTATTCGAGGCTTTCTCGCTCCAGTTCGTGCATCCGCTGGCTGCTGATCATGCCATTTTGAAACAGTTTGCGGTGATTGGCGGCGTCGCCTTCGAGCGAGCTGATGCGCCGCTGATTGATGTTCTGCGTATTGATCAGGCCTTCAATCTGCTCGTTCATTTGCACAATCTGCTCGTCAAGAGACGCCAGCGTACTGGTGAGCGACTCACGCCGGGAGTCGAATAAGCGGCGCTGGACATCAAGCACCTCCTTCACTCGGGGATGCTCCGAGGCGGTAAGCTCCTCGGGAAAGCTTAGCGTCTCGGCGTTGCTCAGCTCAGCCAAAAGCCGTACCTCGGTGGCGCGGCTGATAAGGTAGTCAGAGCGGGTGACCTGCAGTTGGGAGCGTGCCTGGGTGTCGTCCAGTACCATCAGCACATCCCCGGTTTCAACATGGTCGCCATCTTCAACCTCAATATGTTTGATGATTCCGCCTTCCAGGTGCTGAACCGTTTTGGTAAAACTTTCTACCGACACAGAGCCTGGTGCCACAACGGAAACCGCCAGATTGGCGAACACTGACCAACTGCCAAACCCCCCAACGGCGATGATCAAAATGGCGATGCCCAGTCGGCGGTAGCGCGTATCTTCGAGCGGTAATTCATCGCTTTTTGCGGGTGCGATGCCGGGCCCTTGAGGCTTCTGCATACTCATGACGGGGTCTCCTCGCCGCCATGGCGGCCTCGTGCGCTAGGTTTTAGTGACGCGACGCGCTGGGACGGCACAGGGCGGCCGCCATCTGCCGTCATGCGTGTAACGGGCGCTATTCTGGTGGGTGGTTTGAGCGAGGCGATCTGGCCTTCTTTCAGCACCAGTACCCGATCGACATTTCTCAGTAGGAGCGAGCGGTGAGTAATGATCAATGCCGTGGTGCCTTCCTGGCGTAGCCGAACCAAGCAGTGGGCAAGGGCCTGCTCACCGGCATCGTCCAGATTGGCATCGGGCTCGTCCATGACGACCAACACGGGCTTGCCATACAGCGCCCGCGCCAGGCCGATACGCTGGCGCTGGCCTGCGGAGAGGGCGTTTCCTCCGTGGGAGAGCCAGGTGTCATAGCCGTTGGGTTGTTCAAGAATCATGTCATGCACGCCAGCTCTCTGTGCCGCCAGTACCACCGCTTGGGGGTCGACTTCGTCAAAGCGGGCGATATTTTCCGAGATCGTGCCATCGAACAGCTCGATATCCTGGGGCAGGTAACCGATGTGGGGGCCCAGGGCGATACGATTCCACTGGGTAATGTCGGCACCGTCCAGGCGCACACAGCCGAACTGGCTTGGCCAGATGCCTAGCGCCACGCGGGCCAGGGTCGACTTGCCGGAGGCGCTGGGCCCCACGATGGCGATGTGTTCGCCCTTGGCGATGGTCAGGTTGATATCGCGCAGGGTCGCCAGTTTCTGTCCAGGTGGTGCCGCCGTCACCCCCTCAAGCGTGAGGCGTCCTTTAGGGTTGGGAAGTGGCATGCGCGGCTCTTCAGCAGGAATCGCCGTCAGCAGCTCTTCGAGACGCGCCTTGGCGGTGCGAGCTCCAGAGAACCCCTTCCAGCCGTTAATCATCTGATCAATAGGGGCCAAGGCGCGTCCCATCAGAATGGAACCCGCGATCATCATGCCGGGCGTTAGGTCGCCCGCCAGTACCAGATACGCTCCTAGGCCGAGAATCAGCGACTGGAACATCAGCCTGAGCACCTTGGAGGTATTGGTGATCAGCCCGGCTCTGTCGCTGGCTTTGGATTGCAGGACCAGGTATTCGCGATGGCGCACGCTCCAGCGGCCCATAATGCCCGGCAACATGCCCATGGCGTGGAGCACCTCGGCGTTTCTCAGGTTGCTGTTGGCCAGGTCCTGGGACATCACATGCTGGCTGTTGGCGTCATTCAGCAGCGCTTTGGTGGTGACCTCGTTGATGATGGCAAGTGTCGTCAGGATGATGCCCGCCCCCAGGGCGAACAGCCCAAACCAAGGGTGGAACAACGCCAGCACGCCGATATAAATCGGCACCCAAGGCGCATCGAAGAAAGCAAACAGGCCGTTTCCAGAAAGAAACTGGCGCAGTGTCGTCAGGTCATTCAGCGGCTGGGCCGAGGGCTTGCCGGGCATCATCAGCGAGCGTTTGAACATCGCCGAATAAAGTCGCTGGCTGATCTGCACATCGAGTTTATTGCCGATCCTTACGAGGATGCGTGACCGCATCAGCTCAAGCCCCCCCATCACCACAAACAGGAAAACCACGACCAGGGTCAGCATCAGCAGCGTTTCCTGACTGCGCGTGGTGATGACCCGATCATAGACCTGCAACATGTAAAGCGGTGGCACGAGCATCAGCAGATTAATAAACAAACTGAATAGACCAACATAAAGGAAGCTGCGTTTGCAGGTGCTAAGCACTTTCTGCAAGTCCGACCCTTCGTGCGAATTCAACATGGCTGAGCTCCAGAGCATTGTTGGGTGGTGCTTAAGGCCCAGCTATCACGCTACCGACAAGAGGGGTCTTGCCATCAATGATGCGGGTCACCATGAGAGGACTTATCGCCTAATGGCCAGCTACCTGCCGCGAGGCGATGCCGCTCTTTTGTAATCATTATGTAAATAATATGTTAGTTAGCGTATCAGGTTCTTTTTGAAGGCAGAGGATCAATTTTTTAGTTTTGTTTGAGTTAATCACTCGTGCGCAAATTTGGATTAACCAACACTTACCGTGAGTCGGCAACGTTATTTTTCTAACGAAAACCACCGATTTTTTATGTCACGTTTAGCGGTCTCAATATTGTCGAGATCGGCACTATTTATTTTAAGTGTATGTTTTTAATTGCTTTTATGCTTATATATTTTTGACAAATTGTAACAATTGGATACATTCTGGTGCTCTTGGTCTTATCTTGCCACCCTGGAAAGCTCGATTAGACTCACCAAGTGTCGCTCCGATTTGCCAGCGGTTATAGGGCTATATGCTGCCACTTGCGGAAGGGATCATTGTAACAAGCGCTGTAACAAAAGCTTGGTGGGTGCTCACAGGCGCACATTCTGGTGTGTTTGAAGAATTCTAATGAAAACCGTGAGGTGGACCATGTTTTCGATGTCATTTGTTTCCGGTCAGGCGAAGTCTCTACTGGGTGCCGTTCATGAAGGCGGACGTTGGGGTAGAGATACCTTCCAAGGCCATCAACTGCACGTGGAGCCTCACCCCTCTCCTTGGGAATCGTCTATCAAAGCGATGCGCATGGCATGGGAAGACGCTCGCAATGAAGTGTCAGTATTCGAGAGTTTTGAGCGGCCCTTTGTCTTCGAGAACCTGCCCACGCCAGCGCTGGGACGGCTGAAAATGCGCCTGGAAGCCATGGACGAATGGGGCCAGGTACTACCCCATTCGAATATGAGCATTGACCTGGATGTGGTGCCAGAAAGTGAGGGCATCGCGGAAGCTGCATCCGAGCCATTCGCCGCCACGCTCGCGGAGGAGCCCATTCTTGCGCAGGCAGACGAAGGCGTTTTTGCCCAGGCGATACTGGTGGACACCTTCACACCGATACGTATTCAGGCAGAAGATGACGACGCCAGCGATGGTGCCTCGGCGGTCATTTCGGGCGACGGTATCAACGTGGTCGATGATCCCGAAAGCCAACCCAATGCCGTCAACGCCGACGGCCAGGCCTACGTCGATTACGGCGACGGTGTTAACGGCGGTGAGACGCTGACCTTTACCTTCAGCGTTGAAGAAGCAGGTGAGTACGAGTTGGCGCTGGGTTATGCCTTGAGCCAGAACGACGATGGTACGGATCGAAACCGCCCCCTGCGGCTGGACGTCAACGACGAGTTAGTGGATCGCATGTTCGATCTGCCCAGCACCACCCTGACCAACGACTCAACCGACTTTAGCGAATTTGGCGAACGCACCATTCGCGTGCAGCTAGAGGCGGGCGAGAACACGGTAACCTTTACCTCCAACGGTGCCAGCGGCCCCAATATTGACTATCTGGAAGTGCGCGCGCCTGCCTCAGACGTTTACGTGGTTCAGGCGGAAGATCTTGTGCTGTCGCCTGCGGCTGACAACAAAGACGGTGAAACCAACCGTGTGGTCACCGTCGACAACATCGCCGACTTTACCACTGGTAACGAAACCTTCCGTGTGGGCGCCGAGGGCGCAAGCTATCTCGATTGGGCGTTCGGCAATGCCGATGCCTACGGCGAGTTCACTCTGGATGTCGCCACCGCCGGTACCTACAACGTCACCGTGACCTATGCCTCTGCAGGTAATCCGCGTCCGTTGGACCTATCCCTGGTCGATGGCGAAGCGCTTAGTTCACTTGGAACCTTTAATTTTGCGGAGACAAGTGAGCCCGTTTACTACCCAGACGACGTGAACGACGATGTGCCCACGGCCAACCAGCCAGCTGTACCCGGCGGTAACAACACGCGGCAGAGCGAGTGGGAAGGCTGGTCCACCGAGACCATTGAAATTTCCCTTGCCGCAGGCAGCAACACCCTGCGATTAGGCGGTGCCGCCAACGGCCCCAATATCGACAAGATCGAAGTGGCGTTACTTGAGGCCGACCCGGTCGATCCTACCGGGCCGGTGATTGATCCGGTCGTCGTTCAGGCCGAAGACGCCGAATTGGGTGTCGATAACGACGCCGGCACCCTGGTACGCGACGCCGAGAACCCCGAGAGCGGTGCAAGTTTCCAAGGCCTTCGTGCCGACTATTCCGGTACCGGCTATGTCGACTACGGCAGCGTGCCTGGCGATAGCCTGACCTTCACGGTCAACGTGGCAGAAGCAGGCGACTACGACCTGAACTTCCGCTATGCCACCAATGATGCCAGGCCGATGGATTTTTCGGTGAATGGCGCGGCTACAAGCTCGCTTGCTTTCCTGTCAACCGACCCTGACGGCGGAGGCGCGGAGGAAGGCTTCGACCACTGGGGATACGAGACCCTGACCGCATCGCTGGTTGCCGGTGAGAATACACTCGTGATGAGCATCCCCGCTGGAGCGAACAAGGGGCCCAACCTCGACCGCATTGAAGTCACCACTGCGGGTACCGGTCCAGTGGGCGATGTCCAGGCGGATGCCGATGAGACACCGTTGGCTTTCAGCGCCGACAACCTCTTGATTAACGGCGCCAACGCCAATGCGGCCGGGTTTAGCGTGACGGGGCTTGATGATGACATCGTATCTGTCGGGGTGAGCTTCGATGAGGGCGTCACCGTCGAAGACGTCACGCCAGACGCCGACGGCAACTTCACCCTGGATCTCTCAGGGCAAGACGACGGTGATCTCACCGCCACACTGATCGCCATGGACGCCTTTGGCAACCGCGCTGAGCAGTCACTTGATCTCACCCTGGATACCACGGCCGACGAGGGCGACGATCTGGCACTGGAAGGTCCTGCCGCCGAGATCGAACCCGATGACAGCGACACGGTGGTGTTTAGTGTTGCGGGCGTCGACGCCGACTCTACGCTTGAAGTCAGCTTCGATGGCGGCGCCACTCGCCAGACGGCCACCAGCGATGGCGATACCCTTTCAGTGGATCTATCGGGGCAGAGCCCAGGCGAGGTGACGGTAACGCTTATCGTCACAGACGCCGCCGGTAACGAAGCAAGCGTAGCAGACACCGTGACACTGGCTGGAGCGACCGACCCGGAACCGGTGGCGATCGATGTCATCTTCGACGACGCTATCATCAGCGCCTACAACGACACCCAGGACAATCCGGCAAGCGGCACGGGCGCTGTGGTGGAAGACGACGGTGCCACGCTCACGCTGAATGACAACGTCTGGAAACGCGCCGAGCTGCCGAGCAGCTACACCATTACCGGGCAAACGTTGCTGACGCTGGACGTGGCTATCTCGGAATCGCCGGTACCGGAAATCGTCGCGATCGGGTTCGATGCCGACGACAACCCCTTCAACGGCGGCAATAGCGTCTATCAGCTCGGCGGCACCCAGACCCAGGGCGGGTTTGTCGACCTGCGCGGCCAGGGCGTCGACAATGAGGACGGCACTTTCCGCTTCACCATTGATCTGTCGGCGCATGCCGGCACCACCATCGACTCGCTGGTGTTCGTCAACGACGATGACCTGGGCGCCAAGGGCAGCACGAGCTTCAGCGGCGTGAGCCTTTCCGAAGATGAGGTAGTGGACACCAACAACGCGCCGCGCGTAGTCGGCGGCGGCATTGCGGACCTCACGCTGGATGAAGGCTCAAATATCGAGGTCGACCTGCCCTTCGTCGATGACGATGGCGACGCGCTTAGCTTCAGCTTCGTGGTCACCGACGGCGACGGCCAGCCGGTCACCGTGGACGGCCTGAGCGTCGCCGACCAGGTGCTCAGCGGCAGCCTCGAAGGACTCGCCCCCGGCGACTACACCATTTCGGTGACCGCCGATGACGGCACTACCAGCACCTCGACCGACTTCGCACTGACGGTCGAGAACGTCAATGACGCGCCGGTGGCCGAACCGGTGGCACTGGAGCCTTACTTTGGCGAAGTCGGTGAGAGCTTTATCCAGATTCCGCTCGCGGACTTTGAGTCACTGTTTTCCGACCCCGATGGCGACAGCCTGACGCTCTCCGCCGAGGATCTGCCCGCCGGGCTTGAGGTAGTAGATGGCGTTATTCAGGGCACGCCGAGCCAAGGCGGCACCTTTGATGTAGTGATTCGCGCCACCGATCCGGCTGGCCTTTCCGACACCCAAACGCTGAGCTTCGTGATCGAAGGCACGCAAGTGGGTGATGCCATTACCATCGAGGCGGAAAACTTCACCGATCTCGATGCGTCCAACCTGATCGTGACCGGCAGCGCAAGCGCCTCCAACGAACAGCTGATCCGGCTGACCAGTAACGAACCCGCGACTATCGGTACCGACCTGGCAGCCGGTGGCGTAGAGCCCGGTTGGTACGTGGCCCGGCTGTATGTGTTCGATGAAAACGATGGTGAAGGCTCATTGACGCTGACCATCGGCGATACCGTGCTTGAAGCGCGCAATACCGCAAGCGACAGCCTGAGCTCCGATGTGGTGCTCAGCGACGACTTTGGCACCATCGTGGGCGAAGGCCCCCGTGGTAATGCGGGTCAGAGCGGTAACCGCAAGGAAATTGCCTTCGAAACGCCTTTCGAGGTGACCGCCGGTGACCTGGCGAGCCTTGAGCTGCGCGGTGCTGACGGTGAGCTGATGCGCATCGACTCCTTGGTGTTTGAACGCATTGAGGAGCCGACCAACACCGCCCCAACGCTTGAAGGCTTGGCGAGCGACCTCAGCGTCGACGAGAACAGTTCAGCCGTGGCCAGTCTGGTGATCGACGATGCCGATGGTGACAACCTGACCATCACGCTGTCCGGTGCCGATGCGGCGCTATTTACTTACGATGAGGTGAGCGGGGAGCTTGCGTTCGTCAACCCGCCGGACGCCGAACTGGCTGCCGACAGCAATGAAGACGGCGTGTATGAACTGACGGTCACCGTCTCCGACGGTGAAGACAGCGTCTCGCAGGACACCCTGATTACGGTGGCGGACCTCAACGAGAGTATCGTCATCGATCAGACGGCGTATTCGATTGATGAGAACCTGACCGAGATCGGCGCGATTCCGGTGGTCGACGAAGATGGTGCTACGACAGGCCTGAGCGCACCGGTGTTCGCTATTACCGGCGGCGCCGATGCACCGCTGTTTACCATCGACGAGACGACCGGCGTACTGAGTTTCACCAGCGCCCGCGACTTCGAGCTTCCGGTGGATGACGATGAAGATGGCGTTTACGAAGTCGAGGTCACGGTAACCGATGGCGATCTGAGCGACGTTCAGACCCTGGAAGTCACCGTTGATGATGTCGACGAAGCGCCCTTCACGCCGCTCAGCCTGCAAGTGCAGGACGGCACGGTGACCAGCTTCGATGACGACGCCAACGAAACGGATACCACCATTCGCAATGCGGATAATCCCGAAGATAATCCAGATTTAGAGAACGGCCTGCGCCCGGACTTTTCCGGCACCGGCTATCTGGACTTCGGCGATACCGCTGGTGACAACGTCACCTGGCAGGTCGAGGTGGCACAAGCGGGCGAGTATGACATTAGCGTGCGCTATGCCACCAACTCCGATCGTCCGCTGGATCTGGTCATCAATGGCGGTGCGCCGGTCGTGCTCGACATGCTGGCGACCGACCCAGACGGCACCGGGCCGGAGGAAGGTTTCGACAATTGGCTGTTCGAGACCGTCACCGTGACCCTGGAAGCGGGTACCAACAGCATCGAACTGGCGATTCCGGAAGGCGCGACCACCGGCCCCAATATCGACCGTATCGAAATCACCGAGGGCGGCAGCGGACCGATCCCCGTCGATGACAGCGCGGATGAAGATGGCAACCTGACCCTGACCGCTGCAGCCGATACCCTGGAACCCGATCAGCTTGATGCAGCGCTGTTCAATGTGAGCGGTGCCGATGACGACATTGTTAGCTATGAAGTCAGCTTCGACGGCGGCACCACGCGTACGGAAGTAACGCCTGAGGCCAATGGCGATATCACGGTGGATCTAAGCGGCCAAAGCGGTGACGTTACCGTGACGCTGATCGTCACCGATGCGGTAGGCAACGAGGCCGAGGCCAGCGATAGCGTGACCATCGATGACGGCAGCGTGGTCGTGGAGCCCATCACTCTGCAAGGAGAGGAGGCGAGCGTCACCGATGTCGGTGGCACCGGCCAGGGGGCCGTCACGCGTGTGGTGGATGCTGATAATCCCGATGACTTTGAAAACTTCCGCGAAGGCGCGGTGGGTGACGCCTATCTGGACTTCGGTACCGATGCCGGTGATCAGATCACGTTCAATATCGACGCACCCGCAGCGGGTACCTACACGGCGACGATTCGTTACGCTAACGGCGCCGCCACCCCTCGGCCGCTCGACCTGACGGTCAATGGCAGTGCGCAACCGCAGGTGCCTTTTGCCAACGCGCCGGACGATGGCGTCAACGACCCCTGGGATGAATGGTTGGAGCAGGAGGTACAGGTCACCTTCGAAGAGGGCGCCAATACCTTCACGCTGACCATCCCCACGGTGGCTAACGGTGGTACGAACAACGGCCCCAACATCGATCAGGTCGTGTTCAGCTTCGATGATGGTGATACAACCCCAGCGCCGTTCACCTTCGAGATTCAGGGCGAGGCGTTGTCGATCGACGATGATGAGCCTACTCCCGATACCGTGGTGCGTGACGCCAGCAATCCTGAAACTAACGAAGCGGCGGGCCCCGATGGGCTATGGGATGGCTATACCGGCAGCGGCTATCTCGATATGGGGGGCGAAGTGGGTGATGCGGCCTTCTTTGACGTGGAGGTCGAGGAAGCCGGTACCTATACCCTGAGCGTACGCTACACCAATGGTGATGGAAGTGGCGCAAATCGGCCCATGGATATACTGGTGGGCGGCGAGTCGCAGGGTGAGATTGCCTTCCCCGTTACCGGTGAAGGGAATGACGGCTGGCTGAACTGGCAAGAGGCTACGATCGAGGTTGAACTTGAGGCCGGCAGCAATACCATTCGCCTGGAAAACCTGACCACCAACGGCCCTAACATCGATAGCCTCAGCGTGACTCGCGAGGGTGTCGAGCCTCCGGAGGTGGTCGAGCCCGTTGATCGCTTCTCGGTCAAGATCAACTTCCAGCCCGAGGGCGTGGCGGTGCCGGAAGGCTATATTGCCGATAACGGCAAAGCCTTCGGCACGCAGTCGGTGACCATCGATGGCCAGACCTACCAGTACGGCTGGGTCACCGAGGAATCGATCTACGACGATGAACCCGGCACGACGCCGCTGGATATCAGCGAGCTGACCAGCGTCGCGGTCAATGACCGTACCGATGATATCGCGGGTCTCGACCCGCGTCAGGGCACCTATGCCCACTTCGATCAGCCCGGAAGCGAGTATGTACGCGCCGGCTGGGAAATCGAGCTGGAAGACGGCTACTACGAGGTCACCATCTCGATTGGCGACACCTCCGGGCCTTATGACAGCCGTAACGTGCTGAATGCGGAAGGCGAGCTGTTCAACGACCCCTTCACCCCGTTCCGGCCAGACGACTTCCCGGCGGATGGCAATCCGGGCAACGACACAGAAGGCGCACGTTCTGATCTGGTGACGCGCATCGTGCAGGTGACGGACGGCCGGCTGACGCTCGACTCGATGGGACTCGACAACGAGAACACCGAGATCCAGTACATCGAGATCCAGTCGCTGCCCGACCTGACCCCGGATGATGATCGTGAAGCGCCGCAGGACTACGCCTTCTTCACCGATGCCCGCGCGATTGCTGGCGTCGGGGAAAACGAAGTGGAAGTTGACCTCGACGCAGAAGACGGTGCTATTCCCACGGGCGTTGACCCGACCTCGGACATCTTCGTGGGAATTTCGGTGGTCGACGGGCGTGGCGGCGCCTTGCTGGAAAGCCTGAACGACGGCTCGGTGAAGCTGTTCGAAACGGTTACCGGCGAGGAAGTCTCGTTCAACGTCAATACTACCGGTGGCTTTGACTCGCTGACCATTTCGCCGAGCCAGATGCTCAAGCCGTTTACCAGCTATACCCTGGTGATCGACGGCTTCCGTGACCGCGGCCCTAACGATGATAATGATGCCCCGACCCGCGAGTTCCAGAAGTACACCAACACCTTCGTTACCGGTGAAGAACCGGAGGTGGTCGCTCGCGACGTAGCGTTCAACGATGTGGTCGAGCTCAACGGTGAAGCGGACAATGCCTTCGGCTTCACGTCGCTTGAGATGAGCCCCGACGGCGCCTTCATGTACATCGCGACCATCGGCGGTGATCTGTTGCGCTACAACGTCGATCCGGTCGACGGCTCGCTATCCAACCGCCAGGACCTGAGCCTGCCGAACGATTACTTCGACCAGCCCGGGGAGAGTCAGCAACGTGGCATCATCGGCTTGGTGGTGGATCCCACCGACCCGAACGTGCTGTGGATCACCGATAACTACCCGATCCCGCTCAATGGACGCGATAACGGTGTGCCGGAGTTCAGCGGCCGCATTACCAAGATCACGCTGGACGGCGGTAGTGATTTTTCCGGTACCGCCGAGCCCTACATCACCGGGCTGCCGCGCTCCAACGGCGACCACGTGACCAATAGCCTCGAGTTCCGCGCCAACCCGGACTATGACGCGGCGACCAACCCTGATGTGCCGACGCATCTGCTGTATCTGATTCAGGGCTCCAACTCGGCCATGGGTGAGCCGGATAGCGCCTGGGGCAATAGGCCCGAGCGTTTGCTTAATGCTGCCGTCATGGAGATCGACCCCACCCGCGACGCGCCTCCCGGGGGCTTTGATGTCTCTACCGAGCCTGTGCCCGACAACGGCCAGAACACCCGCTTCGATGACCCGGATGGCCATCCCAAGGATGATCCTATCCCCATGGGCGACGGCGAGTTCCTGGTGTTCGATGAACGCGGTGTGGCGACGGTGCAGGACGCCGATGGCAACGTGCTCCAGAGCTACTACGACCCCTACGCCGAAGACGCGGTGTTAACCATCTTCGCCACCGGGGCGCGCAACGCCTACGACCTGGTATGGCACTCCAATGGCTTCCTGTACGTACCGACCAACGGCTCGGCGGCGGGCGGCAACGTGCCGGACGATCCCTCAACACCTGAAGATGAACGCTTCCTGAACGTTGAGAAGCAGGACGACTATCTGTTCAAGATGGTGGAAGGGGGATACTACGGACACCCCAACCCGCTTCGGGATGAGTACATCATGAACGGCGGTAACCCGACCGGGGGCAGCGATCCGAATCAGGTGGATCGCTATCCGACGGGTACCAACCCCGAGGGTAACTATGATATTTCCGGGGTCTACTCGCTGGGCGAGAACCGCTCTCCCAATGGTGCGGTGGAGTACACTAGCGATGTGTTTGGTGGCAACCTGCAGGGCAATGTGCTGTTCACCGAGTACTCAGGCGGTGATGACGTGCGCAGCATTACGCTCGACGCCAACGGCAACGTGATCGGTGACGATGTGCTGCGCGATCCCGACGGCAATGTCATTACCTACGTCGATCCGCTGGATATTATCGAGAACCCGGTGACCGGCCAGCTATATCTGCTGACCTTGAACCGGGGTAACGGGCAGAGCCAGATCATTCGCCTCGATCCGGCGCCAGGCGGCGTAGTGGATGCTGTGGATCCCGATCCCGGCGACGATCTGGTATCGCTGCTAGTCATCCAGGCGGAAGATAACACTCCCAACGATGGCACATCGGTGACTATCGCCGATGGCGCGGGTGCGGAAATCCAGATACGTGACATCGACAACCCCGAAACCACCGAGGGCTTGCCGAACGGTCTACGCCCCGGTGCCTTTGGACTGGATGGCAATACCGATGGTAATGACGGTGTGCCTGGCGGCTACGCCGACTACGGCAGCACCAATGCCGACTTCATGACCTTCGGGTTTAATCTGGCCGCAGACGATGCTGGCGATTCGGTCCTGCGTATTCGCTACGCCAACGGTGGCGACACTAACCGACCGCTTGAAGTGTTCGTCAACAACCAGAGCGTTGGCGTCTATAACTTCGGCCCCGCGCCGGCTGGCATCGTCGATACGGACGAGCGCTGGGCCGAGTGGATGACGCAGGATATCGAAGCGGCCCTGGTCGTCGGTGAAAACACCGTGCGCCTGCAGGCCACGAACAATACCGGCCCCAACATCGACCAGCTTGAAGTATTGCAGTCGCCGCCTGACAGCACCTCGGGCTTCACCGATTACGAAGCTGAAGATGCATCGCTTGACGGCCCCGTGGTCGTGCCCGAAAGCGTCGACGATCGCAACGCGTCCGGTGAGGGCTTTGTCGACTTCGATGGCGCGGGCGACCAGACCATCACCTGGACCGTCGAGGTCGATGAGACCGGCAATTACGAGGTTGGCTTCCGCTACGCCCTGGCGGCAAGCAAGGCCGACCGCCCGATGGAAGTGACCGTCAACGGCGTTAGCCTGGGGCAGCTCAACTTCCCAGGCCAGAGTAATGAAGCGGAAAGCGACTGGTTCTTCCAGGAACTGCTGCTCAACCTGCAAGCGGGCAGCAACACCATCAGCGTCACGGCACCGGAAGCCAACGGCCCCAATGTCGACCTGTTGCGAGTGCCTGACGCCCCGGCCGATAACTTCATGCCGGTGTATGCCGATGTATCCGATGGCGCGCGCATTGAGCTTGAGAGCGGTGATAGCGCACGGACCATTAACGACCTGACGGCCGACTTCTACTTTACCGTGGATGCCGATGGGCTCTATCGCCTGGATCTGGCGGCCAACGCCGGTGCCAGCGATGGTCAGGGCTTGACCCTAACCCTCAACGGCCAGCCAGTGGACGTATTGTCCTATCCGGGTGAGGGCGATGCCGGGGAAGAAGGCACCTATGTCGAACTGGAAGCCGGTGTGGAGTATAACCTGCGTGTTGTCTCAAGCGCCGACGGTGCCGATGAGCTGGACTACCTCGACGTCACACCGCTGACCGGGGATGAAGGGGCTGACATCGGCGTACAAAGCGGCGATGCCGCCTACTACTCCGACCGGCTGCACTTCAGCTACCTGGAGAACAACAGCGCCTCGGCGGACGATCGTGATTTCAAGGAAAGTGCTACCGTCACGATCTCCAACACGGGCACCAGCGAGCTTGCGATTCTCGATGCCGATATTGATGGCCCCTTCGTGCTGGAGGATCCGAGCGCCTTTGACGGCCTGACGCTCGCTGCCGGGGAGTCGCTGGAGGTCACGGTGCTGTTCGACCGTGACAGCTATACGGCGCCCACCAACGACGCTGGCGACGGGGTGTTCGAAGGGCGAATTCGCCTGGTGACCAACGATGCCGATTCGCCGATTGCCGAAATCCATATGGCCGGCTTCTGGCAGGCGCGGGACGAGGGCGGCTGGGAACCCAACGTCAATGAAGTGTGGGAGGTGTTCGGCTTCGGAAACCGTATCGACGGCCTGACCACCGTGGGCGGCGGGGAGAATTCGGTATTGAATGACTTCGATCTCTACCGCCCCGTTAACGACGACGAGGTGTTGTCGCGCTACTGGACGCTGGCTGATGGTGCCGGAGAGGCGAAGATCACCCAACTGGCGGCCTACCATGGCCCCAGCGGGGCAACGCTGGGTATCCATAATCCAGGCAACAAGGGTCAGGACATCATCTTCAGCGATCATGCAGGCGACAATAACCAGACCCTTCTGCCGATAAAAGGAAATGGTGATTTTGCCACCGCGAGCTTCTCGCTTGCCGATATTCCTAGCAGCTGGGCTGGCGAAGGCGTGTTTGGCATCGAGGTGGCAAACCTGTCCACCGACCCCTCGCTGAACCCCGAGGGAGGTGGCACGCCGCCTGCCGATGCTGATGGCATCGAGCGCGGCTATACGGTGCGCATGTTCCGGGCACTCGATGCCGAGGGCAACGTGATTCCCAATACCTATCTGGGCATCATGGATTACACCGGTATCAACTACGACTACAACGACAACATGTTCCTCATTGAGGGCGTGTCGCCCGTCGCCGGTGGTGATCTCACGGTGATCAATAACGACGGCATCCCGTCCAACGATCGCCTGGTGATGTCGCGCATCGAGAACCCCGCCAACGCCGCGCAAGAAGTGCACGACGAGGTGACCATCACGCTCAGAAACGACGGTTTCGAGACCCTTGATATCAACAGCATCGAGGTCAGTGATACCACCCTGTTCGAACTGACCGAGGCGTTTGCAGCGGTCAGCCTGGAGCCGGGCGAGTCCATCGACGTCACCGTGCGCTTCATCGCCGATGATCCTAACGACGCCAGTCTGTATGAGGCGAGCCTGGTGATCAACTCAAGCGATTCGGACGAGGGCGAGAAGGTTATCCAACTGGCCGGTCTGGCCCAGAACCAGTCCGAGAGCGGGCAGGAACCGCTGGTTCAGGAAATCATCAACGCCTTTGGCTACACCACCAACGTGGCCGAAGGGCAGATGAACCAGGGCGGGCTGGTGGAAGCCAACGGCGACGAGATTCTGTCACCGTACTTCCAGCGTGCCGACGGCAGTTCGCCAATCAAGATCACCCAGTTGGCGGCTTATCACACCCAGGGCGACGTGGCCCGCCTGTTCATCCACGATGTGGATAGCCGCAATCTCGACGAGATTCTGGCCCACGACGAGGCCGATGGTCAGACGCTACTGCCGCGCACGCTCAACGACGGTGATTTGCTGACCACGACGACCCTTGATCGCGATGCGCCGTTTGGCTTCTTTGCCGAAATATCGGGCCGCCAGGGTTACATTTCCTGGTCCGATCCGGATGCCAACCTGTATGAGGACACCATCGATGAGATCGGTAACCCAGGCACCAACCTCAACTGGGACGAGAACGACGGCCACCTGATTCGCGTCTATGTGGCCAAGGACGCCGATGGCAACGTGATCCCGGACACCTATATCGTGATCCAGGACTACGCGGGGGTGAACTACGACTACAACGACAATATCTTCCTGGTCGAGAACGTTCAGACCTACGACCCCACTGGGGCGGAAGATGCCGATGGCAACGGCCGGGTGGACTTGTACGACGACGATGACGGCGACGGCGTGCCGAACTTCCTCGACGACCCGGACCCGGTCGATCAAACTGCCTTTAATGACAGTGAAACAGCCTGGGCGGTGGGCAGCGATGGCTTTACGCTGGAAGCCAAACTGTTCGATAACGGCGGCCAGGGGGTGGCGTATAACGACACTACCACGGCGCACCAGGGAGCAGCTTTCCGTTCTGACGAGGCGGTGGATATCTCCAACGGCACCGAGGCGCTGGGCTACATCGCCGATGGTGAGTGGGTCGAGTACACCCTCAACGTCGAGACGGCGGGCACCTATACGCTTAGCTTCTCGACCTCCGCGACCACCGATGGCAAGTCCATCACCGCGGCCTTTGAGCAGGGGGGCGGCTTCTATACCCCGGCGCAGGTGCAAGACTTGCCCAACACCGGCAGCTTCACCAGCTTCCAGACCGTCGGTCCGCTGACCTTTGAACTGGAAGAGGGCGAGCAGGTGCTGCGACTGACCTTTAACGGCGGCCAATTGGATCTGGCCTCGTTCACGCTGGACTTTGAAGCACCGGTGGACGATGGTCAGAGCGCCTATAACGACAGCCAAACCGCCTGGGAGGTGGGCGCTGAGGGGCTGAATCTGGAAGCGCGTTTCTATGACAACGGCGGCCAGGGCGTTGCCTACAACGACACCACCGCGGCCCACCAGGGTGATGCCTTCCGCGCCGACGAAGCGGTGGATATCTCCACGCCTTCACAGGCGATTGGCTTCATCGAGGACGGCGAGTGGGTGGAATACACCATCAACGTGGCGGAAGACGGCGTCTACGACCTCGACTTCCTGACCTCGATGGACTCCTCCAACCCAGCCGCCCGCTCGATAACCGCGAGTTTCGCCAAGGGTGATACGCCCTACGTGACGGCGTCGCCGGTTGGGGTTTCACCGACGGGAAGCTGGACGAACTTCACCCAGACTGACACTACACAGGTAGCGCTTGAAGCCGGTGAGCAGGTGTTACGGCTGACCTTCAATGGTGGGCCTATGGATTTGGCCTCGTTCAATCTGGTACCTGTTGAGCCACCTCCGGTAGACGACAGTCAGCAGGCGTTCACGGAAAGCGGTGACCCTTGGCAGGTGGGTAGTGACTTCACGCTGGAAGCGGTCAACTACGATGAAGGCGGCCAGGACGTAGCCTACAACGATGCCGATGCCGAACAGATTGGCTCGGACTTCCGCCCGGGAGATGGCGTGGATATCGTCGGTGACGGCGACGCTATCGGCTGGGTGGACGAGGGCGAATGGGTGGAATACACCCTCAACGTCCAGCAGGCAGGGGTCTATGACCTGTCGTTCCTGTCAGCCCTTGGCGATGGTAGCGGTGCTCAGCGCAGCATCACGGCGACCTTTACCAAAGGCGACGGCTCACCCTACGCATCGACCGACCCGGAGGTGATAGCGCCGACCGGTGGCTGGGGCGACTTCCAGCCCACCGATGCCACCCAGGTGGCGTTGGAGGCCGGTGAGCAGGTGCTGCGGCTGACCTTCAACGGCGGCTCGCAGGATCTGGCTTCGTTCAGTCTGGCGCGTGATGGGCAGCAAGCCTTTAACGCGGGGGGAACCCCCTGGCTGGTGGATGCTGAGGACGGCTTGGCGCTTGATGCGGTCAACTACGATGAAGGCGGCCAGGGCGTTGCCTATAACGATGCCGATGCCGCTCAGATTGGTACGGACTTCCGCCCGGGTGAAGGCGTGGATATCGTTGGGCAGGGCGAAGCAATCGGCTGGGTGGATGAAGGAGAATGGGTGGAATACACCATCGACGTCGAACAGGCTGGCAGCCACACCCTGTCGTTCGTTACTTCCAACCCTAACAACGGGCGCAGTATTACCGCATCGGTTGAGCAGGATGGCGTGACCTACGATCAAGCAAGTGGCTCAGTGCCGAACTCCGGCGCCTGGGGTAACTTCGTCGATGGGCCCTCGGTGACACTCGATCTGGAGGAAGGGGTTCAGGTACTACGTCTCACCTTCAACGGAGGCTCTCAGGACTTGGCCTCGTTCCAACTCAGTCGCGATGCGGATATCAATGCAGCCAGTGCCTCTAACATGGATATGATGATGGCCATGTCCACTGATGCTGATGGCGTTTCTTCCAACGAAGAAGAGCTGGTCGCATTGAGTGATGATGTCAGCATCAGTGGGGTGCAGGAGGGTGACCAGGGCGCCTTGATGTAAGGTTTGCTCAAGGTCTAGCACCCGCTTAGCGGTACTGATGATGTAGACCGCGTTAATAAAGCCTGCGAGATATCGCAGGCTTTTTTTTGCGTTTGTGACCCTGAAAACTTCGTTCTCCCAAGGTCATGATTTTTTATCTATTGGTTTCGATTAGGCGGTATATACGCAATTCGCGTTCCTGCTGCCTTTCCCAATATGCTCGCTTGGAGTCGTTAGCGACCATAGCGTAAGGTATTTTGTTCGTCCAATTGCAGAGTAAGTACGCAAAGCGATGAGCTTCTTTAGAGAGTCATCAATCGCGGCTTATGCCTGCTCCTGCACGACCCAACTGACAACTTCTTCATTGCCATATTTAGCTTTCCACTCCTGAATGACCTTGTGGTTTCCACCACGTGTCTCGACCACTTGGCCCGTGTGTGGGTTTTTGTAAACCTTTAAAGCACGTTTTTTACGAGTGCCCGTGCTGCTGTCCTTAGACCCTTTGGTTGATGTGCTGGTGTATGTAGGGTCCAGCATTTCACACACATCACGTGCCGCTTTGCCATGCTCCGCCATAAGGGCTTGCAGTTTCTCTTTGAATTCAAGCTCTTTCTTGAGTTCGCTGTTACTTTCAAGCGCTTGCAGCTCTTCTTGCAGTTGCTTTAGCAGCTGCTCTTTTTTGATGTAATCATTCAATACTGACGCCATCTCAGTTTCCCCATGTTTTTAATTTAAGTAATGTCCACTATTTTCATTATACACGCCAACATTTAATTGTTTAAATTTTAATCTAAAAATGGTGGTATGTGGCATATTGATTTATATCGCTATATTGCGCAACCGCACTTTTAATTTTTGATATAAAATGATCCGGTAAAGCCTATATTTTGTTCGCCAAGACGGCGTTGGATAAAACCCCGTCAGTCCTTTTTCATGATGATTTATGCGGCGAGGTGGGGAGTCCGTTAGCTTATAGGTAACGTCGCTACGTTTAGCGCTCTTAGACTCCAAGGCGATCATTGTTTGAAGGAACGCTAGCGGGCTCAAGGAGACCCAGAAGGCTTTCTTTTCAGCGACAATCTCAGACCACTTCGAGGATGGTTGAAAGGCTGCAACGCACATGGCTGGTGCTTATCGCCCCGGCTCGGTTACTCTACACATTCAATCCATGAAGGATAGTCGCATTAATGTTGGGTTTCCTGCAGGGATTTTCCTACGGTCTTTTCATGACCTGCCTGCCCTGGCTAATGGTCGGGCTCTTCAATCCTGCCCTGGCGCTTCCGCTGGCGGCTCCCGGCCGCCTGCAGGTGATCCTCCGCTATTGTCTGGTAGTGCCTTTTATCAGCATGTTGCTTTGGCTGACGTCTCTGTGGGGTGGTTTCAGCCCCAGCCTGCTTGGCTGGCTTGCTGGCATTGTCGCCATTCCGGTGGCGTTACCCGTCGAGCGAACGCTGCGCGGCTGGTTGGCCCGTCGCCGTGAGCGTCGGCTTGAGGTTCAACGAGCGGCCGAGGCGCGTCAGCGCCGGGCTCAGGAAGAGCGCAAGGCCTATGAGGAGGGAGTGTCGGTGCTTGATCCGGCGCGGCCGCCTGAGGGAGCCGACGACCTTGTGTTGGCTATGTGCCGAGCGAAGCAGAGCCTGTTGGACGTTAACCGCCCCGACCTGGCAATTCTGGCGGATCGCCTCTACAGCCGCTACCGTCATGTGATGGATGTGCTGAGCGGTCGTTTCCACAGTGGCGAGCTGGCGTTCGAGCGTTCGCGCGGCCTGGTGACTCAGGTGTGTCTTGGCGCGGTGGATACGCTGACGACTATGGCGTCCCAAGCACGCGGCGTCGTTCGGGTGGACGGTGATTACGTGCGGCGACGTCTGGAACGGGGGGGCATGCGGCTGAGCGAAGAGGAGCGCGCCGCCCTGGTGCGCCGCCTGGATCTGCTGGTGGAGACCGAGCACCGGCTGAATGAACGCTCCGCCCGTATCGAATCGGCGCTGACCGTGCTCGATGATACCGCCGTTTCCCTGGCACGTATCGAGACGGCGCGCCCCCAGGCGTCGGTGACCACCGAGCAGGCGCTGGAGGATTTGCGCCGCTTCGTCGAAGGTGCCGACCGTTACGCTCGTAAGGATTAAGCCGACCGGCACTGATGCTGCACGGCTTTCACGACCCAGGAGATGCCCATGACCCAGCAACCGGATGACAAACCTCGCCTCTCCCTGCCGCCGGTGGCCGAGATCGCCAGTCAGCTGGGAGTTAGCCAGTCCGATTCGGCCGACCCCGATGACCGTGACCTCGACCTCGACCTCGACCCTGAGCTTGAGGCAATGGCTGACCGCTTTGTCGACGAGGTGCTCGCCGAGGATGGCGATGAGTCGTTGGTGCGCCAGCGCCGAGCCGTGGACGAGATGGGGCTTGAGCTACAGCAGCAGGCCGCCCATCGCAGCGCCATGCTACAGACGCCGCTGCGTAAGCTAGCCCACCAGGGCGACGAAGGAGGGCCGGTCGCCCAGGCACTGGTTAGCCTGCGCGGGCGCATGGAAGGGCTTGATCCTGCTCGCCATCGTCTAGCGCCGAGTACGTTGGATCGCGTTTTGGCGATGATTCCCGGCATCGACAGCCGCGTGCAGCGCTACTTCCGCAAGTTCGAGAATGCTCAACAGGCGCTGGACGCCATCATTGAAGAGCTGGAGGGCGGGCGTGACATGCTGCATCGAGACAACCTCACCCTGAACGATGACCAGCAAGCCCTAAATGAAATCCTAAGCGAGCTCAACCGCCAAGTCGCGCTAGGTCGCTTGATTGATCGTCGCTTGAAGGACGATATTGCCGCGCGAGATACCGATGACCCGCGGCGTCACTTTATCGAAGAAGAGCTGCTTTTTCCCCTTCGTCAGCGCATCGTCGATCTTCAGCAGCAACTGGCGGTGAGCCAGCAAGGCGTGCTGGCGCTGGAGGTGATCATCCGCAACAACCGCGAATTAATGCGCGGCGTGGACAGAGCCATAAACGTCACCGTTTCGGCCCTCACCGTGGCGGTCACCGTGGCCATGGCGATGGCCAATCAGCGTCTGGTACTGGATCGCATCGAAGCTCTCAATTCCACCACCTCGCAGATGATCGGCGGGACTGCCAAGGCCCTTCGCCAGCAGGGCGTGGACATCCAAAAGCGGGCCTCTTCGGCGATGCTCGACATGCAAGTGCTCGAAGAGGCCTTCAGCGAGGTCATGGGCGCGATTGATGATCTCTCAAACTATCGTCAGGAGGCTCTGCCCCGGCTGGATGAGCAGATCAATCGCCTGGCGACCTTGTCTCGCCAGGGCAATGCGTCCATCGAGCGCCTCCGCGAGGGTAGTGAGGTGCAACTGCAGAACAATGACGTTGATACGCCAGCGTCAGGCAATCACGGCCCAACGGATACACCAGAATCAACCAGGTAACGCGCGGTGTTACTTGAAATGGGAGGAGGCGTCCCTGAACGCCTTGCGCATCAACTCCCAGGCGTCATCCATACCCTGGCGGACGGTGTCCCAGGCTGCTTCGCTGGCATGCTGGAGTTCATCGAGCCTTTGTTGCGTTTCCGCCTGGCGTTTCTTGAGCCGCTCTATGTCCTCCTGGTACTTGACCCTGGCCTCGTCACTGGCCTGGCGGGCCTTGGCGGCTAGCCTGTCGATCTCAGCATTCCACTCGTCTAACCGGGCTTTCATTTCCTCAACGAACTCGTCGCGTTGACTCATGATGACACCTCCCATTGCGGTAGCGGGCAGGTCACAAGCCGGCATTTAATGGCGTCGATGATGCTTATGCCACTCTGAGCCTTATAGTGTGACCTTGCCGCGCAGGTTTTTGGTTTTGCCTTTGCGGGTTTTCGCATCCACACGCTTGCGTTTGGCGGAGCGGGTGGGCTTGGTTGGTTTGCGTGTCTTCTGTTGCTTGACCGCTTCGCGAATCAGCTCGCGCAGCCGTGCTAGGGCATCCTCGCGGTTGTGCTCCTGGGTGCGAAAGCGCTGAGCCTTGATGATGACCACGCCCTCTTGGGTGATGCGCTGGTCGGTCAGCGCCAGCAGGCGCTCTTTGTAAAAGGGCGGTAGGGTCGAGCGCTGAATATCGAAACGCAGGTGAATAGCCGAGGCCACCTTGTTGACGTTTTGGCCGCCAGCACCCTGCGCGCGGATAGGGTTCAGCTCAATCTCCCAGTCGGCCAGTTCCACCGTGTTGGAAATATGCAGCATAGGGCTCCTTAACGTGTGGGCAGCAACGCGATGCTTTGTAATGGAGGCATTGATCACGTTAGCACTAGTATAAGTCTATCGTCTGAAGCGCATGCGTGCTTACGAACGTTTTAACTCGAACTTTTTAAAGGGTAATTCTGGCAAGCAATCAATATGCAGGTTGAAGGCATGGCTGACAACGCTAATGGTCCAGCCCTGCGACTGCCAAATCCATGCATGAGCGTTTCCATGAGGAGCAAGTCGTGCGAGCCGGGTCGAAAGTAGGCTGGAAGGTGGTTCATGACTAACGCTATCTAACTTGTAGAGGGCTTCATACAACGTCCAGGCGCGGTAGAAGGCAGCCAGCGGGTCTTTCGCTTTTAGAATAGCGCGTTTTACGTCGGGCTCAGGCAGTAGTTCAACAAGAGACGACAGACGTGCAGCATGGCGGGCCCGGGTGTGCTCTATATCGATGCCCACGGGGACATTCGACACGCCCGCCAGTACCCGCTTATCGCTATGGCTAAGACTGGCCTGGTAAGGGGCCTTTAGGGCGGGGTGCCTCGGCACTCCGCTGCCTCTAGGCGACCAGTCGGCAAGAGGACACTCAATCCCTTGCCGCTTGGCAAGTACACTCAGTAGCTCCCGGCCTCGCTGTGAGAGCGCGGCGCCAACGTGTGTTGCACTCACTTGCGCAATGATAAGGTTGAGGCGTGGCATTAAGGCCAGCGACGGAAGATCAACGAGGTGTTGATACCACCGAACGCAAAGTTGTTGCTCATGACATACTCACAGTCGATGTGGCGTGCTTCACCGCGCAGGTAATCGAGCTCTGCGCAGGCGTCATCGGGCTGGTCGAGGTTGGTGGTGGCATGGAACCAGCCTTCGCGCATCATCTCGATCGCCACCCAGGCTTCCAGTGCACCACAGGCTCCCAGTGTATGGCCGGTAAAACTTTTGAAGGCGCTGATCGGCATGTTGGGGCCGAACACGGCATGGGTGGCGTGGCTTTCGGCAATATCGCCACGATCGGTGGCGGTGCCGTGGGCGCTGACATAGCCAATTTGCCCGGTGTCTAGTCCAGCGTCGTCAAGCGCTTGGCGGATGGCGCGCTCCATCATGCCTGCATCGGGCTGAGTGACATGCCGACCATCGCTGTTGGTGCCGAAGCCGACCAGCTCGGCGTAGATGTTGGCACCACGTGCCTCGGCGTGTTCGAGTTCCTCAAGGATCAGGGTACCTGCCCCTTCGCCGATCACCAGGCCATCGCGCTCGGCATCGAAGGGGCGAGGCGAGGTATGTGGGGCATCGTTACGGGTGCTGGTGGCGAACAGCGTATCGAAGACGGCCGCTTCAGATGCCGACAGCTCCTCACAGCCCCCGGCAATCATCGCGGTCTGGCGGCCGAAGCGAATGGCTTCGTAGGCGTAACCGATGCCCTGGCTGCCCGATGTACAGGCGCTGGAGGTGGTATGGATACGGCCCCGCACGCCAAGGAATACCCCGATATTAACCGGCGCAGTATGCGCCATCATGCGAATATAGGAATTGGCATTAAGCCCATCGGTCGACTTGTTGATCAGCATGTTGCCGAAATCGGCCACCGCATCGGGTTCACCTGCCGAGGCCCCGTAGGCGATGCCCATGTCGCCGCTGCCCACTAGCGGAGCGTCGAGCAGGCCTGCATCCGCCAGCGCCAGTTCACTGGCGCGGGTGGCCATTTGCGCGCCGCGGCCCATGCTGCGCAGCGCGCGCCGGTGATAGTGGTCGGGCAACGTAAAATCACTCACAGGCGCGCCCAGGCGGGTATTGAGGCCTTCGTAGCTGGACCAGTCCGCCATGTGTTGGATGCCGCTTTCCAGGCGCTCCAAGCGGGCCCGAATGCTCGGCCAGTCATTGCCGATCGGTGAGAAACCGGCTATCCCGGTCACCACCACTCTTCGACCCAGCCCATCCTGGCGTAGTGCAGTGTTTGGCATCAGCACATCCCTCCATTAACGGCGAACACTTGCCGGGTGATATAGCTGGCATCGGATGAGCACAAAAAGCCTACCGTGGCGGCGACTTCTTCGCTGGTCCCGGTGCGGCGCATGGGGATCAGCTTGAGCGCCTCCTCGGTCGCCAGTTCGTCGGTCATGTCGGTGTCGATCAATCCGGGCGCGACGCAGTTGACGGTAATTTTCCGCTTGGCCAACTCCACCGCCAGGGCCTTCATCGCCCCGATCAGTCCCGCCTTGGCAGCGCTGTAGTTGACCTGGCCGCGGTTGCCCATCAACCCTGACACCGACGACATCACCACAATGCGGCCCGCTTTGCGGCGGCGAATCATCGGCATGACTAACGGTTTGATGACGTTGTAAAAGCCATCGAGATTGGTGTGGATGACGCTGTCCCAGTCTTCGTCAGACAGTGCAGGGAAGGCGCCGTCGGCGGTAATTCCGGCATTGCAAACGGCGCCGTAATAGGCCCCATGCGCTTCGATGTCGTTTTCAATGGCCTCGCGTGCCGCTTCGCGGTCGGCGACATCAAAGCACAGGATGCGGGCATCGCGCCCCAGAGCACGGATGTCATCGGCGACCGCCTCGGCGGCGTCTTTGTGTTGTCGGCAGTGCAGCACAATATCGAAGCCATCCCGCGCCAGGCGCAGGGCGATGGCACGACCGATGCCGCGGCTCGAACCGGTGATCAAAATGGTATCGGTCATGGGTGGCTCCCTGGTTGTATAGCCTCCAGCGCCTGTGTTGATTCGGGCTGAAAGACGTTGAGCGTGGAGGTGGCGAGCCGGTGGTTTTCACTGTCCAACAGCTGTCCGCTAAAAGCGCCGAGTCCGTTGTCGGCGCGAAAGTCGAGGGTGACCTCAATACGTATCGGCTGGTCGAACGCGAACTGCGGGGTTAGGCATTGATAGCGCCGGGTGCCGAGCAAAAAACCAATACCTGGCTTGTCACCGCCTGTTATCGCCTGTACGCCCGCCCAGGCGGCAACCGCCTGGGCGAGCCATTCAAGCCCTACCCAGCCCGGAATGCCCAGGGAGGTGGCGAACAGGTCGTCGCGCCGTGGCGTGACTCTGGCATGCAGGTATTCATCGCCCACCTCGAGCAGAGTATCGAGCAGGCACATGCCATGACGATGCGGTACGTAGGGCGCGATATCGCAAGGCAGATCCGGTTTTTTTACGGCCGGTGAATCAGTCATTAACACGTTCCAACAGCAAGGCAATATTGTTGCCACCGAACGCGAAGGCGTTGCTGAGTGCGCGGCGGCAGTCGCGTTTCTCGGCGGCGGCATAGGTAAGTGGCGACAGTGCCGGGTCGAGTTGGCCATCGTGCACGTGGGGCGGTAAACGGCCACCATCCAGGGTCAGCCAGCAGAAGGCGGCTTCCAACGCGCCGCATGCGCCCAGGGTGTGGCCGGTCAAGGCCTTGGTCGAACTGCAGGGCAGCGTATCGTCGAGGACATGACTGACGGCCAAGGCTTCCATGCTGTCGTTCTGGCGGGTGGCGGTACCGTGCAGGTTGAGATAGTCGATGTCTGAGGCACCCAGCCGTGCCATGGTCAGCGCGGCCTGCATGGCCGCGATAGCCCCCGTTCCGTCCGGGTGCGGTGAGGAAATATGATAGCCATCGCTGGACTCACCATAGCCGCTGAGCTGGATGCCTCCGGTTTCACCGGTAACCAGAAACAACGCCGCTGCTTCGCCGAGGTTAATACCGCAACGATTGATCGAGAAGGGCTGGCAGGGACTATCGCTGAGCGCTTCAAGCGAGGCGAAACCGTTCACGGTCAGGCTGCAAAGGCTATCGGCACCCCCCGCGATGACCGCATCGCAGGCTCCGGTTGCCAGCAAGCGCTTGGCACTGGCCAGCGCCCGGGCACTGGAGGTACAAGCGGTGGATAGCGTATACGCCGGGCCATCGAGGCCAAGCCACTCGGCAACGAAACATGCCGACGAGCCGATTTCATGGCGCTGATAACGAAAATCTTCGGGCCAATCGCCGTGTTGCTGGCGTTTGGCCAAGGCGATTTCGGTTTCGCCGATACCCGAGGTGCTGGTACCCAGCACGACGCCAATCCGAGCCCCAGGATGCCGCTGACGAAACGCATCGAGGGTCGGCGCGAGCTGCTTCACGGCGGCGGCCAGCAGCTGGTTATTCCGCGAACGGTGCGCCATCGGTAGGCTCTCGGCATCGGGCAAGGCAGACGTCACCCTGCCCAGCGGCAAGGGGCGGCCAGGCGTGAAGGTGTCGTCGAGCACCAGACCGCGACGGCCATTGAACAGCGCATCGGCGATGGTCGCCAGGTCGTCGCCCAACGGGCAGACCAGCGCCGGCGGCAACAGGCGGCAAGGCTGTGCCTGGAGTGGGGTCAATTGGCTGGACATGGGGCGTCCATCGGGTCGGCGTCGTCAGCAAGGGGGGCGATGTATAAGCGGTAATCGGCTTCCAGATCCTCAATAAGCCGACATTCCGTGTCGCCAGTGATGCGCGCGATGAGGCGATCCCGGTAGCGGACGGTTCGCTCGCCGCGTTCTTCCTCCAGCGACCAGGGTTCCTCCTCGAAGGCCTGGGATAGGGCCGATGCGGGCCATAGGCTCCAGCTCAAGCGACTAGCAAGCCACTCGGCGGTAAACGGCGGGTCGAACGACTTGTCGGAGAGAAAGCGGCTGCCAGTGTCATCATGCACTAACGTCAATAAGCGCTGGCCTTGGGGGCTGAGCAGCGCCAGGCGCACCGATTGACCGTCCTGGCGCAAGGCGCCAATCAGCACTTGCCGCTCACCGTCATGTTCGAATGTCAGCTTTTGTTTCTGAGACTCCCGCTCCGGCAGCCTTTCAAGCGCAGGAATAGGCGCATTCGCCGGTCGCCCAGCGCAGCCGATAAGAAGAAAAAGAGCTGCTAGCAATAGCATGAAACGAGGTAAAAAATATCGCATCACTCAAACCTCGCTGATGTCAGGAAAGGTGTTGTCGGTACAGGCCTTAGCCAGCGTATTGAGCCGTCGGCGACTAGCGGCGACCAAGGGATTATTGATGTCCCATGCATAGCCCGCAAGCACTGAACTGATCATCGAGCGAATGCGGGGTGTTTGCGTCTCGTTGAAGATGATGCGCGGCAGGCGTCCATCGTACCAAGCGTCGACAAACTCACGAAAGGTGGCGATGCCGCGTCGCAGCGGTTGTTCGAACTCGCTATCCCAATCGATGCTTTCACCGGCAAGCTGACGTTCGACCAACGGGGCGGCACGCACGGCCGAGTCCAGCGCAATCGTCACGCCTGAGGAAAACACCGGGTCAAGGAACTCACCGGCATTACCCAGCAGGGCAAAGCCCGGGCCGTGTAACCGCTCAACATCACTGGAATAACCCTCCAGGCGGCCGACGTCGCGGATGGCGTGGGCGTTTGCCAGTAGCTTGGCAAGCCGAGGTTCTGCATTGATAAAGTGCCACAGCCGCTGGCTATCGTCGACGCCCGCGGCGTTGAGTGTGGCGCTATCGCCCACCACGCCGATGGAGGCGCGGCCATCGCGGAAAGGAATCAGCCAGTACCAGATGCCCGGATGCTCAGGGTGCACGCCGATCAGAATCTTCTCGCGGTCATGATTTGGGCAGTCTATGCGATCCTCGACGTGCGTAAACAAGGCGCAGCGCGATGCCAGTGACGAGGGGCGGGCAAGCCCGGTCAGTTTTGCAAGCACGCGCCCATAGCCGCTGGCATCCAGCACGAAGCGTGCGTTGAGCGTGCGATGCTCACCGCTGGCATCGACCAATATGAGGCTTGGCCGGTCATGATCGGCGGTGAAGGCGTCAACGCGTGTCTCGAACTCCACCTCGGCGCCGGCTTGGCGTGCGCCTTCGATCAGCCGCTGGTCGAAATCGCTGCGTTCAACCTGCCAGGTGGTGCCGGGGCCGGGGCTGAATTTGTCGCGAAAATCGACCGCGGAATAGCGGTCTCGCCAGGTAAAGGCGGCGCCATTCTTGACTTGAAAGTCACCTGCCTGCGCCGCGTCGAGCAGGCCGCAGGTGTCGAGATGCGCCATGCATTGCGGCAGCAGGCTTTCACCAATCGAGAAACGTGGAAACAGGCTGCGTTCGATAACCCGTACGCGTAGACCTCGCCGGGCGAGCCATGCAGCCGCGGCAGCGCCCGAAGGGCCCGCGCCAATAATCGCCACATCAGTGGTTTCATGCAGTTCCATAGCGTTTGTGTCTCCTGATACCGTCATGGCTGATGGGGTTGGGAAATGGCGTGCCGTGTCTCAGCCCTGGCGAACGGCACCAGTGCCCACACCGCGGCGAGGCCCACAAGGCAGGTGAGGCCCAAATAATGCAATGCCGGTGTTGAGCTGAACGATAGCAAGCCAAAGGCCAGCAAGCTGGAGGCGCAGGACAGGCTGATGGCGAGCCACACCGCGGGGCTATCAGGATGCTCGGTACTGAAGATGCCCGCGTCGAGCCCAATGCCCAGTACCAGTAACAACCCTAGCAGGTGGAACAGCGTCAGGCCGATGTTGAGTGCGCTAAATAGCGCCAGGGTTACCAACACGGCGCCCAAGGGTGGCAGTAACACACGCCAGGCCCGCCCGCGATAGCGCCAGCCAAACACCAGCGCTAAACCCAGCGCAGCAATGCCCAAGCACAGGGCAATTTGCTCACGCAGTCGCGACAGGGTGTCTGTGAGCGTGGCCACCCGATCCTGGTAGTGGACATGATCTGGTGCGGCGAGCTCATCAAGCGCTTGCTGGGCGTGCTCATCGGCGCCGCCCAGCGTCACCAGGGCGGCCAATTGCGGGTGCGTGTCCTCCGCCGTGTCAGTCTCGCCCATCCACAGTGTGCTATCGGCACGACCTGCCGACATCTTAAGCCACGCTTCTATCGTCAGCAGCGGCACGCTGCGTAGCGGTTGTTGAGCCTCTTCGAGAAGCGTGTCGGGAAGCCCGGCCTCGGCGACCCAGTCTGGCAGGGCATCGCTATAGGCTTGGCGCACGTGTTCCAGGTTGGCTTGCTGTGTCGCCGGTGACGGCACTGCTTGAGCGAGGTGGCGGTAGTGCGCCAGATGCCCTTCGGCCTGTAGATCCGCCAATGACGTGTCCAGGGCTTCCAGGCGTTCCAGCAGCAAGGCTTCATGCTCTGCCGTGACGATGAGATATTGGTTATCGGTGGAGCGTTCCATTAGCGTCTGTACGCGTTGCTGCTCGGCAATCAGCGAGTCGGGCGAGGGGTTCAATTGGCGCAGGTCGTCGTTGGCGGTTAGCCGCGTGACGATCAACACCATCGCGAATAGGCCGAGCAACCCCAGCAGACCCCAGCGGTAGGGCGCGTGAGGCGGCAGCCGCACGCGGTTCAGCTGGGTGGCGATGCGTTGCGTCGCAATGTGGGGGCGTGGGGACCACCAGGGTAACCATAAGCGCACCGTCAACCAGGCGCCGACCAACCCTAGCGCGGCGAAGGTGGCCATTTGGCGCAAGCCTGGCATCGGCGTGATGAGTTGAATAAGGTAAGCCGCCAAACTGGAAACTAAGCCTAATAGTAGCCCCGGCCAGAGGTAAGCCAGTCCACGCTCGGGCGCCAGCTGCCGAGCGCATTGCAGGTGCAGCGCATAGTCGACCGCGACGCCGATCAAGCTGGCGCCAAATGCCAGCGTTAGCAGATGCAGCGTGCCGAATAGCCACCAGGTGACAGGCAGGGCAAACAACACGCCGCAGGTGATCGGCAATAATAGGCTGACCAGTACCGAGCCACGCCGAAACGTCGCCCATAGCAGCAACCCGATGCCCAGCAATGAGCCAAGCCCAATGGTCGAGATTTCGCGTTTGGCCTGTGCCGCCCCAGCCGCGGCATGGAAGACCAGGCCACTGCGCAACATCTCAGCCTCGGGATGCGCCGTCTGGAAGTCCGCCAACGCTGTAGACAGGCGTTGCTGCAGCTCCATATCGTAGGGGCTTGCCGACAGCTGGCCACTGACGATAAACCAGCGCGTGCCTTGCTCACTCACGCTGGGCAGACCATCGCGTAGCCGAATGGGGCTGTCGAGCCGCTGTTCAAGCCAGGCATCGAGCAGGCCGAAAGGGTCGCGTCTGGGTTCGACCTCGCTACCCAGCGAATGCAGCCGTGTCAGGCCACGCTGTACCCAAGCATCGTTATCAGCGTCGGCGAGGGAGTCGGTCAGCAGGCGATAGCGATAAGGCGATAAATCATTTGCGGGGTTCTCGAAGCCGTCAACGTCGAAGTCGCTGACGCTAGCGGATGCCTCCAGTCGTTCCTTTAGGTCGGCTACCAAGCGTTCGGGCGAATCCCCCTTCACCAGCAGTACAAAGCGGTTCTCGACGACGTGGCTGAGGCTTTGTTCGGCTTGCTCGATCAAGGCTGTCTGCTGGCTGTCGGGCAGCAGCGCGGTAATGCGTGTATCAAGCGGCGCGCCCTTGCTCAGCAAGCTGGCCAGTAATAGGGCGCAGCCCAGCAGCAGCCCGGCCCAGCCCCAGGCCGCGAGGCGTTCGCGATGAGTGGGGCTAGGCGGTTGGACATGGTTCACGGCGATGAATCACCGTCGTCGAGGTCATCGCAAGAAGCGGCCGTCAGGGTCAGATCGAGCCGGTCATCGTTGGTGAACTCAAGGGCGACTTTCTCTACGCGTTGGTCACCGCTCACCACCAGTTGATTAAGCCGTTCGCTGACGCTTGATTGATTGGGCGTTAGCGTGGCCTGCCAGTTGTCCAACTCGCCGCTGAGTTCGATGGTGAAATGCTCCTCCAGGGCCTGCCAATGGCCTCCAAGAAGCCCGCTAAACACCGGGGCGATGACCTGAAATCCCGCGGGCAAGTCGTCGTTGTCTTCACTCAGCACAACACGTTCCTGCACCGGCGAGGTCGTCTCCCAGACGAGACCCTCGTCGCGTTGCTCAAAATGGCCTCGGCTATCCAGCTGTGTCTCAAGATCGACCAGGTGGCGGGTTTGCTCGAAGCGGCCGCACTGCGGCGCGTGCTTGGCTAAGCGGTCGGCAAGGGCGGCGCCATCGGGCGCTGCCCAGGTGGTCGGGCTGAGCATCAGGCTCAGCACGGTCACTGTTACCGTGATAGCGGGGTACCAGAAAAGTCGCTGTCTCATGTGTTGGCCTCCTGCCAGGCGATCAGCCGCTCAACTAACGCGGGTGGCGACGCCAGGCGCATTTCATGGTCGTCGAGGCCTACCGCCACCTGCACGCTCCAGGCGCGTGTCAGGCGTTTGCGCGTTTCGGCATCGCGAATGGTGTAATCAATCTTGAGCCGATGCTCCCATTCACTCATGCGTGCCTCAATGGCGATACGTTGGGCAAACAGGGCCGGACCCGCATAGCGCAGGCGCAGGTCGATTACCGGCCAGGCGAATCCCGAGGCCTGCATTTGGGGGTAGTTATAGTCGATAGCATCCAGCAGTTCGCAACGGGCGATTTCCAGATACCGCACATAGTGGCCATGCCAGGCCACCTGCATCATGTCGACATCGTGGAAGGGAATCACCAGCTCGGTCTCGCCCCGTGGCAACGGGCGGTCGTCAGGTGTCATACAAGCTCCAGCGGCGTTGGCGAATCAGGTCACATAGACTGCGCAGTTCGGCTTCCAGAGCACGGTCCTCTTCCAGCACCGGGAAGACGGACCGGCACTCATCCACAAAGTCAGCCAGGCGCGTAGGAGGCGGCGTGGCGTCGTCGAGGTGGCTGCGCAGTTCAACGGCCTGGCAGGTGGCGTGCAGGGTGGCGGCGGCGACCTGCTCCACGAGGGTCAGGATACGCAGTGCATCGCGGGCGGCAATGGTGCCCATGCTAACCTTGTCCTGGTTGTGGCATTCGGTAGAGCGCGAAAACACGCTGGCCGGCATGGTCAGCTTGAGCGCCTCGGCCGTCCACGCTGACGCGCCGATCTGTACCGCCTTGTAGCCGTGGTTGAGACTAGCCCGCTCAGGCGCCGCGCCACTCAGGTTGCTGGGTAGGCCGTGATTGAAACGAGTGTCGACCAGCTGCGCCAGTTGGCGATCGAGCAGGTCGGCCAGGTTGGCACAGGCCTGCTTGAGGCTGTCCATGACAAACGCCACATGCCCCCCATAAAAGTGGCCGCCGTGCATGACCTTGCCGTGCTCGGCGTCGATTAATGGGTTGTCGTTGGCGCTGTTGAGTTCGGTCTCGAGGAACTGGCGCCACCAGGGCAGCGAGTCTTCCACGACGCCGATCACATGCGGGGCGCAGCGCGTCGAGTAACGATCCTGCAGGCGCGGGGAATTGCGCGGCGTGTCGGGCGCGTGAAGGTCGTCCCGCAAGCGCTCGGCGACCCGGTTCTGGCCGGGGTGCGGCTTGGCGGCGAACAGGTCGGCGTCAAAATGGTAAGGGTTGCCGTCCAGCGCGTAGACTGATAAGCCGGTGATGCGCGTAGAGAGCTGGGTCAGATAGCTTGTCCGTGCGAACGCGAACACGCCCAGCGCCGTCATCACCGCCGTGCCGTTCATCAGCGCCAGGCCTTCCTTGGGCTTGAGACGATACGGGGTGAGGCCATGCGCTGCGAACACCTCCGCCGTGGCGCGGCGTTGCCCACGCTCGAAGACGTCGCGTTCGCCGCACAGTACGGCGGCCAGGTACGACAACGGCGTCAGGTCACCGCTGGCGCCCACCGACCCCTCTTCGGGAATAACGGGTACGACATCGTGTTCCAGTAACCAGACCAGGCGTTCGAGCAGTTCGACGCTGACCCCTGACACGCCGCGACACAGCGACACCAGGCGTACCATGACCACGGCCCGCGAGGCTTCCACCGAGAGCACATCGCCCAGGCCGCAGCCATGGAAGGTATATAGCTGGCGGGGCAGTTGTTCCAAGTCGGCGGCGGAGACGTCGCGGGTGCAGGAGTCGCCATAGCCGGTAGTGACGCCGTAAACCGTGCCCTCTTCTTCGAGCAGGCGCTCGAGAAACGCATTGCCGCGGGCGATGCGCTCACGGAACGCGGGTGCCGTCGACAGCACGACGCGGCGTCGGCCTTCGGCGACCGCCAACACTTCCTCGAGCGTGACGATCGAGCCATCCAGGGTAAGGGGCGCGCTGACCTTGGCGTCAGCGGCCGGGTCATGGTGCGTCGTCATGGGGGTAGTCAATGTCGTTGATCCAGAAGGGGTAGAAATTGAACCATTGCAGCGGGTGACGCCGCACGCGCTCAGCCAGTTGGTCGGCATAACGTTGCATCGCGTCGGCAATCCAGGCTTCACGCTGCCGACGTGGCAACTGCTGGGTGTCGTCGATGGCATCGAAATCGATCCGGAAGCGGCCATCCTCACGTACACAGGCCAACGCATACAGCGGGCAGCGGAGCAGCGCCGCCAGCCAGAAGGGGCCTTCGGGAAACAGGGCGGCATCCCCCAGGAAGTTAACACGCTGAGTGCGTTCTCCCGACAGCGGGAGACGGTCGGCGGCAATCACCACATATCCGCCGGCATTGATGTGTTCGGCCAGGGACTGGGCGGTCGCGGGGGTAATTTCGCTGACTTCCATTATATGCGGGCGTGGTCGGCCCGTGACGCGCTCTAGCAGCGCATTGAATTTGCGGGCGTTGCGGGTATGCATCATCACCCTCAGCTTAAGTGCTTGGTGTCGCTCAGCAAGCGCGTTAACCACGTCGAGATTGCCATGATGCGCGACGAGAATCAGGCCGCCGCGCCCGCCAGCGATGGCCGTCACAAAATGCTCGATACCCTTGCCGGCCAGTTTGTCATCGGGGATATCTCCGCTCCACGCGGCGACCTTATCCATCAAAGTATCGCCGAAGGCCAGGAAATGTCGATAGCTTTGCCACCGCCTTGCGAGTGGACGTTTCGCGAGGCTTGGAGTGAGGCGCTGAAGGTAGGCCTGGGAGGCACGCCTTGCCGTACCGTGCATCACGAAATACCAGAGTATGACCGGCCATAGCACGATCCGGAACGGCCAGCGCCCCAGGTAACGCTGTATCGCCACCATCAGGGTCATGCCAATAACACTGCCACGCTCGCCGATGCTTGCCCAGTGCCGGTTCATGGGCGCACCTTGCTCGACGGTTGTCGAAAGCGCCGGATGAGCAGGCGGGGAAGGCGCCACAGCATGCCGAAGAATAACCGGGTATGCATGGCGGCGATCTGGCGGTTGTCGCGCCACAGGGCGTAATGGCTCACGCCATCGTCGGGGTATTGCACCCGCACAGGCTGGTTGGACACAGCGCCACCTGCCCAGTGCCAGCGCACCAGTACTTCGGTGTCAAAGGTCATGCGGTCGCCACAGGCGTGGCGTTCCAGCAGGTGATTGAGCGGCGCAACCGGGTAAAGCCTGACGCCGCACATGGAATCGCGGATATCCAGGGACAAGGTGTTGATCCATACCCACACGTGCGTTGCATAGCGGCCGTAGAAGCGTATTTTTGGCACGCTGGCATCGTAACGAGGGTAGCCGATCACCAGCGTTTCGGGCGACGTGTCCAGTTCAGCGAGAAAGGCAGGCAAGTCGTCGCTGGCATGTTGGCCGTC
The DNA here is from genome assembly GCF_900086985.1 of Halomonas sp. HL-93. NCBI lineage: Bacteria > Pseudomonadati > Pseudomonadota > Gammaproteobacteria > Oceanospirillales > Halomonadaceae > Halomonas > Halomonas sp. HL-93. Next base: position 241,089 of record NZ_LT593974.1, read on the forward strand.
GGCATCCACCTGCAGGGCATGGGTGAAGCCCAACTGCTGGGCGTGTGCCAGTCCGGCACGCACCGCCGCGCCCTTGCCCTGATTATAGGCAAGCCGCAGCAGGTGGTGGCCCTGTTCCGCGAGGCGGTCGAGTTCGGTGGCACACTCGGCATCACAGCCATCATCGACCAGCAGCAGCGGTATCCCCAGCGCAGCGAGTTTTTCGCACACCGGCCCGACCGTGGCGGGGTGGTTATAGACGGGAATGAGAACGCAGGGGGAGTACTTGGTACAGTATTCAGCCATGTTGCTCTCCCTCCTGGATATGCATGCGAACCTGTCCGCTACAATGCCGTCCTTCGTGTGAATCAATATAGAAAGCCAAGCCGTCGTCCCGGCGTGTCAGTTTCAGCGTGAAACGGGCTCCAGGGCGTAATACTCGCTGGAATTTCAAGCGTTCGATACCCTGAAACTCGCCGAGTTGCCCGAAGCGTTCACCGGCGAAATTAATCGCCCACTGTACCATGACCACCCCTGGCACCAGCGGATACTCATCGAAGTGGCCTTCGAGAAAAATCAAACGCTCCGGCACTTCCAGCGTTAGGGTGCAGGTGTCGGGGTCCGGGCGATCATCGCCTAGCCAGCGTGGCGATTTGGGGTCATCAAGGTCAGCGAATAGCTGGTTGATCAGCGAGCGGTCGAGCTTGCTCTGAGTATTGCACGGCAGGGCATCGACGAAGCGCCAGTAGCGAGGGATGGTGACCCGCTCCAGGTGATGCGATAAATGCGTTCGTAAGCGCTGAATCAGTGCATGGCGGGTGGCGTGTTCGTGCGGAATCACCGCGCTGGGCAGCACGGCCACGACGCCTAGCCGCCCGTCACTCCGGCCAAGATCGATACAACGTGCGTCGCTGATTTCCGGCGCGGTGGCGAGGATACGCTCGATATGCGACAAGGAAACCCGCTTGCCCGCGATCTTTACCACGCGATCCGCGCGGCCCAGCAGCTCGAAGCCATTGCGCACGGGTGTCACTCGGTCTGGCTGGTGCCACCAGCGTTGAGGGTCCTCAAGAAAGGGCGAACGCAGCGCTAAGTACTCATCCTCACACGCTACCTGCACACCGGGTAGGGGTTGCCAGGCAGCGCTTAAGGTTTGGCGACGCTGGGCGATCCCGCCTGTTTCGGTACTGCCATAGATTTCAATCACCGGAGCATGCAGTAACGTTTCGCTGCGCTGGGCATGCGCTGAAGCCAGCGGCGCGCCCGAGGAAAACAGGCGTAGGGGGCGAGGAAGGTCGCGCCACGGCAGGTGCTCCGGCAAACGCGTCAATTGAGCGGGGGAGCTTACAACCACCGGCGCAAGGCCGGCATCGCCAGCGTCCTTCAGCCGCGCGGCCAGCGTCTCAGGGTAACAGCACGCGTCGCCACAAAAGGCAGCGCTGGCGCATAGAGGATGCAGCACGCCGGTCAGCAACCCATAAATATGCTGGTGACTGACCTGAGAAATGACGCAACAATCAGCCAGCGGCCACAGCTGCGCATGGGCCGCTAATTCTGCTTCGAGCTGGTCAAACCGTTTGGTGAGACGCACAGGCGCGCCCGTCGAGCCTGAAGTATGCAGGACAACCGCCGTCGCTGTTGAACGAAGCGGCGCCGGTTGAGGAAGCGGCTCACCCGCAGCATGTTCGACTCGGTTGCCGGGAGCGTCGGGCAGCGTGCCGTCAACTTCCTGAGCAATGCGTGCCAGTGTTGCGGGACGATCATCGGCGGGCAGGACCGCCACACGACCGCTCTCCCACAGGGCAATCAAGGCTGCGCAAAATTCCCCAGGGTGAGGTTGATAGAGTAACCATTCACCGCCAGGTTGGTCGGCCAGCCAGTGATGCCAGGCATCGATTCGCGGCGCGAGCGAAAGCGGGTCGACCCAGTGCTGAGGGAGGATGCGGTGGTGGCGCGCGAGTTTCCGACGCCAGGGTAGCTGGGTGAGCGGCACGAATGTCACGACAGGCTTCTCCGCAAACGGTGGCGCAACAGCCATTCCCCGGAGAACATAAGCGCGATCAGCCCATAGCTGATGACGCCGTTGTACAGCGTCCAGGTGGCCAGGTCGGCATATAAAGCGGTCCAGGCGGCGATGCTGCCGTTGAGCACAAAAAAACCGCACCACGCCCAGGTGACGCGGCGGGTATAGGCAACGCCGGTCGGCGGCAGGTCGGGCTCTTTCAGTCGCGCCAGGCGCTCGACAATCGGCATGCCCCGCCACAGGCTGGAGAGAAAAACGGCCAGCATCAGGGCGTTGATGGCGACAGGGTAGGCACGCATGCCTAGGTCGGCGTAGCCTAATCCACCGAGCACAAGCATCAATACCGCTACCATGATCGCCAGATAGCGAGCCTGCGACATCCGCCAGGCGAGTAGCGCTGCCCCGGCGACCAGCAGTGGCCAGCTACCTACATGGCCATGCAGCACAAAGACCAGTACCGGCCAGGCCACTGCCAGCAGTACGCTGAGTGTGTTGATTCCTTGCCTTGGCATATCTCAGCGTTGCATCAGGCGTTCGACGGCATTGACCACGTCATCGATGGTGCGCACCGATTTGAAGTCGTCGGGGTTGATGCGCCGGCCGGTGAATTGCTTGAGCTCGACGACCAGGTCCACAGCATCGATGCTGTCGATATCCAGGTCTTCATAGAGGCGTGCCTGGGGTTTGATATCGTGAGAATCGAGCTCAAATAACTCGATCAGCGTCTTGCTCACGTGAGTAAAGATTTTCGTACGCTCAGTGGCAGCAACATCAGTCGACACGGCGGGCCTCCACGAGTGCCTGCAGGGCATTCAGGTTGGCGAAGTGCTGGCGTGTTTCCTCGGCTTCGGCATCTAGCTTGATACCGTAGCGCTTCTGCAATGCCAAACCAAGCTCCAGGGCATCGATGGAATCGAGTCCTAGCCCGTCGCCAAATAAAGGGGCTTCAGGGTCGATATCGTCTGGCGCAATATCCTCAAGCTCCAGCGTGTCGATGATCATGCGCTTGAGTTCAAGCGTCAGGTCGGAGGGTTCGCTCATCATGTAAGTGTTCCAATTCCCTATTGAAGTGATCGCTTAGCCGACGTGTCAGTTGTCTGGCGAGCTGCCCGGTCGGCTGCTGATTGTCTGTATTGACGGGCAGATCGTGAAGCACACGCAGATCCATCTGCACCTTGCGGATAGGAATCCGGTACCAAGGCTCCCCTTTGGTCAGCGTGGTCGGCGTGCATTGTATCAGTACCGGTGTGATATCCGTGCCCGAGCGCAGGGCAATATTGGCGCCCCCGCGACGAAACTTGATCGGCCGCTGGGGGGCGGTTCGCGTGCCTTCGGGAAACAGAATCAAAGAATTGCCTTTCGCCAGGCTCGCCTTGGCTGCCTCGAGCACCGCTTCAGGGTCGGCATTGGTAATATAACCCGCCGCCAGGATGGGGCCACGGGTGAACGGGTTGTTGGCCAGCTTGCCCTTGACGATACAGTCAGCGTTGGGGACATAGGCCAACAGAAACACCACATCGATCAGCGAAGGGTGGTTGGCCAGTACTAGCAACCCAGGGCGCTGCAAACGCTCCATATGTTCGAAACGATAATCCAGTACGCCGAGTTTCTGCATGAGCGTGGCGAATAAGCGGAAACAGCGCTGGATCAACCGGCGTGCAATTCGCTGACGACGTTCGCTATTGCGAATACACAGTCGGATAAGGGGGGCGACCACTAAACCAATGACCAGGCCACCGATACCGAACATCAAAAACGAGATGGCCGTCCCTAACCCACGGCGCCACTGATCAAGCGTCATCCTGCCTCCAGTCGCCAGCGCAGCAAGCCGTCAAGAAATGGGGTGTCGGCATTCAACCAGGCGATCACATCAGCCGGTGTGGGGCGTGAGGGCGATGAAACTGGCTGGGACTCAAGCTTGGTTCCCGGGCCAAATGATAGCCGCATACCCACCGCGCTAGGTAAGCCGGGGTCTTCGGCATACCCCTGATAGGGGGCAGGCAGGGGCCCCTCAGAGAAAACGATTACGACCGCTGGGTATCCTTCAACGAGATAGCCGTTTGCCTCACAAAGCAGCGCGTCGAATTCATTACCGCAGGCACCCAAGGCTTGTAAGGGTAGGTGGTGTCGATTGGCGATCGAGTGCACGCCCAAGACGGCATTGTGAACAGACATCGAAAAGCGGGTTGGGGAGATCGGCTCTCCCTGCGTGATCGATTCCAGCATTTGCAGCGTATGGGACGCATCACCATGGCGTGAGGCATGAATCAGTGGGCACGCACTTTCGGAGTCTAGCAGACTCAAAATGCCACACGTCGCGCGGCCGACTTCGTCCAAGCGACGACGCAGCATCGGCGGAAGCGGGGAAGCGCTGACGTTAGACGAGAGGTCGTGCTGACGGCGTATTGCAACGCTTGGCTGAGCCGCGCTCCACGCCTGCCAGTCCTCAAGGTGAAAGGCTGCGGGCATATCGCTGTCTTTGCATAAGGATGGCCGACAAGGTTAACTTGCCGATGCTGTTGGCTCAAGTTGTTTAGGGCTTGCTGTGCTCTTTATATGATGTCAATAAGGAGTGGCTAATAAAAAAATTTAAAAATAGCTAAAGAAAATATTTAAGCTTCCGATAATAACAAATTCCTTGAGGAGTCTAATAATTCCTAGGGTATTAATTAAAAGAAAAGGGAGCTAAGAGAAATGATGAGATATTTGCTGATTGCCGTTGTTGTGCTGCTTGTTTCGGGCTGCGGATCAGCCCAAGTGAGGACAGACCAAGCGGCTGCGCCACTCGATAGATATACGCAATTTCATGTGGACAACGTCGACGTCAGTTCGACCGAGAAAGGTGAGAAATTTGCCACGCTTAATGAGGAGTTTGATGAGTATGCGACCAGTCGCCTACTTGGAGTGATCAAGGAAGCTGGACGCTTCCAGCTCGCCACTGACGAGCAAGTATCAGAGGTAAGTACGATAGTCGCAGAGGCAAATATCGATGTCACTTATGGAAGCAGAGCAAAGCGGTATTGGGTAGGATTTGGCGCTGGGAAAGGAACCGTGCGCTCTACGCTTGTGCTACGTGATGCAGTCAGCGAAGAGACGTTGTTACAGTTATCCAGCGATAGTGATTTAACCGTGGGGGCATTTGGTGGGAGCATGGATGCAACCATTCGGGATAATATTGATGAATTGATGGCCGAACTTAAGCAACAGCTATTATAGTTTCACGCCTAAATGTATCTTTTGGTCTTTGGTAATAAGTCTAGGCCAGCCGGTAAAGTGCTTTAGGCGATTACGCGTAGCGAGTCTATTATTTCGCTGGGTTGAAGCAATCGTTTTTTTAAGACTAAGAAAATTTTGAGGCCTTTTAGTGCTTCAGTGCTTCAGTGCTTCAGTGCTTCAGTGCTTCAGTGCTTCAGTGCTTATGTTTCTGTCGAAAAATAAGTGAAAGCGATGAGCACACAGCCTTGATTGAGTCGCCAAAAATCTTCGCTAGGGTGAGGTGTGGCTGATGATATGGATTCCCTGATTGACGACTTGTCGAATCGTGTCTGCCATAAAGCGGCTGACGGCTGAACGCTCGGTTTGCTGCGACCAGAGCAAGCCCGGCGTGCGTACTGGGGTGGGGCTTTCAATCGGAATAGCACTGACACCAGATTCACCGCTCAAGGCGTTTTCGGACACAATGCTACATAAATCGGTACGTCGTACCAGCTCGATCATGGGCGAGATAGCATTGAGCTCAGCCACAATTTGGGGCTGCGCGCCAGCCGCCTCGAAGCACTCATTAAGCATCTGGCGCGTCGAAAAGTGTGGCGCCAGCAGCGTCATACGCTGGCCGTTGAGTTCGACCATACGCAATCGCTTGCGTTTGGCAAGCGGGTGGTGGCTCGCGACGATTAGCTTGAGCTCTTCGTTATAGAGTGGCTCAAAACGAAGGCCGCGAGATACCGCTGGCCGGTATGAGATGCCCATATCTAAGCTTCCCCTGACTAGCCCCTCGCTGATCTGATCGCCGGAAAGTTCTTCCACGACCACTTTGACGTGCGGAAACCGCTGTATGAATACGGAAAGACACAGCGGGATAAGCTGTACGTTAAAACTGTGAGTCGCGGCGATGCGTAGCTCGCCGTGCAACTCTTCTGGGGCTGCCTTCATGGCGCCAAGCGTCTGATCGACCTGCTTCACAATCGGAGCCACATGCTTCTGAAAGCTCAGGCCTGCTTCAGTAATCACCACTTTTTTGCCGACTCGGGCAAACAGCGGCTGCCCTAGCTCTTCTTCTAACTGGCGGATTTGATGCGACAGCGTGGACTGGGTCACGTGCACGCGCTTGGCCGCGCTGGTGAAGTTAAGGGTCTCGGCAATGGCCAAGAAGTAGCGCATATGACGCAGTTCCATAAGCCAACCTCTACTATCGATGGATTAACGATCGATGGTATCGCTTATTTCTATAGAAATTAATCATTTTTATTCATTGTTACGTCCTCCTATATTCAGTGCTATCAAGCGTTATACACCCACGAACGCAAGCGCCATCGGCGCCTTACCCGTTCGTCTACATTCGCGGAGCGAGACATGAAGATAGGGCGCGAGACAATTCCAAAAACCGCCATAAGCACGTCGAACGCTGACACCATCGTGGTGCGGGGCAAAGACCTCAGCCAGGAGTTAATAGGCCAGACAACGTTTACCGACTACTTTTTAATGCTTTTGGATGGCCAGCCCGCGAGTGAGACACGGTGTCGCGTGCTGGATGCGACCCTGGTGGCGATTGCGGAACACGGGCTGGTGCCTAGCGTACAGGCGAGCCGCATGACGTATGCCGCGTCACCGGAAGCGCTACAAGGCGCTGTGGCGGCGGGGTTACTGGGCTGTGGTTCGGTGATTTTAGGCGCGTCCCAAGCCGCGGGGGAGCTATTTGATCGCATTGGGCAAGTAGCTGACGGCGGTAAGTCGCTTGAGCAAGCGGTGCACGATGTGATCACTGATCTGCGCGCCAAGCGGGAGCCGATCCCCGGTTATGGCCACCCGCTACACAAAGAACGCGACCCACGCGTGGATGCGCTGTTTAACGTGGCTCGCGAGGCAGGTGCAGACCTACGCTATGTAGCTATCGCCGAAGCCGTTGAAAACGCCATTCCCGAGATCGTTGGCAAAACACTGAAGCTGAATGTCTCGGCGGCGATCCCTGCGGTGTTGCTGGGTGCAGGTTTCCCACTCAAAGCGCTGAGAGGTGTGCCGTTATTGGCCCGCACCGCTGGCCTTATCGCCCATCTGCTGGAAGAGTCCGAACAGCCGTGTGGCTTTGCGCTCTCCTACCAAGCGGCCCAACAGGTCGAATACACCGGTGAAGTTCCGCCGGGTTTCAAGCGCTAGGAGAGTAGCTCATGAGCAAAGTACTCGACGGTATTACGGTTATTGAGCAGGGCACGTTCATTACTGGGCCAGCGGCTGGAATGTTGTTGGCCGATCTAGGCGCCAACGTGATCAAGGTGGAAATGCCGGGTAAGGGCGATCCATTCCGGGCGTTTAAGGGCGGGCTATACAGTCCGCACTACCAGACTTACAACCGAAACAAACGCAGCATTGCGCTGAATACGAAAGAGCCCGAAGATCTCGAAACGTTTGACGCACTGATTCGTGATGCTGACGTTTATATCCAGAATTTCCGCCCCGGCACCGCGGAGCGGCTGGGAGCCGGTGAGAGTCGCTTAAGGACCATGAACCCAGGGCTTATTTATTGTGCCATTAGTGGTTTTGGGCAAGACGGCCCCTATGCGGCGCGCCCCAGCTACGACACGGTGGCCCAGGCGGCGAGTGGTTTTTTGAAGCTCTTGATTAACCCAGCAAACCCACGGGTCGTGGGGCCCGCGATGGCCGATGCGATGTCGGGCTTCTATGCCGCCTATGGCATTCTTGGTGCACTGGTGGAGCGTGGCCGCACTGGTAAAGGTCGCCGGGTAGACGTCTCCATGCTTGAGGCGATGTGCCACTTTAACCTTGATGCTTTTACCCATTACCTATCTGAAAACGAGGTGATGGGGCCTTACAGCCGTCCTCAGGTGTCTCAGTCCTACGTAATGGAGTGCGCCGACGGTAAATGGGTGGCGCTGCATATGTCCTCCCCCGAGAAGTTTTGGCAGGGCTTGGCGAACGCCATGGAGTATCCGGAGCTGCTGCAGGATGGACGCTTTGCGACACGCGAAGGGCGCATCGATAACCAGGAACAGATGATCGAGGTGCTCAAACAAGTATTCAAGCGCCATGACCGGACCACCTGGTGCCAACGCTTGGAAGCCGAGGATGTGCCCCACGCGCCGATGTACGACACCGATGAAGTGCTGGAAGACCCGCAGGTGAAGCACCTGCAACTGGAGGTGAGTACCCAGCACCCCACGATAGGCACTTTCCGAACGGTTCGATCGCCAGTGTCTTACGACGGTGTCAGGCCGCTAGAGGTGAGCGCGCCCCCTATTTTGAACGAGCATCATGATGAAATCATTCAAGAGCTGAAATTGCGCAAGCGCTGAATGAACCGTATCGCCGCGTTTAAGTGACAACTAATAACAAATCATCGTCAGTGGAGTGTCTAGCTGACACAACACTCCATAGGAGCGTTAATCATGTTCGACCTGCCCAGGAAAGAAGACATCGTCAACCATGGCATTCCCTCAACACCAGACGACATTACCGATATTGTCATCAAGGCATTTAGTCATACTCAAGATGACCGATTGAGGGAAATTCTTACGAGTTTGGTTAAGCACCTGCATGCGTTCGGGCGCGAGGTGAAGCTGACCGAGGAGGAGTTCACCGCCGCTATTAATGCCGTTACGCGCTTGGGCCATCTCACCAAAGATCGCCATAACGAGACCATGGTGATGTCGGATGCCCTGGGGTTCTCCACGCTGGTGATGATTATGAATCAAGACCGGACTGACGAGCAGATCTCTCCCGCGCTGCTGGGTCCGTTCTATACCCGCAAAGATCCGGAGTATCCGCTGGGGACCAATATTGCCCGCGATAAGCCCCGTGAGAACGACATTCCTCTATTTGTCTCGGGGCAGGTTAAAAGCCGCGATGGGCAACCGCTAGCCAATGCGCTTGTGGAAGTGTGGCAGGCTTCGCCGGAAGGGTTGTACGAAAATCAGGACGACCGTCAGCCACATATGAATCTGCGTGGCAAATTTCACACTGATGATAACGGCCACTATCACTTCCGCACGCTAAGGCCCGCCAGCTACCCCATTCCTACCCATGGCCTAGTGGGTGACATGCTACAAGCGCAGGGTCGTCACCCGTTTCGGGCGGCGCATATTCACTTCTGCGTTTCTGCAGAAGGCCACCAGACATTGGTGACGCAGATTTTCCCCAAAGATGACTTATTCATCGAGTCTGACTGTGTGTTTGGGGTGACCAGCGCCGATTTAGCCATGGATTTTCCTATGCATAACGATGGCAACGCCCCTGACGCTGATGTGATGGGCCCTTACAGCACACTCACCGCTGATTTTGACCTGTCGCCCGGCGAGTCACGCCTACCAGAATCCCCCATTGGTTCTTAAACCGATGAGCTGACCGATCTAACCGATGGACGCACAACAATAACGTCAACAAAAGAGTCATAACATGAAACTAATTACTACCATCGCCAAGCCTCGCCCTGCCATGACATTGAGCGCGTTAGCCTTATCCATGGCTATCGCACCCTCGCCAGTGAATGCCCAGGAAGTGATCAACCTAACCGTTGGCTCAAGCCATCCGACAACGATTCCTTGGGTGGGTATGATTCCGGATGTGTTCATTAAAAAGGTGAACGAGGTCTTGGAAGAAGAAGGCGAGTACCAAGTCAATTGGACCGAAGCCTACGCCGGCCAGCTTTATGGCACCAACGCCACGCTTACTTCTATTCAAGACGGCATTGCCGATATTGGTTGGGTGTTCAGCTATCTGGAAGGGTCACGGATGCCACTATCGCAGATCAGCGCCTATACCCCGTTCACCACCAGCGACCCGGAGCTGATGCTTGAAGTGATGAACGATCTGGTGCGCTCGGAGCCCGCATTTCGGGCAGAGTGGGAAGATCATGACTTGGTCTTCTTGGGCGCTACCGCCTCGGATACCTACGATATTTATACCGACTTCCCCGTTGAGAGCCTCGACGACCTGGATGGTGCGCGGATTTCCGCCCCTGGTGTGTTGGGTGTGTGGTTAGAGCCGGTTGGCTCGGTGCCGGTAGACGGTACCTTGGCCAGTTACTACACGGATATTCAGACTGGGGTCTCCCAAGGAGTGGTGGGGCTAGCCACCGGTAACCTGTCCGCGCGTGTTTATGAGGTCGCGCCTTACATTACCCAGGCAAATCTCGGCGTGGTGTTTTCGGGTGGCTTGGCCATCAATCAGTTCACTTGGGATGGTTTACCCGAGTCTGTGCAAGACGCGCTAATGCAAGCGGGTGAAACCTATACCCTGGCGCACGGCCGTGATTTAGCCGAGCGCTACGAAAGCTCACTTGAACGTATGGTCGAGCTGGGGGCCGAGCAAAGCACACCGGTACAAATCAATACGCTTTCCGACGAGGAGCGTCAGGAGTGGATTGACGGTATGCCGGACTTGGCGAACCAGTGGATCGAGCGAAACGAAGAGCGCGGCTTACCCGCCAGAGAGCTACTCGAAACGTACATGGACGCCATGCGTGAGCGCGGACATGAGCCTGAACGGGCTTGGGACCAGGAATAACACCTGACCGGTCTTGTGATTCAACTCAATGTCAGGATTCTGCCCGTTAGCAGGCGGGCAGAATGCCAGGAGTAGCGGGCAATGTCTTTTTCTCTGAAGACTCTAATTCTGGGGCGCAGGTGGGGCCACGGCCAGCACAATAGCCTGTTTGGTTATCTAGTGGACGGTCTCAATGCCATCGGTTCCCTACTGATCTTCGCCATTATGGCGATGATTGTTATCGATGTACTGTCGCGAAACCTCTTCAACCTCCCGATTGCTGGGGTGGCCGAACTGGTCGCGGCCTCCATCGTGATGATCGTGTTTCTACAATTGCCGGGCACCCTGAGACACAACCGCATGGCCCAGGCAGATATCTTTATCGCCGGTTTTACGGAAAAGCATCCTCGCCTTGGCCACCTGGTGCAGTGTGTGTTCTTTTTGGCGGGGGCCTACATGCTCTATATCGTCTTTACCGGCACGTTGCCCACCTTCCTACGCGCTTGGGAGCGCAACCAGTTCATGGGCGTGGAGGGGGTGTTCACCTTTCCGGTTTGGCCCATCCGTTTTGTCATCATTAGCTGCGCTGCGATCACCGTCGCTCAGTACCTGCTGCTGTCACTTCAGTCTTTGTGGCTGGCCTGGCGTGGGCAAGTCAGTCTGACTGAGGAGGTCAAGCAATGACAGGTCTTGAAATCGGCATGATCGCCGTTGTACTCATGCTGGCACTCATCTACTTTGGCATGCACATTAGCATCGCACTGATGCTGGTCTCGTTTTTGGCAATTTCTGCCTTGCGCAACCCGGAACTGGCGACACGCATGGTGGCTGCCGCCGCCAACGATTCGCTGGGAAGCTACCTCTACGGGGTGGTGCCTTTGTTTGTCTTGATGGGGCTGCTGGTGGTGATATCCGGTGTGGGCCGGGACACATTTGATGTCTTCCAGTGGTTTACCCGCAAAATACGCGGCGGCTTAGGCATTGCCACCGTGGGCGCCAATGGTATTTTTGCCTCGATCACTGGGATTAGTGTGGCGTCGGCGGCGGTGTTCACTAAGGTGGCCGTGCCGGAAATGCGCCGCCATGGCTACACGTCCAAGTTTTCGGTGGGCGTTGTGGCCGGCAGTTCTGTACTGGGCATGCTCATTCCCCCCTCGTTACTAATGATTGTTTATGGCGTACTTGCCGAGCAGTCTGTCGGGCGGATGTTTATTGCCGGTATTATTCCCGGCATTTTGTTGGCGGTGTCATTTTGTCTGGTCATTTTACTGCTTGCTTACTTCCGGCCAAGTTTTATGCTGCAGCCGCAGGGGGCGGTGGAAGATACCGTGGTAATGGATGAAACACCGCTGTCGCTGTTTCTTAAGCTCGTGCCTATTTTCGCGCTGATGCTGCTGGTACTGGGTGGGCTTTATTCAGGGTTCTTTACCCCGACAGAAGCGGGTGGGGTAGGTGCCTTTGGCGCGCTGTTGTTGGCGCTGCTCAAGCGGCGTCTGAGTCCATCAAAGTTTTATCAAGTCCTCGGCGAAACGGGCTATGTGGCCGTCTCGATACTGTTTTTGATTCTTGCAGCGTCGCTCTACAGCCGGATGCTCTCTCTGACCGGGTTACCGTTAGCGATTGCCCAGTGGGTAACAGCGATGGAGCTCACGGCCTACCATTTCCTATTCCTCTACCTGCTCGTTGTTATCCTTATGGGCTGTATTATCGATTCAGTTTCGATCATGTTGATCGTACTGCCCATCGTACTGCCCATCGCCCAGTTTTTCGGTATGGACTTGATCTGGTTTGGGGTCCTTACAGTCGTCGCGGTAGAGATAGGTTTGATTACGCCGCCGTTCGGTATATCGGTTTATACGGTAAAAGCCGCGCTTGATGACCGTACAGTGCCTGTAAAGGAAATATTTAAAGGCGTCGTGCCTTTCTTTGCGGCAATGATGTTTGTGTTGTTGATCCTGGCACTGTTCCCAGTGCTATCCACCTACTTAGCGTATCGCTACTAAGCTCACCGCGCCCAAGTAAGAGAAAGGAGAATCATAATGACACCAGGTGTACTGGGTAGCCCAGCGCTGAAACAGTTGTTTATTGACGCTCGAACACACGCATACTGGCAGCAACGGTCAGTTAGTGACGATACGCTGCGTGAGCTGTATGACGTAATGAAAATGGCGCCGACGAGTGTGAATTGCAGCCCATTACGTATCCTCTTTCTGCGCACCCGGCAGGCTAAAGAGAAGCTGCTGCCGGCCCTGAAAGAGGGCAATCATCGTAAAGTGGAGGAGGCCCCGGTAACGGCAATATTGGCCTATGACAGGCGTTTTCATGAACACTTGCCAGCATTGTTTCCCCATGCAGATGCCAAAGCGTGGTTTGTCGGTAATGAGCCCTATCGTGAAGAGACCGCTTTTCGTAACAGTAGCCTACAAGGCGGCTATTTCATTCTCGCCGCGCGTGCCCTGGGGCTGGATGTTGGCCCTTTGTCAGGCTTTGATAACGACAAGGTAGATGATCTTTTTTTCGCCGATGATGGCACCCACTACCGCAGCAACTTTCTGTGCAACCTGGGGTACGGTGACGATACGAAACTGCACCCTCGTAGCCCCAGGTTGGCATTCGAACAAGCTTGCCAACTGCTGTAGTGGTCCATCCATCAAAAATGGGCGGCCAGGTAAATAGGTAGCGAGTAATGGGCCTTAACAATGGTCGTCAGTGATGACGTTATTCGTTACTCCTCAGCTTATTATCGGGGAGCTAACGAACTCCAGTTAACTGGCTTACGGGTAGTAAGAAGGTGTTGACTGGAGAGATGAAAAACCAATTATCATGATAGAGGTAAAGATGATTGTGATGAGCACTATGCCTACTTTAACATTATCGCTGGGTGCAGGAGGCTGTTGTCCGTAGCTATTGTCACCTTTCGTTCCAGGGGCAAACAAGAGAACTAACATTAATATAATATTGGCAATAGGAAAAAAGGCTGCCAAGACCCACCAGCCAGTGGCATCAAGATCATTTAGACGCCTAATGGGAATAATGAAGTTCATCACCAGGGCGACTCCGCCTATTAAGAACGTTATAAAGGTCATTAATATGGTGATGCCGTCGCGATGAAGTATCAGACCAGTGCTGATGGTGAGTAGAATTGCCAAGGCGGGCAGTAAGTTAATGAGGTTGAAAAACAGCAAAAAGTGCAGTCGCCCTATTCTGCCGCTACCTGCGAACAATTTTGGGGTAGTTTCTTTTTCTGAGCTAACCTCTTCCTGTGAAGAAGTGTTTTCGAGAGTTGACTCGTTCATTTCAGGTTCTCTTGATTTCTAAAATCGTGTGTGCCCCGTCGCCTTCAGTTAAACCCGTAACGTATAGCGAAGGCATTATTGTGCGGACCACCCGTGGCCGCTACTTAAAGCCAGTTCTTTGCTTTTTCTTTATTTCCTAAAGAGCCGATGGCGCTAGCAGTTTAGTCTTTGATGCGTTCTAGGCTGCTAACGTTGTTAAATGCACTGATAGGAAGTGTTTATAAATTCTTAGGGTGGCTGCGAAAAAGCGAAAGCTACCATACGGAAAAAATACAGATTAGGGAACGCCTAACGTTAAAGAGACAGAAAACTCGTACGCAATGTAAGAAATATCTTACATATTTAGGAGTGATGTAGATAAATGCATGGTTTATTTTTTCGTGATAGAACAGCGCTAGACGCTACTATGTGCAGTGACTTAAGTACGTAACAGGTTATGCCGTTATAGTGTGTGTTTTTTTAGAAACGGAGAAGCCGATGAACGACGTTATCAAGCTGCTAACCTCACACCGCTCGATCCGCAAATTTGAGCAGCGGGAAATGCCGGAGGGACTGCTTGTCGAATTAATCCGCGCGGGGCAAGCGGCTGCCACCTCTAGCCATATTCAGGCCTACAGTGTGATGCGTGTCACTGACATGGCTATCCGGGATCAGTTGGTTGAGCTAACCGGCGGCCAGGGCTATGTGGCGAGCTGCAGTGAGTTTTTGGTGTTTTGTGCCGATATGAAGCGCCCGCTTGAGGCTGCCGAGCGCACCGGTGAAGATGTGGTAAGCGGCATGACCGAGCAGTTGCTGGTCGCCACGGTGGATGTATCGCTGGTGGCGCAAAATGTGGCCATCGCGGCGGAGTCGGAAGGGCTTGGCATCTGCTATATCGGTGGGATACGCAATAATCCCCAGGCCGTCAGTGACCTGTTGGACCTGCCGACGCATGTCTACCCGGTATTTGGCATGTGCATCGGCTATCCCGCTCATGACCCCGATGTTAAGCCCCGTCTACCGGTTGAAGCGGTGCTCAAAGAAAATCATTACCGCGACGACATTGAACAAGTGGCAGCCTTTGATCAAACCATGCAGGCTTACTATCAGGCCCGCAAAGGCGGCAACAAAGACACGGACTGGTCGCACAACCTAACGCCGTTGTTCACGCAGAAGCTGCGCCCACACATGCGTGAATTTCTGATCGAGAAAGGATTTAAGATGAAGTGAGGGCACACCTGCTGACGGTAAGCCAAGGTAGTTGCTTCTCTCTGCCAACCCGCAATTGGACGGTTGCTTAGCCAGCAATTAGACGGTGTGATAGCCCGCAATTGGACGCTGCGCAGAGGCAAGCTATGGGCACGGCTTATCTACCTTAGACAAGCATCGACGGTTTGAACAATGCAGTACGGTCGATGGTGTTGCCTGACAGCAGGAACTCCCCCATGCCCCGGTAATGCAGTGATTCTTCATTATCTGCCGAGGGAGCCGCATGGGCTTTAACGACCTCAAAGATAAACAGGTTGTAGGGTTCAATCATGGCGTCATCGTAAAGCCTGCACTCGAAAGACGCATAGCACTCTTCGATCAGTGGCGCACCGACCTTGGAGGCTTTGCCAGGGGTAAGGCCAAACGCTTTGAACTTGTCGACTTCGCTACCGGAGCAGTTGCCGATACCCACCACCATATCGACAAGCGACGCGGCAGGAATATTGATGACACATTCCCCGCTATTAAGCACAAGCTCGTGGGAGTGATTTCCGGCAGCGATAACGCACCCGATGAGCGAGGGCAAAAACGCCATGACCGTATGCCAACCCATGGTCATGATGTTGGTTTGTTGTCGCCATTGCGATGAGACCAGCACAATCGGGCCAGGCTCAAGAAAGTGCCTGATATTCGAGACAGGAAAATCTTCCTTCATAATCGGTTGTGGCATAAACGACCTCCGATTAGATGGGGTTAGGCAGTCGGGCGGCGCATCAAGGTCATCAATACCCCGGCACCGATTAAGCTACCTGCGCCGCAGCGATGAAGCAGTCTCCGAAACTTGGCGGTCATTAGTTGTCGGCTTATAGTGATAGAAAACTGATTGTAAGGGATAGCACCGATGCAGTAGATGCATCTGGGGAAAAGGCGCCAAATGCGTTTCTGTTGGGTTAGTTCTAGGCCGCTAGTGCCGTGATGCAGTGAGCCAAGAATAATTCCGCACTAAGCTCCTGCTCAGCGAACCATTTGTTAAGCGTAACCTGATTTTTTGTCAGTGCAAACGCTCAGTTTATTTATGCATTGTTAATACACTATAGGTCGGTGAGTGATTTATGCCGATCAATAACAATGAGTAATATCACTGAGGTCGACATGTCTTCCCCGTTCGAAAACATCCGCGTTGTTGATGCTACCCACGTATTGGCCGGCCCCTTTGCTACCTACCAGATGGCGGTGCTGGGTGCAGACGTGATCAAGGTTGAGTCACCCAACGATCCTGATCAAGCGCGTATGCAAGGGACTGACCGCGCGCTCAATGACCAGGGGCTGGGCACTGCCTTTATGTCACAAGCCAGCAATAAGAAAGCCGTGGCGATCGATTTTAAAAACACTGCCGGACGTGACGCGTTAAAGAAGCTACTCGTTACTGCGGACGTATTTGTCGAAAACTACCGACCAGGGGCATTAGAGAAGCTTGGATTGGGCTATGAAACGCTTAAAAAGCTCAACCCCAAGCTGATCTACTGCTCCATTTCCGCTTTTGGCAGCACCGGCCCCCGCCGGGAGCTCACCGCTTACGATAATGTTATCCAAGCCTACTCGGGCATGATGGCGATGACTGGCGACCAGCATACCGGCCCGCTAAAAAGTGGCGCGCCGGTGGTGGATTATGCTACCGGCACTACGGCCGCGTTTGCCATCTCAACGGCCCTGTTTCAGCGGGAACGCAACGGCGGTAAAGGACAGTTTGTGGATGTATCGATGTCTGAGACGGCGCTTATGCTCTCCAGCCCCTACTTAACGGCGTTGCTATGGAACGGCAAAAAACCAGAGCCCAAAGGCAATACCTTTCCCTTCGCCACCATTGGCTGCTACCAAGCGTCTGATCAGCCGTTAATGATTGCCGCCTCTAACTTGACTCAGCAAAAACGCTTATGGACGGCCCTGGGTAGGGAGGACATGATTAAACAGAATAATAATCAACGCCTTGATAACCACGCTGAGGAAGCAAAGGTGATAGCCGAGATTATTAGCACGATGACCGCCGATTACTGGGAAGCGTTTTTGCAGAAACGAAGGATTCCGGCTTCACGAATTAGGCGACTAGAAGAAACACTTGCGGATCCGCACGTTCATTCAAGGGGCGTCTTGCGTACTCAGCCGCTAAGCCCTGACGCTGAACATGAGCTAACTGTGCCGGTGTCAGCGTTTTGCATGTCCGAGGGCACCCGGGGCATTACGTCACCACCGCAAAAAGTGGGCGCTCAAACCGCCGAGGTACTGATGAGCTTAGGTTATTCAAAGCAGGATTTAGCGGCACTTATCGCAGATGGTGCAATAAGCGGGCCTTTAGAGAGGGGCGGTTCAGGAGATCGGTCTTGAATAACACCATGGCTAAACCGCTTGAGCGCCTGGCCCAGACTGCTGATCACTGGAACACCCGCCCGCTAGATGCTGAAATTGACTGGGCCGCTCGTCGGGCACTGCTGGACTGGTTCGCCACCACGCTACCGGGGTGCCGCCAAGCACCGGCCACGCTACTATCTGACGCCTTTGCCGCCACTCGTGGGGAGGGCAGGGCGGTGTGTTATGTGGATGGGCGTCTGGGGTCGCCACGTTACGCCGCTTTGCTAAATGCCACGGCGAGCCACACCGTTGAGTTTGACGACATCTTCAAGGATGGCGGCTACCACCCAGGTAGTTCAACGATTGCGGCTGCATTGGCCGTTGCGCAAGATACCCAGGCTACCCGTGAGCAGCTTCATCGGGCCATTATTGGCGGATATGAAGTGGGCTGCCGCATTGCTCTCGCCATACAGCCAAGCCACTATCGCTTCTGGCACACCTCCGCCACGGTGGGCACCATTGGGTCGGCGGTCTCAACTGCGATGCTGCTCGGCGCCACTTCAAAGCAAATCGCACACGCCATAGCGCTGGCCAGTAGCTTTGCCGGCGGGCATCAGCAGAACTTGCAGGGCGAGGGCATGGCCAAAGCACTGCATGCCGGCCACGCCGCTGATGCAGGGTTGATGGCCGGAATGGCCGCGGCAAAAGGGGTAACCGCATCGCTTGACAGTCTACATGCCAGCAATGGATTTGCGGCTGCCACTAGCGACTCAAATGGCAATTGGGACGCAGCGCTAGAGGGGCTTGATGACTGGACACCGATTACCCGCATGACGGTGAAAAACCATGGCTGTTGCGGCCATATTTTTCCCGCGCTGGATGGCTTGAAAGCACTGCAAGCCTCCGCGCCCATTATAGCGGAGAGCATTGAATCCATCCATATCGAAGGCTACGGCGCGACCTACTCGATGTGCAATCGTCCTACCCCTTCATCAGCTCAAGAGGCGCGCTTCAGTATTCAGTACTGTATCGCCGCTTACTTGGTGCTGGGCAAGGTTAGGCTGCAAGCCTTCGAGCCGCCGGCGCTGGAAGATGCTCGTATCCGCGCGTTAATGCCCAAGGTGAGTGTCGCAGAACGCGCCGATATTGCGGCCCGATACCCCCGCCAGCGGATGGCCAATATTATCGTCACCACCGTCGATGGCAATAGCTACCAACATTGGCAAGAAACACGAAAAGGGGATCCTGAGGATCCCATGACCGACGCTGAACTGCTCGAAAAATATCAGGAGCTAGTAAGTAACTTGCTATCAGCTTCCTCACGGCAAGCGCTTCAATACACCGTGATGTCAACTAACTTACTGCCAGGGGCGTTTGAGTTGCATGGTTTCGAGACTCCAACAATAAGTTAATCAACCCCCAATGTATCGTTGGTGGTCGATAACTTTAGGCTGTGCCAGCATTCATTAAGTGATAGTGATCACTACCATTACAAAAGTATTCAATAATGAGGTAGAAAATGTTTAAAGATAAAAAGAAGTTTGCATCCCTTGTTCTATCGAGCATTGCCGCTACGTCATTTATGTCAGCAAGCACCTTGGCAACTGCTAATGACGGTGAGTGGCCTCAGGATGACGTTCGGGTGATTATGCACACCAAAGCAGGTGGTTCTGCCGATGTCTTTATGCGAACACTTGCAGAGTCATTAGAGTCCCAGACTGGCCAGTCGATTACAGTGATTAATTCGCCCGGCGGTGGAGGTGCCAGTCAAATGACGCGGGTACGCGCTGCTGAGCCTGATGGCTTAACGCTGGGTATAAATACGCTTTCACACTTCACCGGCATGCTAACGAACTTGGAAGGCGTGTTTTCCATTGACGACTTTGAGTGGATAGCGACTGCACAGTCTGATCCCAACTTAATCTGGACGCGTACCGACTCACCAATAGACGATCTAGATGCATTAATTGAAGCAGCCGAGCAAAGCGATGAAAAAGTTACCGTCGGTGGATTTGGGTCGCAAGGCTCCACTCAGCATATTGGACTTAGCATGCTCGAAAATGTTGCCGATGTAGAGTTTGAGTGGGTTCCTTTCAATTCAACGCCTGATATTGTTTCGGCTGTGCTGGGCGGACATGTTGATGTGGGTATGTCCAACTTAAGCGGAGCTCAGTCCTACTTTGAAGCGGATCGCTTAAAGGGGCTTGGGGTGCATGGGGAGGATCGTTTAGATGGCCTCCCCGATGTTGCTACTTTTGAAGAGCAGGGCTACAACGTCGACTCAAGCTGGGTGCAGGTGAGGGGGGTATTTGGCCCAGCTGGTATCCCTATGGAAACACAACAGCAAATTGCTGATGCGTTTCACGAAGCCATGCAGACCGAGCATTACCAAGACTATGCGCGTAGCGCTGGGGTTACCGACTCGTCGATGGGGCCAGAAGAGTTCACCGAGTTTGCCAGTCAAATTAGTGAAACAGCTCAGAAAGAGCTAGATAAAGACTAATAAAATTTTGGCTATTTAAAAAGATAGGCGGCGAATTTTTTCGTCGCCTATTAATGCCTTGAACGATAAATTATTTGCCTCTCCTTTTTTACTATCCTTCTTTTTTTCATAACAATTTAATAGGCATCCCCTTATTTTTAATTAATTGTGGAAGTGGGGGTTTATTGACAAGATTGTTATCTGTGTTTTTTTAATTTCGTGAATAACAACTTATTATAGGATGTTTTTATGACTCAAGATTCGTTAGTGTCCTGTTCTATTCAAAACGGCATTGCTCTGCTAACGCTAAATCGCCCCGACAAGCGCAACGCTATGAGCGATGCTATGCGCGCTGAGTTAGTGGCCCATTTACTTGATCTTCGTACTGACCGCTCGGTACGCGCCGTTGTACTAACCGGAAGTGGCAAAGGGTTTTGCGCGGGCGGTGATATCGCGGGTATGAAAACGCGCATGGAAGCCGACCCCGCCACCGTTGGCTTTAACGGCTGGGAGCGCCAGCAGGGCGTTCACTACGCAGCGAGCCTGCTGCTGAATTTACCCATTCCGACGGTGGCGGCTGTGAACGGCGCCGCCGCAGGCTTGGGCGCAGATTTAGCGCTCTCCTGCGATTTCGTGATTGCCTCTGACTATGCCCACTTTACCTGGGCTTATATTGCCCGCGGGCTGATTCCAGACGGCGGTGGCATGTACTTCTTGCCACGCCGGGTAGGGCTAGCACGCGCCAAAGCGCTGATCTTTAGCGGTCGGCGGGTCAATGCCGATGAGGCGCTGCAGCTCGGGATTGCTGATCAGCGCTGTAGTGCTGATGAATTGCTTAGCACCGCCCACACCATGGCGGAAGAGATGAGCAGCGGGTCACGCACGGCGGTGGCGTTGACCAAATCGATTATTAATAAAAGCTACGAAATGTCTGAAAGCCAAGTGTTCGCCGAAGGCAGTAAAGCGCAGGGCATCTGCTACACCTCCGAAGAGCACCGTGCCTCGGTGCAGGCATTCCTTGATCGTATGAAGGAGGCTCCACAATGAGCCAGATCCACGCCCTCCTAAATCCTAAGAGTATCGCGGTTATCGGTGCCTCCGCAGACCCCAAAAAAACCTCCGGGTTGCCAGTCTCTTATTTGCTTAAGCACGGTTTTAAAGGCCCGATTTACCCGGTTAACCCGAAAGCCACCGAGATTCAGGGGCTGACCTGTTACCCCAGTGTCGAAGCACTGCCCGAAGCGCCCGATGTTGGTCTTGTGCTGCTGAATGCCAAGCGCAGTATCGACGCCGTGCGCTCCCTGGCCAAGATGGGCTGCCAAGCGGCG
This sequence comes from Halomonas sp. HL-93, assembly GCF_900086985.1. Classification (NCBI taxonomy): domain Bacteria; kingdom Pseudomonadati; phylum Pseudomonadota; class Gammaproteobacteria; order Oceanospirillales; family Halomonadaceae; genus Halomonas; species Halomonas sp. HL-93. The sequence goes on from NZ_LT593974.1 coordinate 262,446, forward strand.
GTGGTATTGGCCAGCGGCTATGCCGAGGCTGGCGAGGAAGGCTTGGCGCTGCAGGATGAGTTAAAAGAGGCCGCAGGCTCCATGCGACTCCTCGGCCCTAATACCATCGGGTTGGTTAATTTATCGGCAGGCATTCCGCTCTCCGCCAGCGGTGCGCTGGAAGTTAGCGAACTGCCCAAGGGCAGTGTCGCGGTGGTTTCCCAAAGTGGCGGCATTCTGGGCGCGCTTCTGTCGCGGGCCGCTGGGCGTGGCATTGGTTTATCGTCGCTGATTGCCACCAGTAATGAGGTGGATTTGGAAGTCAGCGATTTTGTTGACTACTTGGTTGATGATCCGAACACCAAGGTGATTGCGCTCTATCTGGAGAGCGTTCGTCACCCGGCGCGTTTCCGTGAGGTTGCCCTGCGCGCGCGGGCGGCGGGCAAGCCGCTGGTGGTCTTCAAAATTGGCCGTTCCGAAGCCGGGGCCAGCGCAGCAAGCTCTCACACCGGTGCCCTGGCGGGGGAAGACCGGGTTTACGATGCCTTCTTCAGTGAGTTGGGGGTTATCCGGGTTAATACCTTTGACGAGTTCTTGGACGTGCCTGCGGTACTCGTTGCTGGCCGCCAACTGGCCGGGCGTCGGGTTGCGGTGCTGACCTCAACCGGGGGCGCCGGTACGCTGATTGCCGATAGCCTCGGCGTCAACGGCTTTGATACGCCCGCGCCTGATCATGCTACGGCAGAAAAACTGCGCGCCTTGCAAGGCGATACGCCGACCGCGCTAGACCGTAACCCCATTGATGTGACGCTGGCGGGGCTGCAGCCTGACTTGCTGCGCCAAGCTATTCGTATACTGCTGGAAAGCGATAGCTACGACGCCTTGATCGTGATTATTGGTTCCTCCGGGTTGGCGATGCCCGACCTTGTCGTGGGGGCCATCAGTGACAGCCTGGCGACCAACAATAAGCCGCTCCTGGCCTACGTTAGCCCTTACGCCCCAGGTACGCTGCAGCGCTTGAATCGTGCCTCGATCCCCGGCTTTAGCTCACCGGAGAGCTGCAGCGCGGTGCTGGAAGCACTGCACTTTATCGGCAGGCCTTTGCTTGGCGGCGGTGAGTCGCCCCAGGTAGCGCTACCCAATTTAACTGCCTTGCCTAAGGGCTCAATTGACGAGGCCACGGCGAAACAACTGTTCGCCCAGGCAGGCATTAACGTACCGCCCAGCCGGGTGGTGCACAGCCGCGAAGAGGCGGAACGCGCGGCCAAAGAGCTGGACGCCCCCGTGGTGCTCAAGGTGATGGATGCCAGCCTGATGCACAAAAGCGATATTGGTGGCGTTGCACTGCATTTAAATGCCGAGACGATTGGTCAGCGGTTTGATCAGATGGTGAGCGACGTTGAAGCCCAGGTTGCACGCCGCCCTGATACCTTCCTGGTGGAAGCCATGGTGACAGGTGGGCATGAGCTGATCCTCGGCGCTAACCGTGATGCGTTAGGGACGGCGATTCTGCTGGGTGCAGGTGGGGTCACGGCGGAGCTGTTTAAGGATACGACGATTCGCCTCTTACCTGAACAAGCGCCAGAGCAGGGCGGCCTAACCCTGGAGCAGGCGCGGGAAATGATGCAGCAGCTAACGACTTGGCCACTACTCGATGGCTATCGCGGTGCGCCACGGCGTGATACCGAAGCGCTTGCCCAAGCGATTGTCGCCTTCTCAGCCTTGGCCGCTGGGTTAGGTGACCGTCTGACCACTGCTGAAATTAATCCGCTGTTTGTGATGCCGGAAGGCCAAGGTGTTGTGGCCGCTGATGCGGTACTGGTAATTGAGGGTGGCGTGGAAGGAGGTGGCGCCCATGGCTGATTCATCCATCATTTCACCCACCACGGGCCGGGTGCACCTTAGCCAGGAAGGGCAAATTGCTATTATCACCCTGGATAACCCGCCGGTGAATAGCAGCAACGACGCGGTGCGCCGGGGCATTTTGGCTGCTTTGGAGAAGATTGATACGCAGCAGAGTCGCGCCGTGGTGCTGATGGGCAAAGGCCCGAACCTAATGGCGGGGGCCGACCTGCGCGAGTTGGCGCACGAGCCCACGGAACCAACGCTGCCCCAGGTCACCGGCGCGCTTAGCGCTTTTCCACTACCGGTGATTGCGGTGATTAGCGGCCATACCCTGGGGGGCGGCTTGGAGCTGGCATTGGCCTGCGATAGCCGCATCGCCACCCCCACCGCGCTGCTAGGCCTGCCTGAAGTTACGGTAGGCGTGATCCCTGGTGCAGGTGGCACCCAGCGCCTGCCCCGGGTGGTGGGCCTGCCCAAGGCGCTGGAGATGATTGTCTCCGGTAAACCTATTACGGCGGTTGAAGCTCACCACCTGGGGTTGGTCGATGAGCTGCTCCAGGCCGCCCAGGGGGAAGCCCGCGGGGACGAGCAGGAAGCAGAGGTAGTAAAGGCGGTAGTGGCTTATGCCAACCGCTATCAGGGCGGCAAACAACCGCTGGCAGCGCGCGACGTGCCTCCAGCGGATGCGCAAGCACTGCAAGCCTATATTGATAAGCTGCTAAAGCGCGCCCGTGGTTTGCCTGCCGCACCGGTCGCCGCCGAGATGGTAATGAAAGCGGCCACGCTCAGTTTTAGCGCCGCGATTGCCGAAGAGCGGGCCCAGTTTTTGGCCCTGCGCGGCAGCGAGTCGGCCCAAGCGCTGCGCTATCTGTTTTTTGCCGAGCGCGAAAAACCCTTTGTGCCCACCCAGCCGGTTAAGGCCGCGCCCATCACACGCATTTCAGTGGTAGGTGCAGGTACCATGGGCAGCGGGATTGCCCTTTGTGCACTTAATGCAGGCTATAGCGTCGATCTGGTGGAGTTAAATGAGCAGGCGCTTAAAGCGGGGGTGGCGCGGATTACTCAGGCGTTGGATGAAGGGGTTAAACGTCAGCGGTTAACCCAGGCGCAGCGTGATGACGCGCTATCCCGCCTGAAGCCTACTCAGGATTTACCCGAGGTGGCCGGTACTGACCTGGTCATTGAAGCCATTGTGGAAGACTTGGCCATCAAGCGCTCACTGTTTGCCGATTTGGCCCAGTGGGTTAGCGAAAGCACGCTGCTGGCCAGCAATACCTCCTACCTGGATATCGAGCAGATTGCCGAGGGTATTGCCCACCCGGATCGGGTACTGGGGCTGCATTTTTTCAGTCCTGCCGAGCGCATGCCGTTAATGGAGATCGTGCGCTGTAAAGCCACCAGCGAGCAGACCTTGAGCACCGCCGTGAGCGTTACGCGGCGGCTTAAGAAAAAAGCGATCGTGGTCGCCAATTCCTGGGGCTTTGTGGGCAACCGGCTCTACGCCGCCTATCGGCGCCAGTGCGAGTTCATGCTCGAAGAGGGAGCCAGCCCCGAGCAAGTCGATGCCGCTCTTGAAGCTTATGGCTTCGCCATGGGGCCTTTTAAAGTGGCGGATATGTCCGGATTGGATGTCGCCTGGAAAATGCGCCAGCAAACCGCCGACACTCGCCACCTTAGGCGCTATGTGGGCATACCAGATCGGATCTGCGAAGCGGGTCGTTTAGGGCGCAAAACCGGCAGCGGTTATTACCGCTATGACGACTCAAAGCGGCCGACTTCTGACCCGGAAGTCACCCAGATAATCGAACGTTACCGGGAAGAGCACGCCATCACGCCACAAGCCTTTAGTGAGCAGGACATCCAGCAGCGCGCTGTGCTTGCCTTGATCAACGAGGCCCTGCTTTTACTGGAAGAGGGCGTGTGCCGGCGGCCTGTGGATATTGATATTGCCTTGGTCAATGGCTACGGCTTCCCACGCTGGCGAGGCGGGCCTCTCTTTATTGCCCGCCAGATGAGTGGTAGCCAACTGGAGAGTGAGCTGGACAAGTTGGCTGAAACCAGTGGTAAAGGCCACCAGCGTGCAAACCCGCAGAGCTTGAAAGTTCAGGATTTCGAGGAGTGAGCATCATGACCGATGCATTGATTTGCGATGCGGTTCGTACCCCATTTGGGCGTTTTAACGGCGCACTATCTTCCATTCGAGCCGATGATTTAGGAGCCTTACCCATCCAAGCGTTAATGGACCGCCATGAACAACTGGAGTGGGACAAAATTGATGAAGTGATTTTTGGCTGTGCCAACCAAGCGGGGGAAGATAACCGCAACGTGGCGCGTATGTCGGCGCTGTTAGCAGGACTTCCGACAAGTGTGCCGGGCGTTACGCTTAACCGACTATGCGGCTCTGGCCTGGATGCGGTGGGTAGTGCTGCCCGAGCCTTGCGCTGTGGAGAAGCGCAGTTAATGATTGCGGGTGGCGTTGAAAGCATGAGCCGTTCACCGTATGTCATGGGTAAAGCCGATAAGCCCTTTTCTCGTGCTCAGAAACTGGAGGACACGACCATCGGTTGGCGGTTGATCAACCCTAAGATGAAAGCCGCACATGGCGTCGATGCCTTACCTCAGACGGCTGAGAATGTGGCCGAGGAAGAAGGGGTTTCACGCAGTGATCAGGATGCCTTTGCGCTACGCAGTCAACAGCGCTGGCAGGCTGCTCAGGAAGCGGGTTTCTTTGCTAAAGAAATCATACCTGTGACCGTTTCGCAACGGCGTCAGTCAGATATCATTGTGGAAACGGATGAGCACCCGCGCCCTGAAACAACCTTGAAAGTGTTAAACGACCTGCGTGGCGTCGTAAAAGAGGACGGCACTGTAACTGCTGGCAACGCTTCAGGAATTAACGATGGTGCCTGCGCCTTGCTGTTGGCTAACCCACAAGCAGTAAAACGTTTTGGATTAAGTCCTCGCGCGCGAGTTGTGGCCATGGCCACGGCGGGGGTTGCCCCCAAGGTTATGGGAATGGGCCCCGTGCCTGCCGTGGAGAAAATCTTGCGGATTTCAGGCTTGAGTCTGGAAAAAATGGATGTCATTGAGCTGAATGAGGCATTTGCGGCTCAAGCGTTGGCCGTATGCCGCCGTCTGGGTATAGCAGACGACGACCCTAGAGTTAACCCCAACGGAGGCGCTATTGCGCTTGGCCACCCCTTAGGTGCCTCGGGAGCAAGGTTGGTAACAACGGCGTTGAATCAACTGGAAAACATAGAGGGCCGCTATGCACTCTGTACCATGTGTGTAGGGGTCGGGCAGGGAATTGCGCTAATTGTTGAACGGTTAAGAGGCGGATAAAAATATCTACTGATTTTATCGCTCTTTAGTCATGTCGATTATCCTTTAGTGGTATTTCAGCCTAATGTTAGCGGTGGCCAAGCCTGATAAATGGTCAGTTTTCCTTTTGGCCACCCTGCGCCATGATTAATTGAGACACAGCACTTAGCAATGCCGTGCTGAGTAATACAGTGTTAATAAAAATAAGTATGGTGGCGCTTTTTACTACGCCAATTATTAACTATAAAAACTGGAGTTTGCCAATGCGAAATGATATCCCAGATGCTCCTTTAAGCGAAGGTAAGCATGAGGAACTCAACATAAGAAAAAAGTGGCTAGAACAGGCGGTTTATCTTTTACTATTAGTTGCGACTGCTTTCTACGTAAGAGAAGCCCACAATCTACCCAATTACGGCGACGCTGGTTATGTGGGGGCCAGCGGCTTTCCGTTATTAGTTTCATTACTAATCGGTGTTTCTATCGTTTTGTTAATGATTATTAATATATTGAGTAAGCCAAAAAAAGAAAGTGAGCTTACTATTGGGATAAGACGACCTTTTCAAGTGATGCTGGCCGTTATGGTGATGACCACCTCCGTGTTCCTGCTTGAATGGACTGGGCTGATTGTGGCGATTATGTTTCTCGCTTTTTTAATAATGAAAGTCGGAGGGGAAACACGTTACTCACTATTGCTCACGTTGCCACCGTTGTTGTCTCTTGGTATTTATGCCGTTTTTGTACTTTTGCTTGGCGTCTATTTCGATTGAGGTTGAAAAATGCTTGATAATCTTTTAATAGGGCTGAATGCTTTTGCAGACCCAATGGTGCTTTTAGGGTTGGTTGCGGGGGCTTTTATTGGCTATTTAATTGGTGCTATTCCCGGATTGGGGCCAAGTTTGGGAATCGCCTTGATGATCCCTTTTACTTACAATATGGATCCAATTGTCTCTATCGTCATGCTAGTTGCGCTATTTGCCGCTGCTGAGTACGGCGGAGCTATTTCAGGCATATTGCTAAATTCTCCAGGCACTGCTGCAGCGGTGGCAACAGCCTGGGATGGCTACCCCCTTACCAAGCAGGGTAAAGCCGGTATTGCGCTGAACATCTCGATTATTTCATCGGGGATCGGCATTTTTGTCAGTACCATAATGCTGTTTTTAACCGCCGTGCCGCTCTCAGAGTATGCGTTGAACTTTGGGCCTTCGGCCTACTTTGCGCTCGCTCTGTTGGGGTTGAGTCTGGTGTCGAGCTTTTCCTCAGGTTCATTGCTAAAAGGTGCCCTGGCGATGGGTATTGGTCTTGCATTGGCCACTATCGGTTTGGATGATCAAACTGGCGTTCCGCGTTTTAGCTACCATCCAGATTTTTTTGAAGGGCTGCCGCTAGTGCCTGTGCTACTTGGTTTGTTTGCCCTTTCAGAAGTGCTTTTCATGATTGAGGCGGGAGCAAGCCATAAAGTCAAAAACCAACCCATGAGCGGAATTTTAGAGGTGCCCTTTAAAACCTTTTATAAGATGAAATATCTGTTTTTACGTAGCTCATTAATCGGCTATTTTGTTGGCGTAATTCCTGGTGCAGGGGCCTCAATTGGCTCTTTCATCTCCTATGCGGTCGCTAAGCGTTTTTCAAAGCAGCCTGAGTTGTTTGGCAAGGGCAGCTATGAGGGGATAGCGGCTTCTGAAACAGCCAATAATGCTTCGGTTTCAGGTTCCTTGTCGCCGTTGCTAGCGTTGGGGATTCCGGGCTCCGCTACCACGGCCATTATGATCGGCGCCTTGATGATCCATGGGGTACAACCAGGTCCATTGCTTTTCACTACGGATCCTGAAATTCCTTATACTGTTTTTGTTTCGCTCTGGTTCAGTGTGCCTATCATGGTCTTTATTGGTCTAGCAGGTGCGCGGTTTTGGGCGAAAGTGGCGGACATTCCCCGTCCGGCGATTGCGGCTATTGTGGCATCGATTAGTTTAATCGGCGCTTATGCATCAACGAGCTCAATGTTCCCGGTCTATGTGACGCTAACGTTTGGGGTGGTTGGCTATGTGCTGCGTAAAGCTAATATTCCTTTGGCGCCTATCATCCTGGCACTGGTATTGGGCGAAATGTTGGAAACGAACTTGCGCCGTGCGCTTTCGGTATCCAACGGTGATGTGACCACCTTTATTACCAATCCTCTCAGTGGGACGCTACTGCTCATTGCAGTTCTCTCCTTTTTACTCCCTGCCTTTGGTATGTTTCGCAAAAAAGTAAAAGGGTATCGGCGCGCTAACTAATAAAATGTCCTAGAAAGTAGATGCGATTGACAAGGAGGTCGGCGTGCCATGCAAGAAGAAGGCGAACAACAAGAAGATATGCATCAAAGAGGGGTAAGAAAAGCCTTTACCTGTATTTGTTTAAGCTTAGGCACCGCCTTTCTGGTACAAACCATGTTGCTGGTGGCGGTGCCGCTGGCGGGCATTGAGCTAGGTGCAACGCCGTTAATACTGGGCTTGATCGTTAGTGCTCCCTATGTCTTGCCGCTGTTGCTGGCATTGCCCTTTGGCTCGCTTGTTGCGAGATTAGGTAGCCCCCGTACGCTTCAGATGGGCGCGGTGTCTATGATCACCGGGACCGGTTTATTGGTTTTGGTGCCTGGTTTTTGGGGGTTGATCACGGGGCAGATGGTGATTGGTTTGGCGCAGCTGATGATGATTATCTCAGCCCAAACAGCGATCACTTATCTAGGGCAGGGTACAGCACTGGAAAAATACTTTGGCTGGTACACCACCTATTTATCGATTGGTCAGATGCTGGGGCCGCTATTGGCGGGCTGGATTATCGATTATCGAGGTGGCCCCAGTGCCGCCTTCTATGGCGCTTTTTTATTCTCTTTAATGTCGCTGGTGTCGTTGTTGATGGCTAATCAGCGTTCATCAAAAGGGAGGCAACCTCGTGACGGCTTGCTGGTCAGCGTAGGGCAGCAATGGCAACTACTGAAAACCTCTCTAGGCGTAAAGTTATCGCTGATTATTTCCCTTGCTGCGATGCTGGCATTGGGCGCCCACGGCAGCTACTTTCCTGTTTATCTTGAAAGTTTGGCGCTTTCAGGCACCACGATTGGGCTATTAGTCAGCCTGCGTGCACTTGCTTCCATGGCCATCAGGCCGTTTACCAGTACGATTGTCGGCCTGCTTCGTGGTCGATATGCCACCATGTCGCTCACTCTGCTATTCATGGCGCTGGGTTTAATGCTGGTAGGTGTCACGGGCAATGTCTATTGGCTATGTCTGTTTTCAATTCTGGTGGGGCTGGGGGTAGGGCTTTCTCAGCCACTCTCTATGGTGGTCATCGCAGAATCGGTGCCGGAACGTCAGCGCGCCCATGCCTTGGCGGTTCGTTTGATGGCTAACAGGGCCATGCAGTTTGTCGCGCCGCTATTATTGGGGATTATTACCCAGCTTGGCGGCTTTACGCTGGCGTATTTTGCCTGCGGGGTACTGCTGCTGTTGCATTGGCTGCTGTTTCAACGGCTGAGAAGACAACACGCTATTCAATAATACCCAGTTATTCGGATTGGCCTAAGGGGTGGCCGATCAGCGCCTTCATCCACTCAAGAAACTTAATCAGTGCATCCGATGGGCGGGCATCTTTCGGCCATGTCAGGTAGTAGGCTTCGCCTGTACGGCAAACCGTGTCTGACAAGGCGACAAAATTTCCTTCCTGTAGCTGGCGTTCGACAAACACTTTAATCGCGATGGCGCAGCCAATATTCATCGACGCCGCTTCATAAGCTAACGCCGAGTTATCGAATTTCATGCCAGCGTCTGGATCAATGCCATCTAAACCGCTTTTCGCCAGCCATGTCTTCCAGTCATCTGGGCGAGCCATGGAGTGCAACAGGCGTACCTTGGCAACCTCGTCTTTAGCAAGGTCTTCGCTTTTCCATAAAGCCGCTGACACAATCGGGATCAGCTCTATGTCCACCAGTTTCTCAGCATGAAGCCCTGGCCAGTCTCCATGCCCGGAGCGGATCGCAGCATCAACGCCTTGGGTCTGAAAATCAACGGGCTTTAAAGAAGAAGAAAGCTTGACCTCAAGTAGCGGGTTTTTAGCGTGAAAATCAGCCAGTCTGGGGATTAGCCAGCGTTGCGAAAAAGTTGTGTAGGACTGGATAGAAAGCACATCGCGCTGATTTTTACGTGACACTTTGCGAGACGCGTTTTCAAGTTCGCGGAAGGCATTTTTAACACCCGCGTAAAGCTCCGCGCCCTCCTGGGTAAGCTCAATCCCACGATGCAGTCGGGTGAACAATGCTACGCCAAGATAATCTTCCAGCACCTTGACTTGGCGACTAACCGCTACCTGGGATACATGCAGTTCATCTGCCGCACGAGTTAGGCTGCGAAGACGGGCGGCTACCTCAAACGCTCTTAGCGGATTGAGGGGGAGTAGTGATTGACTCATAAGGTTACCAACGGTGCCGCTGACAGCTGAGGTGTGGGTGAGTGCTGCTGCATAACAATACATTAACACTCTGATAGTAACCCAATGGCTAGTGTGAATCGAGGCTGGCGAGGGGGCTTTGCTGACGTACGTAACGTCTGCCGAGTGGTTAAAGGTGACACCCTGCTTTGGCCGGTCATCGACGGTTAGCTCGAATACATCAGGACGGGAGTAGTGCTTGATTACATCAACGTTGTAGCTCGTCTGAACGAGCTGGGTTGAAAATCACCGAAAGAGGCAGTTAATAAACGTAACCGTGAATCGAAATTGTCACGCACCTAAATGATATGTTATATCATAGCTATTTTTTGAGAGTGAATGTTAACTATCCGATTTGCTCCCCTTAGCGCTGGCGATTCTTACGCTCGCCGCTTCACAAGCTAATACCAGTTATTTTCTTAAGAACGTTTCAGGAGTCATTTATGTCTTCCCTACTGCCCGCCACTCAGTGGACGCTGCCAGACCATGCCGCCGGTGATAATGACATCAGCGTGTTGCCGCGCATCTTTGAAGACGCCATTAACATCGCGATCTTCCAGCGTCCTCTGCCTGCCGATATCGCCTTCAGCGCCCAGGCTCAGTGCCAAACGGATCGCGCCTGGCAATATAGCTGGCTTGGCCATCCTGATGAAGCCTTCTCCGCTGACCTGCTTCGCCACCTGCCCGCCCCGGAGGCGGCAACCCCGCTGGTTGAGGATATGGCGACGATTGCCGAAGCGGTCGCCTTTCTGTTCGATACCCAAACCGTCGGTATTCGCTTGCGCCTGCTTAATAGTGCCATGTGCCCGCGCTTTCACTGCGATAACCTCCCCGTGCGCATGGTAACTACCTATTTCGGCCCGGGCAGTGAATGGCTGCCAGAGTACGCCATTAACCGTGAAGGCCTGGGCGCGCCGCACCCTGACCGGCCCGATATCGCAACCGACACCGCCGCCATTCAACGCCTTTCACCGGGTGATATCGCATTAATCAAAGGAAGTGGTTGGGTTGGCTGCGAAGAGCGAGGCCTGGTGCATAGAAGCCCGGCGTTGGAAAACGGTAGCAAACGGCTGCTGATGAGTATTGATCCTGCTTAGGCATTGCCTGATTAGGGTTGTCCCCCGGTGTCAGGGTAGTTGTCGCCTGTGTGTTTCATAGGGCTAGCTAAGAGTTATGTTATAATGTAACAATAAAGGTTAAATGGTTTTTATGAATAGCTTGGCTAGCTTATTCCCACCGTGGAGACGACATGACGGCGCCAATTCGCCTCTATAACACGCTGACGCGCGCTAAAGATCCGCTTCGCACCGAACGCCCCGACCGGGTGACCCTGTATGTCTGCGGCCCTACGGTTTACAACTTCGCGCATATCGGCAATGCCCGCCCAGCGGTGGTGTTTGACGTCCTTGCGCGCCTGATGCGCCACGACTACCCAGAGGTGGTCTACGCGCGCAATTTTACCGATGTGGATGACAAGATTAATGCCGCCGCGGCAGAAGCCGGCGTGCCGATTGGGGTGATCACCGAACGCTATATTGAGGCCTACCATCAGGATATGCAGGCGCTGGACGTACTGCCGCCGGATATAGAGCCCCGGGTGACCGCGCATATCCCCGATATTGTTGATCTTATCGAAACGCTAATCACCCGCGGCCATGCTTATGTGGCCCAGGGACATGTGCTGTTTGATGTGGCTTCTTATCCTGCGTATGGGGCGCTGTCGGGTCGCCGCCCGGAGGATATGCTGGCCGGCGCCCGGGTCGAAGTCGCCCCTTACAAGCGTAACCCCCTGGACTTCGTGCTGTGGAAACCTTCAACGCCCGAAATGCCTAGCTGGCAGAGCCCCTGGGGTCGCGGACGCCCCGGCTGGCACGTGGAGTGCACGGCAATGATCGGTCAGCACTTGGGGCATACCCTCGATATTCACGGCGGCGGTCAGGATCTGATCTTTCCTCACCACGAGAACGAAATTGCCCAGGGCACCTGCGCCCATGGCGCCCTTTACTGCCATACCTGGGTGCACAACAGCTTTATCACCGTTGAAGGGCAGAAGATGTCCAAGTCCCTCGGCAACGTACTGTTGGTGCGTGATCTGCTCAGTCAGGCGCCCGGCGAAGCGATCCGCTTTGCGCTTCTGGCGACCCACTATCACCACCCGCTGGATTGGAATGCCCGGCGGTTGGCCCAGGCACGGCAAACCCTGGCGCGCTGGTACCGCCGCCTAGCCGCGGCCACTGGGGATGAGCAGGCTGAAGGGGAGCAGAATGAGTGGAAGAGCGTAGCGCCGGATGCCGAGGTGCTGGAAGCGCTGCGGGATGACCTCAATGTGCCCCGTGTTATCAGCCGTCTGCACGAGCTATCAAGCGCCATTGGCGATGCCGCCAATGAAGAAGATGCCCGGTTAGCCGCCCAACGGCTGCGTGCCTCTGCTGGCCTGGTCGGCTTGTTACAGCAACCGGCAGCAAGCGCCTTAAACGCCCTGCGGGAATTACCGGATCAGGCCTCGCCACCAAGGCTGCCCGCCAGCCGGGTGGAGGCGCTGGTGGCAGAACGCCACCAGGCCCGCCTGCAGCGCGATTTTGCCCAGGCAGATGCCTTGCGCCAGACCCTGGAAGCGGCCGGCGTTGTGATCCACGACACCCCACAGGGCACCCAGTGGCAGTTCGCCGACGAGGTGGTGGTATGAGCAAGGAGGCGCGTAATGCAACACTATGATGTGATTATCGTTGGGGCTGGCCCGGCCGGGGTAGGCTTGGCCACCCTGCTGGCAAAACTGCCCGATCTCGACTACACCCTGCTGGAAGGCGGGCGTATCGGTGAGTCGCTGCGCCGCTGGCCCGCACAAACGCGCTTGATCACCCCCTCTTTCTACAGCAACCCCTTCGGCCTGGCCGATCTCAACGCCGTGGATGCCTGGAGTTCGCCCGCCCTATATTGCGGTGTGGAGCACCCCAGCGGCGCCCAGTACGCCGACTACTTAAGCTTTATTGCCCAGCAGCACGCGTTACCTATCCTCGAAGGCTGGCAAGTGCAGCAGGTAGCGCCAGCGGCCGACGGCGGCTTTATCGTCAGCGGCGAACAGGGCGAGCTGCACACCCGCTTTCTGGTATGGGCCACCGGGGAGTATCAGTTTCCCGAGCTGGCGCCGTTCCCCGGGGCTAGTTGGTGCCCCCACTATGCCGAGGTGGAAAACTGGGCAGACTTTACCGCCCCCCGCTATACGGTGATCGGCGGCTACGAAAGTGGCGTCGATGCGGCAGTCAACCTGGTGCAGCTAGGGCGCTCGGTGCGTCTGCTGGTGCGCAAATCCTCCTGGGATCCCAGCAGCCCCCACGATCCCAGCCTGTCGCTGTCACCCTACACACGCAGTCGCCTGGATGAGGCGGTCAACACTGGGCGGCTGGAGATCGTCTTCGGTGCGGATATTGTCGAGGTCATGGCCAATGCGGACAGCGGTTTTAGTGTCCACGCCGCTGATGGCCGCCAGTGGGCCTGCGAGCAGCCCCCCATTCTGGGCACCGGCTTTCTCAGCGGCGGTGGCGCCACCCAGATCGATGCGCTGTGGGAGTGGGATGCGAAGGGGCAGGTCATGCTCACCGAGCTGGACGAATCCACCTTAACGCCAGGGCTGTTTTTAGTCGGCCCCCAGGTGCGCCACGACCCACAAATCTACTGCTTTATCTACAAGTTTCGCCAGCGTTTCAGCATGATCGCCACCTGTTTGGCCGAGCGCTTGGACATTGACGCCTGGGTGCTGGAAGAGGATAACCAGGTATGGGGCGCGTTCGGTAATCAAGAGTGCTGCGAGGATTGCCAATGTTAACCCTGTCCTCCCGCGACCGCTTACCCGCTGCCACGCTGACCTCCAGCCTGCTGGTGATCGCTATTATTATCGGCGCGCTACTCGGCCACTTCGCCCCCACCCGTGGGCAGTGGTTGGGCGATAACGTCGATGCCACGCTGCTTACCATGATTGGTCTGCTGTTCTTCAGCGTGCGTTTAGACGTGCTGGCCCGGCAGGCGAGTAATCTGCGCTTTATGGTTATCGCCATCACGGCTAACTTCATTGTCGTGCCTTTGATTGGCTATGGGGTGGCGTCGCTGTTTATGTCCGCGCACCCACTGCTGATGGTGGGGCTAGTGATCTACTTTATGTCGCCCTGCACCGACTGGTTTCTAGGCTTTACCCGCCTTTCCGGTGGCAATGTCGCCCTCGGCATGGCGCTGATACCGATTAATATGGCGCTACAGCTGCTGCTTTACCCGGTCTATTTGCAGTGGTTTACGCCGCATACGGGAACGGTTGATCCCCAGCTAATCGGCACCACCCTGCTGCACTGGTTTTTGCTGCCCGCGATTGCCGCCCTAACGCTGCACCACACGTTGCGTTTTATGCTTGGCGAGCAGCGTTTTGAGCAGTGCCTAACCTTTGCAGACCGCGCTACCCCCTGGGTGATTGCCTTGCTGGTGCTGCAGATATTCGCCGGTAATATCGCGGCGATCCTGGCGCACCGCTATGTGTTTGCCTGGCTGTTGCTGTCGGTGTTTGTGTTTTTTGTGCTGACGTTTGTGCTTAGCGAAGTGATCAGCCGCGGCTGCCGCCTGGCGTACCCCGAGCACGCGCTCCTCACCATGACCATCGCCGCCCGCAATGCGCCGCTGATGCTGGCGGTGACCATGACGGTACTGCCCGGCCAGCCGCTCATCTATGCCGCTCTGGTGATAGGCATGTTAGTGGAGTTCCCCCACTTAACGCTGCTGCGTCGCATCCTGCTGGCGCTCAGGCGTCGCCGGGCTCAAGCAAGCAGCGCCATTGATTCCCCCTCTTGATAACGAGTTTTACGCGATGACCTTGTCCACCTCAGACATGCCCACATTAGAACAGGCAGTCACTGTTACGCTGCCGGATGGCGCCAAACGCCACTTTGACCACCCGGTTAGCGTCGCCCAGGTGGCGCACGCCATTGGCCCGGGGCTTTCGAAACAGACGCTGGCCGGCAGGCTCGATGGTCGCCTGGTCGATGCCTGCGAGGTGATTGATCACGATGCCCAGCTGCAGATCATTACCCCCAAAGATGACGAAGGGCTAGCGATTATCCGCCACTCCTGCGCTCACCTGGTCGGTCATGCCGTCAAGCAGCTGTACCCCAGCGCCATGATGGTGATTGGCCCGGTGATTGACGATGGTTTCTACTACGATATCGCCTTTGAGCGCCCCTTTACCCCCAGCGACCTCGCCGCCATCGAAGCGCGCATGCATGAGCTGATCGCCCAGGAGTATGAGGTGGTAAAGCGCATGACCCCGCGGGATGAGGCGGCCGAGCTATTTAAGGCGCGCGGTGAGACCTACAAGCAGCGCCTAATCGAAGAGATGCCCGAGGAGGTCACTAGCGTAGGGCTGTATATCCACCAAGAGTATGTGGATATGTGCCGTGGCCCCCACGTGCCCAATACCCGCTTTCTCAAGGCGTTCAAACTGACCAAGCTGGCCGGTGCCTACTGGCGGGGCGATGCCAACAACGAGCAGCTACAGCGCATCTACGGCACCGCCTGGGCGGATAAAAAGCAGCTCAAGGCCTATCTGCAGCACCTTGAAGAGGCGGAAAAGCGTGACCACCGACGTTTGGGTCGCGGCCTGGATCTGTTTCACTTTCAGGAAGATGCGCCAGGCGCGGTGTTCTGGCACCCACGGGGCTGGGCCGTGTTCCAGGAGTTGATCGCCTATATGCGCTGTCGCCAGCAAGCGGCGGGCTATGTGGAGGTTAACTCCCCCGATGTGATGGATCGTAGCCTGTGGGAAATCTCCGGCCACTGGCACAACTATCGCGAGCATATGTTCACCACCGAGACCGAGGATGGCCGCTCGCTGGCGCTCAAACCGATGAACTGCCCCGGCAGCGTGCTGCTCTACCGCCACGGTTTAAAGAGCTACCGCGACCTGCCCATTCGCATGGGCGAGTTTGGCAAGGTGCACCGCTACGAGCCCTCCGGCGCGCTCCATGGGTTGCTCCGGGTGCGCCACTTTACCCAGGACGACGCCCATATCTACTGCACCCCCGGCCAGATGGATGCCGAGTGCCGGGATGTGGTGGCCCTGGTGCTGGATATCTACCGCCAGTTCGGCTTTGAGGATGTGCGCATCAAGCTCTCTACCCGGCCGGAAAACCGCATGGGCGACGATGCCAGCTGGGATTTGCTGGAAGGCGCGCTGGAGCAGTCATTGACGGGTATGGGCCTGGCCTATGAGCTCAACCCCGGTGAAGGGGCTTTCTACGGCCCTAAACTGGAGTTTGTGCTACGCGACGCCATTGGCCGCGACTGGCAGTGCGGAACGCTTCAGGTGGATATGAACCTGCCCGAGCGTTTTGGCCTTGAGTATGTGGATGAAGATGGCAAGCGCAAGCGCCCCGTGATGCTGCACCGGGCGCTGTTTGGCTCACTTGAGCGCTTTATTGGCATTCTTATTGAGCACTATGCGGGTAAGCTCCCGGCCTGGCTGGCGCCGGTGCAGGCGGTGGTGCTGTCGATCACCGACGAACATACTGCCTATGCCCAGGAGGTGGCGCAGCTCCTCAACGGGGCAGGCGTGCGCACCGAGGTGGATGTGCGCAACGAGAAGATCGGTTACAAAATCCGTGAGCAAACCCTGCAGCGCATCCCCTTTTTACTGGTGGCGGGCGCCAAGGAGCGTGACGCGGGCAGTATTGCTCTACGTACTCGTGAGGGTGAAGACATGGGCGTACTCCCCATTCAGCAAGCGGTAACGTTTCTGTTAGACAAAGTTCAAATGCCGGATGCCCCTGAAAATCGTGCTGCCCAGCAGCGCCTGCTTGAACGGTTGACCG
The DNA here is from genome assembly GCF_900086985.1 of Halomonas sp. HL-93. Lineage (NCBI taxonomy): Bacteria > Pseudomonadati > Pseudomonadota > Gammaproteobacteria > Oceanospirillales > Halomonadaceae > Halomonas > Halomonas sp. HL-93. Next base: position 278,897 of record NZ_LT593974.1, read on the forward strand.
CTGTTTAGCATGACAGGCGACATCGCTAATTTTTATTTTACGTTATAACGTTTACTTCAGGGCGAGATTAATCTATGCACGACCAAGGCATAAAAGCCAAAGAACAGCGTGTTGCTGCTGATAAAACGTGGGCAGAGAAGCTACTGGCGATGCCTGCCAGTGACTATATGAACGCCGAGCAGTTGGCATTTTTCCGCCAGCGGCTGCTCGACGAGCGTGCCGAAATAGAGGCGCACTTAAAGGAGATGAAGGACGTTATCGCCTCCCACGAGCGCGATAGCGACGAATCGGATCAAGCTTCTTTTGAGGAGGAACTGCGCCTGGCCTTGAGGCAAGCGGATCGCGAGAGCCGCTTGCTCAACAACATTGAGTCAGCCTTAAAGCGCATTGAGAACGGCGACTATGGCTACTGCGAAGAGACCGGCGAGCCTATTGGCCTAGCCCGGCTAATGTTTAGGCCCACTGCGAAGCTCTGTATTGAGGCGAAAGAGCGCCAGGAACAACAGGAACACCATTATCGCAAAGCACGCTGGGAGTAGGGTGTTATGCAGGAACCGTCATTAATACCGGTCAACCTACTGACCGGCTTCTTAGGCAGCGGCAAAACCACACTGCTCAATCGCTGGGTTCACCAAACCTCCATGCACAACACCCTGGTGGTGATCAATGAGTTTGGTGCCATCGGGTTGGATCATCAACTGATCACCCAAAGCGATGAGCAGGCGGTGATCGAAATGAGTAGCGGCTGCTTATGCTGCACGCTACGTGGGGATTTGAGCCGAACCCTGCAACAAGCGCTTGAAGACCTGGAAGCACAAGATAAACCCTTGCCTGCTCGGGTGGTGATTGAGACCACAGGGCTGGCGGAGCCTACGTCTTTGCTGCAACTGTTGATGACGGATCACTGGCTGGCGCACCGCTTTAAGCTGGATAGCGTGGTGTGCTGCGTGGATGCGGCCAATGGTATGGCAACGCTTAACGCCCACCAGGAGTCGCAACAGCAAATCGCGGTAGCCGATAAGTTATTAATCACCAAAACCGACCTGGCGAGCGAAGACGGCGTTTCCCAGTTAGCAAATCAGCTGGCTAAGTTGAACCCCGCAGCGGAGCAATGGCAGGTGATCAACGGCGAACTCTCGGCAGATTTGCTGGTGGGGGCGGGGGTGCATGGTGGCGACACCAAGGGGTTCCAGGTGGATCGATGGCTCAAAGCCGATAGCTACGCCTTGCATCAGGCCGATACTCGTCCAGCCGCTTTTTCTGCTCCGCTGAAGAATTCGCCATTGAGCCCACATAAGCCCGATGTGCTTTCCCATCACGGCGCTAACATTAATGCCTTCTGTTTTAGTGTGAGCGAGCTTATTGAGCCTGCGGCCCTGGAGGGGTGGCTAGACATTTTGATGTCGTTAATGGGCGACAAAATGCTGCGCATTAAAGCTATTGTGCACCTCACTGATCGGGATACACCGCTAGCGCTACATGGCGTGCAGCATATTTTTCATCCGCCTGCGCCCCTGCCAGCCAACAGTGTGAGCGACCGGGTATCACGCTTTGTGTTTATTACCCAAAACGTTGCGCCCGAAAGCGTGGCCGAGCTCTACAACTTTTTCCACTCCTCCCAAGAGGTAGCCCAATGACCGTTTTAACCTTACCCGATGTCGCAAGCCAAACCACCCGCTTAACGAGCACACTGACGTGGGTAGGGATGGAGGGCATTGCGCTACCTATCCGGCTAGGGGTGAGCGGTGTAAACGCCAAAATTGCGGCAGGGGTTAGCCTTGAGGATCCCGAGGCGCGGGGTATTCATATGTCGCGTCTCTACTTGGCGTTGCAGCCTTTAGAGGAAGCGCCGCTGACCCTCCCGGTGATAAAAGAGGTGTTGAAAACCTTTATCGCGAGTCAAGAAGGGCTCTCCCAGCACGCCTATCTTAGCGTCGAGGGTGAGCTGCTACTCAAGCGTGAAGCGCTGATCAGCCCATTGGCTGGGTGGAAAAGCTACCCTTTTACACTGCGCTGCCAGCTAACCCCTGAGGGTTTTCAAGCCGAGCTGGGGCTGACAGTGGGGTATTCGTCTACCTGCCCCTGCTCAGCGGCGTTGGCGCGGCAATTGGTTCAACAAGCCTTTGAGGAGGACTTTTCGGAAATACCGTTAACCCAGTCGGCGGTATCGGCATGGCTGGGGAGTGAAGAGGGTATATTAGCCACGCCCCACAGCCAGCGCAGCAGCGTCGAATGCCGTTTGCGCCTAGCTGAGGCGGATAACGATGAGCTGCCCATTGAGGGGTTGATCGACCATATCGAAAAGGCGCTAGGTACTGCACTGCAAACCGCCGTGAAGCGCATTGACGAGCAGGCGTTTGCCCTCGCCAACGGGCAAAACCTGATGTTCTGCGAAGACGCGGCAAGGCGTGTAGATAAGGCCCTGCGGCAATCACCGGGGGTCACCGGGTTTCAGCTCAAGGTGGTGCATGCTGAAAGCCTGCACGCCCACAATGCAGTGGCGTGCAGCGAGTGGAATTGGTGAACGTGCATGGGCTTGCTTGGCGCACGGGCGGCTGAACGATTGTTGGCCTTCCGTGCAGCGCTTGTTGAGGATCAATAACGAAACGCACCCAGGAAGCCACTAGCCATTGTCCTCCAACATGGCACCAACCAATTTCTCAGGCGGCATTTTTTGCGTTTGGCATATCGCTTACCTAGTCTGAAGAAGAATATTCAACAGCAGGGATGCGGCAATGAATGTTTCCAACTTCTTTTCACAATCAGATGCTCGCCGTTCGCTATGGGCCGCCGCGCTAGCAGGTGCGGGCATTATGGCGGGTGTTGACGAAATCGTCTTTCACCAGTTGCTTCAGTGGCATCATTTTTTCGACCGCTCGACCCCCATGATAGGCATCGTCTCGGATGGCTTATTACATGCAGCCGAGCTGCTGGCCATTGTGATAGGTGTCATTTTATTAATCGATCTCTCCCAACGAAAGCGCCTGGCCAAGGCGTGGGCCTGGTCCGGGTTCTTTTTAGGCATGGGGGGCTTTCAGCTGTTTGATGGCATTGTTAGCCATAAGATTTTGCGCATTCACCAAATCCGCTACGGGGTGGACCCGCTGCTCTATGACCTTACCTGGAACGCCGCCGCCGTGGTGCTATTGCTGATCGGTGGGTGGCTCTATCATCGCGCCAAGCGCAGGAACCCCGTATGAACATGCCGGCCCCGGCAGACGTGGGCTGGCTTTTAGCGTGGGCGCCGCTAATTGTCGTCGTGCTGTTGACGTGGGGGTACTTGGCAGCTGCCTATGCGCAGCGTTCTACGGCAGCGGGGTGGAGCGGCTGGCGTTGCGGCTTTTTCATCATAGGAAGTCTGCTGTTGGCGATTGCCCTGATGCCTCCGATGATGGACTGGGCTCACCACGACTTGCGTGGCCATATGGCAGCACACTTGTTGATTGGCATGGTGGCCCCTCTGGCGTGGGTGTTGGCGGCGCCTGTGTCGTTATTGCTGCGCAGCCTGCCGCAAGCGGGAGGGCGCAGGCTTGTTGACGTATTGCATAGCAGGCCATTGCAGGTGGTGACGCATCCAGTAAGCGCGCTGTTCCTCAATATCGGCGGTATGTACGCCCTCTATTTAACGCCGCTTTATGCCGCCTCGTTACATAGTCCGTTGCTGCACTATTGGCTGCACGTGCATTTTTTGCTGGCGGGGTATCTATTCTGCTGGGCTATCCTGGCAGGGCCAGATGTCTCACCCCACCGCTTGAGCCTTCGCTTTCGGTTGGTGGTGCTGTTTATATCCATCGCCGCCCATAGCCTGTTAGGTAAGCTGATGTACGGCTATGGCTGGCCACGGGGAACCGCTCATGGGCAAGAAAACATTCAGGCCGCCGCGCAGTGGATGTATTACGGCGGCGACCTGGCAGAAATGCTACTGGCAATGGTGCTGTTGAGCGTTTGGTTACGTCAATCACCCAGGCATCGTGAGAGGTTATTGGCCAGCGACTCGCTTAGAAGCCGCCAGCACATACAAAAACTCAAGCCCTAGCGTTGCAGCGGCAAGCGAGGTGATCTCGCCGTGGTCGTAGGCGGGGTTCACTTCCACCACATCCATTCCTATCAAGTCCATACCCACCATGCCGCGAATCACTTTCAGCATAAAATCGGTCGACATGCCGCCGCAGACCGGCGTGCCCGTACCGGGCGCATAGGCGGGGTCAAGGCCGTCGATGTCCAGGCTCACGTAGACCGGGTGGTGGCCCACGCGAGCGCGAATGCGCTCCAGCACTGCCGCGGCACCGTGTTCGTTGACCCAGTCAGCCTCTAGCACCTCAAAAGGATGGTTGTGGCGGTCGTAGCTTGTGCGTATGCCAATTTGCAGCGAGTGCTCAGGCACCAGCAGGCCTTCTTTTAAGGCATGGTGGAAAATGGTGCCGTGGTCAAAGCGCGTGCCGTGCTCGTAGGTATCGGTATGGGCATCAAGGTGTATTAGGGCCAGCGGGCCATGTTCACGGGCATGCGCGCGTAGCAGCGGCAGGGTGATGTAGTGGTCACCGCCCAGCGTCAGCATCTTTTTGCCCGCCTTTAGCCAGCGCATGGCGTGGGTTTCCAGGTTATCGACCAGGCTTTCGGGCTCGCCATAGGCGTAGTCAACGTTACCTGCATCGCACACGTTTAAGCGTTCTGGCAGAGCGAAATCCCACGGCCAGCGTTTGCCTTCCCAAATCAGGTTGGCGGTACTTTGGCGAATCGCGTTCGGCCCCATGCGGGTGCCCGACCGGCCCGAGCAGGCAAGGTCAAACGGCACGCCGCTAACCACTACCTCTGCATCGGTGGCCTGCGGGTCGGTGGCCTTGGGGACACCCATAAAGGTCGAGATAACGTCACCGAACAAGCTTGGCATCAAGGGCGATGGGTTCACCGAAAGCGTCTCCTAAGCGATTAACTAACCAACAGGCGCTGACAATAACGGAGTGTTCGTAATCGATGAAATGAATGTTTAGAATGAAACCATTCTTTGTATGAATAGCGAGCTACAATGCGCACGCTTCGCCACTTTGACCTTAATCTGCTGTTGGTGTTTGAGACGCTGATGCGTGAGCGTCATGTCACGCGGGCGGCAGAAAAGCTACATTTAAGCCAGCCAGCCATCAGCCACGCGTTGAAGCGGCTACGCGAGGCACTGGACGACCCGCTGCTGGTGCGCACTGAAAACGGCTTACAGCCAACGCCCAGGGCGCAGGCGCTTTTGCCGGTGGTGCAACAGGCACTTGCCGCGCTGCAGAAAGGTTTGGCACCGCCTGCAATCTTCTCACCAAGCGCCACTACCCGGCGCTTTACCCTGGCTACCACCGATTATTTTGAAGAGGTCATGTACCCGGAATTTCTTCGCCAACTGCTTAACATCGCCCCAGGGGTTCGCTTTGCCATCGAGCTGATTACTCCTGAGGTGATTAGCGATGCCTTGGAGCAGCGTCAAGTGGATATGGTGGTTGGGTTGGATAGCCAGCACAGCTTGCCCAGCGGGGTGATACAAACGCCGTGGATGAAAGAAGCGCTGGTATGCCTGGCGGCTACCCATAACGACCGCGTCGGCGATACGCTGGCGTTGGAGCAGTTTGCCCGCCAGCCCCATGTGGAGCTCGCGGATATTAGTGGAATGCTGCCGAGCAATATCGACAGCTGTCTGGCGCGGCATGGCTTACAGCGGCGCGTGATGTCCAAAAACCTGAACTACATTGCCGGTGCCAGGGTGGTGGCGCTGACGGATGCCATTATGACGCTGCCGCGCCAAATGGCCGAGCGCTTTAGTGCTATGCTGCCGGTTCGATTGGTTTCGCCGCCAAGCGAGTTACCCGCGTTGAACATGACGCTGATCCAGCACGGGCTATATGCTAACGACCCTGACATTGTATGGTTAGAGCAGCAGTTGGTCGCGTTTGCCGAGACGTTTACTCAGGCAACGGTTGAATCAAAGGTTTAATCGTCGCGGGTGGTTTCGCCTTAAGATTTACATGTGTCCGAGCGTTAGGCGGTGACGCCCGCCCTATGAATTGTTAGCGTTATTGATTGCCAGCGGCCATATCGACGTTTTATCGAGCCTCAACAAAGGAGAATAAAAGTGAAAATTGGCGCACCGAAGGAAAGTGCCCGGGGGGAGGCGCGCGTCGCGCTCACCCCCGAGAGCGCCCAACATATCCAAAAGCTGGGCCACGAATGCCTGATTGAAGCCGGCGCCGGTGAGGCAGCGGGCTTTAATGATGACGCTTATCGCAACGCGGGCGTCAGCGTGGTGGACGGCGCCGAGGCGCTCTGGCGCGACGCCGAGGTGGTCATTAAAGTCCGCGAGCCTTCCGACGCAGAAGTAACGTTACTGCGCGAAGGACAAACGCTGATTGCCTTCTTCTGGCCCGCACAAAACGAGGCGTTGCTGGAAGCCTGCAAGGCCCAGGGCGCGACCGTCATCGCGATGGACATGGTGCCGCGCATTTCCCGGGCACAGAAGATGGACGCGCTGTCGTCCATGGCCAATATCGCGGGCTACCGCGCGGTCATTGAAGCGGGCAACAACTTTGGCCGCTTTTTCACCGGGCAGGTAACGGCGGCTGGCAAGGTGCCGCCTGCCAAAGTGCTGGTGGTCGGGGCTGGCGTGGCTGGCCTGGCGGCGATTGGTACGGCGACCAGCCTGGGCGCGGTTGTGCGCGCCTTCGATGTGCGTCCCGAAGTGTCCGAGCAAATCGAATCCATGGGCGCAGAGTTCCTGTTCCTCGAGTTTGACGAGAAGACCCAGGATGGCGCCGAGAGCGGTGGCTATGCGGCACCCTCAAGCCCAGAGTTCCGCGAGAAGCAGCTTGCCTGTTTCCGCGAGCAAGCACCGGATGTTGATATTGTCATCACCACCGCGCTGATTCCCGGCAAGCCCGCCCCCAAGCTGTGGCTTGAGGATATGGTCGCGGCGATGAAGCCCGGCTCGGTGATTATCGACCTGGCGGCCGAGAAAGGCGGTAACTGCGATCTAACCAAGCCCGACGAGCGGGTAGTGACTGATAACGGCGTGGTGGTGGTTGGCTACACCGATTTCCCCTCGCGCATGGCGACTCAGTCGTCGCTGCTTTACGCCACCAACATCCGCCACATGTTGACCGATCTAACGCCTGAAAAAGACGGCGTGATCAACCACAACATGGACGACGACGTGGTCCGTGGCGCGACAGTGACCCACCAGGGCGAAGTGACCTTCCCGCCACCGCCGCCCAAGGTGAAAGCGATTGGCGCGGCCAAACCCAAGAAGAAAGAGAAGGAGCCCACGCCGGAGGAGAGAAAGGCCGCCGAGCACGCGGCGTTCAAGGCGCAAACCAAGCGTCAGGTGGGTTTGTTGGCCGCAGGGGGCGCGCTGATGCTGCTGCTCGGCCAGGTGGCGCCGACCTCATTCATGCAGCATTTCATCGTGTTCGTGCTGGCCTGCTTCATCGGTTTCCAGGTGATCTGGAACGTCAGCCACTCGCTGCACACACCCTTGATGGCCGTGACCAATGCGATTTCGGGCATCATCATTCTCGGCGCGATTTTGCAGATCGGCACGAGTAGCGTGATCGTGGGCATATTAGCCGCCATCTCGGTGCTGATTGCGTCCATCAATATTGTCGGTGGCTTCCTGGTGACACGCCGGATGCTTGCCATGTTCCAAAAATCCTAAGCAGCGGAGAAACGATATGTTAGGTCAAGGATTCGTATCTGCTGCGGCGATCGCGGCAAGCGTTTTGTTCATCCTCTCGTTGGGGGGATTAAGTAACCAGGAAAAAGCCAAGCGAGCGGTGTGGTACGGCATCGTCGGCATGGCGGTTGCGGTCTTCTTTACCGCCTTTGGTCCAGGAATCGGTGGCTACTGGTGGCTGATCCCGATGATGATCATCGGCGCCGGCATCGGCGTTTACCTGGCGGGCAAGGTCGAGATGACCGAAATGCCCCAGCTGGTGGCCGCCCTGCACAGCTTTGTCGGCCTGGCGGCGGTGTTCGTCGCCTGGAGCGCGGACCTGGAGCGCCGCCGGGTAATGGCGGCGCAGGCAGCGGACGCCTCCATGGAGCAGTTTTCCGCTTTTGCAGCGCTGGTGGCCACGAAAGCACCTGACGAGCTGATGTTCCTGCAAATCGAGGTGGTGTTCGCCATCTTTATCGGTGCGGTCACCTTCACTGGCTCGGTCATCGCCTTCGGTAAGCTAGCGGGCAAGGTCGATGGCAAACCCCGTCAGCTGCCCGGTGGGCATATGCTCAACGCCGGGGCGGCTGCGGTGTCGCTGCTGCTGGCGATTCTGTACCTCAACGGCGCGGGCTTCTGGACGCTGATCCTGCTGGCGGCGCTTTCGTTCTTTATCGGCTACCACCTGATCATGGGCATCGGCGGGGCGGATATGCCGGTCGTGGTCTCCATGCTCAACAGCTATTCCGGCTGGGCGGCGGCGGCCGTCGGCTTTACGCTGTCGAACGACCTGCTGATCGTCACCGGCGCCCTGGTGGGCTCTTCCGGTGCGATTCTGTCGTACATCATGTGCAAGGCGATGAACCGCAACTTTATCAACGTCATTCTGGGCGGCTTTGGCGGCAGCCAAGGGCCAGCGGCGGAGATTGAAGGCGAGCAGGTGGCGATTGATGCCGGTGGCGTTGCCAGCGCGCTTAACGACGCCGACAGCGTGATTATCGTGCCGGGCTATGGCATGGCGGTGGCTCAGGCGCAAAGCGCGGTGAGCGACCTGGTTCGCAAGCTGCGCGCGGCCGGTAAAGAGGTGCGTTTTGGTATCCACCCGGTGGCGGGGCGTTTGCCGGGGCACATGAATGTGCTGCTGGCCGAGGCCAAGGTGCCCTACGATATCGTGCTGGAAATGGACGAAATCAATGATGATTTCGCTTCGACCGATGTGGTGATCGTGATTGGCTCCAACGACATCGTCAATCCGGCCGCCGAGGAAGACCCCAACAGCCCGATCGCTGGCATGCCGGTGTTGAAGGTCTGGGAAGCCAAGCAGGTATTTATCTGCAAGCGCGGCCAGGGGACCGGCTACTCGGGTATCGAGAACCCGCTGTTCTTCAAGGAAAACAGCCGCATGTTCTACGGCGATGCCCGAGATAGCCTGAATACGCTGTTGCCGTTGGTTGAGTAGCCTTTAGCGACTCATGCAACGATTGAACTGTTAAGTACTGAGCCCGCGATCGATCGCGGGCTTTTTTTATCATTACTATCCAACCGATGGCTGCATGCAACCCGCTTGCCTGCTATGTTCACTAACCGCTTCTTCTGCTGAATGTACCCACCATGACCCAACGCCCTAATCCCCGTGTATTGCTGCGCTTGCTGGGTCTGCTGCGCCCTTATCGTCTGCGCCTGGCGTTGGCTGGTCTGGCGCTGTTATTGGCGTCGGGCAGCGTGTTGTTGCTGGGCAATGGGCTACGACTGGTCATCGACCGCGGTTTTCTGGCGGCGGATGATCAGGCGCTGGCCCAGACACTTGGTTTGATGCTGGCCGTGGTAACGGTGCTGGCGATGGCCTCCGCGTTGCGTTATTACCAGGTCACCTGGATTGGCGAGCGCCTGGCGGCCGACCTGCGTCAGCGCGTGTTTGACCACTTGCTTAGCCTGGAGCCGAGCTTTTTCGAGAGCGCCAGTGACGGTCGTGCCGCCGGGGAAATCGCTTCGCGTCTAACCGCAGATACGAGTGTGTTGCAGAGCCTGTTTGGCTCCTCGGTATCGTTGGCCCTGCGCAATGTGGTGATGCTTATCGGTGCGGTGGTGTTAATGCTGATCACCCAGCCGTGGCTGTCGGCGATGGTGCTGGTGGGTATCCCGGCCACGCTGCTGCCGATCGTGTGGTATGGCCGCCGGGTGCGGCGACTTTCACGCACCAGTCAGGACCGGGTCGCCGAACTTGGCCGCTATGCCGAAGAGGCGCTGAGCGGTATCCAAACGCTCCAGGCGTTTACCCACGAAGCGGAGGATAAAACCCATTATGGTCAGCGCGTGGAACAGGCGTTTGGCAGTGCCGTGGAGCGTACCCAGCAGCGCGCCTGGCTGACCGGTATCGCTATGCTGGTGGTGTTTGCCGCCGTAGGGCTAATGCTCTGGCAGGGTGGTCAGGCGGTGTTGGCCGGCACCATGAGCGCGGGTGAACTTTCGGCGTTTATTTTTTATGCGGTATTAGCGGCAGGGGCCATTGCCACGCTGGCAGAAGTGGCGGGGGATGTGCAGCGCGCGGCAGGCGCGGCGGAGCGGCTGCTGGAGCTGCTTGATACCCAGCCCGCTATCCAGTCGCCCGCAAACCCGCATGCCCTGCCTAACCCGCCGCGTGGCGAGATTACGCTGAAAAATATTAGCTTCACCTACCCCGGCCGGGAAACACCAGCGCTTGAAGGGTTTGATCTGCATATCCAGCCGGGGGAACGGGTGGCCGTGGTAGGGCCTTCAGGGGCGGGCAAGAGCACGCTCTTGGCACTGCTGTTGCGCTTTTATGACCCATGCCACGGGCGCATTACGCTTGATGGCATGGACATCCGCACCCTGGACCTTGCCGCTCTACGCGGCACTATGGGGCTGGTGGCCCAAGAGCCGGTGCTGTTCAGCGGCTCGGTGGCTGACAATCTACGCTATGGTGACCCTGACGCGACAAGCGAAAGGCTGCGAATTGCCGCTCAGGATGCCAGCGCCCTGGATTTCATCGACGCGCTTCCCCAGGGCTTTGATACCCCGCTTGGCCCGGGTGGCGTGCAGCTTTCCGGCGGTCAGCGCCAGCGCCTCGCCATTGCCCGCGCACTGCTCAAAGACCCCGCCGTGCTGTTGCTGGATGAAGCCACCAGTGCTTTGGATGCGGAGAGTGAGCGTCTGGTGCAACAGGCGCTGGACCGGTTGATGGTCGGGCGCACCAGTATCGTGATTGCCCACCGGCTGGCCACGGTAATCGCCGCCGACCGCCTGCTGGTGCTCGACGGCGGCCGGTTAGTGGCGGCGGGGACGCACAGTGAACTGATCAACTCCAGTGCGCTTTATCGCCATCTCGCAGCGTTGCAGTTTGGCGGTTAAACGTTATAAAACGGTGGATAGATCAATCATCGTCGTTACCCAGTAGCGCCTCCAAAGTTGCTCAAGCCGGAGAATGTCCATGTCGAGCTTTTTTCACCGCCTCAGCGCCGTTAACGCCCCGTCTATTGGCCTTGGCTGCATGAATCTTTCCCACGGTTACGGCCAGCAAGTGCCCGAGCAGGAGGCGCTGCGCACTCTTGATGCGGCGTTCGATATGGGCTATCGCCACTTTGATACCGCAACGCTATACGGCGCCACCGCCAACGAAACCCTGCTCGGCCGAGCGCTGAAGGGCAAGCGTGCGTATGTACTGCTGGCCAGCAAGTGCGGCATGGCGATTGAGTCGGCTTCGGGGAAACGGGTGATTGACGGGCACCCTGACACGCTGCGCCGCCAGTGCGATGCCAGTCTCAAACGTCTGCAAACCGACCATATCGACATGTATTACTTACACCGGCTCGACCGACAAGTGCCTATTGAGGAGAGCGTCGGCGCCCTCGCTCGGCTGGTCGATGAGGGTAAGATTGGCAGCATTGGACTATCGGAGATTTCCGCGGCTACCTTGCGTCGAGCACGCCAGGAAGCCCCGATTGGCGCTGTTCAGTCGGAGTACTCGCTGTGGACGCGCAACCCCGAAATTGCCCTGCTAGACGCCTGCCGCGAGGCGGGGACGGCGCTGGTGGCATTTAGCCCGCTCGGACGCGGTTTTTTAGCCGGGGCGGTTACCGATCCCAGCCGTTTGCCGGAGGGCGATATGCGCCGCCACATGCCGCGCTTCAGCGCGGATAATTTTGCCCATAATCGGGCGCTGCTCGAAGGTGTGTCACGCCTAGCCGAGTCGTTGGGCGTCACGTCTGCGCAACTGGCGTTGGCATGGGTAAAAGCCCAAGGCGACGATGTAATACCCATTCCTGGTTCGACATCGCTTGACCATATTCGCGAAAATCTGGCGTCCGAGACACTGTCTCTGGAGGCTAACACCTGCCAACAGTTGACCGCCATGTTGACGCCCGGGCAAGTGGCTGGCGGTCGTTACAGTGACACACAGCAGGCCGATATCGACACGGAAGAATTCCCTATCACTGTGTAAAACCAGGCTGTGCAGCGTTGCTCCTATGGCTACCATCGCTGCGTAGACAGGGGTAGGTCAGTGGTGTACAAGAATTGGCACGGTTACGTTAGAACGCGCTCTTTTAAACCGGTTTCCAAACTGATTTACGGCAAAATAAATACTATAGCTCCAGGCTATTAAAGCAGTCGTTAAATGCAAATTGTGACTATGGTGTTAGTGCTTTAAAACAGTATCAGGAAAAACGAGGTGCGCGCGGGGCCATGTAGGCTAGCGAGCACCCACTGATGGTCGTCTTGGTACTTACCAAGTACGAAAGCAATAAGGGGAGAAAAAAATGAGCGGCAAATGTCCGGTAATGCACGGTGGGAATACCTCCACAGGCACCTCCAACAAGGACTGGTGGCCCGAAGGTCTCAACCTGGATATTCTCCACCAGCAAGATCGCAAATCGAACCCAATGGATCCCGACTTCAACTATCGGGAAGAAGTCAGAAAACTCGACTTCGATGCGCTCAAGCAAGAAGTGCATGCGCTGATGACTGATAGCCAGTCTTGGTGGCCAGCCGACTGGGGCCACTACGGCGGCTTGATGATTCGTATGGCATGGCACTCTGCAGGCACCTACCGTATTGCTGACGGTCGTGGTGGCGGTGGCACCGGCAGCCAGCGTTTTGCCCCGCTTAACTCTTGGCCTGATAACGTCAGCCTGGACAAGGCGCGTCGTTTACTGTGGCCGATCAAGAAAAAATATGGCAACAAAATCAGCTGGGCCGATCTGATGATCCTGGCCGGCACGGTTGCCTATGAATCTATGGGTCTGCCGTCCTACGGCTTCTCTTTCGGTCGTGAAGATATCTGGGAGCCGGAAAAAGACATCTACTGGGGCGATGAAAAAGAGTGGTTGGCGCCCTCCGACGAACGTTACGACGACGTCAACAACCCAGAAACCATGGAAAACCCGCTGGCTGCGGTACAAATGGGGCTTATCTACGTTAACCCCGAAGGTGTCAACGGCCAGCCTGACCCCCTAAAAACCGGTCAGCAGATCCGTGAAACTTTCGCCCGCATGGCGATGAATGACGAAGAAACCGCCGCACTGACGGCCGGTGGCCACACCGTAGGTAAGTGTCACGGTAACGGTGATGCGGCGGCGCTAGATGCGGAACCGGAAGCCTCTGACGTTGAGAATCAAGGCCTGGGTTGGGGCAACCCGACCATGGGTGGCAAGGCGAGCAACGCTGTTACGTCAGGCATCGAAGGTGCCTGGACAACTCACCCGACCCAGTTTGACATGGGCTACTTCGACCTGCTGTTCGGCTACGAGTGGGAACTGAGCAAAAGCCCTGCCGGTGCCCATCAGTGGGAACCAGTAAACATCAAGGAAGAAGACAAGCCGGTTGACGCCAGCGACCCGTCAATTCGTCATAATCCGATCATGACCGATGCGGACATGGCGATGAAGATGGACCCGACCTACCGGGCCATCTGTGAAAAGTTCATGGCCGATCCGGAATACTTTAAAAAGACCTTCGCCAAGGCGTGGTTCAAGCTGACCCACCGCGATCTGGGGCCCAAGTCGCGCTACATTGGCCCGGAAGTGCCTGACGAAGACCTGATCTGGCAGGATCCGATTCCGGCCGGTAACACCGACTACTCCATCGAGAAGGTCAAAAAGCAGATTGCCGAAAGTGGCTTGAGCATCAGTGACGTGATCACCACCGCTTGGGACAGCGCGCGTACCTATCGCGGCTCTGACATGCGCGGCGGTGCCAACGGTGCGCGTATCCGTCTTGCGCCGCAAAAAGACTGGGCGGGCAACGAGCCTGAGCGCTTGGCCAAGGTACTGGCGGTGTACGAAAAAATCTCGGCTGAGTCCGGTGCCAGCATTGCCGACGTAATCGTGCTGGGCGGCAGCGTAGGTATCGAGAAAGCGGCCAAAGCCGCCGGCTACGAGATCCTTGTGCCCTTCACGCCGGGACGCGGCGACGCGACCGACGAGATGACCGATGCCGATTCCTTCGCGCCGCTTGAGCCGCTGGCCGATGGTTTCCGCAACTGGCAGAAGAAAGACTACGTGGTGAAGCCGGAAGAAATGCTGCTTGATCGCGCCCAGTTGATGGGCCTGACCGGTCCGGAACTGACCGTGCTGGTCGGCGGTATGCGCGTCCTTGGCACCAACCATGGTGGCACCAAGCATGGCGCCTTTACCGACCGCGAAGGCCAGTTGACCAACGATTTCTTCGTCAACCTGACCGATATGGGTAACGCCTGGAAGCCAGCGGGCAACAACACTTACGAAATCCGTGATCGCCAAACGGACGCCGTCAAGTGGACTGCCTCGCGCGTTGACCTGGTGTTCGGGTCCAACTCGCTGCTGCGCTCCTACGCGGAAGTCTACGCCCAGGACGATAACGAAGAGAAGTTCGTTAAAGACTTCGTCGCTGCCTGGACCAAAGTAATGAACGCGGACCGCTTTGACCTCATCGTCTAAGTGACCCCGTGATCGATAAGGGCGCTGCCATCAGGCAGCGCCCTTTTTTTATCGCTGCGTTTTGTCGCTCAGGGCTGGCTAGGCTGTTATGTCCAGCGCAGGGATGCGCAATAGCTGGCGTAGCTGAGGCAGTCGCTCTTCCAGCAAGTCTGCCAGGGTGTAGCGGTCCAGCACTGCAAAAAATGCCTCAAGGGCATCGTTGAGCACCGGCGGTAAGCGGCAGGCGGGGGTGATCACGCAGGCGTTTTTATCGCGAAAGCATTCCACCAGGCCAAATTCGGGTTCGGTATCGCGCACCAGCGCGCCCAGCCGGATAGTGGCCGGGTCGCGCTTCAGCCACAGGCCGCCGTTTTTGCCGCGCAGGGCGGTGAGATAGCCTTTTTGATTGAGCTCCTGGACGATCTTCATCACGTGATGGCGCGAGACGTTATAGGTCGAGGCGATTTCGTCGATCGTCGCGCGCTCCTCGCCTTTCACCGCCAGGTACAGCAGCACGCGAATGGAGTAATCGGTAAAACTGGTCAGGTGCATAAGCAGTCCGCGCGGGTCGAATGGCTCAAACCATCATTGTACGGTGAATCGGGACCAAGGCGAAGCGCGTCCAGGACGTGTTTCAACGCGGGGGAGTCGAGCGCTGTGGCAGATTGTCGCTATGGATTGGCGGGCATATTTAAAGATGTATTATGGATACTACTTTAATAAAAAGACACGTCGTATCACCCAATCCGCGAGGCTCACCATGCTGACTCAAGACCAAGAAGCGTTAATTGCCGCCACCGCTCCCGTCGTGGCGGAACACTTGAATACCATCACCCAGCGTTTTTACCCGCTGATGTTTGAGCGCTACCCGAGTGTGAAGCCGCTGTTCAATCAGGTTCACCAGCAAAACGGCGCGCAACCAAGGGCGTTGGCAGGCGCTGTATTGGCTTACGTGGGGATTCGTCAGGACCCGGCCAAAGCGCGCCAAACACTCGAAACGGTCGTCAATAAGCACGTGTCGCTGGGCATCGAGCCCTATCAATACCCGATTGTCGGTGAGTGTCTGATGATGGCGATAGGCGAGGTATTGGGCGACGCCGTCACCCCTGAAATCGCCGATGCATGGAGCGCGCTGTACCAGGAATTAGCCGACCTGCTGATCGATCTGGAAGAAAAACGCTACCAGGAATTTGAACAACGTGAGGGTGGCTGGCGGGGCACGCGGCGCTTCCATGTGGCGGATAGTCAGCAGGAAAGCGCGGTAATTCGCTCGTTTATCCTGGAGCCCGAAGACGGCGGTCCGGTGGCTGAGCATGCCCCTGGCCAGTATATCGGCGTCAAGGTGACTATCGATGGCGAGCCGGTACATCGCCACTACAGTTTATCAGCAACGCCCAACGGTCGGGCCTATCGGCTGTCTATCAAGCGCGAAAGCGACGGTCGCGTCAGCCGATACTTCCACGACCAGTTAGCCAATGGTGGGGTGGTTGAGCTGCTTCCCCCGGCGGGCGAGATGACGCTGGTACCCGGCGACGCCCCGCTGATGTTGATCAGCGGCGGTGTGGGCCAGACCCCACTGTTGCCGATGGCCAAACAAGCACTTGGTCAAGGGCGCCGGGTGGTTTATCTGCACGCGGCACAAACCCCTGAGTATTGGGCCTTTGCCGATGAGCTACGCGCGCTTGAAAAGGCTTACCCAGAACAGTTCAAACTGGTCACCGTGTTTGAACAAAGCGCTGAGGGCGATCATCAAGGGCGCATTAATCAGGCGCTATTGGCCGACTATTTACCCGAAGGCGCGCACTGCTACTTCGTTGGTCCCCACGGCATGATGGAAGTCGTCGAGCAGTCGCTCAAGCAACTGGGCGTGGCGGAATCGCACCGCCATTACGAACACTTCGGTCCTGCCATGCCCCTTAACGCGGTTAACGCTGCCTAAGCAGTAGCCCACTGGGCGTGTTGCCGACGGTAGTCGGCCTGGGCGTGGCTGGCGCTGACCGGCATCAGCCACACCTCGGTGCCGGGCAGGCATTGCGCCAGCGCCGCGCAGGCGCTCGGCGTCAATGCCCCCAGGCGCGGGTAGCCGCCAATGGTCTGGCGGTCGTTCATCAATACAATGGGCTGGCCGTCGGGGGGTACCTGCACCGCCCCCAGCGGTATGCCTTCCGAAACGATGCCGGTCAGGGTTCCGCTGAGTACCGGACCGGTTAACCGTACGCCCATGCGGTCGGCGCGGTTATCCACCTGCCAGGGCGTGTTGAACGCCTGATAAAGGCTGCGGCCGGAAAAGCTCGACGCCTGGGACCCCAGGACCATGGGCAGGCGACAGCCTGACGTCGGCATCACCGGCCCAACCCCATCAGGCAGCGTGCGCGAGGAATGGTCGTTGCCCTGCCAGGTTAAACGCTCGCCCGCCTTGAGTGGCTGTCCGTCTTCGTTGAGGCCGCCCAGTTGCTCGCGCGCGGTGCAGGCGCGACTGCCCAGTACCTCGGGTGCGTTGAGCCCCCCGGGAAACGCCAAATAGGCACGCAGGCCATGGCGAGGCTGCTGAAATACCAATTGCTGACCTGAGCGCAGGGTAAAGCTGGCGTTCGGCGCCAGCGGTTGGCCGTCCACCGTCGCGGCTAAATCAGCGCCGGTCAGCGCCAGCGTAATTTCGCCGTGGGCTTTTAGTGTCAGGCCTCCGCCCATGACGATTTCCAGCGCCGCGCTGTTCAGCGGGTTGCCCAATAGCCAGTTGGCCCAGTAAAACGCGATCCAGTCGGCGGCGCCGCCTTGAGTCACGCCCAAATGGCCGACGCCGAAGCGACCGGCATCCTGAATCAGCGCCAGCGGGCCTGCTTGTTTGACCTCCAACATGGCTTGGCTCACGGGCGTTCCTCCATGGGCGTGGTATCGCCGCCCTGGTCCTCGAACTCGGCGCGGGAAATCGACCGAAAGCGCACGCTATCGCCGGGGCGCAATAACGGCTCGCCGCGTTTGGCGTGTTCAAATAGTGGTACGGCGGTGCGCCCCAGCAGGTTCCAGCCGCCGGGCGAGGGCAGCGGATAAATAGCGGTTTGGCGATCGGCGATGCCCACACTACCTGCAGCCACGTGACGCCTCGGGGTCGTCAGGCGCGGGGTGGCGATGGCGTCATCCACCAACCCCATGAACCCGTATCCCGGCGCAAACCCCAGCGCAAACACGCAGTACTCATCCTGGCAGTGCTGGTCGATAAGCTCGGCAATGCTCATTCCCGCCCGCTTGGCCACCCGCGCAAGGTCGGGCCCGACGCTCTCGTCATACCACACGGGAATTTCATGGCGTTGGCCTTGCCGGGTATCGGCGGGCGACAGGTCGGCCAGAGCGTCTCGAGCGCGTGCCAGGGCTTCCGCGTGGCTGAGCTGGCGGCAGTCGTAGTGCAGCAATAGCGTGGTGTAGGACGGCAGCAGGTCGACCAGCGTCTCGCCAAAGGCATCGCGCAGCGCATGGTCGGCGGCCAGAATCCAGGCCATGTTGGTGACGTCGATGGTATCGAACAGCCTCACCATCAAGGCTTCCATGCCAGCGGTTTCAATGCATCGTTTTTCAATACGTCGTTTCACGCCGACTCCAGGTCGTTGAACGCCTCGCGAATGGCGCGCACTGCGGCCACCGATTCAGGGTTGTCGCCGTGCACGCAGAGCGTGTCGCAGGGCAAGGCTAGCGAGGTGCTGTCGCGGGCGGTGAGCGGCTCGCCCTTGGCCAGCATGACGGCCTGGTCAACGATGGTGGTCTGGTCGTGGTGGACGGCGTCGGGAAGCCGCCGCGAGGCCAGGTGGCCGTTGGCTTCGTAGGAGCGGTCGGCAAAGGTTTCAAACCAGATGGTGAGGCCCAGCTTGTCGGCCAGTTCGCGATGCGGTTCAGGGTTGGCGGTGGCCATCACCATCAGCGGCAGACGGGCGTCGAAGGCGCGCACCGCGCGCATCACCCCTTCGAGCAGCGCCGGGTTGGCGGCCATATCGTTGTACATGGCACCGTGGGGTTTGACATAGCTGAGCTGGGTGCCCTCCGCCTGGCAGATACCCGCCAGGGCGCCCATTTGATAGAGCACCATATCCTCGACTTCGCCGGGCGAACAGGCCATGGAGCGGCGGCCGAATCCCATCAAATCCGGGTAGCCCGGGTGCGCGCCGATACGCACCTTGTGCTTGGCCGCCAGCCTGACCGTTCGGCGCATGACGTGCGGGTCGGAGGCATGGTAGCCGCAGGCGATGTTGGCGCAATCGACATGGGGCATGACCTCGTCGTCCAGGCCGATCGACCAGTTGCCAAAACTCTCGCCCATATCGCAGTTGAGTAGCGGAAGGGTCATGGGGCCTCCTGTTGTTATTCACGCGCCTGTCGAGCGACGAATTAGCGCGTCATCGAATCTCTATTCACTATATGGACGGGGTGCCGTCCCTGCCAGGCGTTTTGGGCGTCGCCAAGGGTATCGTGCTGTTATGCCGTGGAAAAAGGGTTGACGCACAAGCACTGTAAGATTATCAACGACACTACGCTATAGCTTAAAGGTGATGAAAAAGCACCGCCTACGTCAAGCTCGCAATAACATGACGCAACATCACAATATCGATAAGAGGGCTTTTGATTATGCGTACGTCCATTGCAACACCACTTATTTTAGCCACAGCGTGCAGCCTCGCCGCGTCTGCCCAGGCCGCCGAATGGACAATGGCAACGCCTTATGGCGACGCCAGTTTCCATACTAAAAACACCAAACAATTTGCCGAAGATGTCGCCGAGGCAACCGATGATGAGTTGACCATCAACGTGCAAAGCGGGGGCTCCCTTGTGTCCCACGGTGAGATCAAGCCATCGGTGCGCCGCGGTACCATCGATGCGGGGGAAGTGTTTCTCTCGGTACTCTCCAATGACGACCCGATTTTTGAGGTCGATACCCTGCCTGGCGTTGCAGGTGGCTACGATGAGGCTTACGCGCTTTGGGAAGCGACCAAACCAATGATTACCGAGCTATTCGAGGAAGAAGGTTTGATTCCGCTTTACGCGGTTGCCTGGCCTGCCCAGGGCATATACACCGACGAGTAATTGAGCGATCCGGAGCAGTTCGACGGTTTGCGCGTGCGTGCGCCCAACATCAATACCCAACGGTTTATCGAAAACCTGGGTGGCAGCCCTACCGAAACGGAAGAGTCGGACATTCCTACGGCGTTTAGCACTGGCCGTGTAGATGCCATGATTACCTCAAGCTCCACGGGCAACTCAATGTCGGCCTGGGACTATGTCTCGCATTACACCGATGCCAACCTGTGGCTGCCGAAAAATATCGTGTTTATCAGCCAGCGCAGCTTTGATGCATTGGATGAAGATACCCAGGAAGCGCTGTTAGAGGCGGCTGAGAAAGCTGAAGAACGTGGCTGGGAAATGAGTCGTGAAGACAACGAAGCCAGTCTTGCCAAGCTTGAAGAAGAAGGCATTACCGTTGCTGAGCCCAACGACGCCGTCTCTGAGGCGTTGCAGGAAGCAGGCGATGAGCTGTTCGCTGATTGGGAATCGCGCGCCGATGACCAAGCCAAGGAAGCGCTTGAGTCTTACCGTGACCAGCTCGACGATTGAGGCACCCATCAAGCGGTGCAGGGGGCTACCCTTGCACCGCTTTGCGCGTAAGAGGCCGAAGCCATGACATTCAAATTCGATAAGCTCTATCGGCTGGGCGCTTGGGGGGCTGCGCTTTGCATGATAGCGATTTGCGCGCTGATAGCGTTTCAGGTGTTTTTTCGCATGGTCGATGCACTGTTAGTGATGGCGGGTATCGCACGGCTAAACATTAGCATTACTGGCGTCTCTGAAATGGCGTCTTACCTGCTGGTGGGCGCTACCTTCTTGGGGTTGGCGTATACCTTCGTTCACCATGCGCATATACGCATGACACTGCTGATTTCACGTTTGCCCTCGGTGTTACGGGTGTGGTTCGAGGTATTTGGCTTGATCGTTGCCATTACGCTAAGCCTATTGCTTTGCTACGGACTGATTGCGTTGGCCCGCGAGAGCCTGGCGTATAACGATGTCTCCTCTGGTTTTATGTCGATTCCATTGTGGATCCCGCAAACCGTGCTAGCCACCAGCGTTGCCTTGCTGTGTCTGGCGTTGATTGAGGCGCTGCTGATGGCGTTGCGCATTGCGGCCCAGGATCCTTCGCGTTTTCGCGAGGTAATGGCCCGCGATGAACGCGACGAACCCTGATCCTCATTTTGTTGGAGACACCTCGTGCTATTACTTAGCGTAGTCACCGTTTTAACCCTGCTTGTGCTGTTGGGCAGCGGCGTGTGGATCGCCTTTGCGCTGATTGGCACCGCCTGGATGGCGCTGGCCATGTTCAGCACTTTTGACCCAGGCTCCGTGTTGGCATCGGATTTTTGGGGGGCCAGCTATGGCTGGGACTTAACCGCGTTGCCAATGTTTATCTGGATGGGGGAGATACTGTTCCGCTCGGGGCTTGCCGATAACATGTTTCGTGGGCTTTCGCCCTGGCTAAACCGTTTCCCCGGACGTTTGCTACACACCAATATTATCGGCAGCGGTATGTTCGCAGCGGTTTGCGGTTCGTCGGCGGCCACCTGTGCCACCGTAGGCAAGATGACCCTGCCGGAGCTTGAGCGGCGCGGCTACGACAGCAACATGGCGATTGGCACCCTGGCGAGCGCCTCGACGCTTGGGCTGCTGATTCCGCCGTCTATCGTGCTCATCGTCTACGGCGTGGTGACCGAGCAATCTATCTCACGACTTTTCATGGCGGGGATTGGCCCGGGTATCATGATCCTGGCGCTGTTCATGGGGTATCTGGTGCTGTGGTCACTGCTCAAGGGAAATCGCGAGGGACTCACCGGCGAAGACGAATCGAGCATGAGCTTTGCCGAAAAGCTGCGTAACACCTGGTCGTTGATACCCATCCTGCTGTTGATAGGTGGGATTATCGTATCGATTTACGGCGGGCTGGCGTCGCCCACCGAGGCGGCGGCAGTCGGCGTGGTGTTGTCGATGCTGATCGCTCGCTGGAACGGACATTTCAACCGCGATATCTTTCAAGACTCACTTTTTGCGGCGGTACGCACGGCGTGTATGATCGCCTTCATCATTGCCGGGGCGTCGTTTCTTACCTCGGCCATGGGCTTTACCCAGGTGCCGATGAAACTGGCGCAAGCGATTGGCGAAATGGGGCTTTCACCTACCATGCTGCTGGTGGCGTTAACCTTGCTGCTGCTGGTGATGGGCTGCTTTTTGGACGGCATTTCACTGATTTTGCTAGTGACGGCGATCATAATGCCGCTGGTGGAAACCGCCGGTTTTGACCTGATCTGGTTTGGCATTTACTTGGTGATCGTGGTCGAAATGTCGCAGATTACTCCGCCCGTGGGTTTCAATCTGTTTGTGATACAGGGCCTCACCGGCAAGGATATTTTGACCATCACCAAAGCCACGCTGCCGTTCTTTCTGCTAATGCTGGTGGCGATTGCCTTGATGCACGCTTTTCCAAACATTGCGCTTTACCTTCCCTACGCAATGAATCGGTAAGCTGGGCGTCTTGCTTACTGATGTCCGTAAATGGAAATGCCGCTGCGCCCGGTGTGCTTGATGAAGTACATGCTTTGGTCGGCGGCATCGATAAGTTCTCGGCCGGTTTCAAAACCGCCGTCGCTCAGGCAGGCAATGCCAATCGACACAGACACGAAAAGCGGCGTGCCCTCGATTGTTTCCATCGGTGTTTCTTTCAGGCGCTTGGCAATGCGCTTGGCGAAGCGGTACGCCCCTTTGGCGAACTCATCGGGAAGAATAATCAAAAACTCTTCGCCGCCGTAGCGGCCGGCTAAATCGCCTTCGCGGACCAGCGAGCCCAACACTTGGCCAAAGCGCTCCAATACGCGGTCGCCGGTTTGATGACCAAAGCGGTCGTTGAGTTTTTTGAAGTGGTCGAGATCGATAAAGACCACCGACATGGTGCGGTCTTGCTCCCGACAAAGCTCAAAACGCCGATTTAACTGCTCCTCCAGCCAAGCCCGGTTGGCAAGCCCGGTGAGCGTATCACGCCGGCTACGCTCCTCCAGTTCGGTTTGGCGCTGGCGCAGGCACTCCAGTTCTTCCTGCTGGGCGTCTAAACGCGCATTGAGTGCAAGTGTTTGTTGGAAGAGCAGCTGCTGCGCTTGAATAATCAACGCTTCGTTGTCGTGCGCTGACGGCATCGTGAGCTCGAACAGGTCTGCCAGTGTTGGCAGCTGACGTTGTACGTTGTTCAATAAATCTTTCAGCGAGATATTGGGTGTGGTGCCCAAAGACTTAAGTTGCCGTATGAGCGTAACAAGGGCCTGGCTTGGATTATCCGATAGCCAGGCATCGGCGATCGGGCCCGAGAGGCGTAAGCAGAGCAGGTATGTATCCGTTTGCGCGGTAATCTCATGGTGACTGTCACTGATCGCTTGGGCCAGTGAAACAGGTACGCCCCATTTAGCCGCGAGCCAGCCCCCTACGGAGGGGTGGTCACAGCCAAAACGTGTGCGCTCGCCTTGGCTGATCTGCGCGTGAGAACGGGGGATGCTATCGTACAGTTCATGAGCATCCTTGGGGTAAACCGCTAATAACGCCAGCATGCCGATGTCTTGGAGTAGCGCGGCGGTAAATACAAAGCTTGCGCGGTCGGGACACAGCTGCTCGGCGAGATAGCGTGCCGCAATGGCGGAGACGATGGAGCGCCCCCAAATACGCTGAATGTGATCATCTGCACGTCGGTCGCGCCAAAGGCTAAAACTCATCACCGCGGCGAGTGTGGCGTCCAGGCCCAGCCGAGACGTCGCCTCAAGACACGAATGCGCTTCTGTATGGTGACGCGCATAAAACGCACTATTGGCAAGAGAAATCAGCCGCAGCGTCAACGCCGGGTCTTGCTCAATGGCATGGCCGTAATCGTTCAAGGTGGCATCGGGGCATCCGGCGACTTCTAATACGCGAATCGCAACCGTCGGTAGTGTTGGCAGCTTAGTGCATTGCGTCAAGTCACTCTGCAAAAAATCAGGCAGGGCGGGTGTAGCCAGCTGCTCTGTGTTATCACTAATGATAATGCCCGTCATATTGGCTCCTCTTATGTTACTAGCTTAGAGCCCCGGCTATTATTTTTCACCTTATATTGTTAGAAGGTTGGCTAATACCTTGGACGGATACAGCGATTCTCAAGTAATCGTTTAGTAGGAGTGCTTCACCGTCAAGGCACTTCAAGATAAGCTGAGTTAAACAGGGCAGTGAGTAACGCAATGCACACGGGGATCGAAGCGGCGGATATCTTTCGGCAGTTGGCTGAAGGCATGGGGCAGACGGGCACGCCCCAGTTTTATCCAACGCTGGTGGAGCGGCTGTCCAATCTGCTGGGCGTTGACCATGTATTTGTCGCCAGCGTCAGCGAAGAGAACTGTGCGCAAACGTTGGCGGTTTGGTCAAATGGCCGTCATCTACCCAATATTACCTATTCTCTGGCCGGCACTCCCTGCGAGAGCGTGGTGGGGCACGCGCCTTGTCTTTACTCTTGCGGCGTGCAACGCCGCTTTCCACACGACCATTTACTTGAAGAGCTTGGGGCCGAGAGCTATATGGGCATGCCGTTATTCGCCAGCGACGGCACGCCCATTGGCTTACTGGCGCTGCTTAAAAATTCGCCCATGTCACTGGATGGCCTAGCCAGCGAAGTGCTGAGTATCGTGGCGGCTCAAGCCGGTGCGGAGCTGGGGCGTCAGCAGGCGGAGGCGGCGCTTAAGAACAGCGAGGCAGCGGCTCTGGAAAGCGAGCGGCGTTTGGATACGCTCCTCAATCATCTTCCGGGCATGGCGTATCGCTGTCGAAACGATGACGACTGGACGATGGAGTTGGTCAGTCAGGGTGCTTATTCACTCACCGGTTACCACCCACATGAACTGGTAGGCAACCAGCTCATCAGCTTCGCCGAACTGACACATGCCCAGGATGCATCGCGAGTGTTTCATGAGGTGCAGAAGGCCATTGATGATAAACGCCCTTACCAAGTGATTTATCGACTTCATCATCGCGATGGCCGTTTACGCTGGATGTGGGAGCAAGGCCAAGCGGTGTTTGATGAGGCAGGCGACGTTGCTTGCCTGGAAGGGTTTATCTCCGATGTTACCGATAATCACGAGGCACAGCGCGTTCAACAAGCGGTAATGCAGGTAGCCTCAACGGTTACTTCCCGCGTGGGTGATGATTACTTTCAGCAGTTAATCGGTACCCTGGTGGAGCTGTTGGATGCCGATGGTGGCTTTATTGCGGTGCTCAATCGGCCTTCCCACGAGGCCACCGAGCGTTCCCGTTTGGCGGCCACTGTCAGTACGGTGAGCGTCATCGCTGACGGTGAGCCTCTCAGAAATCAGACCTTTGTGTTGAGTGGGTCGCCCAGCGAACAAGTGGTCAGCGAACGCGAGGCCGTGGCCCACAGTGGTCAATACAAGCCGATTCCGGGAAAAGCGATTCAAGCACAGGCCTGGATAGGCCGCCGCTTGGACAACGCCGATGGCGAAGCAATTGGGGTGATGATGGTGTTCTACCGCGAGCCGCTCAACACCAACGCTTTTGCGACCTCTGTACTGCGCATTTTATCAACCGGGGCCTCGGCTGAGTTGGAACGCCGACGTGACCAGCGCCGCATGTACCAGCTGGCTTATATTGATGGCACTACGGGACTTGCGAACCGTGTGCGCTTTATGGAAGTTCAAGCCAATATGCTGCGCGAGGCCGCCCAAAAGCATCACTCGCTACGCTTGATCCTGCTCGATATTCGCCGCTTTAAAGAAATCAATGATACTCACGGTCATCAGGTGGGTGACCAATTGTTGGCCACCATCGCAGGCCGTTTGCAGCATGCCATTCCAGAAGGCAGCACCTTGGCACGCTTATCCGGTGATGAATTTGCGATACTCGTGACCAACCCTAGCGAAGCGCAATTGACCGCTACGTTGGACGGCCTATGCGACGCGGTAGGTAAAACCATTCGGCTGGAGCACAATGCCTTCAACCTGGAAGTGAGTATCGGTTTTGCTTGCTACCCAACCGATGCTTCGGTGGCCGGTGAGCTATTCAAAGCTGCCAGTATTGCCTTGCATCACGCTAAGCGCGATGGCGGCGTATGCCCCTTTAGCCATGACATGATGCGTCTTCAGCGGCGTCGCCAGAAAATGGCAGAGCGTTTGCATCAAGCCGTGGTTGATAATCGCCTGTCACTTTGTTATCAGCCACAAGTGAATCTCGAGACCGGCCAACTGACCGGTGCTGAGGCGCTGTGCCGATGGTACGAACCTGGTTGGGGCTGGATCAGCCCCGGTGAGTTTATTCCTCTAGCGGAGGAGCGAGGGCTGATTCGGGTGTTAGGCGATTGGGTGCTAGCGGAAGCCTCAAGGCAATTGGGCGTATGGCGGGCTCAGGGAAAGACCTTGCCAGGGCGGCTTTCGATTAACATCGCCGCCCAGCAGTTTGCCGACCCGCAGTTGGCTTCGCATATCGCCGACATCACCCAAGACGTGCCCGCATCGGCATTGGCGTTGGAGCTTACCGAAAGTGACTTTATGCGTGACCCCGACCAAGCGGTCGCGATTACCCAGGCGATGCGTGCAGCGGGATATGCGCTGTATATTGATGACTTTGGCACGGGATATTCATCGCTCTCTTATCTGCGACGTTTCGCACCCGACGCGCTTAAAATCGATATCTCGTTCGTACGCGACATGCTCGACAATCAGCATGATCGCGCTATCGTGCAGACCATTATTGCCATGGCCAAAGCGCTTGAAATGAAAACCTTGGCTGAAGGGGTGGAGCATCAGGAGCAGGCCACACTGCTGGCCGATATGGGTTGCCTTGAAGCGCAGGGGTTTTTATTTGGTCGCCCCCAGCCAGCCGATGAATTTGCCGCCGAGTGGTTAGCTCGCTAGCCGCTTAGTGCCTGCCAAATCAGATTAAAGCCGACCAAAAACATGGCCAGAATCACCAGGCGGTAAAACAGCGCTTCGTTGACGCGGCTTTGTAGCCAAAGGCCGTTGCGTACGCCGATCCAGGCGATGGGTACCAGCACTAGCGAGGCCCAGGCGCTGGTCACGTTAATCTCGCCAAGCCACATGTACGGCGCCAGCTTGATCACGTTGACCACGGCAAAGGTGACGGCGCAGGTGGCGATAAAGGTTTCTTTCGACAGCTTACGCGGCAGCAGGTACACGTTCAGCGGCGGTGCCCCCGCATGGGCCATGAAGCTGGTAAACCCGCAGACGCTCGCCGCAGGCAACGCCCAGCGGGCGGAAATCGGCTTCTTGGCGACGGGTTTCAGCAGCATATAGGTGGCGAATAGCAAGGTGATCACGCCGAGCGTCAGGCGCAAGCCCTGTTCGCTCAGGCTGTCGAACAGCAGCGTCCCTACCGCCACGCCGATAAACAGCCCCGGCACAAAGCGCCATACCTCGGCCACCGCCTGCCTGCCCCACCACGCCTTCACCGCAAACACATCCATTACCAGTAACAGCGGTAATAAAAGGCCCGCCGCCTGCGCCGGGCTGATCGCCAGCGCCATCAACGGCACCGACAGCGTGCCGAAACCACCCGCAAAGCCGCCTTTGGAAACGCCGGTGAGGTAGACCGAAAACACAATCAGTAGCCAGGCGATGAGGGAGTAGTCGGGGAGCATAGGTCTCTCTCGATTTTAGCGGTCAATAAAAAGCCCCGCATTAAGCGGGGCACGACAGCATAGCACTAGATAAATGTTAGCGGGCAAATGGTGTGGCGGTTTAAGACTGCATCAACCACTCGTGGTCGGGGTCATTATGAAACTTCCACACGCGTTTAGGGCCCGCCATCACGTTCAAGTAATAAAGCGAGTAGCCGTGAGCCGCGCCCACTGGGTGGTAGCCTTTGGGCACCAGCACACAGCAGCCGTTTTCGACCGCCATGGTCTCATCAAGGCTGCGGTCATCGGTGTAGACACGCTGAAAGGCAAAACCCTGAGCGGGGTTAATACGGTGGTAGTAGGTTTCTTCCAGCAGCGACTCATGGGGTAAGTTATCCACATCGTGTTTGTGGGGCGGATAACTCGACCAGTTACCCGCGGGTGTGAATACTTCCACCACCAGCAGGCTATCGGCGGGCTCGGTTTCCGGCAAAATATCGTGCACATGGCGGGTGTTGGTGCCCTGGCCACGGGTGCTCTGCTTGATGTTGTCAGGCGCGATCAGCCTGGGGGCGTGATTGCCATGCCCAGGGGCGGCGCACACCGCTAGCTCTAGATCCGTTGTCGCTTCCACCGCGTAGCTAACCCCATTGGGCAGATAAACCGCGTAGGGCGGGATTTGCTCAAAGATATCCATGCGCTCGCCGATATCTTCAAAGCGGTGCTCGCCGCAGGTCACCGTGGCGAGCCCGGTGAGCAGCACCAGACAGACTTCATGGTTATCGCTGCTGGCCTCCAGGCGCTGACCTTTGGCGAGTGTGTGCACCCGGAAGCCAACGTGCGTCCAGCCAGCAGACTTCGGGGTAACGTCGATCACGGTGCCTTGGGCATCTGGGGCGGTGGGGTGAACCAGTAGTGAAGCCATAGGTTGCTCCTTTATTTATCAAGGTCGGCATCAGCCTGAAGCAGGATTTTGCGGCCTCCGCGCATCGAACGTTCTGCTGCGTCGGCGAGGCGCAATGCTTCCAAGCCATCCTGGGCGCCTGCAAGAGGGGCACGCTTTTCGCGCCAAGCATCGACAAAGTCGCCAATCTCTAATCGATAAGCCTCGGCGTAGCGTTCTAAGAAAAACCACTTGGGTTTCTCTTCCACTTGGCCTGCTTCACCAGTGAAGCGTAGACGGGTGTCGCTTTCGTTTTGTGCTTGGAGCATGCCTTGGCTACCAAAGGCTTCGATGCGTTGATCGTAGCCGTAGCAGGCGCGCCGTGAGTTGCTGATTTGGCAGAGCTTGCCACTGGCGGTGGTGAGCGTGACCATGGCGGTATCTATATCCCCCGCTTCGCCAATGGCTGGGTCGATAATGCTACTGCCGACGGCAAAAACACTCTCGATGGGTTCATCAAGTAGCCAGCGCGCCATGTCCAGATCGTGGATCATCATGTCCCGGAACAGGCCGCCGGACTCAGCCACATACTCGGCAGGCGGGGGAGAGGGGTCGCGGCTAATAATTGTCAGCGTTTCAAGTGCGCCAATACGCCCTTCGGTAATCGCTTTTTTCAGTGCTGCAAACTGAGGATCGTGGCGGCGGTTAAAGCCTAGTGCACAGGTCACAGGATGCTCACTGAGTACCTGCAGAGCATCTCGCGTACGCGCTAAATCCAGGGCGATGGGTTTTTCGCACAGTACGGCTTTGCCAGAACGGGCGGCACGTTCCAGATACTCCGCATGAGTAGGCGTGCTGGAGGCAATCAGGACGGCATCAATGGTGTCGTCTGAAAATATCTCATCAACGGAAACCGCATTGCTACCGTACTGTTCGGCCAGAGCTTCCGCGGCGGGCTGGTGAAAATCGGCCACGGCGGCCAGCGTAACGTTCGGGTGTGAGTGAATGGCCTGGGCATGCACCTTGCCGATGCGGCCAGCGCCGATAAGCGCGAGTTTCATAAGCTCTCCTGCGTTGTTGTTAGTGTTGGCGTCTAGGCCTTGCGCTGTTTTTCCTGTCCTTTATCACGTGTTTTGTCCTGCCTCACGCCCAAACCAATCGCTAAGGCTTGTGTTAGGCAAAGCGAAGCGGTCAAACCACGAAAACTCTTTACCTCGGCTTCATTAACCACGAAGACCACATTGGCGAAGCGAGCGAGCGGGCTAAGGTTGGAATCGGTAATTACCACTATAGGTAGCCCGCGCTGTTGGGCGTCTTCACAGGCTTTTTGGCTCTCTTCGGCGTAGGGCGAAAAGCTAATCGTCAAAAGGGCATCATGTTGACTCATGGCACGCAGTTGCTCGCCGTACATGCCTCCCAAGCCGCTGACGAGTAAGGCGGGTTTGTCCACATGGGCCAGGGCATAGGTCATATAGCTCGCCACCACAAAGCTGCGTCTAGCGCCCATCACGTGAATAGCCTGGGCTTTTTCAAAGATATCCAGCGCTTTCTCTAAATTTGCCGGGTCGATACGGCTAGGTAGTTGCTCCAGTACGGCCCGGTTGGCGTCGGCAAACTCCCACAGGAGCTGAGTACTGTCTGGAGTTTCTCCGGTAGCGCTACGGACTGCGCGAATACGTTCGGTGTAGTTGGGTAGCTCGTCCACCAGGCGGCTGCGAAACAGCTGCTGCATTTCAGAAAAACCGTTAAAGCCCAGGCTATTGGCCAAGCGAATCAGGGTGGAGGGCGTGACCTCCGCCTGCTGGGCAATTTTCGCTACGGTGGCCAGCGCAACTTCCTGTGGGTGGTCGAGCATGAAGCGCGCGGTTTGCTGCAGCCGCTTACTTAGCGTGGCGTACTCGGCCGTGATCAGCGTTTCAAGCTCGCTGTAGCTTTGGGGCGGTTGTGGCATAGAAAAATTCCTCGGCGGTTAGGCATCCATCGCGCCGCAAAGTGGCAAGTTGCTCTGCAGTCTAGTTGATTGAAATAAATATTCCATTTATACCAAAGTATAGAATAAATAATTTGCTGGTTTTGGTTTTTAGAATCTATATTCCATAGTGCAAAAGCACTCCACGTCTCACAACAACCAACAAAGACAACGTAAGAGGACATCAACAATGGCACGCTTATCAACATGGTTACTCACTGCCGCCGCCGCTAGTTTCATCAGCACCACCTACGCTGATGAAAGCCGGTTTGTCATGGTGACGCATGGCATTCCTTCGGATCCTTTCTGGTCGGTGGTGAAAAATGGTGCGGAAGATGCCGCTGATTTGGTAGGTGCGCGTCTGGAATATCGCGCGCCTTCCTCTTTTGACATGGCCAAAATGCAGCAGCTTGTCGATGCAGCGATTGCGTCAGACCCCGATGGACTGATTGTGTCGTTTACGGATGAAGACGCACTGGGCGATGTGATACAGGAAGCCTCCGACAGCGGTATTCCCGTGATTACCATTAACTCGGGCGGCGATGTGTCGGGAGACTACGGTGCTCGCTTACATATAGGCCAGAGTGAATACGAAGCCGGCAAGCAAGCCGCAGAACGCATGCAGGAAAAGGGCGTCGAGAAGGGGCTTTGCATCAATCACGAGCAAGGTAATCAGGGACTTGACCAGCGCTGTGATGGGTTCATTGAAGGCTTTGATGGCAATGCTGAGCAGCTCGCCACCAGTCATGACCCGACCGAAATTCGCAACGCTATCATCGCCTACCTAAATGACAACGATGATATTCGCGGTCTGCTCACGCTTGGCTCTTTAGCAGCGGAACCCATGATTCGTGCCATGCGAGAGCAAGGTGCTACCGACATGTTCACGTTAGGCACCTTTGATTTGTCGCCCGGTATTCTAGAAGCGCTGGAGCAAGAGGAACTCGATTTTGCGATCGACCAGCAACAGTACATGCAGGGTTACCTGCCGGTTATGTTCCTCGACCAATACGTCAAAAATGGTTTGCTACCCGCTGGGGATGTGGCGACCGGTCCTGGCTTCGTGACGTCAGATAATGCGGCGCAAGTAATGGAGCTGAGCGAACAAGGTATCCGTTAAGCACCCGACAATGAACAGGCTTGGCTCAGCCAAGCCTGAGGAGCGAATCATGACTGCTACCCCTTCAGCCGATCAAACCCCGCCAGCGCAAACTATAGAAAGCAGCGATGAGCGGATTCAACGTATTCCTATGTGGAAGAAAGCGCTCAGTCGTCCGGAATTAGGTGCGCTTGCCGGCACGGTATTGGTACTGGCCTTTTTTATTGTCGCCTCCCGGGGTACCGGCATGTTTACCCCTTCAGGCGTTCTCAACTTTCTTGAAGTGTCCGCTCAGTTGGGGATTATCGCGACCGCTGCGGCGTTATTGATGATAGGCGGTGAATTCGACCTGTCGATTGGCTCAATGATTGGTTTGGCAGGGATCCTTATTGCCATTCCCGCCGTTGAATACGGCTGGCCACTCTGGTCGGCGATTATGCTTGCCCTCTCGTGCGCCGCCTTGGTTGGCTGGTTCAATGGGTACCTGGTTAACCGCACTGGATTGCCATCTTTTATTGTCACGCTTGGGTTTCTTTTTATCCTTCGTGGCTTGGCAATTGGTATTAGCCGTTTGCTGACAGGCCGCACTCAAGTGGGCGGAATTCAAGACCACGCTGAAGGAGACTGGCTGGCAACCCTCTTTACCGGTGAGGTGGGTAATGGACTTTTTGTGTGGCTCGCTGACCAGGGGCTGATGGCGACAAATTTCGCTGGCAACCCCGTTGTTTCCGGTATTCCTGTCTCCATTGTGTGGTGGCT
Organism: Halomonas sp. HL-93; assembly: GCF_900086985.1. Lineage (NCBI taxonomy): Bacteria > Pseudomonadati > Pseudomonadota > Gammaproteobacteria > Oceanospirillales > Halomonadaceae > Halomonas > Halomonas sp. HL-93. Next base: position 310,884 of record NZ_LT593974.1, read on the forward strand.
GGGTTTGACCGCGGTAGCGACATGGGTACTGCTTTGCACGCCCTATGGGAATTGGATTTTTGCCAGCGGCGGTGATGCCAATGCGGCTCGCAACTCCGGTGTGCCCGTGCACCGCGTCAAAATCTCGTTATTCATGTTCACTGCTCTGTGCGCAACGATCTTTGCCTGCCTGCAAGTGATGGATACGGGCTCAGCTGATACCAGCCGTGGTCTGCTTAAAGAGCTGGAGGCAATTATTGCGGTTGTCATCGGTGGGGCTTTGTTGACTGGCGGCTATGGGTCGGCCATTGGGGCCGCGCTGGGGGCATTGATCTTTGGCATGGTGCAAATGGGGATCTTCTACACCGGAGTGAATACCGACTGGTTTGAGGTTTTTTTAGGCGTAATGCTGCTGGTTGCCGTGTTGTTTAACAACTTTATGCGCAAAAAGGCGATGGAGGCCAAATAATATGACATCTCTCACGCCCATGATCGAAATGCGCAATGTCAGTAAGCACTTTGGCAGCGTCATCGCGTTAAGCGATATCTCTATGCAGGTTTATGCAGGCCAGGTGATGTGCCTGCTTGGGGATAACGGTGCGGGTAAGTCGACGCTGATTAAAACGCTGTCTGGCGTCCATCGCCCTACCCACGGTGAGTTGCTACTGGATGGTAAGACCGTTTACTTCAAATCTCCTGCCTACGCCTTGGATGCGGGCATCGCCACGGTCTTCCAAGACCTGGCAATGATTCCCCTGATGTCGATTACCCGTAACTTCTTTATGGGCCGCGAGCCAACGGTGGGCTGGGGGCCGTTCAAGCGTATCAATTGGAAATACGCTGACCAGATTGCCAAAGCGGAAATGGCAAAAATCGGTATTGATGTGCGTGACCCAAGCCAGCCGGTGGGCACACTTTCCGGCGGTGAGCGCCAATGCGTGGCGATTGCCAGAGCCGTTTATTTCGGCGCCAAAGTGTTGATTCTGGATGAGCCAACGTCAGCACTTGGGGTCAAGCAAGCCTCCGTGGTCTTACGCTATATCGCCAAAGCGCGTGCCGATGGTCTGGCGGTGATCTTTATTACCCACAATGTTCACCATGCCTTCCCGGTGGCTGATGCGTTCACCCTGCTGTCGCGCGGCGGCAGCTTGGGCTCATTCAGCAAAGAAGACGTCTCACGCGAGGAAATACTTAACATGATGGCCGGAGGCGCAGAGCTGGAGAGCCTGGATGCCGAGCTCGCAGAGTTTCAACGCAGTGATCGCGAGAAAAAAGCCAATAGCGCTGCTGCCGATCAACCCACGCCAAAGACCGCTGGCGGGATTGTCGATGAGCCTGCCGAAAAACGTTTAGCAGGCGGATATTAAGTATAAGAAAGTGACGTGGGGAGAATTTCATGCGGAATAACAGTATGCAACACCGGCCGCTTGATCTGATTTGCCTGGGGCGGGTGGCGGTTGATCTTTACGCCGAGCAGATCGGCAGCCGTTTGGAAGATGTGGCCAGCTTTGCCAAGTATCTGGGTGGCAGTTCCGGCAACATGGCCTATGGTACCGCGCGGCTTGGGCTGAAATCCGCCATGCTCTCGCGGGTGGGCAATGAACAGATGGGCAACTTCGTGCGCGAAGAGCTGGAGCGGGTGGGGGTGGATACCTCCGCGCTACAAACCGATCCTGAGCGCCATACCGGCCTGGTGCTGCTGGCGTTAAAAGACCGCGAAAGCTTTCCGCTGCTGTTTTACCGTCGCGACTGCGCCGATATGGCCATCGACGCTGACGCCATCGACCCTGAATTTATCGCCCGGGCAAAAGCGCTGGCGATTACCGGCACGCATCTTTCCACCGATACCACCCGCCGAGCCTGCCGCAAAGCGCTGGACGCCGCTGCCAAACATGGCGTGAAGCGGGTGCTGGATATCGACTACCGCCCCGTGCTTTGGGGGCTGACCAACCCCGGCGATGGTGAAACCCGCTTTATCGCCGATGATAAAGTGACCACCGACCTGCAGCGCTGGTTGCCGGACTTTGACCTGATTGTAGGCACCGAAGAAGAGTTTCATATTGCCGGCGGCAGCACGGAGACCTTAACGGCTTTGCGTGCAGTGCGTGAAGTTAGCGAGGCCATCCTGGTATGCAAGTTGGGGCCCATGGGCTGTGTGGTGTTTGAAGGTGCCATTCCGAATCGCTTTGAAGACGGTATTTTAGTCAAGGGCGTCCAGGTAGAGGTGCTTAATGTGCTGGGTGCCGGGGATGCCTTTATGAGTGGCCTGCTGCGCGGCTGGCTGCGCGGTGAACCCTGGCGAACCAGTGCCGGTTATGCCAACGCCTGCGGCGCGCTGGTGGTCTCCCGTCACGGCTGCGCCCCGGCCATGCCCACCGAAGACGAGTTATTTGATTACCTGGCGCGCCGCGACGAAGTAATCCGACCGGATATTGATCAGCGCTTAAACCACTTACACCGCGTCACCACCCGAGTGCCTGCTCACTGGCCCGAAGTGTTGGGTCTGGCATTTGACCACCGTCGCCAGCTCACCGATATGGCCCGCGAAGAGTATGCCGACATCGCGCGTCTGCCAGCACTCAAAAAACTCCTGGTCATCGCCGCCGAAGAGGGCGCCAGGCTGGGCGGTATTGCCACGCCTGCGATTCTGGTGGACGACGTGCTGGGTCAGGAAGCGCTCAATCAAGCCAGCGGCAAAGGCTGGTGGATCGGTCGACCGGTGGAGCTGCCGGGATCACGCCCGCTGCGTTTCCAGCATGGCGATGATTTAGGCGCCTGCCTGCGCCACTGGCCCAGAGAACAGATCATTAAATGCCTGGTGTTTTACCACCCCGACGACGAGATTGTGCTGCGTCTGGAACAGGAGGAGCGGCTGCGCCAGCTCTACCAGGCGGCCTGTGGCTATGGGCTGGAGCTGCTGATTGAAGTTATTCCCCCCGCAAGTATGCCCAGCGATGACACCACGCTGCCGCGCAGTCTGCAGCGGCTCTACAACCTGGGCATTCGCCCCGATTGGTGGAAGCTCCCCGCCCTGTCAGATGCTGCCTGGCAGGCGGTGGGCGAGACCATTGAACGCGAGGATGCCTACTGCCGTGGGGTGGTACTGCTCGGACTGGACGCACCTATGGACGATATGAAGCGCGGCTTCGAAGCAGCGGCCAAGCACTCATGCTGTAAAGGGTTCACCGTTGGACGCACGCTATTTGCCAACGCCAGCCGCGATTGGCTGGCGGGGCGTATCAATGATGCCAGCTTGTTAGAGCGGGTCGCCCAAAACTATGCCGAGCTGATAAAGGCGTGGCGGCAATTAAGGCAGGCGCAGCCGCAAACCCTGGCCCACACGGAGGAGGCGTAAGATGAGCACCATTCGACTCACCATGGCCCAGGCGCTGGTCAAGTACCTTGCCGCCCAGCGTATCGAGCTAGATGGTCAGGAAGTGGCGCTGTTTGAAGGCGTGTTTGCGATTTTTGGTCACGGCAATGTGGCCGGGATGGGTGAAGCGCTCTATCACGTACAAGACACGCTGCCCACCTTCCGCGCCCATAACGAACAGTCTATGGCCCACGCGGCGATTGCTTTTGCCAAAGCCAATGGCCGTAAGCGCCTAATGGCGGCAACCAGTTCGATTGGCCCAGGGGCGACCAATATGGTCACCGCCGCGGCACTTGCCCATGCCAACCGGCTGCCGATCCTGCTGCTACCAGGGGACACCTTTGCCACCCGCGAACCCGATCCGGTACTCCAGCAGGTGGAGCATTTCGGTGACCCGACCATTACCGTCAACGACTGTTTTCGCCCGGTATCGCGCTACTTCGACCGTATTAACCGCCCGGAACAGCTGCTGACCAGCCTGCCCCAGGCGATGGCCACCCTGCTTGACCCGGAGCACTGCGGCCCTGCGACCCTGGCGCTGCCCCAGGATGTGCAAACCTTCGCCTACGATTATCCGTTGGCCTTTTTTGCCCCCAAGGTACATCGCATTCGCCGCTCGCCGCCGGATGCTTACGAGCTTCGCCAAGCCATCGCCGCGCTTCAGCAGGCCAAGCGTCCGCTGATCATCGCCGGGGGCGGCGTGCACTACGCCGCTGCCTGCGACGCCCTGGCCGAGTTTGCTAAAGCACGCGGCATCCCGGTCGCCGAAACCCAGGCGGGTAAAGGCGCGCTGGCGGATAGCCACCCCTGCGCGGTAGGTGCCATTGGGGTGACCGGCAGCGCAGCTGCTAACCAGTTGGCGGAGCAGGCCGATGTCATTTTGGCCGTGGGCACGCGACTGCAGGACTTTACCACCGGCTCCCGGGCGCTGTTTGAAGGCAACGAAAAAACGCTGATCGCCCTCAACGTTGGCCGCTTCGACAGCCTGAAACATCAAGCGCTTCCGCTAAGCTGCGACGCCTTGGTCGGTCTGGGGCAACTCGACGCGGCGCTGGGTGAATGGTGCGGCGGCGATGAATGGCGCGAGCAGACCGGAACGCTCAAGCGCGAATGGGCCGAGGCAGTACATCGCATAACCGCCGATCAAGGGCTGGCGCTGCCCACTGATGCCCAGGTGATCGGTGCCGTCAATCGCCAGGCTGGCAACGATACCACGGTGGTATGCGCGGCCGGTGGATTGCCCGGCGAGCTGCATAAGCTCTGGCAATGCTCCGGCCCCGGCAGCTATCACGTCGAGTACGGTTTCTCCTGCATGGGCTATGAAATAGCGGGCGGGCTGGGCGTCAAGATGGCCAAACCTGAGCGGGAAGTGGTGGTGATGGTCGGCGACGGCAGTTACCTGATGCACAACTCCGAGCTGGCCACCTCGGTGATGCTGGGCCACAAGCTGATAGTGGTGGTGTTGGATAACCGCGGCTACGGCTGTATCAACCGCCTGCAGCAGGCCACCGGCGGGGCTGGGTTCAACAACCTGCTGGAAGATTGCCGCACTGTGGAGGCGGGTGCCCCCAAAACCGATTTTGCCGCTCATGCCAAAGCGTTGGGCTGTGAGTCTGAATCGGTGACCGGTATTGCGGAATTGGAGCAGGCGCTGGTGCGTGCTCGCAGCGCCACCTCGACCTATGTGATTGCCCTGGACACCGACCCATTACCCAGCACTCAGGAAGGCGGTGCCTGGTGGGAAGTCGCCGTGCCCGAAGTTTCCGAGCGGGAAGCGGTCAATAAAGCCTATCAAGGGTACCGCGAAGCCAAGCGGCGCCAACGCCATTAATGCCAACGCACATCATCACAAGGAATACGCTATGCCAACGGTTACTTTAGGCATCAATCCGCTCACCTGGACGAATGATGACTTGCCCAGCCTGGGCGGCGCAACGCCCCTGGAAACCTGTTTAAAAGAGGGCCGCGAAGCGGGCTTTAGCGGCTTTGAGCTAGGCAATAAATTCCCCCGCACGCCCGACGTCTTGAATCAGGTGCTGAGCGCCCACGACCTGACGCTTGTGTCGGGCTGGTACTCCGCGCGCCTGCTTGAACGCAGTCCCGAGGAAGAGATTGACGCCGTTCAGGATCATATGAACCTGCTCAAGCAGTGCGGTGCCAAGGTGATGGTGTTGTGTGAAGTCACCCACTGTGTACACGGCGATCAGGAGCGCCCGCTCTCCCAGCGTCCGCACCTTTCCGAGCAGGAGTGGCAGCGCCTGCTGCATGGCCTGGAGGTGGTCGGCGACTATCTGAAATCCCAGGGTATACAGCTGGTGTATCACCACCACCTGGGTACGGTGATCGAAAGTCAGGCCGACGTCGAGCGCTTGATGGACAACACCGGCGAAGGCGTGGGGCTGCTGCTTGATTTTGGTCATCTACGCGGTGCAGGTGGTGATCCGCTCGCCATCGCCAAACGCTACAGTGGGCGCATCCATCATGTGCACTGCAAAGACCTGCGCTTCCCAGTGCTGGATTCGGTGCGTAACCGCGACAAAAGCTTTTTAAACGGCGTGTTAGACGGCCTGTTTACGGTGCCGGGGGATGGCAATGTGGATTTTTTGCCCGCCTTAACTCACCTGTGTGAACAGGGCTACAAGGGCTGGTTGGTGGTGGAAGCCGAGCAAGACCCGGAAGTCGCCCACCCGCTGACTTACGCCCGCCTGGGCTATCGCAATTTGCGTCGGCTTGCTGAGCAGGCGGGTTTTGACGTTGCCAGCTAAACATCGCCAGCGTCGCTGAAGCCCTCGCATATCCTGGTTCAGTGCAAGGCACATCTACGCGTCGTTGAGAAGGTGTCGAGCGGGGGGGGGAGTCGCCAGTCAGCGACAGAGGGCGTTTGTGAATTATCGACTTTGTCCATTGGAATCATGACAATGAAAACCCTCAAGATTGGCCTAATCGGCACCGGCTTTATGGGCAAAGCCCACGCCATTGCCTTTAATGCGGCGTCCAGTGTTTTTGAGCTGCCCGCTAAACCGGTGTGCGAACTGTTGGCGGATGCCGACCTCGCCACTGCAGAAAGCCGGGCGCGTGCCTGGGGGTTTGCCCGCGCCACCGACGATTGGCGCGCCCTGGTGACAGACAGTGAAGTGGATGTGGTAGATATCTGCGCACCTAATTTCCTGCACAAAGAGATGGCGCTGGCCGCCATTGCCGCGGGCAAGCATGTTTACGCTGAAAAGCCGCTGGCGCTAAGTAGCGCCGATGCCGCCGAGATGGTCGCCGCGGCTGAAAAAGCGGGCGTGAAAACCCTGGTGGGCTTTAACTACATTCGCAATTCCGTCACCCAGCTGGCTCGCCAGATTGTCACCAGCGGCGACATCGGAGAGCTGATTCACTTTCGTGGACGACACAACGAGGATTACCTGCTCGACCCGGCAAAGCCCCACGACTGGCATACCACGCGGGCGACCGCTGGCGCCGGTGCGTTAGGCGATGTGGGCTCGCATATTCTCAATATGGCCGAGTTTTTAACCGGGCAGCGCATTACCGAGGTATGCGGCCAACTACAGACCGTTATCACGATGCGGCCGAAGGCCGACGGTAGTGGTATGGCCGCAGTGGAAAATGACGACCAGGCCCAGGCCATGCTGCGCTTTGACCAGGGGTTAATCGGCAATATCGAGACGTCTCGGGTGGCCGCTGGCCGCAAAATGGGCTTGGCCTATACGTTAACGGGCACCAAAGGCGCCATAGTGTTTGATCAGGAGCGCATGAGCGAGCTGCAGCTTTATCGCCATGGCGACGCCCACGGCAGGCGCGGCTTCACCACCCTGTTAGCGGGCCCCGAACACCCCGACTATGCGGCGTTCAGCCCCGCGCCGGGTCATGGCTTGGGCTATAACGATCAGAAAATTATCGAGGTGCGTGATCTGGTCGAGGGCATTATTAACCACCGCCCCCTCTATCCCGATTTTCGCGAAGCGGCTCGGGTCAATCGGCTGATCGATGCTATCGAAAGGTCAGATCAGGCGGGGCAGTGGTTACGGGTGTAGTCGTTGCTACGATCCAAGCGCTGGGTTCTGCTTTGGGAAGGCCCAGCGCCTGCCTGGAAGGGAAAACTCATAATATAATCAGCGTCGCGAGCCCCAGGAACGACAAAAATCCCACCACATCGGTGACGGTAGTTAGAATCACCGCGCCGGATAAAGCGGGATCAATCTGCAGCTTTTTCAATACCAATGGAATTAGCACTCCAGAGACATTGGCCAGGCTCATATTGATAAAGATAGCCAGGGTAATGACCAGCGTAATCATGGCATCGCCAAACCACATATGGGCAATTAAACCAACCACTAGCGCCCAAACCAAGCCGTTGGTCATGCCCACCCACAGCTCTTTGTTATAAAGCCATTTTATATTGTTACCCGCGAGCTGCCCTAGAGCCAAACCGCGTATGACGACGGTGAGGGTTTGGCTACCGGCAATACCTCCCATGCTGGCAACTACCGGCATTAAAATCGCCAGCGCCACAATTTGATCTAAGGCCGCTTCAAACCGCCCAATCACGAAAGCCGCTAAGAAAGCCGTTAACAGATTAATACCAAGCCAAATGCCGCGGCTTTTAGCACTGCGCATGATAGGGGTAAAAACTTCTTCTTCATCGCTGACGCCGGACATATGTTTAAACGTCATATCAGCATCATCTTGGGTGATTTCTAATACGTCGGCGGAGTTGAGCTGACCAACCAATAACCCCTCGCTATCGCATACGGGTACAAAGTGAAGTTCTTTAGAGCGTAATAACGCGGCGGCGTCGCTGACTTTCATTTGATCATTTAGGGTGAAGAAATCATCCATATAATCATCAACTACGGCATCTTGCGGTTGCTTGATTAAATCCATCAGGCTCAAGGTGCCGAGTAAGCGTTTATCCTTATCCGTAATCATGATCTGCTGTGACTCATCATCTAGCAGATGATGAATGCGGATATAGCGCTGTACGGCTTCTAACGAGACGCCCTGTTTCACATTGACCGTTTCAGGGTCCATGTAACGCCCAACTACATCATCTTCATAGGCATGCAGATTCTCGACCTGGGCACGAATTTCTTGATCCAGGCTGGCGTAAACGCTGGTTTTTATGGCCTCGTCAGCAACATCCAGTACTTCAGCTACTTCCTGGGCGTCCAGGCCCTTGACGATCTGCTCCACATCGCTGGCCGATAAGTCTTCGATGTAGTCAGCCCGGATGTCTTCATCGACTTCGGCCAATACTTCGCCGATGAGCTCTTCTGGAATGTACTCCCATAGAAGATCGCGGGTTTTTGCGGGAAAAGACTCGAGTGTGCGCGCAATGGCCAGGGTGTCCAGCTCTGCGAATAGCGCTTTCAGGGCGTGGGTATCTTCTTCGTCTAACCGCTTTTGAAGATACAGCAGTTGCTCTTCATTATTGATGTATTTTTCATCATCGAGCATAGAGTCCATCCTTTGGGAAACTGGTTTTCAACACAGACACTTGAAAGCTCTTGATGGCACTGTATCAATGTTATAGACAGGCGTGGCTGAACGCCATAGAGGCTTTTCATGCGCGGGTTATTGCCGTTAGCTGGAAGCGCATACTCGTTGCCAGCGCTTACCCCTGCGTTGCAAATGCCACCCGTACGCCGTAGGCCATGCGCTGTTTAGTGGACACGGGTGGAATATCGGTGCCCACCATTTCATCGGCGGCATCGGCCCAGGTCAGCGTGCCATGAGTGAATCCCAGCGGTGCCAGTGCGCGACTGACCCACTGTGTGCCCGTAAAGCGCTGGGTTTCGCCTTGCTTGTCAGTGAGCAAACAGACGGCGTTATCCTGATGCAGGCGAACGATATACCACCCCATATCCAACCCATGTAGTTCAACGTCGGGGAGCGGGGCGGGTAATTGGGCCAGTTCGTCAAGGGTGACACGTGCGGGGAGAGTGGAAGGCATGGCGTATCCTCATCAGTGAATAGGCTATACACCAAGACTAAAGGTTGTACTTTATTTGTACAGCAGTAGCCGCCTGATCGGCGTTATTTAGGCGCTCAATCAGACGGGACGAGGTAGGCGTTTTACGCCTTAGCCATTACGAAACAGGAAGCTGTAGGCGTTTAGTGCAGGTACGCCGCCCAGGTGGACGTACAGCACTTTGGAGCCCGCTGGGAACTCACCGTTGCGCACCATATCGATCATGCCGTGCATGGATTTGCCTTCGTAAACCGGGTCGGTGAGTACGCCCTCCAGGCGGGCGCACAGGCGAATAGCCTCTAATGTGCCTTCATTGGGTAGGCCATATTCCGGGCCGCCATAGCGGGTATCCAAAATGACATCGTCATCGGTAATGCCGCCTTCCAGCTCTACCAGTTCGGCGGTGTTGCGGGCGATACGCAGGATCTGTTCGCGGGTTTGCTCAGGCTTGGCAGAGGCGTCAATGCCAATCACTCGCTGGGCACGGCCATCGGCGGCAAAGCCCACCACCATCCCCGCCTGAGTGCTGCCGGTGACCGAGCACACCACGATATAGTCGAATTTGAAGCCCAGCTCTTTCTCCTGCTGGCGAACCTCTTCGGCAAAGCCTACAAAACCTAAGCCGCCGTTCGGGTGTTCGGAGCAGCCAGCGGGGATCGGGAAAGGCTTGCCGCCCAGCTGGCGAACATCTTCCATCGCCTGCTCCCAGCTGGGGCGAATGCCGATATCGAACCCCGCGTCGTCCAAGCGCACGTCGGCGCCCATGATGCGCGACATCTCGATATTGCCTACCCGGTCATACACTGCGTCGGAATAGTTGACCCAGTTCTCCTGTACCAGCACGCACTGCATGCCCAAATGAGCGGCCACGGCGGCCACCTGGCGGGTCTGGTTGGACTGAATGCCGCCAATCGATACCAGCGTATCGCAGCCCTGTTCCAGCGCTTCGGGAATCAAGTACTCCAGCTTGCGGGTTTTGTTACCGCCAAAGGCCAGACCGCTGTTGCAGTCTTCGCGCTTGGCGTAGAGCTCCACGTCACCCCCCAGGTGTTCACTCAGACGTTTGAGTGGCGTAATGGGGGAGGGGCCAAAGGTGAGCGGGTAACGTGGAAAGCGTTCTAGGTTCATAGCAGGCTCCTGCATATAAGCGTTTCAGTGCGAAATAGAAAGCTCGCTTGGCGAGGGTTTAGATGAAAGATTTAGGTAAAAGCTTCGTGTGAACAGTTGGCGGGCTCTGCTATTTATACTAAGTGTTAGCTGATGTTTTTGTGTTGCAAAATAAGAGGCTTTAAAGCAATAAGTGTTGGCATTAAATGATTTATATGGTTTTAAATGGTGTCTAAAGATCAATAAGGTAAATAATAGTGCGCTCAAAAACTTCCCGTTCAGGCGCCGAGCCTGATGATCAGGCGGCTGAACTAGACCGAACAGACCGACGTATTCTGAAGCTGCTGCAAGACGACGCTACGCTCTCCAATGTGGCGCTGGCCGAGCAGGTGAGCCTGAGCCCTGCGGCGTGCTTACGCCGGGTGGAAAAGCTCAAACGGGACGGGGTGATCAGCCGGGTGGTGGCGCATTTAGACCCGGAGCAGCTACAGGCAGGCATGGTGGTGCTGATTGGCGTGGTGCTGGATCGCTCGACGCCGGAATCCTTCGCTGCCTTTGAAGAGGCGGCCCAAAAAGTATCCGGCTGTATGGAGTGCCACGTGGTCACCGGGGAGTTTGACTACTTTATGTTGGTACGCACCCGGGACAGCCAAAGCTTCAACAGACTACACGCCGAACAGTTGCTCTACCTGCCCGGCGTGCGTCAAATCCGCTCGTTTATGGGCCTGCGACAGGTGGTCTCGACCCATAAGGTGCTGGTGTAGCTTGGCCAAGTTAATGGCTACCAAGTGTGCTCGGTTACTGGTCATTTCCTTATGCCGTCCGCGTTCATCTAAATGCAGACATGCCGTCATCGTGCTGTCACTCAGCGTGGTTAGGATCCTCTAATGTTACATCGTTGACCGTAATGATCAGAGGGAAACCATCATGAGCAAGGAAATCGAAGATCATCGTCTGTTTAATCAGAGTGGTAATGAGCCATTTGCTGACATACTGGCACAGCATGTGTCGCGGCGTGATGTCATGCGCGGCGGCCTGAGCGTGGCGGCTGCCTCAATGCTTAGTTTTGGCGGTGCTGCTCAAGCGCTTGCCTCCAACGGATCACAAAAAACACCGCTCACGCTGGCCTTTGAGGCGGTCCGGGGTTCGCATACCGATGCCGTCGTGGTGCCTGACGGCTACGTGGCTCAGGTATTAGTGCCATGGGGCACGCCGCTAAATCAAAATGACTCGTGGCAGCCTGACCAGCCAATGACCCCTGAGCGTCAAGCGGCGAGCGTGGGCATGCACCATGACGGCATGGCCGGTTTTGCCCTGGATGCCGATAACGCCTCGCGCCGTTTTGTGCTGGCGCTCAATAACGAATACATCGATCAAACCGCGCTGTGGGCCCCTCAGGGCGGTCCCACTAACGCTGATGAGGGTGAGCGCCCAGCGGAGGAGTCGCGCACCGAGATCAACGCGCACGGTGTCACCATTGTAGAGGTTGAAAAAGACGCCAATGGGCAATGGGCGCATGTACCGGGCTCCCGCTATAACCGCCGCTTTACCAGCGCAACGGAAATGGATCTGGCGGGCCCTGTGGCGGGCAGCGACTACGTTAAAACGCGCTTCTCTCCGGCGGGCACCCAAACCCGCGGTACCAACAATAACTGCGGTAACGGCGTCACCCCCTGGGGCACCTACATTGCCTGTGAAGAGAACTGGCCTAACGTCTTCGTCAACACTGGCGAGCGCTTCCAGGACGACGCCCGGATTGGCATTCCCACCGAGCGTGGCCGTTACGCCTGGGAAACGTCGGCAGGCGATGCCTCAGAAGAAAACGACGAGTTTGCCCGTTTTAACATCACGCCACGCGGCGAGCGCGCCGAGGATGATTATCGTAACGAAGCGCGCACCTTCGGTTATCAGGTCGAGATCGACCCCTATAGCGATGCCCGCGCCGTCAAGCGCACGGCACTGGGCCGGTTCCGCCATGAAGGGTGCTGGTTAGGCAAGCTGGAAGCTGGCCAGCCAATCGTTTATTACTCCGGTCACGATGCCCGCAACGAGTACGTATATAAATACGTGTCCGACGCCGCCTGGGATCCTGCCGATGCCAACCGGCCGGGCGAGGCGTACGACCGTCTTTCCATTGGCCATAAATATCTCGATAACGGCACCCTGTACGTAGCCCGCTTTCATGCCGACGGCAGCGGTGAGTGGCTGCCGCTGACGCCCGAGGCTGAGACCCGGGATGGCCGTACATTGGCGGCGGCGCTGGGCCTGGAAGAGAACGATTTAGCCGGTGTGATTATCAATACCTGCGATGCGGCGGACCTGCTGGGGGCCACGCCGATGGATCGGCCCGAATGGGCCTCTGTTGACCCTGCATCGGGCGAGGTGTATCTCACTCTGACGAATAACTCACAGCGCATCGCTGAAGATTCACAGCCAACCTATACCAACGACGGTGAGCGCTTGGAGCAGGTGGGGGTAGGTTATGACTTGGCACCCACTAACGCGGCTAATCCACGTGCCAATAACGAGGCTGGTCACATTATTCGCTGGCGCGAAAGTCGCCTGCCAGATGCGTTCCGCTGGGAAATATTTGTATTTGGCGCGGCGGAAGATGATGCCGATAACCCCTCAGGACTGAATGAAATGAATCAATTTGCCAGCCCCGATGGTCTTTGGTTCGACGAACGTGGCGAGGGGCAAGGCATTCTATGGATTCAGACCGATAATGGCTATGAAGGGGTAGCGGAGTACACCAACGACCAACTGCTCGCCGTTGTGCCAAGGGCATTGGACGATATTAGCGGTACGGGGCCGGTGGTCAACAGCAGCAACCAGCAGCAGCTAAAGCGCTTTGCGGTCGGGCCAAACGGCTGCGAAGTCACCGGTATTTTTGCCACGCCGGATAAAACCGCGCTGTTTATCAACATTCAACACCCAAGTAACTGGCCAGCGGATGGCAATGAACTCGTGCAAGATGCCACCGTTGCCGCCAGCGGCGACGTTCGCCCACGGGCATCGACCGTGGTGATTCAAAAGCGCGATGGTGGGCCGGTAGGCGTTTAGTCCCCAAGCTGAAACACGCCTTGGCAAGACCATAACAAGCGTCGAACCTCTCCCAGGTTCGACGCTTTTTTCAATGCTAGCTTGGCGGCACATGACATTGTTTCTGTCGCGCCTCTAACGCCTGAATGGCATCGACCTTTAGTGGCAGTTGGTTGGCCCAGAGAATATCGCCTCGGGAGTGGCCAATATCCCGCAGTACGAGGTCGTCGTAATCTAATAGCGGCAATATATGGCGACGATACAACCGCCGTCGAAGGTAGCGCCACCAGCGCATATCCAGCGCTCGAATTATCCGCATCGAGGGCATGGCAGGCGTGTAAAACTGCAATTGCGGGGGCTTGGGCGGCGGCGCCAACTGGCTGGCTTTTTCCCATGCCTGATGGGCATGTTGGGTAGGGGCTTCACACTTCATCGCGCACCTCCTTTTTCACTCCTGCGGTTGGCTAAACGGGCCCACTCGGCAGGTGTGTTATGTGATTAATAAGTGGAGGGTCGCGACCTCTGTTACCAGCTTGGCGTGCTGACTTGGATCAATCAAACGAAAAGATCTACACTGTGTGTTAAGTTTTTCTGAAAGGTGGCGTGATGAATCAACTCTCTACCATAGCTCCCAGCCGGACGGCCTTGCCGCTACTGGATAGCGAGGTGCTGCGCACCTTTGTGACGATTGCGGAGAGCGGCAGTTTTACCCGCGCCGCCCAGCAGTTATTTCGCACCCCTTCCGCCCTGAGCATGCAGATCAAACGCCTGGAAGAGACCCTCGGCCAGACGCTGTTTGTCCGCGAGGCGCGGCATGTCCGCCTGACGGCCGAGGGGGAAGTACTGCTGGGCTATGGACGGCGGCTACTTAAACTCAATGCGGAAGCCGTGACCCAGTTTTTAGCCCCTACCATCGAAGGGCGCGTGGGGCTGGGGATAACGGACGACGTGGTGGGACGTATTTTGCCGACGGTACTGGCCCAGTTTGCCCGATCGCACCCGGCGGTGCAGGTCGATGTCGAGGTGGGGCGCAGCAAAGATCTGCTCGCCAGGTTGGATGAGGGCGAGCTTGATCTCGCCCTGGTGATGGCTGGAGGGCCTGGTCAGGCGGCGCGGGGAGAAATCGTCCACAGCGAACCGCTGGTATGGGCGGGTCGTGAAGACGGCGTTGCCGTGCAGCGAACGCCACTGCCGGTAACTCTGGCCCAGCAGGGGTGTGCGTGGCGTCGAATTACCCTCAATGCTCTTGATCAAGCGGGGATTGCTTACCGCATTGCTTACTCCTGCGACCACTGTGCCGGGCAGGAGGCCGCTATGCTGGCCGATTTGGCCGTGACGGCTTTCCCCAAAAGCCTGGTCCGCCCGCCGCTCAAACGCCTGCACAACGAATCGCTGCCGCCGCTAGGTGATTACCAAGTGGCACTGGTAAAGCGTGCAGGCAGTGGTGATGCCAGCGAGGTATTGGCTGATCGGGTGGTGGAGGCGTTTCGGGAGGGGTGAAGGTAATGCGCTAAGGTTAACCCTCCATTAAAGTGCGAAGCGGAAGCTGCTCTTTATTGATTGGCGTCTTGATAACGATATAGCTGAAATATTTTTCGATACCGATTTCGTCCTCGATCAGTGCCTCCATGACGCGCTGATAATGGGCAATGCTGCGCGTTATAAAGCGCAGCAAATAGTCATAGCCGCCGCTAATAAGGTGGCACTCCATGACTTCATCGACCTGGCGAATTTTCTGTTCGAAGCGCAGAAAATCTTCCCGGTGGTGGTCCGTCAGGGTGATCTCAGTAAAGACGGTGACGCTCTCCATCATTTTTGCAAGGTTGAGTCGAGCTTGAAACGAAGTGATATAGCCAGCGGCTTCTAATCGTTTGACGCGCTGTAGACAGGGACTGGGCGATAGCCCGACAGCATCGGCCAAATGGACGTTAGTCATCCGTCCATCCGCTTGAAGCTGAACGAGAATATTAATGTCGATACGATCAAGACGGACGCTGGCCACCATGCAAAGTCCTCTACATTATTAGGGTTGCTAGGGGGGCGGTAAATACGCCCCATTAGTTTGAACTAATACCTTTGTCTAAAGCAATTCGCCGCGTAGAGCAAGCTGATGCTGATAAATAAAATCGCTTAGCGAGATACATGACGGCGTTTGCGGCTGGTCCGCTTTGGCACTGCGCGTGATACGGCAGTGCCCGCCTCGGCTATTAGCAGATGCAGGGCCCGCGGTTAAGAGCAGGACGTGGCTATCCGCCTCCATCTCCCGAAGCTTGGCGCGCGCGCCCACAAAGCTGCCGGTGGTGAACCGCTCGTTAACTGAAAGGCCGATGCGCTGGTTAAACGCGAAGAACTCCTGCTCATTGAGGGACGTCACCACTCTGAGCTGATAGAACTTGCGCAGATAGTGGATCGCCCCAGGGGCATCTTCATAAAGGGATCCAAAGCCAAGTGAGCTGGCGAATTCGATCCCTTCCTGCCAATCCACCTCCAGCCCCCAGCGGTTGGCCAGGGCGCGATAGACCGTGCAGTGAGCCGAAACGGCGCCCATCTGCTCATCCGTGAGTTCATGCAACGCCTGCACATAGTCTGCTAATACCTGCTCCACTGGGGGAGGAGCAGGTAGCATCGCCAACAGTGGCGATAGACCGCGAATAATGTCTCTGTCTCGATCGATCAGAACGCCATGGGCATCCATGCATAGCGTCGTATAGTCGGTCAATTGCATGACGTCCTGCTCTCCTGGCATTGGCGATGAATTAGTGCGTGGTGTTCGATAATGCGTTGTCTAACATCCCTACTGCTTCGTCGACTTGTTCGTCGCTGGTATTCAGCGGCGCCAGGAAGCGAATGACATTGCGATGAACACCACACTTGATCACCAGCAAACCCGTTGCACGGCAGTGATCGATGACCTGTTGCACCAGGGCGGCGTCTTCAGGTGTGGCCCGCGGGCCCTTGAGAAGCTCGATGGCAAGCATTGGGCCTTGTCCGCGGACGTCGGCAATCAAAGGATGCTTGGCTTGCAGCTGGCGCAATCCTGTTTCCAGGCGTTTGCCCATGGCGATGCCACGTTCAATCAGTTGCTCATCGGCAAAAATATCCAGCACCGCCAGTGCCGCCGCACAGCTCAGCGCGCTGCCGCCATAGGTGCCGCCGAGCCCACCCGGCGCGGGTGCTTGCATCATCTCGGTACGCCCAACCACGCCTGAAATCGGCAAGCCTCCGCCCAGGCTCTTCGCGACAGTGACCAGGTCTGGCTGGATATGGCTGTGTTCAAAGCCAAACATCCTGCCCGTGCGCCCGAAGCCGGTTTGAATTTCATCGGCGATGAGCACAATGCCGTGGCGTTCCGTCAAGGCGCGCAGTGCCTGCATAAACTCGACCGGCGCAGGCAGGAAGCCACCATCACCCTGTACCGGCTCGATCAGGATAGCGGCGACCTGCTCGGGGACGACTTCCGTGGCGAAAAGGGTGTCCAACTCCGCAAGCACATCCTCACTGCTGACGCCACGCAGCGCATCCGGGTAGCTCACGTGGTGGATAGCGGGGGCAAAGGGGCCAAAATTCTGCTGATAGGGCTGGCTCATACCCGTGAGCGTAGTGCCCAACAGCGTGCGTCCATGAAAGCCGCCGCGAAAGGCGATCACGTTGGGGCGCCCTGTATGGGAGCGGGCAATTTTGATGGCGTTTTCCACCGCTTCAGCACCGGAGGTAAAGAGCACGCTTTGGTAGTCCTGTGTGCCGCCGACCAGCTTGGCCAGCTGGCTAGCCAGTTCTATATAGCCAGGGTAGGCAGCCACCTGGAAACTCATATGGGAAATACGTTCCACCTGGGCCTGAACCGCTGCCACCACCCGTGGGTGATTGTGGCCGACATTGAGCACGCCGATACCCCCCACAAAATCCAAATAGCGCTTGCCGTCGACGTCATAGACGTCGCTGCCGCAGGCATGGGAAATGACGATAGGGTGGGCGTTCACCACACCGCGGGGAATGCACTGCTCGCGCTGGCTTAGCATGGCGTAGGAAGGGTGGGCGGCGGTATTCATCTGCGGGCTCCTTAAACATATTCATGGTTATAGTCACGATGTTCATGTTGTGGTGTGTTGGCGCCGCCTTTAGATAGAACGAGAGAGCGAACGCCAATACCCATACGTTCTTGAGCTTACCGTTGTTAGCAAGCTAGATGCGCTTGGCATGGCCTCGGTAACCGCGTAATCCTTCGTATTTACTGGCTTGTGCAGCATCATCCACTGTCATGGGGAGCGCAGTGTAATCTGCCACTTAAACGTGGATTTAGGCCCATGGCTTCGCTTCACCACTGTCAAAACGGTATCCGCTGCCTCTCAAACCACCGTAGGATGACGTTTTAGCTAAGGAGACGCTGCGATGGCACTGCTGTATAAATCTGACCCGGTGCGCGGCGCCCGGTGGAAGGAACTGTTTGCCCAACACGCGCCGGATATTGAGTTCCGCCAATGGCCCGATATCGGCGACCCTCATGAGATCCGCTATTTGTTGGCGTGGACGCCCCCGGAAAACATCATGGCGTGCCTGCCCTCCCTTGAAGTGCTGTTTGCCACCTCTGCGGGAGTCGATCAGTTTGATTTTGACGCCCTGCCTCCAGAGCTGCCGGTGGTGCGGATGCTCGACCCCGCCATTGAGCGCGGCATGATTGAGTACGCTACCTTTGCAACGCTGTGGCTGCACCGCCGCATGGGCGACTATGTGCGCCAGCAGCGCGAGGGGAAATGGCAGGCGCATATGCTTGTGCCGACTGAAAAACGACGCATCGGTATCCTCGGCTTGGGCCAGCTTGGCTGCGCCATCGCCACCCATCTGGCAGGTTACGGTTTTGACGTGCGCGGCTGGTCGCGTTCGCCAAAGCAGGTGGCGAATGTTCACTGCCACAGCGGCCAGGCAGCGCTGGATGGGTTCCTGGCTGAAAGCGATATTGTGATCTGCGTGTTACCGCTGACCGACGCTACGCGCGGTATTCTCAATAGCGACCTTTTTGCGCGTATGCCCGAAGGCGCGGCCTTGATCAACATTGGCCGGGGCGAGCACCTGGTTGATCACGACCTGACGCAAGCCCTCGACGACGGGCATCTGAGCGCGGCGGTATTAGATGTGTTAAGCGAAGAGCCGCCCGCCGATGACCACCCCTTCTGGCAAGACGAGCGGATTTTGCTGACCCCCCACGTAGCCGCGATGACGCAGCCGGATAGCGCTTTCCCGATCCTGCTGGACAACCTGCGTCGTTATCAACGCGGTGAGCCAATGATTGGCCGTGTCGACCTGCAGCGTGGTTACTAGCATAGCGTTTCCCCACTCGCTCGCTGTGTATCGGCGAGCGAGTGGGGTATGTTGGCGTTCGTTAAGTACGTGTTAGTTCAGTCCGCCCATATGAAACGCTTTCTCTTCCAGGTACTCATCCAGCCCCTGGCGGGCACCTTCACGGCCCAGGCCTGACTGTTTCATGCCACCAAACGGCGCGACTTCCATTGAAATAGAACCAGTGTTAAGGCCGACCATGCCGAATTCCAGCGCTTCACCGACCCGCCAGGCCCGGCGCACGCTCTCGGTGAAGAAGTAGGCGGCGAGCCCAAAGGGCGTCGCGTTGGCAATACGAATAGCCTCTTCTTCGTGCTCAAACTGCATAATGGGGGCGACGGGGCCAAAGGTCTCTTCCTGGGTGACCAGCATGGCTTCGGTGACTTTGGTGAGCAGTACCGGCGCCACAAAGCGATCCTGACCACTGGGCACCTCACCGACCACCCGTTCAGCACCGTGGGACAAAGCGTCATCGAGATGGCGGGCGACTTTGCTCACCGCCTGATCATTGATCAGTGGGCCAATAGTGGTGCCTTCCTGCATGCCGTCGCCACAGCGCAACGCCTCGATTTCGGTTGCCAGGCGGGCGACAAAGCGGTCATGAATGCCGGATTGAACCAGGATGCGGTTGGCGCAAACACAGGTCTGGCCCGCGTTGCGGAACTTGCTCGCCATGGCACCGGCCACCGCCAGTTCCAGGTCGGCATCGTCAAACACGATCAGCGGGGCATTGCCGCCCAACTCCAGGCTGAGGCGCTTGATATCGTCGGCACTCTGGCGCATCAGCAGGCTACCCACCCGGGTCGAGCCGGTGAAGGAGAGCTTGCGCACGGTGGGATTGGAAGTCAGTTCGCCGCCAATGCCTTCGGGCAACCCGGTGACAATATTCACCACGCCTGGGGGAAAACCAGCACGCTCCGCGAGCACTGCCAAGGCCAATGCTGAAAGCGGCGTCAGCTCCGACGGTTTGATCACAATCGGGCAGCCGGCCGCTAACGCGGGCGCGCACTTGCGGGTAATCATGGCGATGGGGAAGTTCCAGGGGGTAATCGCACCGCACACGCCCACCGGCTGTTTGAGGACCACAATGCGGCGATCCGCGCTGGGCGAGGGGATGGTCTCGCCATAGGCGCGGCGTGCCTCTTCCGCAAACCATTTGATAAAACTTGCGCCGTACTTAACCTCCCCTTGTGATTCGGCCAGCGGCTTGCCCTGTTCCAGGGTCATCAATACCGCCAAGTCCTCACTGTTTTCCAGTATCAGCGCATGCCAGCGCTCCAGCAGTGCTGCGCGCGCTGCCGCTGTTTGCGCACGCCAGTCGGGCCAGGCCGCTTCGGCGGTCTCTATCGCACGGCGGGTTTCGCTGGCACCCATGCTGGGTACGCTAGCCAGTGCTTCGCCGCTGGCGGGGTTGGTGACGGTCAGCGTGGCCGCATCGTCGGCGTCGCACCATTGTGCGTTGATAAAGGCCTGCTCGCGGAGCAGTTGAGAGTCGCTGAGGGGCAAAGACGGCATGCTTTTCTCCTGGTCATCAATAGGGTTAGTGGTTAAACGGGCGCGGTTGACGGCTGCGTATGGGTCGACCATTGGCACCCTTCCAGCCAGCCCGGCTGTAGCTCTGGCACCGAGCCAATCAGCTTGCGGGTGTAGGCGTGCTGTGGCTGGTTGAGCACCGTGCTGCAGGGGCCGAACTCCACACACTCCCCCTGGTAAAGCACCATGACGTCGTCGCACAGCGAGCGTACCGTCGAGATATCGTGGCTAATAAACAGGTAGGCAACGCCAAGCTCACGGCGCAGTTCAGCCAGCAGCTCGAGAATGGCGGCGCCTACCACGGTATCTAACGCCGAGGTCACTTCATCGCAGAGAATCAGGTCGGGTTCTGCGGCTAGCGCCCGGGCGAGATTGACGCGCTGCTTCTGGCCGCCTGACAACTCACTGGGCTTGCGGTCGAGCAGGGAGGGCGACAGTTTGACCAAGTCCATCAGTTCCTCGACCCGACGCTGTCGGGCATCGCGGCTCATCTGAAAATAAGTTTCCAGTGGCCGGTTGAGCAGCCGCCTCACCGAGTGGGCGGGGTTGAGCGCATTGTCGGCGCTCTGGAAGACGATCTGGATACGCCGAAACTGGTCGGGGGTGCGTCCGCGCAGCGTCGGCGGTAGCTCACGGCAATTGAACTGAACTTCACCCCGTGACGGCGCCACCAGGCCAGCAACTGCCCTGGCAAGCGTCGATTTGCCCGACCCGGATTCACCAATCACGCCTAGCGCCTGGCCGCGATCGATGCGCAGTTGGATATGATCCAGCACGACATTTTTCGGGAGCCCACTGCGATCACAGCGCCCGTAGCCCACTTGAAGATCATCAATGCGCAACAGTTCGTCGCCGCCGGACGGCAGGCTGGGGGGCATGTGGGCCTCGGGACGCGCCGCCGCCAATAAGCTGCGCGTGTAGGCATGGCCCGGATTGTCCAGGATTTGCCCAATGGGCCCTTGCTCCTGCTCCTCCCCGGCCTGTAGCACCAGCACGTGATCGGCAATCTGCGCCACCACGGCGAGGTCATGAGAGACATACAGCGCCGTGGTACCCCGCTCGCGCATCACGCGCTTGAAGGCCCGCAGCACATCCACCTGGGTGGTCACATCCAGTGCGGTGGTTGGCTCGTCCAGAATTACCAGCGCGGGGTCGGTGATCAGGGCCATGGCGGCCATAAGCCGCTGTAGCTGGCCCCCGGAAACCTGATGAGGGTAACGGATGCCGATATTTTCCGGGTCGGGCAGGGCCAGCTCGCCAAACAGCTGAATGGCTTTCTGCTGCGCTTGTTGACGATCCATCACGCCGTGAATGAGCGCGCCTTCGATGACCTGGTCCATCAGGCGGCGCGAGGGGTTGAAGGCGGCCGCGGCGCTTTGGGCAATGTAGGTCACCCGGTGGCCGCGCAGCGCGCGGGTCTCCACGGCCGAGAGCGACAGGATATCGGTCTCGCCCAGCTGCACGCTGCCGCCGGCGATCCGGCAGCCGCGCCGGGCATAGCCCATCATGGCCAGGGCAATGGTGGTCTTGCCCGAACCGGACTCACCGATTAGCGACATCACTTCGCCTGGCTTGAGCGTGAAATTGATCTGGCTGACGATCGTGCGCTCATCCTCACCAGGCGGGGTCGCACAGATATCAAGATCGCGTACGATCAGCGATTCACCTTGCATGGCGTCACTCCTTCTGGTTTTCGCGGCTGTTCGAGAGGCTGTCGATCAACAGGTTGGCGCCGACGGTTAATGAGCCAATCGCGAGGGCTGGGGCAATCACGGCCAATGCGCCTTCGCTAAGCCCACCGATGTTTTCACGCACCAGGGAGCCCAGGTCGGCGACGGGAGGCTGGACACCCAGCCCCAAGAAGCTCATGCCGCTGAGCAGCAGTACGATGAACACAAAGCGCATGCCCATATCGGTGAGCACGGGCTGGATCATGTTGGGAAAAATTTCCACGGCGGCGATGTACAGCCGTCCCTCTCCCCGGGTACGGGCGACTTGAACGTACTCCAGGGTGGAGAGGTTCTTGGCCAGGCTATGGGCAATACGAAACGAGCCCGGCGCGTAGCTGAGCACTGCCGCCAAAATCAGCAGTGGGATAGAGGTGCCAAAGGCGGAGACCATCACCAGGGCCATCATTTTGCTGGGGATCGAGATCAGCGTATCGAATATCCGCCGAACGCTCTCCTCGAGCCAGCGGGGCAGGAGCACCGTCAACATGCCAAAGCCCGCGCCAACCAGAGTTGACAGTAACGCGGCCACCAGCGCCAGCCCCACGGTATAGCGTGCCCCGGTGAGCATGCGGCTGAGCATATCGCGGCCCATGTAGTCGGTGCCCAGCAGGTGGGCCGTGGTCGCGCCGCCATAAATCTCATCAGAGACAAAGGCGCCCATGGGATACGGTGCCAACAGTGGCCCAAACAGAGCGACGAGCAGCCAGAAGCTGAATAGGCTGAGACCAATCCAGCGGGTGAGCTGCCACCCTGAACGATTGCGCTGTTTGGGTACCGCTATCGGCAGGCGGCTTCTTGGCGAGACATAGGGATGACGGTTGCCCTTGGCAGCGGGCATTGTCTTGGTATCGTTCATCGGTTTCGCAGCCTCGGGTTGGAGAGAATCGCGCACAGGTCAGCCAACATGACCAGCAGCAGATAAGTGCCGCAAAAGATCATGGCGCAGGCCTGTACCAGGGCGAGATCGCGATTGGAAACCGCATCGACCATCAAACTGGCGATGCCTGGATAGTTGAAGATGGTTTCGACGATGATCACCCCGCCCAGTAGGTAGGAGAGGCTAAGTGCCACCGCATTGGCAATCGGGCCAACGGCATTAGGCAACGCATGGCGGAGTACACGCCGCATGGGTGGAACGCCCTTGAGCCGCGCCATCTCCACATAAGCGCTGTCGAGCTGATCGATCAAGGCCGCCCGTGTCATACGTGCCATTTGAGCAATCAACACGCTGCACAGGGTGAGCACCGGCATGGCGTAAACTTTCATGAAGGCGCCCAAACTGTCGACGGTAGACGTGTAGGAGAGCGCCGGTAGCCAGCCGAGCTGCACGGCGAAAATCAGCACCGCCAGGGTGGCGACCAGAAACTCGGGCACCGCCACCATCGACAAGGTGATCAGGTTCAGGGTGCGGTCGAGCACGCCACCCCGGCGCATGGCAGCGGTAATGCCCATAATGATCGCCACGGGGACGGAAATTACGGTGGTAATGGCGGCTAACAACAGCGAATTGGGGAGCCGGTCACTGATCAGTTTAATGACCTCTGTATCATTACTGGCAGAGCGCCCCAGGTCCCCGGTGACAAAGCCACTCAGCCATTGCCAGTAACGCAGCAAGGGCGGTTGATTGAGACCTAATTGGGCGCGCAGCGCCTCCACCTGTTCCGGCGTGGCAAACTGCCCCAGTATCTGTTGGGCGGTATCCCCTGGCAGCAGCGAGGTGATTGCAAAGATCACCAGCGATACCATCAGCAGGGTAATAAGACTGGAGGCCAGGCGACCTAGCACCAGTCCAAAGAGAGAGTCGCGCATCGTTCTTCTCCGGCGCAAGAGCCATGTTCGTCATCACCAAGCGTCGTTAGGCGCTTTTGTGATGATGCCCATGGCTCGTGATGACAGTAGGGAGAGCAGGGATCAGCCTTTCCACCAGATATGTTCGGCGAACATATAGCCCATAAAACTGCCCAGGGGCACGGTGCGGTCCATGCCACCAATGCGTGCATCAAAGCTTTCGACATTGCTCAGGAAGACGGGAATGCCGATGCCGCCCTCTTCATGGATCATGGTCTGCATGTCGGCGTACATCTGCTTACGGGTGCCCTCATCGGGTTCACCTCGTGAGGCAATCAATAGCTGATCGAACTGCTCGTTCTGCCAACCGGCTTCGTTCCAGGAAGCACTCGAGAGGAAAAACTGGGAGAGCAAAATATTCGCCGTTGGGCGCGGGTTGATATTGCCGAACCCCAGCGGATGCTTCATCCAGTGATTGGACCAGTAGCCGTCGGAGGGAACCCGTTTGATATCAAGGTTGAGCCCTGCCTGAGAGGCGGATTGCTGAAGCAGCACCGCCATATCTTCCGACGAGGAAGCTGCAGGCGACGCCACCAGTGGCACGGTTGCGCCAGACAGTCCTGCCTTGGCAAGCAAGGAGGAGGCGCGATCCGGGTCGTACTCACGCTGGGGCAGCCCATCGAAGTAATAAGGAGAGCTCGAGATAATCGGCTGGTCGTTGGCGATCTCGCCATAACCGCGCAGGGCGACGCGCTTGATCTGCTCGCGATCGAAGAGATACTTCATCGCCTCGCGGAATTCCGGGCGACTGGTGGGCTCTTTGTCGAAGCGCATCACCAGGTCGGTGTAGTTACCGGCGTTCGTCGCTTTCACCTGGTAACCGTCCTTGGTCTTCATGCGCTCTGCAGAGGTACCGCTCACCTCATTGATCATATGCACATCGCCCGAGAGCAGCGCATTGACCCTTGAGGATTCGTCGCTGATCCCCACCATCTCGATGGCATCCAGATAGGGATAGCCATCGCGCCAGTAGTTCTCATTGCGAACGCCTATTGAACGAACGCCGGGGGTAAACTCCTGGCACTTAAAGGCGCCGGTACCCACACCTTTAGAGAAGTCGGTCGTGCCGTCTGCCACAATCACCAGGTGCGAAACGGCCAGGATGGAGGGCAATTCGATATTGGGAGAGGAAAGATTGAATTCGACGCGGTGATCATCCAGGGCCTTGATACTTTCGATTTGCTCGACCATGGAGGCAACTTTGGAACCTGTTTCGGGATCCTTATGTCGCATAATCGAAAAAATCACATCCTGGGGCGTCAGTGGTTTGCCATCGTGGAAGGTGACGCCACGACGCAGGGTAAATATCCAGTGGCTGCCGTTGTCGGTATTTTCAAACGACTCGGCCAGGCAGGGCTGGGGTGTCAGATCCTCATCGTACTGGGTCAGGCCGTTATAAAACATGTAGGCGCGCGCATAGTCGATGGCCGTCGCCCCCAAGGCAGGATCCAGCGTATCTTTCGTGGACGCCGAGTGCGCCGCAACCCGAATACGGCCGCCGTACTGGGGCTTCGCGCTTTCGCTATCCGCCGCCCAGGCTGAAGAGAAACCGGGAAAAGCACCAGACGCGGCGGCAAAGACGCCCGCCGCGCCAATGACCTTCATGGCGTCGCGTCGAGACAGCCCGCGCTGCATGGCGTTGTAAACCTGCATGCTTTGCTCGGGAGAAACAAACAGATCATTGGGTTTTTTATCGCGTGTCATAAGCCTTCTCCTTACTGCGATTAAATATTGTTGTGAGTCTGGCAGCGCGTGCTTGGCTGTTTTTTTAGTGGCCTTGTTCTTAATAGCCCTGTTTTTATAGTTGCTGTTTTGATCACTCTCTTGGTGAGTTTGGGAAGCAGTGTGAGTGCTGTGGTGATGGCTTAATGCAATCGATCCTGTAGTCGGTACCAACTGCCCACCAGGGGTAAAAACCACGGTTTGCCAAAATGACCGGGGATAGCTGGCCATTTGGTATCCTGCCAAGGATGGTGTTGGCGGTTGCCAAGCATCACCTCGGCTAACACATGCCCCATATGCACCGACATCTGTACCCCATGGCCGCTATAGCCCATGGCGTAGTACATGCCGTTGTGCTGTCCTGCATGGGGAAACCGGTCTTTGCTCATATCGACCAGGCCGCCCCAGCAGTAGTCGAGCCGGATCCCTTTTAGTTGGGGAAAGGCCTCTTCCAGGCCGCGGCGCAGTATCTCGCCGCTCTTGGCATCCGATTGGCTGCCGGACATGGCAAAGCGTGCCCGCCCGCCAAACAGCAGCCGATTATCGGCAGTCAGCCGGAAGTAGTGACCGACAATGCGGCTGGTGACATAAGAGCGCCGCTGGGGTAGTAGCTGGGCACACTGGGCGGCTGAAAGCGGTTCGGTGACGACGATGAAGCTACCCACCGGCACCAAGCGGCGGCGAAACCAACTAAGTGGGCCTGTCTGCGAAGCGCCGGTGGCCAGCAGCACGTTTTCGGCACGAATATCGCCCTTGGGTGTGCCTAGTCGGTACGCTGATTTCTCGAGGGTGACGCGGGTCATCGGCGTACGTTCAAAAATATGCGCGCCATGCCTGGCTGCCGCGTCGGCTAAGCCGACGCCGAAGCGCCCCATATGCATCTGGCCGCCGTTACGCTGCAGCAGCCCGCCATGGTAGAGCTTTGAATCCACCTCCTCTCGAACGGCGGCGGCGGAGAGCATCTCCACGTCGCTATCCACGTCACGGCGAATGGCGTCGCAGGTGCGCGCGAGCTTGTCGTAGTGCTCCGGTTTAGCCGCCAGTTTCAGTTTGCCGTGGCGCAGGTAGTCGCAGTCGATCGCCTCTTCGCCAATCACACGCTCGACGCTGGAGACCGCCTCGGCGTAGGTGGTGTAGTGGGCAATCGCCTGCTCACGGCCAAGCTGCTCGACCAGGCTGGCGTAGTCCTGGGCCACGCCGGTGTTGCACTGGCCGCCGTTGCGCCCCGAGGCTTCACCAATGATTTGGCCCGCCTCCAGGAGCGCCACGCGGGCCCCACCCCGGGCCAGCGTGCGGGCAGCCGACAGCCCGGTAAAGCCACCGCCCACCACCGCCACGTCGTAGTGCTCTTGGGTGAGTGCCTGCTGGCCCCCGGTAAAGGGCGGCGCTGTGGACAGCCAATAGGAGTTGAGTTGCATGGGCGGCTCCTGCGCGGTGGGAGAAACAGTCAGCTTAGAGGCCGACTAACGCGGGCAAATCGCGGATATCGTTAATCTTGGTCGCCCCGTAGCCGTCGCAATAGGGCTCGTGGTTGCGCGCCACAAACGCCTTGTTCTTGATGCCCATCAGGTGAGCTGAAATAAGGTCATAGCGGAAGCTCGATGAAACGTGCAGCAGCTCTTCGGGGTGGCAGTCCAGGCTGTCGATCATGGCTTCGAAGGCGGCTAAGCGTGGCTTGTAAACTTTGAAGGTATCGGCGGTGAAGACCTTGTGAAAGGGCACCTCGAGCTTCTGCACGTTCGACATGATTTGGCTGTCATCGGCGTTGGAGTAAATCACCAGGGGGATTTTGTCGGCAATTTTCGAAAGCCCCTCAATCACGTCCGGGTGTGGGCCCCAGGTAGGGACGGCGTTGTAATAGAGCATGCCTTCGTTGTCGCGGTATTCGATGCCCCAACGTTTGCAGGTGCGTTCCAGCGCCGCACAGAGGGTTTCTGCGTAGGATTTCCACTCGCCAAGGACTTCGTCGAAACGGTAGGCGCCAAAGTCTTTCACGAAGCGCTCCATGCGGTCGGCATCGGGGATGCGATCGGCAAAAATTTCGCGCGTCATACGCCCCATCTGGAAGTTGGTGAGTGTGCCGTAACAATCAAAGGTGATGTATTTAGGACGCATAATCTCGCTCATTTTGTTTGATCCTCGTTTGTCGTGATTGGAGAGTCTTTGGTGCAGCCACTCATTTCATTACAGCATTCTTGAGCAGGCGCCAGACGCTGAAAGTACGCGCCCGGCTAACACAAACCGTCTTTTTTTGGGATGGATGCAGCATAGAATGCGGCAGGCCGCTCACATCATTTCAGGCTGGCGGATACGGCTGCCATCGGAGAAGCGGTTGATGTGGTAAGGGGTGGGGTCGACCACGGGAGTGGCATTGGTCGCCAAATCCGCCGCCAGTTTTCCCGCACCAGGGCCAATGCCGAAGCCGTGGCCGCTACAGCCAGCGGCGACGATAAAGCCAGGGATGCTCTCAACCGGGGAGATGATGGGTATCATATCCGGGGTGGTATCGATCATCCCGGCCCAGGCGCGGGCAATATGGATACCTTTCAGTTCGGGGTACTCTGCCTTCAGTTCTGCCAGGGCGGCACGTGCCTGGGGAAGATCCGGGGTGGGGTCAAGCACGCGCTGGCGCTCAAATGGCGATACCTGATCAAACTGCCAACTGCCTGCCGCTTCAGGCCCGTTGAAGAAAGACGCGCCAATGCGTATCTGCAGCTTCTTGGCTAATTTGCTGCGGTAGGCGGCGTAGAATTTGCTTGCGTAACGTAGCCCCTGGGGGCTGATTTCCACCCGGCCAAGCCCTGGTAGCGCCAAGGTGTAGCTGCCATCCAGGCGGCGGCGCAGCGCGACCTTGGGGGTGATCAAGCAGCCCGGAGTGACCTCTGGCGCGGCGGTGGTTTGCAGCGCGGTGCCCATGATATTGGCCGAGGGTAGCTCAACGCCGTGGCGACGGCAGAAGCGAGAACTCCAGGCCCCTCCTGCGCAGATGACCGTCGAGGCTTTGATCAATCCATGCTCCGTCCAAACGCCGCTCACCCGCCCGTCATGCAGGTCCAGGCCGCGCACCGCACAGTTTTGGTGAAGGTAGGCGCCGTGTTCACGGGCCCCATTCGCGATGGCCGAGCACGCCATTGAGGGTTCGGCCTGGGCATCGCTGGGCGACCATACGCCACCAATACAGGTTGAGGTGGTGCCGGGGGCGCGCTTGCGGGCTTCTTCGCCACTCAACATATGGCTGATAAAGCCGCGTTCCTGGGCCTGTTGCCCCCAGGCTTCCCACTTGGCAAGGGTCGCTTGGCTATCCGTGGTGTAAACGATACCGTTGCGCCGAAACCCCACGTCGCGGCCGATCTCTTGGGAGAACGCCTCCCAGCGATCGAGGCTATACATGGCCAGCGGCAGTTCGAACATGTCGCGATTCTGCTGGCGCACCCAGCCCCAGTTGCGGCTTGACTGCTCAGCGCCGATAAGCCCCTTCTCCAGCAGCGCCACCGAGACCCCTTGGCTAGCCAACTCATAGGCGGCGGTCGTCCCCACGATGCCGCCACCGATTACCACCACATCCACCTGCTCGGGAAGGGCCGGGCTGTCGTGTACGGCGTCCACGTTGATAAACATGCTTGCTACCTCTACTTGGTAGATAAAATCACTATCCAATACGCTGGATTACTCACTGGTCGAGATCGATCAGCACGCTTTTATGCTGCAGGCAGGCGTCAAAGGCCGCGCGGCCCAGGTCGCGGCCCACCCCTGAACGTTTGTAGCCGCCAGTGGGCAGAATGTAATCGTTACTGCGACCGTAGCGGTTAACCCATACCGTGCCCGCCGAGAGGCTTCTTACCGTGCGCAGCGCACGCCCCAGGTCAGCGGTATGAATGCCCGCCGCCAGGCCGTAGACATCGTGTTCGGCCAGCGCTAAGGCCTCTTCTTCACCCTCGAAGGTTTGGATAGTTAACACCGGGCCGAAGATTTCTTCCTCCACGGCGGGATTGTGGCGGTCATTCGTATGCAGCAGGGTGGGCTTGTAGAAGTGGCCGCCATCATTGCGTTCAAAGCGCTCTCCACCACTCAGCAGCTCAGCGCCCGCCTCGCGGGAGCGCGCCACGATGGATTCAATGCGCTCCAATTGGATAGCGGAAATAATCGGCGAAAACCAACCGCCAGCCTGCCAGGTGTGGCCAGGGGTAAGGGTTTTGAACAGACCGCTAAGCCGCTCAACCATGGGCTCAAGCAACTCCCGTTGGATCAATAGCCGCGAGCCTGCAACGCACACTTGCCCGGCGTTGCCGGTAATCGCGGCGGCCAGGGTTTTGGCGGTGCGATCAATATCCGGGATATCGGCAAACACCAGTTGCGGGCTCTTGCCACCCAGCTCCAGAGTGACCGGCTTGGGCCCGGTTTCGGCACAGGCGCCCATGATGGTGCGCCCGGTCACCGTTGAGCCGGTGAAGGTGACCTTGGCCACAGAGGGGTGACGACAGAGCGCGTCGCCAGTTAACGGCCCGTTGCCCTGGATAACGTTGAGCACCCCTGGTGGCATGCCCGCCTCAATGGCTAGCTCGGCCAGCCGCACGGCGGTGAAAGGCGTCATCTCGGAGGGTTTGAGCACCACCGTGTTGCCTGCGGCCAGCGCGGGGGCGACTTTCCAGCAGGTCATGCTGAGGGGAAAGTTCCAGGGCGCGATCGCGCCAACGACGCCCAACGGCTCGGCAATCTGCATACCCAGGTGGTCGTGGGCGGTCGCCGCGACCTCGCCGCCGTGCTTGTCGGCGAATTCCGCAAAGAAGCGAATACCCTCGGCGGTGTAGGGCACATCCCAGGCCCGGGTCTGATCGATCGGCCGGGTGGAACCAAGTGATTCCAGCGGGGCGAGATAGTCAATATCGGCTTCAATCAGCTCTGCCCAGCGGCGCATAACCCGTGCCCGCTCCCGCGGCGCGCAGCGTGACCAGTCACCGCGCATAAACGCCTGTTGGGCGCTGGCGACGGCATCATCGACGCGACTGGCATCGGCCAGGGGCAGCTCGGCATAGACGGCCCCGTCGGAGGGACGGGATACACTGAGCGCGCTTGGGTCAGTTACGCGCTGACCCTGAATAAAGTGCGCACAGGGCAAGGCAATGCGGGCAGGATCGAAACTTGGCATGTTAGTCCTTGATTAGAGATATTTAATAATAAGGAATGGTGACGGCATCCAATGGGTGTCTTGCTTGCCTACCATCCTAGGTCGGATGCCCCAGCATGGGGTGCTGAGTACAGGGGGCTTGGGCGCAGGTGATGCGCTCCCCTATAGCCGCGACGGTTAAATCTGCTGAATTGCGCCAAGTGCCCGTTTACGGCGTGGCATCGCGCCGCCCTGAGTGCCAAAGTAGCAGCAAACCAAACAACCCCAGCGCAAGGAAAATCGTGCGATGACTCACTCCCCTTCGACGACTGCTTCAGCTAGTGCTCCCGCCCGCTTTGAGCGTGAGGGCTTAACGTGGCGACCCATGACCGTTAACGATCTTGAGGCGGCGCATCGCCTGTCCCATAAACTTGGCTGGCCCCACCGCGTCGACGATTGGCGCCAGATGCTTGAGGTGGGAGAAGGCGTTGTCCTGGAAAGCGTCGGCGGTGAACTGGTGGGCACTGGGCTCTGCTTCAATCAAGGGGCCGTGGCCACCCTGGGGCTGGTGGTGATTAGCGACGATTGGCAGGGCCTCGGGCTCGGGCGCGAGATGATGGTACGGCTGATGGCGCTGGCGGGCCCACGAACGCTGCTATTAGTGGCCACGAAAGCGGGCCAGCCCCTGTACCAAAAACTGGGCTTTGAACCGTGCAATCGCATCTGCCAATACCAAGGAGTGGTCACCGGCGCACCGCCTGCGCCGCGTGAGCCGGGTTTACGTCCGATGGAGGCAATCGATCAGGCGATACTGATCGCGCTCTCACCCGACAGCCCGGCTCATGCGGTGGCCGTTCAATCGGCTAATAGAGGGGTGGTGATTGAAAAGGCAGGTGTCATTGAAGGGTTTGCGCTAAAGCGTACCTATGGGCGCGGCGAGCATATTGGCCCCATTCTGGCGCGCAGTGCCGAACAGGCGCAGGCGCTGGTGTTGGCGCTGCTGACGGATGCTGAGGGTGATTTTATACGCATTGATTTAGTCGATCCCAACGACGATAGCTGGCTGACGGCGTTAGGACTCACCTGTGTCGATCAAATCACCCGCATGCGCTGTGGCGAGGCTGTCGAGGAGGGGCCGTTAACGCGCTTTGGCATGCTGACTCAGGCGCTGGGCTAACTCGGAGGCAGCTTATGAACGCGAATATCATGGATGCCGCGAATGCCCTCGCTCCTCAGCTCTCTGCCCTGCGGCGTGACTTTCACCGCTATCCCGAGCAGGGGTGGATGGAGTTCCGCACCGCCAGCCTTGTGGCTGAACGGCTTAGCCAGTTGGGGTTCAGCGTTCAACTGGGAAAAGCAGTGGTGAGTGAGTGCACGCGCATGGGCGTGCCAGATGCTCAAACGCTGGACGAAGCCTTGGCACGTGCACGTACTCAGGGTGCCGTTGAGCGCTGGCTGCCTGCCCTGGAAGGGGGCTTTACCGGCGTTGTGGGTACGCTGGATACGCAGCGCCTGGGGCCAACCCAGGCGTTCCGTTTCGACCTTGATGCCCTGCCAATCGTTGAGTCCAGCGAGGGTGATCACCGTCCTTACCAAGCGGGCTTCCACTCGCTCAATCAAGGCTCCATGCACGCCTGCGGCCATGATGGCCATACCACCATCGGGTTGGGCATGGCGGAACTGCTGAGCCAGTTTTCCAGCCAGCTGTGCGGCAAAATAAAATTGATTTTCCAGCCAGCCGAAGAGGGCGTGCGGGGCGCCCAGTCGATGGTCGAAGCGGGTGTCGTCGATGACGTTGATAGATTGGTCGCCACGCATCTGGGCCTTGGGCACCCCAGCGGCCATGTAATTTGCGCCGCCGATGGCTTTCTGGCCACCACCAAGCTGGATGTGCGCTTTTCAGGCAAGGCGGCCCATGCCGGCGGTCAGCCAGAAGTTGGCCAGAATGCCTTGCTGGCGGCCGCCCAGGCGACCCTTGGTTTGCACGCCATCGCCCCCCATAGCCAAGGCGCTGCGCGGATTAATGTGGGTCAACTGCATGCCGGGAGTGGGCGCAATATCATTGCCGATAGCGCGCTGTTAAGGCTGGAGACCCGTGGTGCTACGGAAGACATCAACCACTATATGGAAAACCGTGCGTTTGAGGTGCTTAAAGGCGCTGCTGCCATGCAGGGCGTTGATGTCTCGATTGAGCGCGTTGGCGCTGCCAGTGCCTGCGCCGCCAGCCCTGCTTTGGTAGATAAAATTGCCGCTTGTCTTGGCGGTTACCCTGGCATCACCCAGTTAGTGAAGCACGATGTAACGGCCTCGGGCTCAGAAGATGCCACCTCACTAATGGCCAGGGTGATGGAGCACGGTGGCCAGGCGAGTTACATGATTTTTGGTGCGGATCTTGCGGCTGGCCATCACCACGCCTGCTTTGACTTTGATGAGGCAGTGATGCCACTGGCAGTCGGCGCGTTGATGCAGGTAGCGCTTACCTCATGATACGCGACGCAGAAGCGCTGATGGATATGACGCTGGTTTTGTAACTCATCAGCCATGGTGATGGCGTAAACCTATAAGGCAATACGGCTGTTTCGATTGCTATCGGGTGAGTCGCGTATCGGCGCAAGCCGGAATTTCCCCGTGCGCTTACCCGGCGCTATCTTGGCGCCTGATTACAAAACTAAGTACTGCCGCCGATTTGGAGCGTAAAACCCACATCGTGCTGGCGGCGGGCAACACCGTAGTGCTCAAGCCAGCGGAAGACGCCTGTTTGAGTGTGCTACGCTTGGCGGAGTTGGCAGTGAGCCATGGTTTGCCAGTTGGGGCCCTCAATGTAGTACCAGGGCTTGGCTCCGAGGCGGGTGCTGCGCTTGCCGCCCATCCCGACATTGATCATCTCTCCTTTACCGGCTCGCCTGAGACTGGCACGCATGTCGCCCAGGCGGCTGCGCAACACCATGTCCCGGTTACCCTGGAGCTAGGCGGTAAATCGCCCCAATTAGTGTTTGCCGATGCAGACCTTGACGCAGCGCTTCCAGCAGTAGTGCGCGGCATTATTCAAAATGCCGGGCAGACCTGTTCGGCAGGCAGTCGCTTACTGGTTCAGCGTGAAATTGCCGATAGTGTGGTAGCAAATCTTTGTGAGCGTTTTGCTACCTTGCGTTGTGACGCGGGTGAAGCAGATGCTGACTGTGGGCCGCTGATCAGTGCGCGCCAAAAAGCCAAATTGGAAGCACGTTTGGTGGCGGCTGAGGCGGATGGTATTCGCGTGGCGGCAAAAGGCAAGTTAGCCCCAGGCGCGCGTTCCGGAGGCCATTTCGTGCTTCCGCAACTACTGACAGACATCCCTGAGGGACACGAAGTGCTCCAAGAGGAGTTGTTTGGCCCTGTGTTGGTGGTGCAGGTATTTGAGGATGAAGCGGAAGCGTTGGCACTGGCCAACGCCACCGATTTTGGTCTATGTGCAGGCATTTGGACGCATGATGGCGGTCGCCAGCTACGCTTAGCCAAGGGTATTCGTAGTGGTCAGGTATTCATCAATAATTACGGCGCTGCCGGGGGCGTCGAGCTGCCCTTTGGGGGCGTTGGCCGTTCCGGCCATGGCCGTGAAAAAGGCTTTGAAGGACTACGAAGCTATACACGTATTAAGACCGTCGCAATCAAGCATTAACGGATGCGTCACCTAACCTAGGGAGATAACAATGAAGACAGCACGCCAAGTCGGCATCGTCGGTGTGGGTTTAATGGGCCACGGAATTGCCGCGAGTTTGCTACGCGCCGGCCATCAGGTCAGCTTTCTAGAACACCCAGGCAACCAGCCGGTAGATGACTTATTGGCCGCGGGTGCCACGGCGCTGCGTTCGGGCCGGGAAGTGGCTCAGCGCGCGGAGGTGGTGATTTTGTGTGTCACAGGGTCGCCCCAGGTAGAAGCAGTGTTGTTTGAACCCAACGGCGTACTAGAGGGATTAACGTCCGGCAGCGTGGTGGTGGACTGCTCCACCGCCTTACCTAGTTCCACTGAAAAAGTCGCTGCCCGAGTTGCTGGCGCGGGCGGGCGCTTTATGGATGCCGCCATGACACGCACCCCAAAAGAAGCCGCAGAAGGTCGACTCAACTTGATTGTGGGTGCGCCGCAAGCGCTGTTTGATGAAACGCTACCGCTGTTGCAAGGCTTTGCCGAAAACATTGCCCATGCGGGCGAAGTAGGCGCAGGGCATACGCTCAAACTGCTGCATAACTTCGTTTCACTGGGTTTTTCCGCCGTACTGGCCGAGGCCACCGCTGCTTCTCGCAAAGCGGGCATCAGCGATACTGCCCTGTTAGAAGTGCTGGGGGCAGGAGGCGGTGGTGGGGTGATACTAGAACGGCTGCGCCCCTATATCGCTGAAAATGACCCTTCTGGGTTTCGGTTTACCGTTGCCAATGCCAGTAAAGACCTCGGCTACTACCAGACCATGACCAGCGAGTTGGGTGTGGAGCAAGGCGTTGCGGGCGCAGTGCATGCCCTGTATTCCTCAATCGACGATAGCGCGCTTGCAGTGCCAGAGGTCATAGGCGTGCTTGAAAAACGTCGCTAAAAATAGCGGTTGCAGATGTAAAGCTTAGCAACTATTCCTGATGAGGCGATCAGCGCGAAAGGAGTGCAATTGGCATTTAATTGGCGCCCCATAGCCTGCGTTATGTTAATGAAGTGTAATTGGTTATATTTTTAGGTAACTGTAGCCAGTGCTAGACAGTAAGGTTTGCGCTGACATAGGCGTGTGGCGCATAGCTGAACCCGTAGTGCCGATGCCTGTCAATGTTCGCATGAACAACGGCAACGAGTGCACTTCTATTTCACAGGGACGAGTTAAAAGTATGTATCAGCACCATCCGCTACCAGGGCCACGGTCTGACGGCGAACAGCCAGATCATGCGGTAGCCATCCTGAGCGTAGAAGGACACTCGCCAGGGGTTCGCATTGTGGATGTGAATACTGACTATCAGCGCTTGTGGGGCGGCACCCGAGAAGAGTGGTTGGGGGCTGTTCCTATCGTGGTCCAGCAACAGGCAGTCAATCAGCAAATTTTTACGCAACTGCATGATGCGCTGAACCTGTTGAGCCAAGATAGCCGTAATACCTTTGAAGGGTTGGGAGGACGTGAAGTCAGTCGCCGCCATGACGGTTCTCGCATGCATATAGAGTGGCGGATTTCCGCCATGGGGGCTAACCACCATGGCCCCATGACGCTGGTGCTGACCCAGCGTGATGTAACCGAGCAAATGGAGAATGAGGCACAGCTCGAGCAGCTAGCGACTACCGATATGTTAACCGGACTTGTTAACAGAGCGCGGTTCGATGCAGTTCTGAAAAACGAGCTGAATCGACAACATCGCTACGCACGCCCCCTCTCTCTGATCATGCTAGACATCGATTTCTTCAAAGACATCAATGATAGTCACGGTCACGATGCAGGTGATCAGGTATTGGTTAACCTGGCTGTTTTACTTGAAAGCAATTTACGCCGTGCGGATTGCTGCGCTCGTTGGGGTGGAGAGGAGTTTATGCTTTTGGCACCTGAAACATCGCTTGAACAGGCTGTTCAACTCGCCAATAAAATTAGAGTGGCCATCAAAACGGCGAGCTTCCCCATTCCGGGAAGCGTTACCGCCAGCTTTGGCGTTGTCGAAGTGCATCCTCAAGAATCAGTCAAAAGCGTGATGAAGCGAGTGGATAACGCCCTTTATCTTGCCAAAGAGAAAGGGCGTGATCAGGTCTCACCCATTGAGGTGTTGACGTCCGCTAAGCAAGCCTAGGTAGGGTCGCGATCAATCGCAAACGGTGCCCAGGCTTGGCGCACAGGCATAATCTCCAAACGATTAATATTAATGTGCGCGGGAAGCGTGGCGAGGTAGTAAAGCTGCTCGGCAATATCCTCTGCTTGTAGCGGTGTGGTGCCCCGATACAGCGCGTCGGAGGCGGCTTGGTCGCCTTTCGTACGCACCAGCGTAAACTCGGTTTCGGCCATCCCAGGGGCCAGGTCGGTCACGCGTACCCCGGTGCCCTGCAGATCACAACGCAGGTTATAGCTGAACTGCTGAACAAAGGCTTTAGACGCCCCATACACATGCCCGCCTGGATACGGCCACTGCCCCGCTACCGAGCCCAAATTGAGGATGCTGGCACCTTTCCCCGTATCCAGCAGATGTGGTAACGCTGCGTGGGTCACGTTGACCAAACCGGTGATGTTGGTATCGATCATGGTGTGCCAGTCTTTGAGTGCCACCTTTTGCGATGGCTCCGGCGCTAGCGCCAATCCCGCGTTGTTAATCAAACAGGTTAACGGTAGAAAATCGCCTGGCAAATTGGCGATGGCGTCTGTGACGGCGTCGCTGTCACGCACATCCAGCGACATGGTCAGCACACTTACCTGCGGCGAGAGTTCGGTTTCTAGTTCGGCAAGCCGTTCTTCTCGGCGTCCCGTCAGAATCAACGACCAACCGGCTTTGGCAAAGCGGCGCGCAGCGGCTTTACCAAAACCCGATGTGGCGCCGGTTATCAATACGCTAGGCATGGTGCTTCTCCTTACTCATCAAATAAAAGATCAACTCAACTCTATAGTGTGTGAAGCAACGCGCTTAGAGCCAGATCATTCGATCGACTGTGACATTGGCTGTCCTAGAGACCCGATGTGGTTGGCCCTATAGCAGCGCGGGTGATGTCGCTAGTCTTTCATTAGATGATTGTTGGGTAAATTAATTGGGAGCTTGCTATGAATGCCGATATTGCCACGTCTCGCCTATCGAACCGTGAGGTGGATAATACCTATGTGCACGGTTTGGACCGTCAATATGTCTTCCACTCCTGGTCCCAGCAAGGCAGCCTGGACCCCATGGTTGTAGCAGGCGCGTCCGGGTGCCGCGTTTGGGATTATGCTGGAAACACCTACCTGGATTTCAGCAGTCAACTGGTGAACACCAATATTGGCCATCAACATCCCAAAGTGGTCAGTGCCATCCAAGCCCAGGCAGCCGAGCTTTGTACCATCGCCCCGGCCCATGCCAACCTGGCCCGCAGCGAGGCCGCAAAACGAATTATCGGCAAAGCGCCCGATGGGTTTCGCAAGGTGTTTTTCACCAACGCGGGGGCCGACGCCAACGAAAATGCCATTCGCATGGCACGCCTTTACACGGGGCGCAGCAAAATACTTTCGGCGTATCGTTCGTATCACGGCAATACCGGCGCCTCAATTGCCGCCACTGGCGACTGGCGGCGTGTGCCCAACGAGTATGCCAGCGGGCATGTGCATTTCTTCAATCCCTACCTCTATCGCAGCGAGTTTTGGGCGCGGGATGACGATGAGGAATGCGCGCGTGCTCTTCAGCATCTTCGCCGGGTGATTGAATGCGAAGGGCCCAAGGCGGTGGCCGCGATCCTGCTGGAAACCATTCCCGGTACTGCCGGGGTGCTGCTACCTCCACACGCGTACCTTAAAGGTGTCCGCGAACTCGCTGACGAATTCGGCATCGTGCTGATTCTGGACGAAGTCATGGCCGGGTTTGGGCGTACGGGCCGCTGGTTTGCCTTTGAGCACTACGCGGTCGTACCCGACCTGATTGTATTCGCCAAAGGGGTCAATTCTGGCTACGTGCCTGCCGGTGGGGTGATTATTTCAGACCCTATCTCGGCCTACTTCGATGACCACTTTTTTGTCGGCGGTCTGACCTACTCAGGCCACCCCCTGGCAATGGCCGCCATCGTGGCGACGCTGGATGCGATGGAGGAAGAAGGCATCGTGGAAAACGCCGACACCATCGGCAACGGCTGCCTGGCCGAGGGGTTGCAGCAGCTTGCCGAACGTCATGCGGTCATTGGCGACTGGCGGGGTATTGGGGTGTTTCATGCGCTGGAACTGGTCAGCGACCCAGTGCGCAAGACGCCTCTGCCGGGAGCGGAAGTGTTGACGCTCAAGCAGCAATTGATGGAGCAGGGGCTGCTGGTGTTTAGCGTGGAGAACCGCATTCATGTGGTGCCGCCCTGCAACGTGACAAAGGCCGAGGTAACCGAAGGCTTAGCGATTTTGGACAAGGTGTTAACCGATTACAGGGTCGCTTATTAAGTGGTTGACGCGCGATCGTAAGCAAGCCCTAAGGTTTCGATGCCTGGGGCAATGCGTTCACGTGCGATAGCCCCAAAGCCCAAGCGGAAAAAGTGGCGGGGAGGCGCGGTGTCAAAAAAGTGCTGAAAGCCGGGTTCAATCAGCACGCCGCGTTGCGCGGCATGCCAAGCCAAGCGTTGCGTATCGATGCCTGGCTCGGCTTGCATCCAAAACGCACTGGAACGCGGGCTGCTAATGCATTGGCAACCGGGTAACGCCTGGTCGATGGCCAGACGCATCGCGTCGCGTCGCTGGTCAATTTCTTGGGTATGTTGCTTCAGGTAACGCTCGTAATACCCCTGGGCAATAAATTGTGCCAACTGATGCTGAAGGGCGGCCGGTGGATGGCGATACATCAAGCGGCGCAGTGCCCGCAGCTCGTCAATTAATTCGGCGTCGGCCACAATGTAGCCCATGCGTAATCCAGGTGAGAGCGCCTTGGATAAGCTGCCCATGTAGATAATACGGGCGCTTTGGGCGCTGGCTTTGAGCGCGGGCAGGGCGAACTGGTCGCCATGAATTTCAGCGTCGTAATCATCTTCAATCACGATTTGATCGCGGTGGGGGATCTGGGCGAGCAAGGCATCCCGTCGTGCCCGACTCATGGTCACACCGGTCGGCACCTGATGGTTCGGCATAACGTAGAGATAGTCACAGTGCTGCGAACCCTGAAGGTACATGCCTTCGCTGTCCAGCGGTTGCAACTGCACGCTGGCCCCCCGCTGGGCAAACACATTCATGGCTTCACGGTAGCCGGGCGATTCCAAGGCAACGCGCGTGCCCCGGTGGCAGAGCAACTGGGCGATCAAGAAGAGCGCATTCTGGGTGCCCATGGTAATCAGGATATCGTCCGCGCGGGCAAAAATACCGCGTCGTGTTAAAACACGCTTACGTAACTGTTCAATCAGTAAAGGATCGTCCTGGTCAATGCGATCACACAGCCAGGGTTTATCCCGCCGGGAGTTTAATAGTCGTCGAGATACATCACGCCACTGGGTTAACGGAAACAAGTCTGTGTCGAGCTGCCCATAAATAAACGGGTAGGGGTAATCCGACCAATTGCCCGGTTTTAAGATCCCTTGATAATTCGTAGGGCGTTGAATAATGCGTTTGTGCCAGCTTGGTGCACGTTGTGGCGAGGTGGTAGGGGCAGTGAAAGCCGGCAACGCCGCCTGCTGGGAGGCATCGCCATAGTCGGGGTGTAAGTAGTAGCCACTGCGGGGTCGACTGATCAGGTAGCCGTCTTCGACGAGGTTTTCGTAAACAATCGCGACGGTATTGCGTGAAATGCCCAGTTGCTGTGACAGCTTGCGACAAGACGGTAACGCCTCGCATGAGGGTAAGCTGCCGACGCGAATCGCTTCCAGCAGTGACTCGCGCAGCTGCTCCTGCAGGCAAATGGGTGCTGCCGGGTCAATATCAAGACACAGTGCCGTCATCTTATGCTCCCCCTTCTTTTCATTGACTGACTCATCCACCCGCTTAGTAACCTTAAGCAGCTTTCGTGCCAACCGGCCAAAACCAAACTGTCCCTTGAA
Organism: Halomonas sp. HL-93; assembly: GCF_900086985.1. Classification (NCBI taxonomy): domain Bacteria; kingdom Pseudomonadati; phylum Pseudomonadota; class Gammaproteobacteria; order Oceanospirillales; family Halomonadaceae; genus Halomonas; species Halomonas sp. HL-93. The sequence continues at coordinate 351,297 of NZ_LT593974.1, forward strand.
TTTCAGGTAACTGGCTCTAGGAGACGGCCATCTAAAAAAACTAGGGTGATGTGACGTTCAGCGTTTTGCCGAAGTGGCCGGTCACTCACCGGGCTGGCCGTCGTAACTATTTGGGCATACTGGATAAAAGTCACCTGAGGAGTCTTGCAATGAGCAACGTCAAAGTAGTTCCCAGCTTGATGATGGCCGGCATAGTGTCGCTTGGTGTAGCAACAAATACGCACGCGGCCGACCTTCCGGAAATCGAAGAACGTGGCTATATGAACGTGGCCACGGAGGATAATTACGCGCCGTTTAACTTTATGGACGGTGACGATCCCGATGGCTTTATCGAAGATGTATTGGCCGAGTTGGAGGACTACGCCGACTTTGAAATTCGCCAGGAGATTTTGCCCTGGACGGGACTCCTTGCCTCGGTGACGTCGGGCAAATACGACATGGCACTGACCGGCGCGTCGGTGACAGATGAACGCATGCGGGTGTTCAACTACGCCCCGCCGTTTGCCTCTGCTCAACACTATTACATCAAGCGAGCAGGCGATGACCGGATCAACAGCGTTGAGGACCTAAGCGGCATGACCCTGGGCGTGCAAGCCGGCAGTGCGCTGCTTTCGCGTCTGCCTGAGCTCGAAGAGATGCTGGCGGAAAGTGGCGGCGAATTAGGTGAGGTGGTTGAGTATGAAGCCTACCCTGAGATTTACGCCGACCTCGCCAATGAACGCGTTGACTACGTGATCAACTCCATCGTGCCGGTCAACGATGTGGTCCGTGAACGTCCGGATGAGTTCGAAGCCGGCCAAGCCGTCTCAGGTCCAGGGTTCGTCGCTTGGCCAATGCCCAAGGACAGCCCTGAACTGCTCGAATATATGACCGAGTTTATGGACCACCTGCGCGATTCGGGCCGCCTAGCCGAACTTCAGGAGAAGTGGTTTGGCGAGTCGTTTGATGACTTGCCTGAAGAGCCGATTACCACCGTGGATGAGTTTCACGAAATGGCGGGCATGTAAGCCATCCTGTGCAGCAGCCGCTTACCGGGACGACGGAACGCGGCTGCTTTTTTTATCCAGTGAGTAAAGGTGACGCATGGACAGTAGCGCATGGGGGCTTCTGGCATATGGTGCATGGACAACCGCCTGGATCTCAGGCGTTGCCATTGCCATAGGGGTGTTGCTTGGGTTGATAGTGGCGTTGTTACGCGTTGCGCGTATCCCGGTATTGCACCAGCTATTAGGTATGTATATCAGTGTGGCGCGCGCGACCCCTCTGGTGACACTGGTGCTGTTTATTTTCCTCACTGCACCCACCATGGGGTTGGATATTCACCGCAACGTGGCGGGCATTATTGCGCTGACCCTCAATACCACCGCCTTTAACGCCGAAATTTGGCGCTCTGCATTCAACAACTTCTCTAAAGATCAGCGCGAGGCAGCCCTCGCGATTGGCATGACGCCTTGGGTGTATTTTCGTCGCATCATGTTGCCGCAAATCACCCTTACCAGCCTGCCAGGGCTGGTTAACGAAATGTCGTTTCTTATCAAAGGCAGCCCGGCCGTCGCCGTTATCGGCGTGGTGGATTTAACGCGGGTGACCAACCGCATTTCGGCCGTTACCTATGAGCCACTTCCGCCGATTTTAGCCGCCGCCGCCATGTACATGGTGCTGATCAGCCTATTGGTATGGCTGCAACGCCTGGCTGAGCGCAAAGCCAACCGATTGGCCGTCTAAAGGGGAAGTCGTCATGAGTAATTGGGAAATATTGTGGTCGTCGCGGGATGTGTTTTTACAAGGGTTTTATAACACTCTACAGCTGTTTGGCATATCAGCGGTGCTGGCCTTTTTACTCGGCAGTGTGATGGTGTTTTTACTGGAAGGCTCCCGGCCGCGGCTAAAAATCCCGCTGCGAATTTTCATCGATGGGATGCGCATGCTGCCGTTTTTGATACTGGCCTATCTATTGTATTACGGGCTGCCCAGTGTGGGGATTCGCATGAGCGCTTGGTACGCCGGGTTAACCGCCCTGGTGCTCTATCACGGCGCTTATTTTGCGGAAATACTGCGCGGCTGCCGTACAACGTTTCCACAGGGGCAAGTGGAGGCCGCCACGGCACAGGGGTTCTCCCTGCCAACCATGTTTCTTCGCATTATTTGGCCGCAGCTCATCCTAAAAACCCGCGGGTTGATGGGCAACCAACTTATTATTCTGCTCAAAGATACCGCCTTTCTAGTGATCATTACCGTGCGCGAACTCACTGCCGCGGCGAACAGCTTATCAAGCACTTACTTCATTCCCATGGAAGCCTTTATCGTCGTGATCGGCTTTTACTGGCTGATCAGCATTGGGCTGGAGCAGTTTATCAAATTGATTGGCCGTTACGGTGCCAAACGAGGATTCGAAAATGCCTGAGACAGCCGCTGTGAGTATCCGCAAACTTTCCAAAAGCTTTGATGGCACCGAAGTGCTACGGGATGTCTCGCTGGAGGTTCAGCCGGGCGAGGTCGTCAGTATTTTGGGTTCATCGGGCTCTGGTAAATCCACCCTGTTACGCTGCATTAACTGGCTCGAACACCCCGACCGCGGCGATATACATATTGCCGGTGATCGTATTGGCGTGAGCGACACCGGCAAACTGATGTCGCGCCGTGAGCTGGCGGGCATGCGCGCGCGCTTAGGCATGGTGTTCCAGGGGTTTAATTTGTGGCCTCACCTGAGTGTAATGCGCAATGTCACCGAGGCCCCTATTCATGTGCAGGGCTTGAGTAAAGCCGAGGCTGACAAGAGAGCGCTGGCGCTACTTGAAAAAGTCGGCATGGTCGATAAACGCGAACAATACCCCTACACGTTGTCGGGCGGGCAAAAACAGCGCGTGGCGATTGCCCGGGCGCTGGCCATGCAGCCGAAAGTGATGCTGTTTGACGAGCCCACCTCGGCGCTTGACCCTGAGCTCGTTGGCGAAGTGTTGGGGGTGATCAAAGACCTCTCAAAAGAGGGCTACACCATGGTACTGGTGACCCATGAAATGGAATTCGCCCGTGCCGTTTCCGATCAGGTGGTCTTTCTCGATAAAGGTATCATTATCGAGAAATCCCACCCCAGCGAGTTTTTCGTTAACCCCAAAACCGAACGGGTAAGGCGCTTTTTAGAACTGGAAGCGCCTGTGGTTTAAGCCGATTAGTGTGGGCTAAAGCCATCAACTTAGCTGCCTGCGCCAGCGATTCTCGATGGTGTCCAGCTCAGCAGCCCCGTAATGCGCATGATCATAAGGTCCGTAATACGCCCACAATTGATCGCCATAATCAAAGTGCCACCACTCGCTAGGCAGATTGGTGAAGCCTTGCTGATGCATGATGTGATACAGCAAGCGGCGGTGGTCCCGGGCCTTGCGTTGTGGCGGCGTTAGCGTTTCCAGATGTTCGAAATAGTCGCTATGCGATGCCGGTAGCGCCTCATCAAATAGCGTACCCATATCCAACGGTAGGCCATCGGCGTCGCACAGCGTGACATCTACAGCGCCCCCGGTGAGGTGTGGGCTGGGGGCAAACGGATCACGGCTGGGTACCGAGACAAATTCCCTTGTACGTTCCAGCAGCTCCGCTTCGCCGAGATTTGGCTGGTGATGGTGAATAGCCTCATGCAGGGTGTCGAACAGGTATTGCTGCACTCGCCATGGCCGCCAGCCGTCCAGCACGATTAACCCAATACCGTCGGGTAAGCTGCGAGCGGCTGTGAGCAGTGCCCGATAGACACCTTCGCGGACGAAACACTCTGGCACCGCACCCGGAATGCCCAGTCGGGCATAGGCCGGAAAAACGCTGATCGGTGTGGGGGCAAGGCTCATGGGTACCAAGCGCTCACCGTTATCGGTAATGGGCACGCGGCGCAGCCCTTCCCAGCAGGGTGCTGGGTGGCTGGGTATAGGCGGCAATGCCTTTAAAAGTGTGTTCAAAGGCATTGTCTTATCCAAGCAGGGTAGGCAACCACAGCGCCAGCGGTGGAAAGAGGATTAATAAAATAAGTACCGCAACCGCTGTCAGCACAAAAGGCCAAATGGTTCTAAACAGCGACACAATTTCAAGGCGGCTAACCGCTGCAGCGACAAAGACGCAAGCGCCTAGGGGGGGAGTAATCAAGGCAATGGTAATGTTCAACGTGATGATGACACCCAGATGGACCGGGTCGATACCTGCCATCGTGGCCACCGGTGCGAAGATAGGCGTGAGTAGCATCAACGCCGATACCTCCTCCATAAACATCCCAGTGACAAAAGTGATAGCGCTGAGCAGTAATAAAATGACGACGCCATTATCCACATAGGGTGATAAAAGTGACACAAATTGCTCTGGGACCTGGGCGTAGGAGAGCAACCAGCTAATCGTGGCTGAGGCCGCCATGATCAGAAAAATCGCCGAGGTCAGGCGCGCCGTATCCACAATGGCTTTCCAGCATTCCTTGAGTCGCAACCCGCCCAGCACGAAACCACATAGGGCGACATACAGCGCTGTTAGCGCTCCCGATTCCGTGGGCGTCACAAAGCCCATTACAATGCCAGCTACGATAATAAAGGGAGCGATAAGCGCTGGCAGAGCCGTCACGAACGCTACACCCAGCTGGCCCAAAGAGGGTAATTGGCCACTTTTGGGTAATCGGTGACGCCAGGCATACCAGGCGTTCATCCCCATAAAGGCGACACCCAACAACAGTCCAGGCACGACGCCCGCCAAAAACAAATCTCCTACGGATGTGTTAGTTAATGAGGCGTAGAGAATCATAAAGATACTGGGCGGAATAATCGGGCCGATCAGCGAGCTGCCTGCGGTTAAGCCTGCGGCAAAGGCCCTTGAGTAGCCTTCTTTCTCCATAGCGGGTACTAAAAGCGACCCCAGTGCTGAGGTGTCGGCCACGGCAGAGCCATTAACGCCTGCGAAAAACACGCTTGAGACCACATTGACATGGCCCATGCCACCTCGTAAGTGCCCGACTATCAGGCGTGCTAGACCCATCAAGCGTTCCGTCAAACCGCTGACGTTCATCAGGTTGCCGGCAAGGATAAATAACGGAATAGCCATCAGTGAGAAAGCATTGATACCACCGAAGAATTGCTGCGGCATCATGCGTGGAATCATCGATAAGTCGACAAATAAAAAGCCTACTAATGCAGTGGTTAACAACGCAATAAACAGCGGAAGCCCAAGCAATACGTGGCCAAGGAAAACGGCCAGCATGGTCAAAGTCATAGGGAGTCCTCAACGGTCTTCATAGGGAGTCCTCAACGGTTTTCATAGAGAGTCCTCAACGGTCTTAAGAGGGGTCGGACCATAGAGAAGGGCATGCCAAGCCAGCAGTAAGAAGCCAATAGGTAATGAAAGCATTGGCACCGTACGGCTAATGCCCAGCCCAGATGTCGTGAACGCGCTGACCGATAGTGCATAGCGATAGCTGACCCATGCGCCGCCAGCTGCAATCAATAGGGTGAGTAGCCATTGGTACACATTAAGTAAACGAGCGAAGGGTGCAGGCAGCAGTTTTTCCAGCAGCCCCACGCGCATATGCCCACCCTCCGACCAGACTGCCCCAGCCGCAAGCATCACAGTGGCAATGATCAAAAAACGGGACAGTTCATCTGTCCAGATAGGCGCACCACCGGCAACATAGCGGGCAAAAACGCCAAAAAGAATGGCTGCCACATTAAGAGATAGCAGGACTCCAGCCAGCGTAAGGGTGATCGGGCGACTGATCGCCAGTAGTCGAGAGCGGAGCGTAGTAAGCATGACAATCCCATTAAGCATAAGCATGGAAAATAGGGGCCAGGAGAGTTTCAGCCCCTATATGGCAAAATGGATGAGGGCCTTTAGTCGAGCAGATCGCTCATACCCGCATCTTCCAGCGCCATATCGATCCAGCGTTGCTCGATATCACGCTCTTCGAGCCATTCTAGATACGCGGGCTGGCCAATGTCGCGAAAAGCGGTTAGCTCCTCTTCAGAGGGTCGAATCACTTCCATACCCTGTTCTTCCAGGTAAGTGATACGTTCATCTACCTGATTCTCGTTATGCTCTCGGGCGTTTTGGTTGGCTTCGGCAACGGCTTCTTGAAAGACATCACGAAGCTCGTCATCCCAGCCGGCGATCATGTCACTGTTGCCGACCAGAAACTGATTGGAGTACTGGATATTGGCAAGCGTCAGGTAGTCCTGCACTTCGTGAAGGCTTTCCATAATGATATACATCGGCGGGTTCATCTGGCCGTCAGCCACCTCAGTGCGGAGGGCCATGTAGGTTTCTGTCCAGGGAATGGGTGTACCAGATGCACCGAAGGCCTCGTAGAGAGCAACTTGGCTCGGGTCCATGGCACGGAACCTGAGCCCTTCGAAGTCGTCAGGGTGGCTGATAGGCGTCTCATTATTCGTAAACGCTAGGAAGCCCCCCTCTTCCACAACTGCCAGCATATCGATACCGGCCCGCTCCTTCAGCGCCTTGCTGACCTCTTGCCAATATTCACCTTCATCAAAGAAGGTACGGGCCGCATCAAAATCGTCGAATAGAAACGGAATGGCGCTGACGAAGATCTCTTCTACGAGAGGAGAGACGCCCGCAAAGGACGCCACATTGAGCATCGGTGTGCTCATGGTCTGCTCCATGCGTTCTTCTTCTTCGCCCAGCGAACTATTGGGATATAGCTCTAATTGAATTTGGTCGTCGGTTTTTTCTTCGACTAACTCTTTCAGGTTGGTGGCGAAGACATGAACGGCATTTTTCTCAGGGTCGGGAGCGCCGTTGTAACCTAAATCGATGGTGGTTGCAGCGTTGGCATTACCCGCCATCATTGCAGTGCCAAGCATGCAAGCTGTAATAAGTCTTTTTGGTAAAAAGCGTTGAGTCGCCATGTTAAGTCTCCTGGTTTGTTATCGTGAGCTGTAAAGTGCTAGGCGAGCGTTATTGGATTTATAAGTGTTGCCTATAGGAAGACTATGTATTGAGGTGTTGACTATGCAAGGCCTTAAGTGTGGACTTTATCGCAACAGTCGAGGCGCATCGGCTGAGAAAAAACGCATTCCTTTGTGCAAATGATCGATACATGTCGTTGAAGCCACGGGCAGCTCTTGCCCTTTTAAGCTAACGATTTGCGCGCGGGTACCGTTCATCACTGGGTAGCGCATAGGTAGCGTGCAAATTTCGCCCCGCTCTATTTCATCAATGACGGTGAGTTCCGGCATAAACGTAACGCCAATCCCTGAGCGGACGAAATTCTTTAAAACCGAAACAGAGTTAGTATGTAGGCGTGCCTCAAGATGAATACGTTCCTGATGAGCCACCATGTTGACCATTTGGCGCATTCCGAAAGGATTGTCCATTAATGCTAGGGGCCAATCTTTTAGATCATGCAGTGTCACGGAGCGGTCCAGCTCACTTAGTGGGTGATTGGGAGGCACAATGACATCGAGCGGTTGGCGCGTTTCCACATGGCAGTAAAGTTGCGGGTCTACCGGCGGTGCATAAAGTAGCGCTATATCCACTTCGCGATCTTTGAGCAGCGACATTGCTTCATTAACACCTGCCATGCGGATTTCTACCTTAATACCCTCAAACGCTGACATAAAAGTGCCTAACGGTGCGGTGATCAGGTCTGCGATAAACCCTTCTCCTACGGCGATGCGAACCTCCCCTTTTGTCAGGCTTTGCAGGGCTGTGAGTTGGGAGAGCACGGCTTCTTCAGAAGCTCGCTGGGCGTGAAAGTGATGCACGAGTAACTGACCCGCCGGGGTTGCACGCATGCCTCGCCCATGCCGTTCACATAGCTGGGTATCTAACTCCTCTTCGAGTGCCTTTAATTGTCGGCTAACGGCGGAAGCATCGACATTTAAGTGAGCCGCGGCGCGCCTGAGCGAGCCGTGGCGAATGACTTCATTTAGGTAAGTTAATGCACGCTGATTAAGCATAAATACACCTGACATAGGGTGCCGTACATATTAACGGATGACCGCCTGGCAAGCGCAGCTGATGTAGGTGAGGCTATGCGAGAGGTTGCGAAACTCGCTCGCTTTGTGAGTTTTTCGCCTCCACCGCATCCGCTAGCATGTCGGCGGTGATGGCGGAGAGCGTCCAGCCCAGGTGGCCGTGGCCAGTGTTGTAGAACACCGTGGGTAGTTTACCGGGGCCGACCTTGGGTAGCATGTTGGGGAGCATCGGGCGCAGGCCTGCCCAGGGCACCACGCGGCGGGTGCTGACGCCGGGGAAGCATTCTTCGACCCAGCGGATCAGCGGCCGAATGCGGTTATCGCGGATATCGCGATTAAAGCCGTTGAACTCGGCGGTACCCGCGATACGAAATCGCTCGTCGCCCAGGCGGCTGGTGACCAGCTTGGTTTCGTCATCCAGCAGGCTGACGGTGGGGGCGGCTTGCTGGGAGGCGGCGTCGTCGAGCTGCACGGTAATCGAGTAGCCTTTGACCGGGTAGATGTTGACGCGGTCGCCGAGCTTGGCGGCCAGTGCCCGGCTGCCTACCCCCGCACACACCACCACGCGATCAAAGGTTTCGCGCACTGGTTCGCCAGCCTCGCCTTCAAGATTGGCGGTGATCCAGACGTGCTGTTGATCGGCGCCGACATCCTGCACGCTGTGGCCATATTTGAACTTTACACCGCGTTTTTCCGCTGCCTGTGCCAAGCCGTGGGTGAACTTGTGAATGTCGCCGGTGGCGTCGCTTTCGGTGAAGAAGCCGCCATAATAGTTGCCCGCCAGGGTCGGTTCGATGGCACGCATTTCCTCGGGCGTCACCGCTTGGCGCTCCAGGCCGCCTTTGCTAAGTAGCCTGGAGACCTTGGCGGCGTGATCATAGCCCGCTTTATCGCGGTAGATGTGCAGAATGCCTTTTTGCTTTAAATCAAAATCGATCTGCTCGTCTTTCGCCCACTGAAACAGATGCTCGCGGGCCGCAATGGCCAGCCGCGTGGTTTCGGTGGTGTTGTCAGCATACTTGGGAATCGAGGCGATGAACTCGCCAAACCAGCTCAGCTTGTGCCAGCTTGGGCGGGGATTGACCAGCAACGGGGCGTCGTTTCTGAGCATCCAGCGCAGACCCTTTATCACGGTCGGCCAGTGGTTCCAAACTTCCGCGTTTGAGGCTGAAAGCTGGCCGCCGTTGGCAAAGGAGGTTTCCATTGCGGCGTAGCGATGTTTTTCGAACACGGTAACGTCATAGCCACGTTTTGCTAGGGCGTAGGCGCTGGTAATGCCGGTGATACCACCACCAATAACGGCAATGCGTTGCATAGTACTCTCCAAGTTTCATGAGCGTCGGGGAATCCCACCTAACGGCGTAATGGCTGCTGGGCGTACCCCTTCCGTCATGGAACCTGAGAGATTCGCGTGCCCGGTGGGGCGCGCTTGCTCCTTCGGTGGGCTGAGTGACGCAGTCATCAGCCGCTCTTCGGAAAGTGATGGTGATAGCGGTCCGGTTGCCTGAGAGTTTCCGGGGCAGTTGCTCCTTCGGCGCTGGCGTCATCCTTGTGGGATGCGCCAAGCTCTCCCGCTACTACCGAGTCTTATATCTTGTATAGAGCGTTATGTTTTAACGCTACCAGCTTGCTGATGAAAGTCGACCATGGTCGTGAACGCTTATTCCGCGAGGCTCATTCCAAGGGCTGGGCACGCTCGATGATCGCCGCGCAATCAAGCCCAGTGGGCAGCGTGCCGGTACTTAGGCCGCTGCGCTCAGTCAGCCGACCGGCACAGAACGCATCGGCCACGAAAGCGGGGGCGTGCTGCACCAGCAGGGCGCCCTGTATTGCCAGGGCCATGCCGTCCGCCAACTGACGGGCGCGGTACTGGAGTGCTTGGGTATCCTGCATTGAACGCTGTAATTGGTGAATAAAGCGGTCAAGATGTGCATCAGCGCCTTGCGCTTTGGCAAGTTCGGCGAAGTAGGCGTCAAGCACTTCGGGCTGCTTTTCAATCGCCCGCAGGATATCCAAACACTGCACATTGCCACTGCCTTCCCAAATAGCGTTGATGGGCGATTCGCGGAACAGGCGCGGCATCATGTGGGTTTCCATCACGCCGCTCCCGCCAATCACCTCCATTGCCTCGTAGGCGTGGTGGGGCGTGCGTTTGCAGATCCAGTACTTGCCGACCGGCGTAGCAATGCGTGCAAGCAAACGCTCGTGCTCGTTATCCTGGTGGTCCATGGCTCGCGCCATACGCAGCATCAGGGTGGTGGCGGCTTCGCTCTCGATGGCCAGGTCGGCGAGCACGTTTTGCATCAGTGGCTGCTTGCTCAAGTAGGCCCCGAAGGCCTGCCGATGGCTGGCGTGATGAATCGCCTGGGCGGTGGCCTGGCGCATACCGGCAGCGGAGCCGATCATGCAGTCGTAGCGGGTCATGGCGACCATCTCGATGATGGTGCGCACGCCGCGGCCTTCATCGCCGACCATCCAGGCAAAGGCGCCGCGCAGTTCCGTCTCGCTGGACGCATTCGCCACGTTGCCCATCTTACGTTTTAGCTGCTGGATGTGGAGCGGGTTTTTGCTGCCGTCGGGCCGCCAGCGCGGCAGCAGAAAACAGCTCAAGCCGCCAGGCGCCTGGGCGAGCACCAGAAAGGCATCGCACATGGGCGCTGAGACAAACCACTTATGGCCTACCAGCTCATAGGCTTCGCCGGGCCCTCCTTGATCAATGGGATAGGCGCGGGTGGTGTTAATGCGCACATCGGAGCCGCCCTGCTTTTCAGTCATCGCCATGCCCAGGGTGACGCCCTGTTTCTCGAAATAGGGCACGTTGCGCGGGTCGTAGTGCGGCGCGGTGATTTTATCGCCCCAGCTCTCAAGCAGACTTGGCTGATGGCGAAGTGCTGGCAGGGCGGCAAACGTCATGGTGATCGGGCAGCCATGGGCCGCTTCCACCTGAGTGTGCAGATAGTAGTTGGCGGCGCGTGTAACGTGTGCACCAGGCCCCGAGTTTCGCCAGGGGCTGGCGTGCAGGCCGTGCTCCACCGCTGTTTGCATAAGCTGATGATAGGCAGGATGAAACTCAATCAGGTCGACTCGGTGGCCTTGCCGATCGTGGGTCATCAACTGGGGCGCAAAGCGATTGGCGTCGAACCCCAGCGCGATGGCTTCAGAGGAGCCCGCCCACTGACCAAACGCCCGGAGTGCGCTGTCGTTCGTGCCGCCTTCGCGGTTGACGCCTTCTTGAAGCGCTTGGTCGGCGGTGTAGCTATTATAGTTTTCGAGCGGTGGCGGTTGGTTTTCCACCCGATGGGTACTCGCTTGGAGCTGATCGGCGAGGGGGAAATGCGGCGACATGAGGCCACCTCTTATTGTTTTTGATTGAATAATAAATTGAATTTTTTAAACGACTGTTTGATCACTTTAGCGCTACGTGTTGATTATGCAAGCAGCGTCGTTTTGGACCCCCGCTTTGCGCCAGCGCGCGACTTCACCGACAATAGGGCCAGTCCCTTAAAACATGGATATAAGACATGCAAGCAAATGGATTTTTTGATGATGTTGGCGAAACGATCGGTGAAGTGATTCGCGGCGTCGTTGAGTTTTTGCTCGGTATTTTTACCAATTTCTTTGGCGCGTTCGATGAGTTTATCGACGGCCTGACGCGCTCGCTGGGTATCAGCGACTCATTTTTTAGCATCGTGGTACTGGTCATTGGGTTATTAATTCTTTGGGGCGGGCTGCGGGCTTTTTTTCGCGGCTCAATCATTGGCGGCATCATTCGCACCCTGCTGGGGCTGTTTATTCTTGCCTGGTTGATGATGTAGAGGGCGCTTCTTGGCGCTCAAAATGATCAATTATTTTGCCCTTGAAACAGTTTCATCAGTGGCATGACGGATTGTCATTTGCTTATTTGGTGCGTTTTGTCATGATTTGCACTTATTTTGTGCAAAGCGAGTGCAATGAAAACTTATCTTGGCAAGATGCGGGGGCAGCCAGTTAAGCGCACCCGGGTAGGCTGGCAGGATGCTTTTTGGTCATGGACAGGGGCCTTTACCGGTATGGCAGTGATTTGCTGGTTAAGCTCGGCGTGGCTGTCACAACAACTGCTTATCGTAGGCTCCTTCGGCGCAACCTCGGTGCTCATTTATGCGGCACCTGAAAGCCCTTTTGCCCAGCCCAGCCATGTGCTTTTTGGCAGCATGCTATCGGCAGGTATTGGCGTTGCTTGCTATCAACTGCTGGGGGCAACACCGATGTCAATGGCCCTGGCCGTATCACTTTCGGTGCTGGGTATGCAGCTAACCCACACGGTTCACCCACCGGGAGCGGCGGCGGCTCTGATTGCGGTAGGCGGGGGGGCCAGCGTTCATCAATTGGGGTGGTGGTATCCACTGATCCCGATTGGGGGTGGCTGCGTCATCATGTTGATCGTGGCCATCTTGGTCAATAATTTAGCGCGCCATCGCCGCTACCCGCGTTATTGGTAACCTGGAAGGCGGTCCAATTGCTGCTCTAGTGCGAAAATATGCGCATCATCAACGCCTAGCTCGCGCAGAGCGCTGGCCAGATTCAATAGGTACTCGCGATTGGGGCCGCTGGGTCCGTGGGCTTGATTAATTTGGCGAGCCATATCGGCAAGTGGTGCCTCGCCAAGAAATGCCGGGTTGTCTTCACTGGCCAGATAAATAAGCCCTTCGCTTTGGCCCGCTGTGCCGCCATTTTCATTAAGAAAGGTAAGTGGGACCTTTTCCCGCAAGTAGCCGTTTTTTTCCCGTACATCCAGTGGGGCAAGCACGTCTGAGGTAATGCGGTACGCCATGCCGTGGCACACTGCCCCTTGTGCGCGGATCAGTGTGGCGACTCGGCCGGGTGCGTCTGGTGTGCCGCGGTGGTCGTGGGAACCTTGCCAAAAGCGCCGCGCCCAGCCAGTAATAAAGGCAGGGCGGCGTTCTAAATAGGCAAAATCCGCCTTCCAAATCAGTGAGCCATAGCCGAATAGCCATATATCGGCATGGCCCTCAAAGAAGTTTCTTTGCTGGTTAAGGGCAGTGGTATCAAGCATGGTTATCAAGCAACATATCGTCATCAAATAGCATCGTGGGCTACACCCTTTGTAAAACAGCTATCTTACCATGTCACTGGTGATTGCTTACCTGACAGCTCACACGGCTCATCAACCCCAGCGAGTGGAGGCAAGCATGCGCGCGATATTTCTGGTGGATAACGGCTCGCTACGAGCGCAGGCGACGCTGAACTTACGTCGCGTGGCGGCTTCGCTTAGCGAGCTTATTGGCGAAACCGTGCAGGCGGCATCGCTGCTGCACTCCAACAAGATTCCAGCGGACGAGATCGATGGTATCCCTGCTACAACGCTTGGCCCCGCCGCTGAGCGCAGTGCCGAGCAGGGGGCAACGGAGATTATCGTACTGCCGTTCTTTTTCGGCCCTAGCAAAGCCCTCACCGGCTACCTGCCTGAACGCATGGCCACGCTTCAAGAACGCTTTCCCCATGTAAAAGTGCGTGTCGCCCAGCCCTTGGTGGATGAGTTCGGTGGTAATGACCTGCGTTTAGCCCATCTGCTGGCCGATAACGTGCGCGACCATCTTCGGCCGGACACCAAGCCTCACGTGGCGCTGGTGGATCACGGCAGCCCGATTCCCGAAGTCACTGCCGTACGAAACCGCCTGGCGGGGCAACTTAGCGTGCTGCTTGGCGATGACGCCGCCTGTGTTGCCGCTGCCTCCATGGAGCGCCGCGAGGGCGATGAGTACCGCTTTAATGAACCACTGCTGGAAAACTTGCTGGCGCTACCCGAGTTCAGCTCAGGCCCGGTTATCTTGGCGATGCTGTTTCTTTCGCCGGGGCGCCACGCCGGGGAGGGCGGTGATATTGCGGAAATATGCGCCGCCGCTGAACAGCAGCATCCAGGCCTTTCCGTTACCACCACCAAGCTGGTGGGGGAGCACCAAGGAATCGTCGATATTTTGCACTCTCGGTTGCGCCAAGCGCTTGATGATGAACGCTTTCTACTCGATATCCCGGCCATCGCTTGATATGACTAAAGTCTGATGGGTGAATACCCGTCCAATAGCGCGTAGAATCGCGAGCCTTTCTATTACTGTCAATGACACGCTAACCGGGCTCCTTTTGTGATCGCAACCGCCAATATCACCATGCAGTTTGGGGCTAAGCCCCTGTTTGAAAATGTCTCCGTGAAATTCAATAACGGCAACCGTTACGGCCTGATCGGTGCGAACGGCTGCGGCAAATCCACCTTTATGAAAATTCTCGGTGGTGATTTGGAGCCCTCTTCCGGCCAGGTGATGCTGGATAGCAGTACACGGTTGGGTAAGCTGCGTCAGGATCAGTTTGCGTTTGAGAATGAGCGGGTGATCGATACCGTGATCATGGGCAATGTCGAGCTGTGGTCGGTCGCGGCCGAGCGCGAGCGTATCTACTCCCTGGCAGAGATGAGCGAAGAGGACGGCATGGCCGTCGCCGACCTGGAAGTCCGCTTTGCCGAGTTGGATGGCTACACCGCCGAAGCCCGTGCGGGGGAGCTGCTGCTAGGCTTGGGTATTCCCATTGAGCAACACACCGGACCAATGAGTGAGGTATCACCCGGCTGGAAGCTGCGCGTGCTGCTCGCTCAGGCGCTGTTTTCAGATCCGGATGTCCTGCTGCTCGACGAGCCTACCAACCATCTGGATATCAACACTATCCGCTGGTTGGAAGATATTCTTAAAGCGCGCAGCAGCACCATGGTGATCATCTCCCACGATCGCCACTTCCTGAACAGCGTCTGCACCCATATGGCGGATCTGGATTACGGCGAAATTACCCTGTTCCCGGGTAACTACGATGATTACATGACGGCCGCCACCGCGGTTCGTGAGCGTCAGCACTCGGATAACGCCAAGAAAAAAGCCCAGATTGCCGAACTGCAGCAGTTCGTGAGCCGCTTCTCGGCCAACGCCTCGAAGGCCAAGCAGGCTACCTCACGGGCGCGTCAAATCGACAAAATCAAGCTGGAAGATATCAAGCCGTCCAGTCGGGTTAGTCCGTTTATCCGCTTCGACCAGAACAAAAAGATTCACCGTAACGCGGTGAATGTGGACGGCATTACCAAGGGCTATGACGGCCCGCCGTTGTTCGAACGTCTCTCCATGACCGTAGAAGCCGGTGAGCGGATTGCCATTATCGGCCCCAACGGCATTGGTAAAACCACGCTGCTGAAAACCCTGGCGGGCGAGTTACGCCCGGATGCTGGCGAAGTGAAGTGGACGGAAGCCGCTGAGGTGGGTGTGTTTGCTCAGGATCACTCCGACGATTTCGCCGTAGATGCCACCCTGTTTGAGTGGATGGGCCAGTGGACACAAGGCGGTGAGCAGGTGGTGCGCGGTGCGCTCGGGCGAATGTTGTTTTCCAGCGATGACATCGATAAATCGGTCAAGGTGATTTCCGGTGGCGAGCAGGGGCGCATGCTGTTCGGTAAGTTAATCCTTACTCAGCCTAATGTGCTGCTGATGGATGAACCCACCAACCACCTGGATATGGAGTCCATCGAAGCCCTGAACCTAGCCCTTGAAAACTACCCGGGTACGCTGCTGTTTGTCAGCCATGACCGTGAGTTCGTCTCTTCGTTGGCCACGCGCATTATTGATATGCAGCCGGAAGGCATCGTCGACTTCAGCGGCAGCTACGACGATTATCTGCGCAGCCAGGGCGTTGCCTAATCCGCTCAGCCGTTGTTAGCCAATAATGCGCTCAAAGGTGATGTCGGTGGCAGGCTCGCGATCGGCATCCAGCATATCGCCGGTAAACAAGGTCTGCATCTCTTTGGCCAGCGCCACATAGACGTGCATCTGCTGATTGCGGCGTTTACGCAGCGGTGGCTTCACCAATAGGCTGATGCCCTTGATGGGATCGTGAGTTTCATCGCGCAGCAGGTCGGGCATTTCACCAGGTGGAAACGCGTTGGCGATGGTAACCGGGTTAGAGGGCTGTTCACCGGCAATGTGGAAGACTTTCTTGATCGGGTCGAAGGTGGCGTTCTTTTCACGCAGCCAAGCGGCAAGACGCTGGTCGGTTTGTTCGTCAGGGTGGGAAAAAATCACGAACAGGGAGTGCTGGGTCACTTTGCTGGTGCGCTTGGCAGAGGCGGTGGAAGGTGGTTCTGCAGCGGGGGGCGGAGAGGTGGCCGTTGTACTGGCGCGTTCCATTGTCGGCTCGGCGGCGTCTGCCGGTCGTTGACGACGCTGTCGCCGCATCACATAAATGAACAGCGCCAAGGCGATTAGCGCTAATACGATAGAGCCGAATGCCAATAAGGTGACTAACGGTGTTGTCTCCATTGTGTTGTTATCCTTCGTCTTGTCGCGCCAATCGCGCGTTAATTCTGCCGCCAAATGGAGGCATTAAGCACTAGCGCAAGGGCCACCCAAAGCGCGTAGGGCACCATTAACCACGCCGCCAAGCTGCTCACTTTAGCAAACACAATAACCGCCAGCACAATCAATATCAGTAGCAATACAATGTCGCCAAGCGCTGCAGCGATTTGTTTGCGACCAAAAAACAGCCACGACCAAGCGGCGTTAGCCAGCAACTGAAGAGCGTAAATAGTTAGGCTGGCAGTACGCCAAGCCGAGTCGTCTGCCATGTAGATTCGCCATGCGGCAATCGCCATCAAAAGGTAAAGGATGCCCCAGGCGATGGGGAAGGCGGTATCGGGCGGTGTCCAGGTGGGTTTGTTGAGCTCGCGATACCAGCCATCGGGCCTAAAGCGTGCCCCGGTAGTGGCGGCAAGGCCAACCAGCGCCACCGATACCAGCAAAGCCAACAGCGAATCGAGCATTCATCACCTGTCTGTTCAAACGAAATAATCAATAGCTTAGCAGCGATTGTTGGCGAGGCATATATACCAGCCCAGTTTGAAGTATGAGTTGTTGAGCAGCATTAATTGAGTTTACCGTGTTCACAAGCCAGTATCGTTTTATAAAACAACCTGACGAAGCCCTTATCATGAAATACTGCTCATCAGCTGATGATATCGACAGTGCCTTTCTTGCTAACACAGGCAGTGCTGCTTGGCACCGGCACCTGGCAAGTTTGGTGCGTACAGCAGGGCAGCGCGATTTCCCAGCGCGGTTAGAGCAAGTACTTAGAGCGGTAACTGGGTTCGACACGATTCTGGTCACTACCTACAAAGGGCGTCACAGGCCGCTTCTGATTCATGATGATTACCCATCAGAAAATCGCCCCCAAGCGATAGATCGCTACCTCAGCGGGGCGTATTTATTGGATCCTTTCTTTACCGCTATAAGTGGTGGCCTGGATAGCGGTGTGCACCGATTGCGGGAGCTAGCCCCTGATCGTTTTGAGTCCAGTGACTACTATGCCCACTATTATCGCGGGTTAGGGTTGGCGGATGAGGTGGGCCTCTTCGCACGTGTGGGGGATGATGTCTTGATGGTGGTATCGCTGGGCTTTCAGACAGGAGCGCCCTTGAAGAGACGTGCGTTGCAGGTACTGAAGAATGTGGAGCCGATGATCGAAACGTTGTTAATGGAGTATTGGAAGTGGCAGGGCGTCCATTTCCAGTCGACATTGGAAAAGTATGCTCCGGTGGAAGCAGCCTTCGCAAGCTTTGGTCGTGAGGTTTTAACGGCACGTGAACAAGAGATCGTTCGTCTGTTACTCGCTGGTCACTCTACCAAATCGGCGGCCCGGGAGCTGGATATCAGCGATGGTACTGTGAAGGTACACCGCAAACATATTTATCAGCGCCTGGATGTCTCCAGTCAATCCCAGTTGTTTCAGCTCTTTCTTGATCATATTTCCCTCGTCTCGCTGCAAATTAATGCGAGAAGCGACAGAAACTGAGTATGTCGAACGGCATATGAGGAGACTGTTTGTGTGGCCAAAACCGATTAATGGCTGCCCCCATCTACCCGGCAACTGAAGAAACGTTTTCTGCGCCTCCTGATCGCTGCAATTGTTTGATGTCACGGCTGAGTGTTCAGTTTACGTATACCCCAATGAGGGTATTTTTTTTAATTTCTTATGTTGCTAGTTTTCTTATTAAATAACGATAACGATTTTCTAAAGTGTAACGGCGTCAGCACACAATAACTAACTAATTAATAAGGTGATGACCATGTTGGATAAAAAAGTAACGCGCTTTATCTCTGCTATCGTAATCGCTTCGAGCACAGTGGCATTAAACGCTTCAGCGTCAGATTATCCTCAACAAGATATCCGTATGGTGATCCCCTATGGCCCTGGAGGGGCAACCGACGCCATATTTCGTTTAGTCTCGAAAGAAGCAGAAAAGCATTTAGGCGTGTCGGTGATACCTGTCAATATGGCAGGCGCTGGGGCAACGACCGGTTCACGTCATGTCAAAGAAGCGCAGCCGGATGGCTATACGCTTCTGGGGAGTCACGATACGATCGCGCTTTCACGCCTCGCAGGCACAGTCGATTACTCTTACGATGCATTCGAGCCCGTGGCATTACTGACCCAAACAATTGTCATTCCGATGACATATGCCGACCATCCTGTGGACGATATGGCTGAAATGGCCAGCTATATCTCAGAGCATCCGGGTGAGGTCACCTTTGGAATGACACCCTCTTCAGTGGATCACTTCTATTGGGTGCAGCTTTTTGATGCGATTGGCGTCAACCCAGAAGATGTGCGATTTGTTGCGTATCAGGATACAAACGAGCAGATTGCGGCGTTAATGGCGCAAGAAATAGATTTCGTTAACGCTGACATGCCTTCAAGCCGTGCCTTTTTTGAGAGTGGTAAATTTCGACCTTTAGGCGTGTCTCATGAGGAACGCCTTCAAGGGTTAGAGGATGTGGCGACCTTAAGAGAGCAGCAGGTGGACTTGGTCAGTGCTACCAATCGAGGCATTTTCGCTCCTAAAGGTACTCCCACGCATATTTTAGAGGCTTTGGCAGATGCTTATTCTAAAGCGCTTGAAAATGAAAAAATTAGAAATCGAATAGAGAATGAGTTTGGCTCGGTCGTTCATTTTTTGCCAACCGATGAATACCAGCACTTCTTAGATGAAAATGAAGCTGCGTTAACGCAGGCTGCAGAAAGTATCGATTTCAATAACTAAGCGCTAAGTATCAATATCGCCCTGTATGGCTTTTTAAATCAGCCTACAGGGCGATTGTATTTATCCGCAGTCGTTTTAGATCAAGCGTTGATGGACATCCAGATAGTCTTGATGTTCATATATTCGTCAATGGAGTGCAGTGATTTATCCCGCCCATTTCCAGACTGCTTCACCCCACCGAACGGTACGGTCATATCCGGGCCTGCCCAGTTATTAACGTAGACTTGCCCAGACTGCAACTTGCGTGAAACACGCATGATGCGATCAATATCCTGGCTCCAGACGGCGGCAGCCAAGCCGTATTCGCTGTCGTTGGCAAGGGCCAATGCCTCTTCTTCGGTATCGAAGCCAAAAACCGACAGCACTGGCCCGAAGATCTCCTCGCGACCTATGGTCATGGCCGGGGTGACATCGTCAAATACGGTGGGAGGAATAAAGAGCCCGGCGCTATCTAATGGCTGTCCGCCGGTACGCAGCGTGGCACCCTCTTCTTGCCCCTGGCGGATATAATCAAGCACTCGCTGGTATTGAGTGTCATCTACCATCGCCCCCATAAAGCTTTGCGGGTCGAGTGGGTCGCCTGGTTGCATGGCAGCTGCAGCGCCCACCACCTTCTCAACGAAGGCATCGCGAATGCGGTTTTCCACCAACAGCCGTGAGCCAGCGATACAGACTTCACCTTGGTTATGAAAAATCGCAGCGGCTGCGTGCTGGGCTGCGGCGTCTAGATTGTTGCAGTCGGCAAAGATGATGTTGGGGCTTTTGCCGCCGCACTCCAGATAAACGCGTTTCAAATTGGACTGGCCCGCGTACTGCATGAGCTGTTTGCCCACTTGGGTGGAGCCGGTAAAGGCGAGGCAGTCGACCTCCATCGACAGGGCCAGCGCTTTACCTACGGTATGGCCATAGCCGGGGAGTACTTGGAATACCCCGGCGGGTAGGCCCGCTTGTTGGCTTAGTTGAGCAAGGCGTAGCGCCGATAATGGCGATTTTTCTGAGGGTTTGAGAATAACGCTGTTACCGGCCGCCAATGCCGGTGCAATCTTCCAGGCGGTCATCATGAGCGGGAAGTTCCAGGGGACGATGGAGACCACCACCCCGAGCGGCTCGCGCACAATCAAGCCGAGGTGATGGTCTCCCGTCGGAGCCACCTCACCGTAAAGCTTATCGATACTTTCGGCGGTATAGCGCAAGCAGCCGATGGCGCCGTCAATATCCCCCAGCGCACTGGTAATCGGTTTCCCCATATCCAGAGTGTCCAGCAGGGCAAGTTCGTGTCTATGGGCCTGCATTAACGCCGCTAGGTCAAGCAGCGTGGCTTTGCGCTGACCTGGGGCGCGTCGCGACCACTCTCCCCGATCAAAGGCCTGCCGAGCTGCGCGGGTAGCGAGCTCGGCATCAGCGTCATCACAGCTGGCGACCCTGGCTAACACCTCGCCGGTGGCTGGGTTCACCGTGGATAGGGTGGCGCCGCGCTGCGCATCGACAAAGGTGTCGTTGATATAGGCGCGGGTTTCAAAGGAGAGTGTGTCTGCCAGTGATTGCCACTCGGACTGGTTCGTTGGGACAGTTGTACTCATTGGGTAACCTCAAGGTCGTTAGCGTTATGCAGTAGCGCGTCGCAAAGCACTTGGGTGCCAAGTGCACACTGCTCCGGCGTTGAGTACTCGGCTTCGTTATGGCTAATGCCATCGCGACAGGGAATAAAGATCATCGCGGTGGGTGCCACCCGTGCCACATACACCGCATCGTGGCCCGCACCACTGAGCATTCGGCGGTAAGCAATGCCGCGTGCCTTTGTGGCCTGTTCGATGGACGCAATACACTGCTCGTTAAAGGCCTCCACCGGGGAGTTCCAGAGGCGTTGCGGTGTTACTACGACACCAAAGGTCTCTACCAAGGCATCCAGCTCGCTATAGAAGCGGGCCTCCAGCGCGTCTAGCCGATCATCGTGCATATGACGAAGGTCGACAGTCATGGTGACCTGGGCAGGAATCACGTTGCGGGAAGGCGTATCGATCTCCAGGCAGCCAAAGGTCACCTTGCTGTCACCGCTGGTGTCGGTGGCGGCGATGGCGTATAGCCGATCAATGAGCCGGGCGGCAGCGGCCAGGGCGTCGTGACGATATGCCATGGGAGTGGTGCCCGCATGAGCAGCGTTGCCTTCAATCGTTAGGTCAAACCAGCGCATCCCTTGCACTCCGGTGACCACACCGATATCTAAGCCCTCCTCTTCAAGCACCGGCCCCTGTTCGATATGCAGTTCCAGAAAACTGGCTAACCGAGGCTCGCCAATAGGCAGGCTGCCCTTCATGCCTGTCTCATCAAGGGCCTGTCCAAAACTGATCCCTTGTTCGTCCTGGCGAGCGAGGGTCTCCTCCACAGTAAACACCCCCGCATAGGTGCCGGAAGCCACCATCGCGGGGGCAAAACGACTGCCTTCCTCGTTCGTCCAAACGATCAGTTCCAGAGGTCGTTCGGTAACGATTTGGTGATCGTGCAGGGTGCGAAACACTTCCAGACCTGCGAGAACCCCCAGTACGCCGTCGAAACGCCCCCCTTTCGGCTGGGTATCCAGGTGGCTGCCGACAGCGGCAGGCGCCAGATCGTCACGTGTGCCGGGGCGACGAAAAAAAAGATTACCCACTGCATCACTGCGAACGTGGCAGCCAATATCGGCGCACCACTCGATTAACTGCTGCCGACCGGCAGTATCTTCGGGTGTTAGTGCCAAGCGGTTGCTGCCGCCATTGGGGGTTGCGCCGATCTCTGCCATGGCCATTAAACTTGACCACAATCGCCGACCATCGATGGACACTTGCATGGCGTGTCTCCTGTTGTGTTTGTTGGGTTAAGGATATCCACCATAGGAGGCCTTCCGCGCAGCCGATATACCCCAATGGGGATATATTCCCGACACTGTTTTCCCCGCTAGCCTGTGAAGCCACCTCTACAACGGCTTCCTAATAAGCGAGGGCATAATGATGACTCAGCAGCAGGCGCACGCCTCTTACGATGCGCAAGATCTTTGGCACAAAGATAAAAATCACTTTATTCACCCCTTCACCGACTTCAGCTTGTTCCACGAAAAAGGCTGTGACGTGATTACCGACAGTGATGGTATCTATGTCGAGGATGTACACGGCAACCGCTTTATCGATGGGATTGCGGGCCTGTGGTGTGTCAATGTGGGCCACGGCCGTGCCGAAATTGGCCAGGCGATGGCCGAGCAAGCCACGCGCATGGCCTACTTTTCTACTTTTAATAATCTCTCCAATGCCCCGGCCACCGAGCTGGCTGCCAAGCTCGCCGAGCTTGCGCCTGCCCACTTGAACCATGTGTTTTATAGCTGCGGCGGGTCAACGGCAAACGATGCCACCATCCGGCTTGTGCATTACTACTTCAATCGTTTGGGCAAGCCTTCAAAAAAGCGCATCTTGTCGCGCACCAATGCCTACCACGGCACCACCTACATGGCGGCGAGCCTGACCGGTATCGCCAGCAATAACTGGCAGTTCGATACGCTTGATCTGGTGACACATTTGAGCGAAGCCAACTGCTATCGCCGTCCAGAGGGGATGAATGAGGCCGAGTACTGTGATCATCTGGTCGATGAACTCGAGCAAACCATTGACCGGCTAGGGGCAGATAACATAGCCGCCTTCATTGCAGAGCCCATTATGGGAGCAGGCGGCGTATTGGTTGCACCGCAGGGCTACCACTCCCGCATGCAGGCCATATGCCGTGCCAACGATATTCTGTTTATTGCCGATGAAGTGGTGACGGGCTTTGGTCGTTTAGGGCACTTCTTTGCCTCAGAAGCCGTGTTTGAAACCCAGCCCGATATTATCAATGTGGCGAAAGGGCTTTCATCTGGCTATGCCCCGCTGGGTGCAACGCTGATATCTGACAACCTTTATGCCGTACTAAGTACTCCTCAAGGCCCAGGCGGAGTGTTGAGCACTGGCTTTACCTACTCTGGGCATCCCGTTAGCTGTGCTGCAGCGTTAAAAAATATCGAAATCATTGAACGTGAAGGCATTTGTGAAAATGTTCTAGAGGTTGGCCCCTATCTTGAGTCACAGCTCAAAACCCTCGCCTCTCATGAAACGGTCGGCGATATACGCGGCAGTCATTTCATGATGGCGATTGAAAATGTGGCAGATAAAACGACCAAGGCGTTGCTCCCTGTTGAAGCACGCGTGGGTGACCGCGTGGCGGCTGAAGCACAGAAGCGGGGTTTGATTATTCGACCCGTCGGCCATCTCAATATCATTTCTCCGCCCTTGATCTGGACGCGTCAAGTCGTGGACGAAGCTGTAGCGATTCTTGATGACGCTTTTGCCGCCACCACGCGCTCACTTAAAGCGGATGGTTACCTATAAACACTGCTATGAGAGGCGGGCGCTAGTGCCCGTCTTGAGTAGTGATCTACGACAATGATAAAGGGGAATAACAATGGAAGAGTATGGAGTTTTAAGCCTGATACCTACGTTAGTGGTTTTAGTCATGGCGATTATTACCCGGCGCACGATTGAGTCACTTCTGGCAGGCGCGCTGGTAGGCTTATTGATGTTTGAACCTCTCAATGTCATTACCCAAGGGTCGGATATACTGCTATCGGTATTGGGTAATGACACGGTGACGTGGATTATCCTTGTGTGTGGGCTATTTGGTAGCTTGATTGCCTTGCTGGTAAAAACGGGCGGCGTGTTAAGTTTTGGTGATGCGGTTACCCGACGCATCCATACCCGCCGACAAAGCTTGTTAGCGACGTGGGGGCTGGGGCTAATCATTTTTGTCGATGACTATCTCAATGCGCTGACCATTAGCGCTTCCATGAAGAAAGTGACAGATCGCTTTAACATATCCCGTGAGAAGTTAGCGTATATCGTTGACTCCACGGCAGCGCCGATCTGTATTCTCGTACCGTTTTCCACCTGGGCTGTGTTCTTTGCAGGTTTGCTGGAAGAGAACAATGCTGCTGGTAACGGCATGGGGCTATACATTCAAGCGATACCTTTTATGTTTTACGCTTGGATAGCGGCGGCGCTTGTGCCCCTGGTGGCACTGGGCATTATCCCCAACCTTGGCCCAATGCGAGCAGCTGAGGCTCGCGCTGAAGCTGGCCAGCCACAACCAGATGGCACTGACGACAGCGCGCTGGAAATAGAAGATACAGACAAAAAACGCCCTCATCTGCTCAATTTTCTGCTTCCTATTGCGACGCTGATTTTCTTCACCTGGTATTTTGAGATTGATGTGCTGCGCGGCGTTATTGTGGCGCTTGCTGTGACGCTAGTGCTTATCGCGGTGCAGCGACTGTTAAGCTTTCACGATACGTTTGACACCGCGCTTGATGGCTTCAAAGCCATGATTATGCCACTTGGCACGCTGGTGGCTGGGTTTGTGCTTAAGGAGGTGAACGACCTGCTTGGCTTAACCAACTATGTGATCGAGAGTGTTCAGCCGTTAATGACCGCAGGTATGCTACCGGCGGTTGTCTTCGTCACCATGGCCTTTCTCGCTTTTGCGACCGCCTCCTTCTGGGGACTGTTTGCTGTGGCGATGCCTATCGTATTACCGCTTGCCAGTAGTATGGATGCGCATATGCCGCTCGTAGTGGGGGCTTTGATCTCAGCCAGTGCCTTTGGCAGCCACGCCTGCTTTTACGGCGATTCTACCGTCCTTTCTGCCCAAGGGGCCGGGTGTACGCCAATGGCCCATGCGTTAACGCAACTGCCCTATGTCTTAATAGCCGCTGCCGTGGCAACGGGCTTCTTTATACTGGCGGGGCATATATGAAGCACTCGACGTCCTTACCTATAACTACCACCGGCTCTCTGGCGAGCGAGCCAACACCCAGAGCGTTGG
This sequence comes from Halomonas sp. HL-93, assembly GCF_900086985.1. Classification (NCBI taxonomy): domain Bacteria; kingdom Pseudomonadati; phylum Pseudomonadota; class Gammaproteobacteria; order Oceanospirillales; family Halomonadaceae; genus Halomonas; species Halomonas sp. HL-93. The sequence goes on from NZ_LT593974.1 coordinate 376,245, forward strand.
GCTTTTCGATGCCGGCGGAGTTTGCCCCCCATGCTGCCTGCTGGATGCTGTGGCCTCAGCGCCCAGATACATGGCGCTATGGCGCAAAACCTGCCCAGCAAGCCTTTGTCGATGTAGCACAAGCGATTGCAGAGAGTGAGACGGTCTTTGTGGGTGTCAATGATGAGCAGTATGAAAATGCCCGCAACCAGTTGCCTGCGCATATTCGGGTGGTTGAGTTGTCCAGCAATGATGCCTGGATGCGCGATGTCGGGCCCACCTTTATTACCCACCCCGATGGGCGACTCGCCATGGTGGACTGGGAGTTCAATGCCTGGGGCGGGTTGAAGGAGGGGCTCTATTTCCCATGGGACAAAGACAAGCGGGTTCGTTGTAAAATCAGTGAGATGCTGGGTATTCAACGCTTCGAGGCCCCGCTCGTATTAGAAGGAGGAGCCATTCATGTGGATGGTGAAGGTACGCTTATCACCACGGAAGAGTGCTTGCTGAATCCTAATCGTAATCCGGAGATGAGCCGCGCCACTATCGAATACTGGCTGCAGGAGTATTTAGGCGTCAGTCACATCATCTGGTTACCGCGTGGCTGTTATCTCGACGAGACCGATGGCCACGTGGACAACCTGTGCTGCTTTATTGCGCCTGGCCATGTGGCGCTAACGTGGTGTGAGGATGAGCAAGATCCCCAGGGCGCTATTTGTCGGGAAGCATTGCGTGTGCTGGAAAACGCCACGGATGCTCAAGGCAGGCGGCTCACTATCCATAAACTGCCCCAGCCAGGCCCGCTATATATTGCCGACGATGAAGCCAGTGGAATTGATCGCCTGAACAGCTCGCATCCCCGGTTACCTGGGGATCGCATGGCGGGTTCTTACGTCAATTTTTATATTAGTAACTCGGTCATTGTAATGCCTTTGCTGGATCCTCGTTACGATGGACAGGCTAAAGGCATTCTATCCCGGTTATTTCCCACGAAAAGGGTGATCGGCGTTAGGGCAAGGGAAATACTGCTTGGTGGCGGGAACATTCACTGCATCACTCAGCAGCAACCACGCGTGTAGCGTTTCGCAGGGAAAACGCCCTGTTCAGCCACAGGCTGAACAGGGCGCGGGGGAAAGCTACCTTTGGCTGTTACTGGATGCGGTCGTAACCGTTATCCATAAACGGATAGTCGGTGTAGCCTTTTTCGTCGCCGCCGTAGAACGTCTCGTGGTCGGGCTCGGCGAGCGGCGCATTGACCCGGAAACGCTCGGGCAAGTCCGGGTTGGCGATGTAAGGACGCCCAAAGGCCACCGTGTCGGTGGTGTTTTCGCGGATGCGTGTTTCCGCATGGTCGGCGTCATAGTTGCCGCAGTACATCAGGCTACCGCTAAAGCGCTCACGCATCTGCTCACGGAATCCGTCAGGGAAAGTGATATCACCACCGGCCCAGTTGGGCTCGTTCAGGTGCAGATAGGCGAGGCCGCGCTTGGAGAGTTGCTCGGCCATATAGAACGCCATGGCTTCAGGCTCATCGTCGGTCAAGCCGAACAGTTCGATAAACGGCGTCATGCGAATGCCGACCCGGTCAGCGCCGTAGACGTCGATTACGGCATCGACCACTTCCAGCGGGAAGCGCGCGCGGTTTTCCAGCGACCCGCCGTACTGGTCGGTACGCTGGTTGGTGCCCGTAGCCAGGAACTGGTTCAGCAGGTAGGCGTTGGCCGCGTGGACCTCGACCATGTCAAAGCCTGCCCGTTTGGCGCGAATAGCCGCCTGGCGGTAGTCGTCAACGATGCCGGGAATCTCGTCGGTTTCCAACGCGCGCGGTGTACTGGTGGCGTGCTGACCGGCGGTGCCGTCTTCAAACTCAACGAAACACTGGGCGCCTTCGCCTTTCAGCGCGCTGGGCGCGACCGGCTGCTGGCCGTTGGGTTGAACCATTTCGTGGGAAACACGCCCAACGTGCCACAGTTGCAATGCCATTCGCCCGCCTTTGGCATGCACTGCATCGACTACGTTTTTCCAGCCAGCTTCCTGCTCGTCGGTCCAGATGCCGGGTGTATACACATAGCCACGGGCGGTGGGGGAAATATTGGTGGCTTCGCTGATAATCAATCCGGCCCCGGCGCGCTGGCCGTAATAAGCTTCCTGCATTTTGCCAGGCACGCTGTCAGGCGTGCGAGCACGGGTCAGCGGTGCCATGATCACCCGGTTGGGGATTGATACGCTGCCTAGTTGCGTCGGGGCAAAAAGCGTTTCGTAAGCCATTAAACAAACTCCTTTCGAGTTCTTAGATGAACAATAGCGCACAGAATAGACCAGTTTACTAGTGAGTGCCAATATCGTGCGGATTTTCGTCTGCGGCCCTAACGCTGACGAGTTCTGCTACGCTAGCGGCATTACTAATGGATAGACGTTATCGCATGACGAAAAAAGTATCCCAGCGCCGCCCTCATCAGGTGGCAGAAACCATTAAGTGCTGGATTGTTGACCGCCATTTGAAACCTGGCGATCGGCTTCCCAGTGAAGCGGAGCTGATGGCAACGCTCAACGTATCGAAGGGGACCGTGCGCGAGAGTACGCGTGTCTTGGAAGCACAGGGATTGGTGGAAACGCGCACCGGGCCTGGTGGCGGTGCCTTTGTGCGTGCGATGAGCGACGCGAAAGCCGTATCGCTTTTAAGTAATTATTTATTTTTCAAAGATATTTCGATTCAGGATATCTATCAGATTCGTTTGGCGCTGGAGCCTGAACTAGCCGCCTCGTTAGCAGGCAAGGTCAGCCAAAGTGATATTGCTCGGTTGCGGGAGAGCTTGCACAGTTACGCACAGCCTAGTGACGATAGCGACACCGAACGGCAGCAGCACCTCGACTCGCTTAACTTTCATTTGATGCTTGCCGAGCTGGCGGGCGGCAATCAATTGCTGACCTTTATTATTCGCTTCACGATCCAGGTGCTTTCCGACCTGACGATTTACCGCCGTTTATATGACCCGGTTACCCACGATTTAGGGCAAACGGGGTGCCGCTACCATGCGGCAATACTTGATGCCATTGAGCTAGGTGATGCGGACAGTGCCTTTGCCATCATGCGCGAGCATATGTTGGACGCTCAGCGGGTAATGAACCAGCAAGAAGCCCAGGTAAGGCGAGCTTTCCTGCCGGAGTTATTGGCCTAACGGCATTTCGCGGGATCAAGCTGCTGCAAAAAGGCCATCATGACCCGCACCGCTGCTTCGCCATCGTCAGCGGAAATGCTCTCGTCGGGGTGGTGGCTCAAGCCCTCTTTGCAGCGTACGAACAGCATGCCGATATCGGTGACATCCTGCATGGCCAAGCCATCATGACCGGCGCCGCTAAACATCCGCTCAGTGGGTTGCTGAACGTTGGCGCAGGCTTGCTCTAGACCCTGCATAATCCATTCGGCACATCGGGCACCGTCTGCGCGGTAGGAGTTGTCCATGGATAGTGACAGACCGCGACTTTCGGCAATCTCTTTGAGTGCGACCTGAACCGCCTCGCGTCCCTGCTGCCGCGTTGCTGACTGTGGAGAGCGTAGCTCAATCGTAAAGGTGACCGATGCGGGTATGACATTAACGGCATTGGGGCGTACATCCAATTGCCCAACGACGCCAACTAACGCCTGCGTAGTTTGCAGCACGCTATCGACAGCTAGCACCATTTCTGCGGCACCCACCAACGCATCATGGCGGCCAGGCATCGGTGTGGTCCCCGCATGACCGGCCTTTCCACTAACCGTCACTTGATGGCGCTCAATACCAGTGAGAGCGGTGACAATCCCCACTGCATGATCGCGCTGCTCCAAGCGGGGGCCTTGTTCGATATGTACTTCCACAAACCCCAGCGTGTTGGCAGGCTTGCGGGCCAATGCAGGAATGCCATCTGGCTCTGTGCCAAAGCTACGCAGCGCCTCTTTTAAAGTGATGCCTTGTGCATCGCGTACCTCAAGCTGCTGTGGGTCAACCGTGCCCGCGAGAGCGCGGCTGCCAACCAGGGTGGTAGGAAAGCGCACGCCTTCTTCATCACCAAAAGCGACCACTTCCACCCCATAAGGTAGCGTAATGCCTTCGTGGCGCAGCGCTTCTAACGCGATCAGCGGGACTGCTATGCCGAGCATGCCGTCGTACTTGCCACCCTCAACCACTGAGTCCTGGTGAGAGCCCATGATTAACGTGGGCTTGCCAGCTTGAGCATTGGGGCAGCGGCCTACCAAGTTGCCTGCCGCATCGAGCTCGGGTGTCAGGCCTGCGCGTTGCATCCACTGTTCAATCAACGGCAGTACTTGGCGATGTTCGGGCGAGCAAAACAGCCTTGTGACGCCAGGGCCGAGCTGAGAGTAACGCGCCGCTTCGTCCAGACAACTTAATAGATAGTGACCTATCTGTCCTTCAGCGAAGGTTGTAGGTGGGGTTTGGTGAGACATAAGAACTCCATCAATGAGCCATCAGCGTAGCGGTAGCTGCTGCCAAAACGCTTGAAAGTCGGCCGCCCTGAAACGCGCTTCAAGCGCCCGCAGTGCCTCAATAACGTCGTCGGCCCAATCCACCCGAAGGTCGATAGGAGGCTGAGCAAAGGACTCGATACGCAGCGCGGCTGAGCGTGTCCCACGGGCATCGCCGCCCGCATTGAGAGCGGCCTCCAACGCGTCCAGTAAGTGGCTGAGCAGCCGTTGGTCGTGATCGTGGGGGTATCGAGGGTGAGCGCCATCTTGCAGGACAGCGGTGCTGTTGAGCGTGCTGATTTGAATAAAGTGCTTGGCCAACATTGTGACTACATCGGTGTTATGCAGCATGTTGCCTGCTGCTGCGACACTTGGGTAGAGGTTGGCAGCTACACTGGGCAGGTTGGCGGAACCAGTATGTACATTAGCTCGTCCTTGAGCGTCCATCACCAGGCACTGACGATTCTCTGAGCGGCCATCAGTCTGAATTGCCACTTGCAACGCCTCGGAAGCGGAAGCGCCTTGGCTCAAGGTCTCGAATACCCGTGCAGGGTACCAGGGGTTGGTGTAGCGCCCCTGGGTAACGCACGCCCCAAGGCCGCGCCAGCAATGATGCACATAGCCACCCACCGCCACGCCACCCGTTGCGGTGAGCGTGGCCACGGTGCCCGTTTCAGGATGAACGTGAACCAGTGAAAGCGTCATAAGGTCGCTGATCAGTAGCCTGCGTAGTGGCCAATGATCAAGCCTACCCAGGCCAGTAAATAGACCACGACCATAAAGGGCAGAATGGCTTTCAGCCACTGCGCATAAGAAACACGACCAAGGGCCAGCATTGCCAGGGTGCCGCCTGAGGTAGGCACAATCAGGTTGGTCAAGCCGTCGCCCACCTGGAAAGCCGTGATCATTAACTGACGGCTCATGCCGACTAGGTCGGCGACAGGAATCAGAATCGGCATGGTAACCAACGCCTGCCCGGAACCCGAGGGTATGAACAGGTTGATAACGCCCTGGACGACACTGGCACCAATCGCCGAGAACAGCGGGGGAATGTTGTCGATCAAGGCGCTCAGCGAATTAACGATGGTGTCAATAATCACCGCCTGCTCCAGGATAACCTGAATAGAGGCCGCGACCCCGATCACCAGCGCGCCGGCGGTGACACTCGCCGCGCCTTCCATCATCTGTTTAACAATACCGTTGGCCGAAAGGCCGTTGAGCGCACCGATGATGATCGCCAGTAATAGAAAAGTGGCGGCGATCTCATTGATATACCAGCCGCGCGTAAAGACGCCGATAAGCATTGCGCCCAAGCCGCCAACAAAGACCGCGATGGTCAAAAGATTGCGCTTGGTCAGGCGGTATTCGCTTAGGGGCTTGCTTAACGACTCGGCGTTGTCAGGCTCTTCAAAGTCCATCTTGATGACACGTTTGCAGATATACAGCGATAGCAGGGCGAGCGATGAAACCACCATCAAGGTACGCAGCCAGGCGCCCGAAAACGTGGGTAGCTCGGCAATACCTTGCGCCACGCCAACGGTGTATGGGTTGATCGGCGACAGCGCAAAGCCGATACCGATGCCGCCAACCGCCATTGTGGTTCCTACCAAGCTAGAGCATCCAATAGCACTGGCAATAAGCACTGCAATGGGGACGAGGGCGATATTATTCTCAAATCCCACCGCGACACCGAAAAAGCCGTAAATGAAGGTGCCAACGGTAATGATCATATTGCGGCGCTCAATCCCGACGCGATGAACCGCGACGCCGATGGCGTTTTCGAGCGCACCGGTTTTCTGCAGGATATGAAACAGGCCGCCGGCGATAAAGACAATAAATAGGTATTGCGAGGCGGAGATGAGGCCTTCCGGTATCGCCACAAAAATATTGAAGGGCGACAAGGCGGCAACGTCGTTTAAGTACCTAAAGGAGTCAGCGATGACGACGGTTTGTCCGTCCTGTGTCGTTCGCTCAAACTCACCGGCAGGAATAATGAAGGTCAGCAGATAAGTTGCGACCAAAATCATAAAGATCAGCACCATTGGATCGGGGACCGTTTGGTACCATTTTTTGCTCGGACGGGCTGCCGCCGCCGTGTTGTGTTCTGTCATGAGAGACCCCTTGCGTAGTGTGTGTCGCAGCGTGGTGCTCGTTGGTGGCACCTTACATTCAATTTATCATGATAAATTCAGGGGTCAAGAAAACGACAATACGCAAGCACACCTGCTACCTAACCAGTAAATGGTCAGTAGGCAGTGCCTGTAGGTGAGTGATGACGTGTAATGTTTATCCCCGTTGCCAAGGCCAGCGGCGCTTAGGCGGGGTGTCGATCTGCTGTAGCGCGCTGGATAGCGGCAGCATAAGGGCGGCTAACTGACGGTGGCAGATGGCGCTGCTGAGTACGCCGGGGCACTGCTTAAGCAGCAGCTCGCACTGCTGGGAGGCGATGAACAACTGCTCGGTGACGGCGGGAGAAAATATCGGCTTGGCCTGCTGGCAGCAGTGGGTCAGCTCCCGCGATAACATCGTGAGCATGCTGGTATCCAGCCAGCAGGGCAGAGGATCGTCTAAGCGACCGGCAATCGAGTGCTGGATAGCTTCAAACGAGGTGCGTAAGAACATTATGGTATGGCGAAGCTGACGCTGTTCGCTGTTCATGTGATTAATCCAGCATCGTCGTCGATGGCCAAATACAAAAGAGAGTATTTCTCATTTTCATCTGTGTGACGATAGCGCCAGTCCATCAGGCTGTCAATACTGCGGCTATAAGAGGCTGTTATCTGGTCGTGCTGGGCGCCTGAAATAGCTGCCAGTCGTTACCTGTTAGTGGCTTGGCACCTTGCGCGGTCACCACCACTGTATCGCTCAGCCCAACGCCCCACTGCCCCGGCGACCGCAGGCATAGCGGCAGGTGAAACACCATATTGGCTTCAAATTCACGCAACTGCCCTTGGGCGATATAGCCGGTCCCCTCGACCCAGCTGGGGGGAAACTGCGCGCCCACCGCGTAGCCAAATACGCCGGAGAAAAACAGCCGGTCACGTTGCGGCGCGAGCAGTGCATCAGCGGCCCTGGCGGCCTCATCAAAGGTGTTACCTGGGCGCATGGCATTGCACAGCGTTTCAAACATCGAGCGGCACAGATCGCGAGTGGCAGAAAGGGCCGGGCTGGGTGCGCCGGTAACGGCGGTGCGCATCATAGGGGCGGTATAGCGCTGATAGGCGGCGCCGAATTCCAAAAAAACCGGCTCATTAGGCTGTATTACGTGACGCTTGTGGTTGACGTGAATGATCCCAATGCGATGCCCACTAGTAACAATCGGCTGAAGGCTCATAAATTCACTGCCGTTTTCCAACAACGCTTTGGCCCCCACGGCAGCAATATCGTTATCGGTCATGCCAGGGCGAATTATCTGGATGGCGGCGTCCAACCCAGCGGCGGTAATGCGCGCGCTTTCTTGCAGCATGTCGAGCTCGGCGGCGCTTTTAACGATCCGAATGGTATCCAGCAAATCGCCAGCCTCGCAGAAGCGCTCTCGACCAACGCTATTGGCCAGGGCCTCCATAACACCCACGCGTAATCCACTGCTCCAGCCATCAATGCCGATGCGGGGGCAGCTGGCGAGCAGGTCTGCCAGCGGGGTGATAATTTCATCCACGTTTTCCCAGCGATAACCAATAATCTCGTCCACCCGAGCCGTAACAACGGCAGCTCCCGTTTCAATCGACGCCACTTGCAGTACTAAGCGCTCTGGTGTGCACACTAGGCACGCATGCACCGAGACCTCGAAGGTGTGGTAGCCGGTGAGGTAATTAATATCGGCTGGATCGGTGAGCAGCAAGGCGTCAAGGCCGCGCTCGGCCATCGCTTGGCGAACTGTATCCAGGCGCGCTTGGTATTCCGAATGAGAAAAAGGCAGCTCGCTCTGAGCGAGAGTCTCGGCAAGGGCTTCGCGGTAGTGGTGGTAATCCATAGCGACCTCCAGGAGTAGGTAAGGTCAGTATAGGCAGCTAAGAGCTTAACGCTTTCCATGTCATCAACGCTAACCATGCCTTTAGTACGGATGTTAAAGAGGAATCATTGCCTCATCTGGAGGTTTTCAGTTTGGGGAAAGCGTGCAAGCGGGATTTCGTTGGTGCGCGCCTCCCTTGTTAAGTAGTGACTGCTGACTGAGCGGGCTTTGCAAATAGGCTGTTACGAAGTATTGGGTTGAGCATAGTTGACATGATTGAGGGGGTTGTTGGGAGCAAAATATTTGCGCCTAGAAGCAAGTGTGAGATAGACACAATTTTTAATTTGTTGAATTTAATGTGACATAAAAATTCATATTGTTGGTTTTTTTCAGCCTAAAGCAGTGCTTGTTGCCCTTTTTTAGGCTGTTATGTACCATGATGTGGTTAAAATAATCAACAACTGGAGGGCGATAGATGCAATCTCAAACTTCTTCTGGGCATGTCTCATCTTACTATGCGGCGTCTGCCAACGTTTCGCCGGAACGGTCTGTGCTAGAAGGTGATGTGGAGAGTGATGTCTGTGTAGTGGGAGCTGGATTTACCGGTATCTCAGCGGCGCTACATCTGGCCGAGCGTGGTTACCGTGTGGTGGTGCTGGAAAGCGTGGCGATTGGCTTCGGAGCATCTGGACGTAACGGCGGGCAGATCGTTAACAGCTATAGCCGTGATATGGATATTATTGAGAAACAGAATGGCGCTGAAACCGCTCGCGCGCTGGGCGCTATGGCGTTTGAGGGTAACCAGATTATCCGGCAACGCATTGAGAAGTATCAGATCGATTGTGACCTGAAAGAGGGTAACCTTTTTGCTGCCTGTAACAAGAAGCAGTGGGAAGGTCTCAAGGAACAAAAGACCTTATGGGAGCGCTACGGCCATCAGGAACTGGAACTGCTGGACGGCGATGAGGTCAGGCGAGAGATAGGCAGCGAACGCTACGTGGGCGCATTGATGGATCACTCTGGTGGTCATCTACATCCCCTCAATCTGGTGCTGGGGCAGGCAGCAGCATTAGAGGCGCTGGGTGGGAGGATTTTTGAGCATTCGCCCGTGACGCGAGTGGAACACGGTGAGCCGGTAACGCTGCATACCCCGAAGGGGCGAGTGACTGCTCAGCGGGTGGTCATGGCTGGCAATGCCTATTTGCAAGGGTTGCTACCCAAGCTGGAAAGTAAAGCGATGCCGTGTGGAACCCAGATCATTACCACTGAGCCACTGCCGGCAGAGTTAGCAGCGCGATTACTGCCTAACGATAAAGCGGTAGAAGATTGCAATTATCTATTGGATTATTACCGCCTGACTGCTGATAACCGCTTGCTGTATGGCGGGGGTGTGAATTATGGCGGGCAAGCATCAGCCAGTATTGAAGCGGCCATCCGGCCGAAAATGCTAACCACCTTTCCTGAGCTGAGCGATGTCCGCGTTGATTACGCCTGGAGCGGTAACTTTCTGCTGACGCTCAACCGTTTGCCGCAGTTCGGACGTATTAATAGCAATGTCTACTATGCGCAGGGGTACTCTGGTCATGGTGTAACGTGCTCGCATCTGGCGGGAAAGCTGGTGGCAGAAACCATTAGCGGTGAGGAAGCGCGTTTTGAATCCTTTGCACAGGTCTCTCATCTGCCAATGCCTGGCGGGCGCCTGTTGCGTGTGCCGCTTTCCGCCATAGGGGCGTGGTTTTACGCCATGCGTGACCGGCTTGCAGTGTGAGCGGGTTCGATTACTTCTACAGCAACGTCTTGCAGCACTGGTGGTTGGTTTAATTTTAGTATTCACCTAGCGTTTGTGCACAGCCCTCTCCCACATTCCTGTGGGAGAGGGAGGGGCTGTTGATTGGTAATCGCCAATCTAGACTTGCCGCAGGTACCAGTCGTATTCCATCGCACTGACTTCGCGCATGGTTTCGGCACGCTCTGATTGGCGGTTGGCAATGAACACGTGAATGAAGTCTTCGCCAAGTTGTTCGCCGAGTACGCGGTTGTTGCCAAGCAGGTGTAGCGCTTGGGTCCAACTGTTAGTTAACTGAGGCGCGATTTGGTCATAGGCGTTGCCGATGATGGGCGCAGCGGGGGTGAGCTGCTGGTCCATTCCATGGTGGATTGACGCCAGCACGGTGGCTAGTAGCAGATAGGGGTTGACGTCAGCGCCGGCCACGCGGTGCTCGATGCGTCGCGCTTCTTTTGGTCCGGCGGGTATGCGTATCGCCACGGAGCGGTTGTCGTATCCCCAGGTGGGTGCCATTGGCACATAAAGCCCTTCCTGAAAACGGCGGAAGGAATTTAGGTTTGGCGCCAGTAGCGCCATGGAGTCCGGCATCAGCCCCAGCAGCCCCCCTACGGCGTGTTGTAGCGCTTTGCTTTCCAGTGGGTCATCGCCGTTTTCGGCAAAGATATTTTGCCCGTTGCTATCCACTATGCTTGCATGAACATGGGTGCCGCTACCTGCTTCCTGACCATAGGGCTTGGCCATGAAGGTGGCTTCAAAACCGTGGCGTAGCGCCACGCCCTTTATCAGTCGCTTGAGTAGTACCGTATTGTCACAGGCGCGCAAAGCATCATCGTCGTGAACCAAGTTGGCTTCAAATTGCCCTGGTGCGCACTCCTTCAACACCGTGTCCAGCGGCAGGTCTTGTGCCTGAGCGGCACTCTGCAAATCATTGATAAATTCAGCGTACTCGTCCAGCTCCAGCACTGAGTAGAGTTGGCTTTGCGTGGCCCGTTCGCCACTGCAGGGAGATTGCGGTGGCTGAATCAGATTCCCTCCATCGCGCAGACGATCGACCAGGTAAAACTCCAATTCAAGGGCGACTACTGGTGTTAAGCCACGGTCAGAGAACTGCTTAAGAAGGCGGCGCAAAATCTGGCGCGGATCGGCAAAGAACGGCGTGCCATCCATTTCCTCCATGGTCATCAATAGCTGACCGTAGTGGTTTTTATTCAGCCAAGGTGCCGGGTTGAGCGTGCCGGGAATGGCGCGGCATAAACGATCACCATCGCCGCTGGAAAGCCCTAGTCCGGTTTCCTCCACGGTATTGCCGTTGATATCCAGCGCAAATACGGATGCAGGCAGGAAAATGCCTGTTTTGAAGACTTTAGAAAGGTTGTCTCTAGGGATCCGTTTGCCACGGATAACGCCATTAAGGTCACTGATCAAAAGGTCAATACTGGTAATGTCAGGATAGCGCTCAAGGAAATCCTGGGGTTCGTTGTGAGCGTTTGTAGGACTGGCAGAGGACATACAATATACCTTGTTTTTATGCCGTTTTGGTTGCGTTCTGATAACGATATCCTTGCTCTGGCGACCTCGTGTGTCAAATATTTAATAACAAAAAGCCTAGTTTTTGTTCGAGTAAAAATAAGTGCGTTTGTTTTTGTATTTATAAATCATACTATTAGATATTTTTTTGCAAAAAAGTTGTCTTCCCTATTGGAAAATAAAATAGACCGCGCTATGTTGAGGTGAGTGTTGATTAAAGCATAACAACTGACAAAGTGTATTAACCATGGAAAAAATCCAATCCCCAAGCCCGGTTGTGGGTGTAATCGCCTGCTGTCGGGATGTGGAAGGCCACCCTGCTCAGATGGTGACCGACAAATACCTCCAAGCGCTCTACCAGTATGGTATGACGCCGATTATTCTCCCCGTGCTAGCTGCCGACACGTTGACCTTTGAACAGCGCAAAGCTCAGGCCGTAGCGCTCTTTGGTAATCTTGATGGTCTTTTGCTTACAGGCAGCTACACCAACGTCTCACCGTCCCGTTATGGCGCCGAGCGCGCACCTGAAAATACCCGCGATGACGCTTGGCGTGATGAGCTGGCACTTGTCTGGGTGCATGAAGCAGTGAAGCAAGCGTTGCCGTTATTCGGAATCTGCCGCGGTTTCCAGGAAATCAACGTGGCATTTGGCGGCACATTGCACCAAGCCGTACACACGCTACCAAATATGCTCGACCACCGTGAGCCATCCGCCGATAACAAAGCCGGTCATTATGCGCCTGCTCATGAGCTGAATATCCGTCCTGATGGTGCTTTGGCGGCGCTATATGATGCAGAGCACGCCGAGGTGAATTCGCTTCATCAGCAAGGGATTGATCAGCTTGCGCCGGAGCTTGATGCGGAGGCGTGGGCGCCGGATGGGTTGATTGAAGCGATTTCTATACGTGATGCCACCGCGTTCGCGCTGGCCGTTCAATGGCATCCTGAGTGGTATCCCAAAGAACATCCTTTATACGACTCGCTGTTTCAGGGCTTTGCAGCGGCTTGCCGTCACCATCGCTACCAACATGACGCACAGCCTGCCGCTTGTTGAGGCTTGTCGTTATGATCTGATCAGGAGCCATGCTCATGCAGACCCAGGATTACCAAACGCTGGATCGCCAGCACCACCTTCACCCATTCTCCGACTTTAAATCACTCGGAGAAGAGGGCAGTCGCATCATTACCCATGCTGATGGGGTGTATATCAACGATAGCCAAGGCAATCGCATCCTTGATGGTATGGCGGGCCTGTGGTGCGTCAACCTCGGCTATGGCCGTCAGGAGCTGGTGGATGCTGCCACCAATCAGATGCAGCAATTGCCGTATTACAACAACTTTTTCAAAACTACTCACCCACCAGCAGTGAAGCTGGCAGCTAAGTTAAGTGAGCTGGCACCCGAGCATATCAATCATGTGTTCTTCACGGGATCCGGCTCTGAAGCCAACGATACCGTGCTGCGCATGGTGCGCCGCTATTGGTCGATCAAAGGCAAGCCGGAAAAGCAATGGATCATCTCGCGTGACAATGGTTATCACGGCTCTACCGTTGCAGGCATGAGCCTTGGCGGCATGGCGCCGATGCACGATCAAGGCGGCCCTTGTGTGCCGGGCATTACCCATATTGGCCAGCCTTACTGGTTTGGCGAAGGGCGCGACATGAGTCAGGAGGCCTTCGGCAAGCAGTGTGCCCAAGCGCTAGAAAAGCAGATCCTGTTGTTGGGTGAAGACAACGTGGCCGCCTTTATTGCCGAGCCGGTGCAGGGCGCGGGCGGTGCCATCATTCCGCCGGACAGCTATTGGCCTGCGGTGAAAGAGGTACTGGCTAAGTACGATATTTTGCTGATTGCCGACGAAGTCATTTGCGGTTTCGGGCGTTTAGGCGAGTGGTTTGGCAGTACTCACTATGGGCTAACACCTGACCTGATGCCGATTGCCAAGGGCTTGTCGTCGGGCTATCTGCCCATTGGCGCGGTGCTGGTGGGAGACCGCGTGGCCGATACATTGATAGAAGATGGCGGTGAGTTCTTCCACGGCTTTACTTACTCCGGCCACCCGGTCTGTGCGGCTGTGGCGCTTAAAAACCTCGAGCTGATGGAAAGTGAGCAGGTGGTCGACAACGTTCGCCATGACCTGGGCCCTTATCTGGCGAAACGTTGGCAGGCGTTGGCGGAACACCCGTTAGTTGGTGAAGCTCGCTCGCTAGGCCTGATCGGGGCACTTGAGCTGGTTGCTGACAAGACGACCGGTGTGCGCTTCGATAAATCCCTTTCGGTAGGCAATCTGTGTCGTGATTTGTGTTTCGAAAGCGGGCTAGTGATGCGCTCAGTGGGCGACACCATGGTGATATCCCCGCCGCTTATCATCACGCACAGTGAAATTGATGAACTGGTGAGCAAAGCGCGTTTGGCACTGGACAAAACAGCCGAAAAGCTGGCGATAACACACCCCATGGAGAGTGCATAATGGCGGCAGATAACACGAAAACCCTAGCCGACTGGCAAGCAAAAGCAGCGTCACTGAGCTTTGAAACGCGCGCTTTTATCAATGGTGAGTTTGTGGCCGCCGCAGGTGGCAGCACACTGACCAGTATCAATCCTGCTACCGGAAGCGTGCTTGCCGAGGTGGCCAGCTGCGATGCGCCAGAGGCTGAGCGTGCAACGCAAGCGGCCCGTGAAACCTTTGATAGCGGTGTCTGGTCACGTTGCCCTCCGAGTCAACGCAAGCGCGTGTTGCTGCGCCTCGCGGATTTGGTAGAGACGCACCGCGATGAGTTGGCGTTACTCGATACGCTCGATATGGGTAAGCCGATTTCCAGCTCGCTTGGGGATTTGGCAGGCACCGTTGCCTGCTTGCGCTATCAGGCGGAATGTATCGATAAACTCTATGGCGAAGTGGCCCCCACGGGAGATCGTGCGCTCGGATTGGTGCTACGTGAACCCATGGGCGTTGTTGCGGCGATCGTGCCATGGAATTTTCCACTGATGATGACGTCCTGGAAGATTGCCCCGGCACTGGCCGCGGGCAACAGCGTGGTTCTCAAACCGTCGGAAAAATCGCCGTTGTCGGCGCTGCGCTTGGCGCATCTTGCCCAGGAAGCCGGTATTCCTGACGGCGTATTTCAGGTTTTACCCGGTTACGGCCATACGGTGGGCAAAGCACTGGCGCTCTCCATGCAGGTAGATTGCTTGGCGTTTACCGGCTCCACGGCGGTGGGTAAACAGCTCATGCAGTACGCCGGACAATCCAACCTGAAACGCGTGTTTCTAGAGTGCGGTGGCAAAAGCCCAAACATCGTTTTTGCGGACTGTCAGCATCTAGATGCCGTCGCCCAAAGCGCTGCAGAAGCTATTTTCCACAACCAAGGTGAAGTCTGTATTGCCGGTTCGCGCCTGTTGGTGGAAAACAGTATTCGCAAGGAGTTTGTGGCCCGTGTGGTGAAAGCCGCTGAGCACATGCAGCCAGGAGACCCGCTCGACCCGGATAGCTTCATGGGCGCCATGGTCGATGAAGCGCAGTACCACCGGGTACTTGAGTATATTCGCCAAGGCGAAAGCGAAGGCGCCACCCTGACGCTAGGGGGTGAAGCCAATCACTCCCAGGGATATTTCCTGTCGCCGACGATTTTCGATGACGTTACTCCCGATATGCGCATTGGCCGCGAAGAAATCTTTGGCCCCGTGCTGAGCGTGTTCGGTTTCGACAGCGAAGAGCAAGCGATTGCACTGGCCAATGATAGTGACTTTGGCCTCGCTGCCGGCGTTTGGAGCCAGGACATTGACCGCATTATGCGGGTCTCTCGGCGTCTGCAATCCGGTCAGGTATACGTGAATAACTGGGCGGGTATCGATCAGACAGTACCCTTTGGCGGCGTTAAACAGTCGGGCAATGGGCGCGATAAATCGCTTCATGCGCAGGAGAAATACTGCGAAGTGAAGACGGTGTGGATGTCGCTGAGCGTTTGAACCCTCGAAGTTCGTAACGAACTTCACCTGGGTACTTCACCCTTTATTGATTCGATTCAACAGCGCTAGGTGTCACGGCAAAAGCCGTGCCCCTCGCCGAGGGGGCCTTGTGCCTGAAAAACCAATAAAAACAAGCATAAGAAGGATCGGAGTCGCCATCACTGCAAGGATTTCCTAACGGAAATACGACGACCAATAATCAAATATTAAGTGAGGACATTATGTCGACTGACCACACTGCTAAAGAAGACCAAGAAACTCCCCGCCCAAGTTTGAAAGCGACCATGATACCTATTGTGTTTATGGCGGCATCATTGGGCATTTTTATCGGCTATTTCGAGACGGATCCGCACTTGCCACTTTTTTTGAGTGCGATTGTCGCGACGATAGTGGCTATTGCGACGGGTAGTCGCTGGAAGCATCTCGAAGCGGGAATCATGCGCTCTATTGGCCTGACCACTCAGGCGATTGTGATTCTCATCATTATCGGCACCATTATTGGCTACTGGATTGCCGGTGGCATTGTGCCCACCATGATCTATTACGGGCTGAGTATTCTGGCACCGGACTACTTTTTGGTCGCGGCGTGCCTGATCTGCTGCTTGGTATCGCTGGCTGGCGGTAACGCCTGGACGGCGGCCGGCACTATTGGCATCGCTCTGATGGGGGTCGGTGAAGGACTAGGCCTTAATCCGGCGATGGTAGCCGGCGCCGTGATCTCTGGGGTTTATTTTGGCGACAAGATTTCTCCGCTTTCCGAAACTACCAACATGGCGCCAGGTGTCGTCGGTGTCGATCTGTTTGAACACATTCGCTATATGCTCTACACCACGGTTCCTGCGCTTGCAGTAGCGCTGGTGCTTTACACCATTCTTGGTCTGAACATGACGCCTTCCGGCGATGGCGCGACACAAGTCGCCGAGTTGCAGCAGAGCTTAAATGAGCTCTTTATCATTAGCCCCTGGCTGCTGCTAGTGCCTGCGGCAGTAATCGTGATGATGATCAAAAAGGTGCCGGCTATCCCTGCGCTTGCTGTTGGTTCGCTAATGGGGATCGTCTGCGCGATTGTGGTTCAGGGTGTGCCTCTAGACGATAGCTTCACTATTTTTGTGGAAGGCTATTCGGTAGACACTGGCAATGTCACGGTGGACGACCTGCTGACCAACGGCGGTACTGACGCCATGATGTGGACGGTTTCATTGATCATCATTGCAATGAGCTTTGGCGGGATTCTTGAGTCTGCGGGTTTCTTTCGCACTATTGTAGAAAGCCTGCTTAAACTGGCCAAGACGACTGGCAGCTTGATCGCTACCACGGTGGCGACGGCGATGACCGCTAATGTAGTAGGTTGTGATCAGTATTTGAGCATTATCCTACCTGCCCGTATGTATGCCAACGAGTTCCAGCGTCGCTCGCTTAAGCTGAAAAACCTTTCGCGCACGGTAGAGGATGCCGGCACCATGACATCACCGCTAGTACCTTGGAATACTTGTGGTGCCTTCATGTTTGCCACGCTTGGTGTCAGTGCTTTCAGCTACGCGCCCTATGCCTTTCTAGCGTTGCTTAGTCCGCTATTTGCCATTCTTTACGGCTTTACCGGTTTCCGGATTGCTTACGAAGACGTACCGCAAGAGGCTGAAGTGGACTCTGGCTTGGCTGATGCTCGAAGTGCTTGAGCTGAGCACGATGGTGCACACCGATTAGGCGAATTATCTTTTACCGGAAGTACCCTTTTAATTAAGTTTTTGCCCCACAGCCGTGGGGTTTTTTTTGCGCTATTATGTGCCCTCAATAGATAGTCGAAATAACCTAATTCACTTATTGAGAGGGAGTGAAACAAGCATGTCGGATGACGTGGGTGCGAGTTTGCGTTCCTTGCGCAAGCAGCGGGGAATTTCGCAGCGTGAGCTGGCAAAGCTATGTGGAGTTACTCACTCTAGTCTTTCGCTGATAGAGCAGGGAAAAGTTAGCCCGTCAGTCAGTTCCCTGAAGAAAATTCTGAACGCATTTTCCATAAGCGTCGGTGATTTTTTTACGATGGACCTTGATAGTCAGGAGCAGGTTTTCTATTCGGCTGATGAGCTTGTTGATATCGCCTCTGGTGATATTTCCTACAAGCTTGTAGGAGCGAATCGGCCTAATCGCGCGTTGGCATTTATGGTTGAGAATTATCAACCGGGCGCTGACACAGGGCAGGCGATGATTGCTCACTACGGTGAAGAGGCTGGCTTCGTCATAGAAGGTGAAATCGAAATCATCGTGGGAAGCACCGCTAGACGCTTAGGGCCGGGTGAATCGTATTATTTCAAGACAAGCGTTCCGCATCGTTTCCGAAATACCGGAGATGCACCCTGTAAGATAATTAGCTGTGCTACACCTGGTAAGACGTTCTGACATTACTGGCTTATATTGTGCGGCAACTGTTGCAGCAATGATGGCGCGCAAATCGCTTGGACTCTGCTGCAACGCTAGCGGGTGAGCAGAAAGACCCCTTGCAAGAAGTAGAAGACCCCAATACCGGTGACGATCCAGCGGGTCCAGGTGCGGAAGTTGGCATCGGTGAGGCGGTGTAAAATGCGGTTGCCGGTGTGGGTACCAAAGATCGCAAACGGCGCCGCTAGCAGGACAATGCCCCACTCTCCGGCACTAAGCGACATGGCGGCACCCAGGTAGAAAATGATTTTAATGCTGTGCGCCACCACCTGAATCATCGCCTTGGTGGCGACTACCTGACGTCGATCCATGCGAGAGCGCACAAAGAAAATATCAATAAGTGGCCCGGAAACCCCCGCCGCAATTGTCAAACCGCCAGAAGCGATACCACAGCACAGCGCGTGGCTGGCGCGGTTGGCATCCAGGTGAAACCAGCGCTTGGGCATCCATACCAAAATCGGCATCAGGCCTATCAAAATCGATACGCTGGCGGCGTTAGGGCTGTAGTTGAACAACAGCAGCAAGCCAGCGGCACTCAATACGCCAAGGGTCATAAAGGCAACGATACGCCAGACAATATAGCGCCGCGATAGCCATGCCCGTGACCCATTCGCGGTGAGCTGTATTACGCCGTGCACCGCCATTGCCGTGCCTGCAGGAAAGATCAACAGTAGAAACCACAGCAGTACCAAACCGCCCGCCATGCCAAATACGCCAGAGAGCATCGACGTAAAAAACACCACACTAACCAGGGCTGCACCAATCCATAGTGACATCGTCAGATCCCTTAACTACGACAGAACGGCCATACCTGATAAAACTTGCGGCATTGGAATTCCGCTTCGCAGCTGTTGAGTTGCGATTGGTAGCGGCTGGCCCGCGTGGCGACTTGGCTGGCGGCCCGCTGTACGGCGGGTTTACCACGGTAGCTGCCGCGCTGATAGCCGCCTGCGCCTTCGTGATAGGCCAGGTAAAGGTGTTCAGGGTTGCTGAGTGAAACGCCGGTTTGTTCGCGGGTGCGTTGGTTGTACCAGCCAATAAAATCGGTGGCGTGTTTCATGTGCGTGCGGCGGGAAAATAGCCCGCCTACGTCATCTTCGTATTCACTCCACACAGGGTCTTGGGCCTGGGCGTAGCCTTTGGCTGAAGAAGGTCGCGGGCCGGGGATAAAGCCCAGGTAGTACTTGCGGTCTGGTCGAATGTGGCTACGAAACGACGATTCCTGCTGAATAAATGACATCTGGGTGGCGATCGGCGTGCCCCACTTCTCCTGAGACTCTTGGGCGTAGTCATACCAGCTGGGCTGTTCGCGGAAAATCTCGCAGATGTTGCTTTGATCCTCGGGTGGGTTGGGCGCGAAGGTAGCGCAGCCCGAGAGCGCCAGAACTAGGCCTAGCGGCACCCAACGGCGAAGCGTAGCGAAAGCCGGCCAGTGGCGAGCGATAAATCCATCAACAGGGCGGGGCATGACAAAGTCCTTGTGAATAAATTGTTATCGTTAAATGAGTGGCTGCTCACAAATCGCACGCTAGCGTAGCAGGCTCTCTAAGCAACGGCGTAATCGCTGGGCTTCGCGCACCAATGTTTCCCCCGAAAGCATTCCCACGCCCATTACCAGACCAACCCGTGGGTCGTGTTTGGCGCATACGGGGCTAAGTGGACGCACAACCAGATGTTCTTTTAACAGTGCTTGGGCGATCTGCACATCATTGATACCCGGCTCAAACTCAACACATAGGCTGATGGCGCTGCTCGGCGGTGAGACGCTGCGCACCTGTGGCAGCGAGCCTAGCTGGTCATGCAGTACCTGCTGGCGGCCTAAATAGTCACGCTGGATACGGCGGCACCAGGCGTCCAGGTCACCATCAAAAATGAATTGCGCCAGTACGGCCTGATCAAGCATGCGCCCTTCGCGGAAAAGCTCGCTGCGTAGGCGGTTCATTGGCCCTGCTAGATGATGCGGTACGACCAGGTAGCCCAAGCGCAAGCCAGGAAACATCATCTTGGAAAACGAGCCGACCAGCAAGTGGCGCGCCGAGTGCGCATCGAAGAGCAGGTTAGCGTGATCGTCGCGGTTAAATTCGTAGTCGTCTTCCACCACGTAGCTGGGCGACAAGGCATCACAAAGCTGTTGCTTATGCTCGGCGCTGGTGGGCACGCTCAGTGGATAGTGGTGGGAACCGGTCAAGTAGGCCAGTTTTATCGGGCCGGTATCGGAGGGCAGCGAATGCCCGTTACCGGGCTGCCACGCCAACATCTGGATGTCTAACCCCGCAGCGGTAAACACATTGCGCGCCCCCCAGTAACAAGGCGACTCCATTGCGACGGTATCGCCCACATCGGCCAGCGCCATGGCGCACAGCTGGATCCCGTTATGAGTGCCGTCGGTGATAATAATTTGCTCGGTATCGCAACTGATGTTGCGCCAGCGCGCCAGAAAATCGCGTATCGCACGTTTAAGCGGCCCATAGCCGCCGGTGGAGTAAGACAGCAGCAGGGCATTCTGCGGCACGGTGACACTGGCATACAGCTGCCGCCACTTGCGCATCGGAAACTGGGCAATATCGGGAATGCCGGGGACAAAGGCCCCACTTTGAATCATGCTGGCGCCGGGGCCGTCTAGTACGCGCTGGGCGCGCTTTGAGAGTTGGGTGTTGACTGGCAATGTCGTTGCAAGAACCGCCGGCTTGCAGGTCCAGGTCCCCTGGCCGTGGGCGGTTTTAAGCAATTGCTCCTCAAGTAACGTGCCGACTGCTTGCGCCAGGGTTTGGCGAGACACCCCCACAGCACTGGCCAGGGCACGGTGGGAAGGCAAGCGCAGCCCAGTAGGCCATTGATGGGTAATCGCCTGGCGCAGTGCCAACTCGATACGGACTTGCTTACTCAACTGTTCAGGCTGGTGTGCATAAAGCTGTTCAAAGTGGTGCAAAGCCTCCGTATGGTCCATTTTGAAAGTCTCCTGTCGCACTTTAAGCCGGCAATGATCGGGTGTTACTACGAAAGTCGAATGCAAGTTGCGCACTAATTTGGTGCGCCCAGAAAGTGGTCTAGTCGAACGCCAAAGTGGTGCATTCGCGTTCTGCCCGCTGCCTGCTAGCGTGTGGTTATTCCGTTAAAGCGGAATCGGGATACTGCGCCTCAGAGCGCCCATGACAACATCCAATAACTTGCAGGACTCTGCGCTATGACAACGTCTTCTTCAGAACAAGCCAAACTCGTCCGGGTGCTGGCCCGCGGCGACGTACTCGCCCTGGCATTTGGCGCCATGATCGGCTGGGGCTGGATTGTCCTTACCGGCACCGCCATTCAATCTGCTGGCAGCGTAGGCGCCATTCTAGCCTTTATCATTGGTGGTTTAGCGATTGTTTTAGTCGGCCTAACCTATGCTGAGCTTGCTTCGGCGATGCCTAAAGTCGGCGGTGAGCATGTTTACAGCTACCGCGCGCTAGGCCATTGGCCCTCTTTCTTCTGCACATGGGCGATCATATTAGGCTATCTAAGCGTGGTGGCGTTTGAAGCCGTCGCGCTGCCAACAGTGGTCGAGCATCTTGCGCCCAACTACGCCGTCGGCCACATGTGGACCATTGCTGGCTGGGAAGTTAAAGCCACCTGGGTGGCAGTGGGCGTTGGCGGCTCGCTTGCCATGATGATCATCAACTACTTTGGCGTGAGCACGGCCGCACTGCTGCAAAAAGTGGTCACAGGGGTGATTCTGCTGGTGGGGGTGATGTTTGTTACCGGCTCCCTGTTTGAGGGCAGCACCGCCAATATGATGCCTCTATTTTCACAGTCTGAGGGCAGTGTGATATCCGGTATTATTGCGGTTATCGTGATGGTGCCGTTCTTGTTTGTCGGCTTTGATGTCATCCCACAAGCCGCTGAAGAGATCAACTTGCCTTACAAAGCCATCGGCAAAGTGTTGATGGTCTCGGTGATTTTGGCGGTGGTGTGGTACTCGCTGATTATCCTAGCCACCAGCCTGGCGCTGGATAACGAAGCAATCGGTGCCAGTTCGCTAAGCGTGCCCGACGCCATGGAGAGCCTGTTCAATGCTTCATGGGCGGGTAATCTGATGGTGATCGCCGGTATCGCCGGGATCATTACTAGTTGGAATGCCTTTTACATCGGCGGTTCGCGGGCTATCTACGCACTTGCCAATGCGGGCATGCTGCCAGCCGTCTTCTCCAAGCTACATCCGCGCTATAAAACGCCCACCAACGCTATTTTCTTAATGGGCTTTCTGTCCTGCCTTGCCCCGTTATTCGGCCGCCCCGCGCTGGTGTGGATCGTCAATGCCGGTGGCCTGGGGATTGTACTCGCGTACCTGTTTGTGGCGGTGTCTTTCATGGTGCTTCGCGTACGCGAGCCGGATATGCCCCGTCCGTTCAAAGTGAGTTACGGCAAGCTATGCGGCACCTTGGCCGTCGTGCTTTCGTTTGGCATGGCCTGCCTTTACCTGCCGGGAAGCCCAGCAGCATTGGGCACTGCAGAGTGGATCATCCTTGCCGTATGGACGCTACTGGGGATCGGGTTGTACTTCCATGCGCTGCACACTTATGGGCGCGACTACAGCGATCGCCACATGAAAGCTGAGATGTAAGCCGACCCAAAAGATTTCTGGAGAATGTCATGAGCTTTATCGATCAGTGGTTGCACGACGCGGTTCCCGCTCTTGTAGGCGGCGAGTGGCGCACAGGCAAGCAAACCTTTGCGGTGGATAACCCCGCTACCGGCGAAATCATTGCCCGGGTGGCTGATATGGACGCCGACGATACCCGTGACGCGGTGGCTGCTGCTTATAACGCTGGTGCCGCTTGGCGCGCTACCCCAGTGAAGCAGCGCTCGGCGCTGTTACGCCGCTGGTTTGAGCTTATCCATGAGCACGCCGACGACCTGGCCCGTTTGATGACCCTGGAGCAGGGCAAACCGCTGGCGGAAGCCAAAGGCGAAGTGATCTACGGCGCCTCGTTCATCGAGTTCTTCGCCGAAGAAGCCAAGCGCATGGCCGGGGAAACCCTGCCCAGCCACGGTGCCGACAAGCGCCTGCTGGTACTGCGCGAGCCGGTGGGTGTCGTCGCGGCGATTACCCCCTGGAATTTCCCGCTGGCGATGATTACCCGCAAGTGCGCACCGGCTTTGGCCGCTGGCTGCACCGTGGTCATCAAACCCGCAGAGGCGACACCGTTAACGGCGCTTGCCGCCGCTTATTTGGCGCTGGAGGCGGGCCTGCCCGCAGGCACCATTAACGTGATTACCGCGTCAGCACCGGCCGCAGTCGGTGAGGTGCTCACCACGGATTCACGTGTGCGCAAGGTGTCGTTTACCGGCTCGACCCCGGTGGGCAAACACCTGCTGGCCCAGTGCGCCAGCACGGTGAAGAAAACCGCCATGGAGCTGGGCGGCAATGCACCGTTTATTGTGTTTGACGACGCCGATGTGGATGCCGCCGTTGACGGTGCGATTGCGTCTAAATTCCGCAACGCCGGGCAGACCTGCGTGTGTACCAACCGCTTTTTGGTGCAGGACGGCATTTACGATGCGTTTGTCAGCAAGCTCACCGAGCGTGTGAATGCGTTAAAAGTAGGTGATGGCCTGGCAGAGGGCAGCATTATCGGCCCGCTGATCAACCAGGCGGCGGTGGATAAAGTGCAGCGCCACGTCGATGACGCGATGAGTCAGGGAGCCAAGCTGATGTGTGGCGGCAAGTCCCACGCCGCAGGCGAGCGCTTCTTTACCCCCACGGTACTCGCCGATGTCACTACCAAGATGGCGGTAGCCGACGAAGAGACGTTTGGCCCGGTAGCGCCGGTGTTCCGCTTCCAGCGCGATGAAGAAGCTATCGCCATGGCCAACGATACCCCGTTTGGCCTGGCGGCCTACTTCTACGCCACGGATTATCGCCGCATTTGGCACACCATGGAGCAGTTGGAGTACGGCATGGTCGGCGTCAACGAAGGGCTGATCTCCACCGAATTGGCGCCGTTTGGCGGCGTGAAAGAGTCCGGCCTGGGCCGCGAAGGTTCACACCATGGCCTTGATGAATTTACCGAACTGAAATACGTCTGTGTTGGCGGTTTATAAAGAGAACGATGATGACGAACCAAGAACTGAACGAACTAAAAAACCGCTTTGTGGCCAACGGTGCTGCGACGCCCACCACCCAGTTTGCCGAGCATGCTGAAAACGCCGAACTGTGGGATGCCGACGGCAACCGCTGGATCGACTTCGCGGGCGGCATTGGCGTGCTCAATCTGGGCCACCGCCACCCGAAAATCGTCGCCGCGGTAGAAGCGCAACTCAAGAAAGTCATGCACACCAGCGCCGCGGTGATCTCCTACGCGCCCTATGTGCAGCTGTGTCAAAAGCTCTGTGAACTTACCCCGGTGCGCGGCCCCGAGCGCAAGGCGATGCTGGTGAACACCGGTGCCGAAGCGCTGGAAAACGCCGTGAAGATTGCCCGCGCCGCCACTGGCCGCACCGGCATCATTACCTTCGACGGCGCCTTTCACGGCCGCACCATGATGACCCTAGCGATGACCGGTAAGGTGCTTCCCTACAAGAACGACTTCGGCCCGATGCCGGGCGACGTGTTCCGCGCACCGTTCCCCAATCCGCTACATGGCATTAGCGAAGAGGCGTCGCTGGACGCCATTCGCACGCTGTTCAAGACCGATATCGCCCCGCACCGCACAGCGGCCATCGTGATTGAGCCGGTACAGGGCGAAGGCGGCTTCTACATTGCCTCACCGGGCTACTTAAAAGCGCTGCGCGCGCTGTGCGACGAACACGGCATTTTGCTGATCGCTGACGAAGTGCAGTCCGGCTTTGCCCGCACCGGCAAGCTGTTTGCGTTGGAGCACAGTGGCATTGAGGCGGATATTCTCACCACCGCCAAGAGCCTGGCCAACGGCATGCCGCTCTCGGCTGTCGTTGGTTCTGCCAAGGTGATGGACGCCTCCGGCCCCAACTCACTGGGCGGCACCTACAGCGGCAACCCGCTCTCCTGTGCCGCGGCGCTGGCGGTGATCGAGGTGATTGAAGAGGAAGATATCCTGGCCCGCAGCGAGCAGATGGGCAAAATGCTGGCCGAGCGTTTCGCGGTATGGGAAGAGCGCTTCCCCGCCGTTGCCCACGGCCGCCAGCTAGGCGCCATGGCGGCCTTTGAACTGCTTAACAGCGACGGCAAGCCGGACGCGCAGATGACCGGCGCGCTATGCGCCAAAGCGCGTGAGAAGGGCCTGATCCTGCTCTCCTGCGGCTTCTACGGCAACAGCATCCGCATTCTGGTGCCGCTGACGGTGTCTGTCGCCGTGCTGGAAGAAGGCTTGAGCATTATCGAGCAGTCTTTGGAAGCGCTTAGCTAATACCGTTTAAGCAGCACTAAACCCGCCATCGTCAAGCAGTGAAAGCTGTTGGCGATTGGCGGGTTTTGTTATGCGTTGAAAGCTCATAGCTGAGATAGTCATTCGCTCCCAAGGCCTTGTGCTAAGCTGGGTTTGGCAGGTTAGATGAGAAAAATAGCAATACAGGTACCCTCCAACGTATCGCAGGCACGGCGACGCCTTTTTCATTGCGGCTTCGCCTCCATTACAAAGCCGCGCGTGCTGCGGGCGTTACAGCGTCACTGCTTACGCTTAATATCGCGGTAGAAGTTTTCGTGTGAGCCTAGTGCCATCAGTTCAAGGACAAGAGTGCCATCATCAAAACTGTAGCCGAGTAGCGTCAGTTGCTTGTTCATCTTGAACTTATGGACTCGCAGGAAGGCTAGGTCCCCTTTCTTTTGTTCTCCGATGTTAGGGTTGGCCATAAGCTCCTTAACGGCCAAATCAAGGTCCTCTTTCTGGTTAGGCTTGAGCTTCTTTACCGCTTTTTTGAATGTAGGTGTCTGTAAGACACTCGTGGCTTTAACCAAAATCGTAGGCCTCTAGCTTTCCGGCGTCTCGTTCTGCCTGCGCGATGATGGCCTGCCTTACAAACTCGTAGGGTAAGTCGGGGTTATCTTCCATGATTTCGCCGATTTTTGCCCAATGTTCTATTTGCTTGGGCGGGGTCCGATTAAGCGCCTTGGCCATAATGGTTGCCTTTTCAATTAGCTTTTGATCTAAGCGAATGCTGTTCGTAGCCATTTGTACCTCCAAAGTTGGGTTTTCTTGAATGTAGCAATACGCAACAATTGATGCAAGTTGCTACAAAGTTCTGTTGTCGGGCTGTGTTTCCGCTGGCGCTCTAAAGCAGCTGCAAAGCGCGGCGTTAGGCACTTTCCTGTCAACTGAGTAAGCACATATCGGCCGTTCCTCAAACGAGACGCAGGATGGGTAGCGTTTGGCGGCATTGCTGAAGAAATTCACTAATAATATCAGCGATGTGGCGAATTTTAGGCTCCTCCTCATGGCGCATATGCCATGCCGTATTGTTCCCCGATGTGGCCGCGCCCTCTGTTGACAAGCTAGCTATAGCTAAGCGGTAACAGCTACCTATCCTTCCAACCCGCCGTCATCAAACAGCGAGAGCTGCTGCCGATTGGCGGGTTTTGCTTTTTTAGCGCGCTGCTTTGAAGGCCGACGCTGGCTAGCCAGCTTATCCACAATCGCTTGGCTGGCGTCTCGGGCATCCGGGGTGCGACGCAGCTCGTACAGCATCTTCTTCCAGTGGCGCGCCTCACACTCAAAGTCGTTGGGCAGCGGGTAGTGCTCGCCGGGCTGAAAGCCGAATCGCTGGTGCAGGCTTTCCGGCAGCGCCCAGGGTTTGGCGCGCCACTCCAGCGGCAGGGCAGTTAACTCCGGCACCCAGCGGGCGATGAACTCGCCGGTGGGGTCGTTATCCTCCGCTTGCTTGATGGGGTTGTAGACCCGCAGCGCGTTGGTGCCGGTAGCGCCCGCCTGCATCTGCACCTGAGGGTAGTGAATGCCCGGTTCGAAGTCGGTAAACAGCCGCGCCAGGTGGAGGGCGGGTTCACGCCAGTGCAGCCCTAAACCAAAGGTGGCGTGGGAAATCAGCATGGCGCGCATGCGAAAGTTAATCCAGCCGGTGGCGATCAGGCTGCGCATGCAGGCATCCACCAGCGGCACCCCGGTTTGGCCGCGCTTCCAGGCAATCAGGTTGGGGTGGTCGGGGTCGCGTTCGCGCAGGCCGCACAGTGCCGGGTGCAGCGTCTGGTACTCGATACTGGGCTCGCTTTCCAGCTTTTGAATAAAGTGGCAGTGCCAGTAAAGCCGCGAGGTAAAGGCGCGCAGCGAACGGGCCCAGGCGGTATCGTCGACGTGCTTTTGCCGCTGGCGGCGCAGTGATTGGACCACTTCGCGCATGGAAAGCGTGCCCCAGGCCAGGTGGGGCGACAGCCGCGAGCCAAATTCCCAGGCAAGCAAAGGTTTAGACAGCGATCCACGATAGCGCCGCCCGCGCTGGTTGATAAAGCTGCGCCATACTGCGCGGCCTTCGCGACGACCGCCTGACTGGCGCTCGGGGCAGGGCGTGGTATCAAATCCCAGCGTTAGGTTATGAAGCTGCTCAACGTCGATGTGATGAAAGGCTTGCCATCCTTGGGCCACTCGCGCGTTTTGCGGTGCAGAAAAGGGTGCCGCCGCCATTAGCGTTTCCCAATGAGTTTCCCAGCGAGTTTTGTGCCCGATGCGGCTGGTTAGACCCCGCACCACTCCCTGTTGGCGAGCCTCCTGCCACGTAATGCCATGTTGACGACACCATTGGTTAACGTTTTTATCGCGTTCAAAGCTCCAGGCGTTGCCGGTTCCCTGGTGGGAGTGAAGGGTAAAGTGGCTGTAGTGCACTTGCAGGGCGTTCAGCAAATCGACAATATCGCCCTGCCAAATACACAGCGGCAGGCCCAGCGTCTCCAGGGCGTTGGAAAGGTCGATAAGTGAGTCAGCGGCAAACTGCCAGTGGCGCAGAGCACTGTCGGGTGCTTGCCACTGTTCAGGTTCGATCGCAAAGATGGGCAGGACCGGGCCCGCCGCTGCCGCATTGGCAAGCGGTGCGTGGTCATGGATACGTAAATCGCGCTTAAACCAGACGACCTGAAGGTGTGTGTTCGCCATACGCCCCCGAGTGGCAAAGGGCTATCCGCCGTTACGCCTTGACGTTACCATCAAGCTACCGTTTGCGTAATCAACCTAGCGCTACCCAACCCGTAGGAGAGACACAATGTATATTGCCATGAACCGTTTCCGTATTGCCCCCGGCCGCGAAGAGGACTTCCTAGAGGTATGGCGTAACCGTGACTCTCACCTGGAAGAAGTGCCGGGCTTCAAACAGTTCCAAATGCTGCAAGGCGAAAGTCAGGAAGATCACACCGTGTTTATTTCTCACAGTGTCTGGGAGTCGGAAGAAGCCTTCCGCGACTGGACCAAGTCAGAGGCGTTTCGCAAGGCTCACGCCAATGCCAAGTCGCCCGAAGGGATTTACCTTGGCCCGCCCAAGTTTGAAGGCTATGAGGTGGTGCTCTAAGGCCATTCATTAACTAGACGTCATCAAATAAAGTGTCATAGGCATGGCCGCCAATCAGACCTTTCTGCTGAGCGATCATAGCCCACGGTTTGAAAGCGACATCGAGCGTTTAATTTGCGACGCGTTGCTGGCTTTTCGAGAGAAAATTTGTCGCGTTTTAAACTATTCGTGCCAATATACGACTAAAGAGCAGTACCCATGTGTGGGTGAGAATTTGACGCCGCACAGGGAAGCCGAACAACGCCAGCGACACCTAAATCAACAAGAAAATTTGATGACGTAAAGGTGACCGAGGTAGTAAAGATGAGTTCTCATCAAGCAAATGACCAGACAGCACCGCTCAATCGTACAGGCGAACCGCAAACCCTGGGCTTTCTACTGTTAGATAACTTCACATTGATTTCTCTGGCATCCGCAATAGAACCTTTGCGGATGGCCAACCAGTTGGCCGGCCGAGAGCTGTATCGCTGGTATACCCTGACCCAGGACGGCTTGCCCGTGCGCGCCAGCGACGGCTTACAGGTGACGCCGGACGCCTCTATGCATACCCCGCTGTCGCTTGAGTGGGTGGTCGTTTGCGGCGGGGTAGGCCCGCAGCACAGCGTTACCCGGGAGCACGTGCGCTGGCTTCAGTCGCAGTCGCGCCAACTAAAACGGTTAGGCTCGGTATGTACGGGCAGCTGGGCGCTGGGGCAGGCGGGGCTGCTCGATCACTATCAAACCAGCGTACACTGGGAGTGCTTGGCTTCCATGCAGGAGGCTTTTCCAAAAGTCGTTCTGACCCCGCATTTATTCTCTATCGACCGTGATCGATTCACCGCCTCTGGTGGCACCGCACCGCTGGATATGATGCTCAACCTGATTGCCCACGACTATGGACGCGAGCTTTCGGCAGGCATCTCAGAGATGTTTATCTATGAGCGCGTGCGTACCGAGCAGGATCAGCAGCGTGTGCCGCTCAAACACGTGCTGGGTACTGCCCAGCCCAAGCTGTTGGAAATCGTCGCCTTGATGGAATCCAATCTTGAAGAACCGATCGAACTCGATGAATTGGCACGTTACGTTAATGTGTCCCGTCGCCAGTTAGAGCGGTTGTTCCAACGCTACCTGCTCTGCTCACCGTCTAAATATTATCTCAAGTTGCGGTTGGTACGGGCACGGCAGTTGCTTAAGCAAACCTCCTTATCGATTATTGAGATCGCTTCCGTTTGCGGTTTCGTTTCCA
Source organism: Halomonas sp. HL-93 (assembly GCF_900086985.1). NCBI lineage: Bacteria > Pseudomonadati > Pseudomonadota > Gammaproteobacteria > Oceanospirillales > Halomonadaceae > Halomonas > Halomonas sp. HL-93. The sequence continues at coordinate 406,035 of NZ_LT593974.1, forward strand.
CGCCTCATTTTTCCAAGTGTTACCGTGAATACTTTGGCGTGCCGCCGAGAAACGAGCGTCTGGGTGGCTATGATCGCCAAGGCAATAACAGTCAGCCGTTACCTTTAATCAGGCAGTGGGGAAGCAAGCCGACAGCCAACGAGCCGTCATCAGGTGCTCAGCAGGCGCTTGCCAATGCACAGGGCGAACCTACTTTTGCCAGCGTGTTGTTGCTGGACTAATCTCCACTGCGCAAGCAATGCTTATAACGTGCTACCCGTTGCCGGGTAGCACGTTTTTTATGATCGCTACTGGCTATTTTGGCGTTATTCGGCGGCAATGTTGGCAGAAGCACGCGTAGTGGTCGTGTTCAAGACACAATGACGTTTTTGGAATTTCCGCTGTCGTTTCCAAGAGCAGTTCACCCCAACGTCAGCGCTATGCTCGCTACATTCATCAATGTTGCTGGAGCTTAGCCATGACCCCCACCGAACTGCACGATGACGCTATCGTCATCGATGGTCTGATTATCGCCAAATGGAACCGTGAGCTGCTTGAAGACATGCGGCGCGGCGGGCTTACTGCCGCCAACTGCACGGTCTCGGTGTGGGAGGGGTTTCAGGCCACGGTCGATAACATTGTCGCCTCCAACCAGCTGATGGCGGAATGTAGCGACCTGGTACGCCCCGTGCGAACCACCGCGGATATTACCCGCGCTAAAGAAGAGGGCAAAACGGGCATTATCTACGGCTTCCAGAACGCCCACGCCTTTGAGGACCAGATCGGCTATGTCGAGATCTTCAAGCAGTTGGGCGTGGGCATCGTGCAGATGTGCTACAACACCCAGAATCTGGTGGGTACCGGCTGCTACGAGCGCGACGGCGGGCTCTCCGGATTTGGTCGCGAAATCGTCGCCGAGATGAACCGCGTCGGCATCATGTGCGACCTTTCCCACGTGGGTGCCAAAACGTCCGAAGAAGTCATCCTCGAGTCCAAAAAGCCGGTCTGCTACTCCCACTGCCTGCCCTCAGGTCTCAAAGAACATCCGCGCAATAAATCCGATCAAGAGCTGAAGTTCATTGCCGACCACGGCGGCTTTGTCGGCGTCACCATGTTTACACCGTTCCTCAAGAAGGGTGTCGATTCGACCATCGACGATTACTGCGAGGCCATCGAGTACATCATGAACATCGTCGGTGAAGACGCCATCGGCATCGGTACCGATTTCACCCAGGGGCACGACCAAGCGTTCTTCGAGTGGTTGACCCATGACAAGGGCTACGCCCGCCGCCTGACGGACTTCGGCAAGATCATCAACCCCGAAGGCATTCGCACCATTGGTGAGTTTCCCAACCTGACCGAGGCGCTACTGAAGCGCGGAATGAGCGAGTCCCAGGTGCGCAAGATCATGGGCGAGAACTGGGTGCGGGTATTGAAGGATGTATGGGGTGCCTGATTGAACTGAGACCGACACTGGACGCGATCGGGGCGTCGGGGATAGGCCGGAGAGGAGGTTCTTCGCCATGGATGGCGAAGGTAGCGCCCAGGGATGGGTTCACAGCGCCTCCTCGCAGGTCTATCGCCGAACCAGCCCCGAGACTGCCAAGCCAGATGTATTGAAGAACAATGATTTTGAGGAATATAACCGTGACCAAACTGGCCCCTGCACTGCCCATCGAAGTGGATAGCGAGACCGGCGTCTGGACAAGCGACGCCCTGCCGATGCTGTATGTACCGCGACACTTCTTTATCAACAACCATGTGGCCGTCGAAGAGGCGCTGGGTGCCGAGAAGTATGCCGAGATCCTCTACCACGCCGGCTACAAGAGCGCCTGGCACTGGTGCGAGAAAGAAGCCGAATGCCATGGGATCGAGGGCGTGGCCGTCTTTGAGCACTATATGCTGCGCCTCTCCCAGCGCGGCTGGGGACTCTTTATTACCGAGCACATCGACCTCGATGCCGGTACAGCGAGCGTGCGTCTAGAGCACAGCGCCTTTGTTTACCAGCTGGGCAAGACGGGAAAAAAAGAAGAGTACATGTTCACCGGCTGGTTCGCCGGGGCTATGGACCAGATCCTCGCGGCACGTGGCAGTTCACTGCGCACCGTCGCCGAGCAGACCCAGAGTGCCGCCGAGCCTGACTGCGATGTGGGCATCTTTGACGTCAAGCCGCTGACCGACGGCGCCCGCTAACCCGGCTACGAGGAGAGAACATCATGGCATTCGACGCAATCTTCGAGCCGATCGACATCGGCAAGCTGACCATCCGCAACCGCGTGGTCAGTACCGCTCACGCCGAGGTGCATGCCACCGACGGCGGCATGACCACCGAGCGCTACGTCAAGTACTACGAGGAAAAGGCCAAGGGCGGCTGCGGCCTGTGTATCTGCGGTGGCTCGTCGGTGGTGTCCATCGACAGCCCCCAGGGCTGGTGGAGCTCGGTAAATCTTTCCACCGACCGCATCATCCCGCACTTCCAGAACTTGGCCGATGCCGTGCACAAGCATGGCGGCAAGATCATGATCCAGATTACCCATATGGGACGCCGCTCGCGGTGGGACGGCTTTGACTGGTCGACCCTGCTATCGCCCTCGGGTATCCGTGAACCGGTGCACCGCTCCACCTGTAAGACCATTGAGGAAGAGGAGATCTGGCGCATCATTGGTGACTTCGCCCAGGCCGCGCGCCGAGCGAAAGAGGGCGGGCTCGACGGTGTCGAACTGTCTGCCGTGCACCAGCACCTGATCGACCAGTTCTGGAGCCCAAGGGTCAACAAGCGTACCGACGAGTGGGGCGGGAGCTTCGAAAATCGTATGCGCTTCGGTATGGAAGTGCTCAAGGCGGTGCGCGCTGAAGTGGGTGACGACTTCTGCGTCGGCATGCGGATCTGTGGCGACGAGTTCCATCCGGATGGCCTCTCCCACGACGACATGAAGCAGATCGCCGCCTACTACGATGCCACCGGCATGGTGGATTTCTTCGGCGTGGTCGGCTCCGGTTGCGACACCCACAACACCTTGGCCAACGTCATTCCTAATATGTCCTACCCGCCAGAGCCTTTCCTACATCTGGCGGCAGGGATCAAGGAAGTGGTGAACGTGCCGGTGATCCACGCCCAGAACATCAAGGATCCCAACCAGGCCCAGCGTATTCTCGAAGGGGGCTATGTCGATCTGGTCGGCATGACCCGGGCACATATTGCCGACCCCCACCTGATCGCCAAGATCAAGATGGGCCAGATCGACCAGATTAAACAGTGCGTGGGCGCTAACTACTGCATCGACCGCCAGTATCAGGGCCTTGATGTGCTGTGTATCCAAAACGCCGCCACGTCCCGTGAGTACATGGGGCTGCCGCATATCATTGAGAAGACCGAAGGCGCCAAGCGCAAAGTCGTGGTGGTCGGCGGTGGCCCTGGCGGTATGGAAGCAGCGCGGGTCGCTGCGGAGCGCGGTCACGATGTCACTCTGTTTGAGGCTGCTGACGCTTTGGGCGGACAGATCACCATTGCCGCCCAGGCCCCACAGCGCGATCAGATTGCCGGTATCACCCGCTGGTTTCAGTTGGAATTGGCTCGGCTGAAAGTCGATCTGCGCCTGGGCACCCGCGCCGATGAGGCGACCCTGCTCGACCTGCGCCCGGATATCGTCGTGCTGGCCACCGGCGGCCAGCCCTTCCTCAGCCAGTTCCCGGAGTGGGGCTACGACGAGAACCCTGAGGAGAGCCTGGTGGTCAGCACCTGGGATATCCTCAGCGGCAAGGTCGCCCCGGGCAAGAACGTGCTGATTTATGACGCCATCTGCGAGTTCTCCGGCGTCTCGGCGGCGGATTACCTGGCCGACAAGGGCGCCAAGGTGGAGATCGTCACCGACGATATCAAACCCGGCGCGGCGGTGGGCGGCACCACCTTCCCCACCTACTATCGCAGCCTCTACGAGAAAGAGGTGATCATGTCCTCGGACCTGATGCTGCACAAGGTCTACCGCGAGGGTGATGGCCTGGTGGCGGTGCTCGAGAACGAGTACACCGGTGCCCTGGAAGAGCGCGTGGTGGATCAGGTGGTGGTCGAGAACGGCGTGCGTCCCGATGAAGCGCTTTACTACGCCCTGAAAGCCCAGTCCCGCAACAAAGGACAGGTGGACCTGGAGGCGCTGTACGCCATCAAACCGCAGCCGTGCCTGGTTGATGAGAAAGGCGAGGAAGGCGATGGCTTTCTGCTGTTCCGCCTGGGCGACTGCACGGCACCGCGAAATACCCATGCGGCTATCTATGATGCCCTGCGGATCTGCAAGGACTTTTAACGCGAGCTTGAAGCAGGGGATCTGGGCGCCGGTAGCGGGCTGTTGCGAGGGTTGTTTGCCATGGATGGCAAACGTAGCGCCCAGGGATGGGTTTACAGCGCCCTCGCAACAGCCCGCTACCGGTATTCCCGGATGCGATCGCTAGTTGTTCCAGCCATGAGGTGAGCACCATGCTCGAAACGCTCTTGCCGATATTAATCTTCACCGCCCTGGCGCTGGCGGCGATCGGCGCTGTACGCCGTATACGCCTGTGGCGTCAGGGGCGCCCCTCGCCGGTCAATTTCTTCAAGGGGTTGGCGGCCGTGCCGCGCCGCTATCTGGTGGATCTGCACCATGTGGTGGGGCGCGACAAGATGATTTCCAACACCCACGTGGCTACCGCCGGTGGCTTCGTGGCGGCCGCCGTGCTGATGATCCTGGTGCACGGGCTGGGGCTGGCAAGCCCGATCCTGGGAGGGCTGCTGCTGCTGGCCAGCACCTCCATGTTTATTGGCAGCCTGTTTGTCGCGCGGCGGCGCATTAATCCCCCCGCCCGGCTCTCCAAAGGTCCCTGGATGCGCCTGCCCAAGAGCCTGATGGCGTTCTCGCTGGGCGTCTTTCTGATCACGCTGCCCACGGTGGGGCTGCTGCCCGAAGGTCTGCTTGAAGGAAGCGGCAGCTGGCTGCTGGCGCTGGTATTGGCGGGCGTCGTGGCCTGGGGCCTGGGGGAAATGTTTTTCGGCATGACCTGGGGCGGGCCCATGAAGCACGCCTTCGCCGGCGCCCTGCACCTGGCCTTCCACCGTCGCGCCGAGCGCTTCTCCACGAAAAATGGGGGCGTCGGCCGGTCGACGGGCCTCAAAGCGCTCGACCTGGAAGATGAAGCAGCGCCCCTGGGCGTGGAAAAGCCCGCCGACTTCACCTGGAACCAACTGCTGGGCTTCGACGCCTGCGTGCAATGCGGTCGCTGCGAGGCGGTGTGTCCGGCGTTTGCCGCCGGTCAGCCGCTCAACCCCAAGAAGCTGATCCAGGACATGGTGGTGGGCATGGCCGGGGGCAGCGATGCCGCCTATGCCGGCTCTCCCTACCCTGGCAAACCGGTAGGTGAACACGCGGGCTCGCCCCATGGGCCCATTGTGGCGCTACAAGGCAAGGCGCTGGTCGACGCCGATACGCTATGGTCATGCACGACCTGCCGCGCCTGCGTGGAAGAGTGCCCGATGATGATCGAGCACGTGGATGCGATCGTCGATATGCGCCGCCACCTGACCCTGGAACGGGGCAAGACGCCCAACAAAGGCGCCGAGGTGCTCGACAACCTGATCGCCACTGACAATCCCGGTGGTTTCGACCCCGGCTCGCGGCTCAACTGGGCGGCGGATCTCGACCTGCCGCTGATGGCCGATATCAAGCAGGTCGACGTGCTGCTGTGGCTGGGTGATGGCGCCTTTGATATGCGCAACCAGCGCACCCTGCGCGCCCTGATCAAGGTGCTTAAAGCCGCTGAGGTAGACTTCGCGGTGCTGGGTAATGAAGAACGCGACAGCGGCGATGTGGCACGGCGTCTGGGCGACGAGGCGACGTTCCAGTCCCTGGCGAAACGCAATATTGCCACCCTGTCCAAGTATCAGTTCTTGCAGATTGTGACCTGCGACCCCCACAGTTTTCATGTGTTGGGTAACGAGTACGGCGAACTGGGCGGTCCCGATGTTAATGCCAACTACAAGGTGCGTCACCACAGCACCTTTATCGCCGAGCTGTTTGAAGCCGGTCGGCTGTCCTTTGCCCCCTGGAAGGGCGGCAGCGTCACCTATCACGACCCGTGCTACCTGGGCCGTTATAACGGCGAGTTTGAGGCGCCCCGCAACGTGCTCAAGGCGCTGGGTATCGAGGTCAAGGAGATGGAGCGCTCCGGCTTCCGTTCGCGCTGCTGCGGTGGCGGTGGCGGGGCACCGATCACCGATATTCCCGGCAAGCAGCGGATTCCCGACATGCGCATGAACGACGTCAAGGAGACCGGGGCCGAACTGGTCGCGGTGGGCTGCCCGCAGTGCACCGCCATGCTGGAAGGTGTGGTGGATGCCAGCGCCGAGGTGCGCGACATCGCTGAGCTGGTGGCCGATGCGCTGGTTGAGCGCCCCGCCGCCGATGCGCCCGACGCGTCCCGCCGGCCGGCAGCAAACGCAACGGCTGAAGAGGTGACCGTATGAGCGAGATTATACGTCGCGATCCGCGTCGCGAGTGGATCGCCCGGAACCGTCTGCATCCCGACTACGCCACGGTGCTGGCTGCAATGGGCGGTGGTGCGACCAGCGAATGGATGGGCCCCAACGGCGTGGTGCGCAAGGACCCGCGTGCCATCGGCTTTATCGGCCCCAATGGCGTCAGGCGGATTGACCGTAGCGGCCTCCAGCAGGGCGGGCAGTCACCCGCCGCCGCTGCGGCGGCACGCGATAGTCGGCGCACGGTGACCATTGAGCAGCCCGCCTTCCTGGTGGCCGTGGTGCCCGACATGACCGGTGGACGTCTCTCCGGTCACGACAAGGACCTGCTGGGGCTGGCCCGGCGCGTGGCGGATGCCGACGCCGACCAGCCAGGCGCCGTGGTGGCGATCCTGTTCGGCGAGCACAAGGAAGACGCCCTAGGCGAAGCCGGCATCGATTGCGTCGTGCACCTTGAGGATGAGCGCTACGCAGGCTTCGCCCCCGAGGCACGCCTGGCGGTGTTAAGCGCCGTCGAGCGGGAGATGGCGCCGCGTTTCTGGCTGCTACCGGACTCTCCGCTGGGCGGTGCCGATCTGGGGCGGCGGCTGTCCCTGCGTCTGGGCGAGCGGGCCGCCACCGGGGTGTGGCAGATTGAGGCCGACCAGGACGCACCGCTTGGCTGGCAGTGTACGGCCCGGGGCGGCGCCGGAAGCCTGGATATTCAACGGCCTCTACCGCGGGTGGCGCTGGCGCTGGCCGAGTGTGCCGAGCCGGTGGACGAGACCCGCCACGCAGCCGAGCACCTGACCCTTTCGGCGTCAATTCCCACCAACTTGTCCCGCATTGAAGACCTGGGGCAGGTGGCGGTGGACCCCGCCGGCGTGGCGCTGGACGAGGCCGAGTTCATCCTTTCCGGCGGCAACGGCGTCAAGGATTGGGAGGCTTTCCATCACGCTGCGAACGTCCTCGGCGCGACCGAAGGCGCGTCACGCGTCGCGGTGGACGACGGCTTCATGGCCCGCGACCGGCAGGTGGGCGCGACCGGTACCTGGGTCACTGCCCGGGTCTATGTGGCGGTGGGCATTTCGGGCGCTATCCAGCACCTGCAGGGCATTCAGCGCTGCGACAAGGTGGTGGCGATCAACCTCGATCCGGGGTGCGACATTATCAAGCGCGCCGACCTGGCGGTGATCGGCGACAGTACCCAGATCCTGGCCGCGTTAGTGGACATGGTGGAACAGCAGCGGGGAGGGCAGCGCGATGCAGCCTGAACGACAGCAACAGGGAATCGACGTGGCGGTACTGGTCTCCATCGGTCGCCACCCAACCACCGGTCGCCCGCGGCGCGCCGAGCAGGATGCCCGGGGGCTGGAGCTTGCACTGGCCATGGAGGCGGATCTGCCGGATATGCGGATCAGCGTGCTGCACGCGGGTCCTCAGGATGATGACAGCGAAGCCGCCCTGCGCGGCTACTTAGGTATGTCCACAGGCGCTGGCATGGGGCTTGAGTCCATGACCCTGCTCGAGCAGCCCGAGGGCAGCGACGCCATTCCCGCGCTGGCGGCGCACCTGGCGAACGCCGCGCCCCAACTGGTGATCACCGGCGCCCGGGCGGAGCGCGGTGAAGGGTCGGGGCTTTTGCCCTATGCCCTGGCCGAGCGCCTGGGCTGGCCGCTGGTGAACGGTCTGGCAGCGGTCGAGTCGGTGGAAAACGGCGTGGTGACGCTGCTTCAGGCATTGCCCCGGGGGCAGCGTCGCCGACTCCAGGTGCGCCTCCCGGCCATCATCAGCGTGGACGAAGCGGCCCCGGCGGCTCGCCAAAGCGCCTTCGGTCCGGCGCGTCGGGCCACCTTCGCGTTCGCACCCACCAATCCTGAAGCCGACAGCGAGCTGGCGCAATGGCAGCTGGCCCCCGCGCGTAAACGGCCCAAGCGTCTGAAGATCGTCAAATCCGCTTCGGCCAGGGATCGCTTCAAGGCGGCAGCCGCCAAGTCGGAGGGCAAGGGCGGGCAGGTGCTCACCGACGTGACCCCCGAGCAGGGCGCCGAGGCGATCTACAAGCTGCTCAAGGAAGAGGATGTACTGCGCTGACGTTGCTTGCGCATCACGCTGCTAACCCTCTTTCAAGCCCGCTTTGGCGGGCTTTTCTTTTGTTGAGGCGTGCGTGCTATTGGCTGGTAAACCCCGGATAAAGCAGCAGGCGCTGTCTTTCCAGGCGCAAGCCGATCCAGGCGTGCACGACCAGCACCAGAATCACCACGCCACCGCCAATAAGCGTCGAGGTCGTGGGTGTCTCACCCAGCAGCCACCAGACCCACAGCGTGCCCAATGCGGTTTCGACCAGGTAGAACAGCGCCACCTCCGTCGACGGCAGGTAGCGGGTGGCGCTGTTGATCAGCACCGTGGCAAGCGGCATCTGCACCAGGCCCATGAGGGCCAGTACGCCATAACGCTGGGCATCCAGCGTCAGCGGCGAGGCCATGGGTAGGGCAATGGCCGCCGAGAGCAGCCCTCCGCCGGCAATTACCGTCATAGGGTCAATCGCTGGATAGCGGCGCAGCAGCGTCAGGTTGCCACCGATGGCCGCCGCGGCTGCCAAGGCATAGAGGTTGCCGGTTAGCATCCCCATGGCTCCCTCGCCCATAAATACCAGGCCCATGCCCAGCATGCAGACGGCAATGGCCACCAGCGTTCGCAGCGCGACTTTTTCGCCCAGGAAAACCCGCGAAAACAGCGCGGCAAATAGCGGCGCGGTACTCAGGATCACCACCACGTTGGCCACGTTGGCGTTCATGACCGCCAGCACAAACAGGCTGGATATCAGGCCCAGCAGCAGGGCTGAGGCCAATGAGGAAAACGGGTTGCTGCAGAGCGTCGCAAGCCGCTTGCCTGCCCAGCACAGAAGCCCCAGCACGCAAAACATCAACAAACCGCGCCAGAACACGATGGTCCAGCCGTCGGTGCGCGCCAGGCGTATCAGCAATCCGTCGAAGCTCAGGAACACCACGCCTAGGACTACCGTAAGCAGACCGCGTTGGTACGAACTTAGCTGCATTGACTTACTCCCGGCGGGTAAAAAGCTAACCGCCCGCCGGTTAGGCGAGCGGTTGAGAAATGCGCAGCGGGCCAATGGTCATTGGCTCGCTCGGCTGCCCTGCGCTTAGCGATTGTCTGCCATGGTTGCGCGCGCAACAGCGGCTTGCTGATGGCGAGGGCGCACTATCCAGTAGCCCACGCCCCCGGCAATCAGCAGCATGCTGCCGCAACCTACTGCCAGCAGGTAGGCGCCTTGAACCGCGCCTGATGAGAGCGCAAAGCGCTCGGCGAAGCCCGCCAGGGTGACCGCATACTGTTGCCACAAAAACAGCCCGATAGCGACCCCGGAGAGCATGGTACATAGCGCAATCCAGCGGGTGCCGGACACCCAGCCGCTCAGCGCCCGGGTATCAAACTCATGCAGAAACGCACGGTAGTCTACCTCGGACTGGCTCACGCGGGTCATGGTGGATGCCAGCACGATTGCCGCCAGCGCCATCAGCGTACTCAACAGCACCGGGTGTAAATACACTGGCAGACTGATCCACTCGGCCTGCGCCATTAACGATAGGACCAGGTTGCCGACAAATCCGACCACCAGGCCCCAGCTGGCCCCGGCGGCGGTAATCCGCCGGCTCCAGATGCTCATCAAAGCCACCGGACCCCAGGAGGAGGCAAACAGCGTGGCGGCAAACCAGACCACCGCCATGACCGCGGGCGGCTGAAAAAGCGCCAGCAATAGAGCTGTAAGCCCCGCCGAAAGCACAGCGATACGGCTTTTACGCATGGCCTTTTTTTCGTCCAGCGAGGCAGGGAGAATATCGTTGGAGAGGCTAAAGCCGATGATCGACAGGAACGTCGAGCAGGACGACAGGCCGGCGGCAAACACCCCGGTGAGAATCACCACCCCAAGCCAGGTCGGCAGGATGTTGAGCGCCACCCAGACCATGGAACGTTCGGGCTCGAGGGTCGGGTCGTAGAGATTGATTGCCGCGCCGGTCATCATCATCAGCGCATAGAAGACGGCGAGCGCCACCGCCGTCAGCATGGCCGAGCGCATGACCACGTGCTCGTTGCGAGCCATCAGGTAGCGGCTGGACTGCCAGGGGCTTGCCGCCAGCACCGCCGCCCAGACAAGGCCCAGGGTCAGGCCCCAGACAAGCGCCTCGCCGGGAGAGGAGAAGTTGGCATCAGGCCCTTCGATCACCCCATGCCACAGGCCAATGCCGGGCTTGTCCGTCTGGGTTAAAAGCCCCTCAACGACGCCACTCCAGCCGCCAAGATCCTGAATGACATACAGCGACCCGCCCACCGCGGCCAGCGAAAAAATCACGAACATGACGGTGTCGGTGATCATCACGCCGGGCGAGCCCGAATACAGAATGAAGCCGGTGTAGGTCATCCACACCAGCACCAGACCCACCCAGTAGGGCATGCCGGTCAGCTCGGCGAACATGATGCCCGCGCCTTGCATGACCCCCAGCAGATACGCCCCCAGGCCGATGACCGTGGTGAGCCCGGCAATGACCTGGACGCGCCGCGAGGCAAAGCGCTTGCCAAAAAACTCCGGCACGGTTTTGGCGCCGCTACGGCGCAGGTAACGGCCGAACACCAAGGCCCCCAGCAGGCAGCCCGAGGTGCTGACCGCCGCAAAAATCAGCATGACGAACGGATAGCCCTGGTAGGCAAAGCCCGTTTCGCCGAGAAAGGCGCTGGTGCTCAGGTAGCTGGCCACCAGCGTACCCAGGATAAAGAAAGTGGGCGCATTGCGGCCAGCGACCAGGTAGTCATCCAGTCCCTTGACGCGCCGCCCAGCCAGATGCCCGATGACAAAATAGCCGACCAGGCTCAACAGTATTGCGATGGTATAAATCATGAGCATAACCATGGGGTTGTTAACATTGTGCCGTCATGGTGCAGCGCTTTATAAGCACGCTCATAGTCGCCAGCGGCACCCAATGAAAGAATTACGACATGCCGTTAAAAAGTCGGGACGTCGCGTCGTGGCAGCACAAAAGGCAACGCTGGGTGGGTCGGCCGCTGAGCCCCAGCTAAGCTGGGGCTTTGAGCCTAAATAAATCGTTTGTGCCGCTTTGTCTTTGTAACGCAAGCTGAGGCTTCTTCCGTCACCCTAACCACACCCCAGAGGCAGCGATGACAAAACCCAATATTCTGGTGCTGATGGCCGACCAGGTTAACGGCACGCTGTTTGAAGATGGCCCGGCAGATTTTCTGCATATGCCGAACGTGAAGGCACTGGCCGAGCGCTCGGTGCGCTTTCGCAATGCCTACACGCCGAGCTATCTCTGTGCTCCCGGGCGTGCGGCTTTCATGTCAGGTCAACTTCCCTCCCGTACCGGCGTCTACGACAACGCTGCCGAGTTTCCGTCGAGCATTCCGACCTGGGCGCACCACTTGCGGCGCGCTGGCTACCAAACGTGTCTCTCGGGCAAGATGCACTTCGTCGGCCCGGATCAGCTACACGGCTTCGAGTCGCGCCTGACGACCGATGTCTATCCGCCTGATTTCGGCTGGACGCCGGACTATCGCACCCCTGGTGTACGCATCGACTGGTGGTATCACAACCTGGGCTCTGTTACCGGGGCCGGCATCGCCGAGATATCCAATCAAATGGAGTATGATGACGAGGTTGCCTTCCACGCCGAGCAAAAGCTCTACGACCTGGCGCGCGGTCATGACGAACGCCCCTGGGCATTATGCGTGAGCTTTACTCATCCCCACGATCCCTACGTAGCGCGCCGCCAATACTGGGATCTCTACCGTGACTGCGAGCATCTCGAGCCAACGGTGGGTGAGATTCCCTACGCCGAGCAGGATCCGCACTCGCAGCGTCTCTTCGATGCCAACGACTATACCCAGTTCGACATAAAGCCCGAGAATATCCGCCGTGCTCGCCAAGGATATTTCGCCAACCTGTCTTACATCGACGACAAGGTGGGCGGTATTCTCGACGTGCTCGAGCGCACCCGCATGCTCGACAACACCATCATTCTGTTCGTCTCCGATCATGGCGACATGCTTGGCGAGCGCGGATTGTGGTTCAAAATGAGCCCCTACGAAGGCTCATCACGCGTACCGCTGATGATCAGTGCGCCGGGTCTTGAGCCCAAGTGTGTCGGTACGCCGGTGTCTGCGCTGGATATCAATCCGACGCTGGCTGATCTGGTGGGTATCGACCTGAGTGCCATCGAACCGTGGACCGACGGCGAGTCGCTGGCACCGCTGATGAAGGGCGAAAGGCGCGATACACCGGTTTGCTTGGAATACGCCGCCGAGGGCAGCTACGCGCCGCTGATCACGATCCGGCATCGTCAGTGGAAGTTCAACCATTGCGAGCTTGATCCGCCGCAGCTATTCAATCTCGCCGAAGACCCGCACGAGTTGAATAATCTGGCGGAAGATCCGGCGCATGCCGAACAACTCGCCGACTTCCAACAGCAATGCCGCGAGCGCTGGGACATGGCGCGCTTCGACGCCGAGGTGCGCGAAAGCCAGGCGAGACGGTTGATCGTCTACGAAGCACTGCGCAACGGCGCCTACTATCCGTGGGATTATCAGCCGCTGCAGGTGGCCTCGGAGCGCTATATGCGCAACCACATGGACCTCAACATACTCGAAGAGGCCCAGCGGTTTCCCCGCGGAGAGTGAGCCACGCTCGCGAAAAGATAAGCGGCCGGGGCACGGCGCTGGGAAGGGGTATGCTCGCGTTTAGCGTTTTTGCTATCACTGATGGCTAAACGAGCCCCAAGAAGGAGCGCCTACAAGGCGCTCCCGTCATGTTGCGACATCACTTTTGGAGCGACGTGGTGGGTACCTTGCCAGAAAGTCGCTGCTGCTCCTTGTGCAGTCCTATATACAAGCTGAAGCACATCACCAGCAGCACCAGCGTAAAGGGCAGGCCGGTGGCGACCGCGCCTGCCTGCAGCGCGCTGAGGGCCGTGCTCCCCCCGCCATACAGCAGCACGCCGGCAATCACCCCTTCAAGCGTGGCCCAAAAGACCCGCTGGCTTTTGGGGGCATCGGTCTTGCCGCCCGCGGTGATGTTGTCGATCACCAGCGAGCCGGAGTCCGATGAGGTAATAAAGAACACCAGCACCAGAATGATCGCGAGCGTCGAGGTAATGCTGGTCAGGGGCAATTGTTCCAGCATGTGGAACATGGCAAGCGAGACGTCGTCAATACCGTTTGCCAGCTCGCCCACTTCGTTTGAGGCCTGAAAAATCGCCGTGCCGCCAAAGGCGCTCATCCATACCAGGGTGACCAGCGTCGGCACCAGCAGCACCGCGATCAGGAACTCACGCACCGTCCGGCCTCGCGACACGCGCGCGATAAACATGCCGACAAACGGAGACCAGGAGATCCACCATGCCCAGTAAAAGATGGTCCAGCCGTGATACCAGGTATCGTCGTCGCGACCAACCCAGTTCGACAGCGGCAGAAGGTGGCTTGCATAGTCCAGCGCGGTGGTGCCAATCCCTGTCAGAATCATCAGGGTCGGCCCCGCCACGACCACAAACAGCAACAGCACGGCCGCGATGACCATGTTGATATTTGAGAAAAGCTTCACGCCGCCGTCGATACCCCGCCATACCGAGATCAGCGCAATCACCGTGACTACCACGATAATCGCCAGCTGGGTGCCGATGGTATTAGGGATATCGAACAGATAGGCAAGCCCGCCAGCTGCCTGGGTAGCGCCAAAGCCAAGCGAAGTGGCCAGGCCGAAAATAGTGGCCAGCACGGCAAGAATATCGATGATATGGCCTGCCCAGCCGCGGGTTCGCTCGCCAAGTATCGGGTAAAAGGCGGAGCGAAGCGTAAGCGGCAGGCCCTTGTTATAGGCAAAGAAAGCCAGTGACAGTGCCACCACACCATAAATGGCCCAGGGGTGCAGGCCCCAATGGAACATGGTCGCCCCCATGGCGGCGCTGGCGCCCTCCGGGGTGCCCGCCGGCGCATTCAAAGGCGTGCCGTACCAGTCGGTGTAGTAGGCCACGGGCTCAGCAACGCTCCAGAACATCAGGCCGATGCCCATGCCCGCCGCAAACAGCATGGCGAACCAGGAGGTGCGCGAGTATTCCGGCTTCGCATCTTTGCCGCCCAGACGAATCCGCCCCAAAGGCAAGCAGATCAGTACGAGACAGAACACCACAAAGATGTTGCCCGCGATCATGAATAGCCAGTCGAAGTGTTCGATCGACCAGTTCTTGGCAAGCCCCAGGTGAGTATTAGCGGCATCTGGGTAGACCAGCGCGTAGATAATAAACAGTAGGATGGCGAGAGCGGAAAGCGGAAAGACGGGGTTATGAAAATCCAGCCCCATTATCTGAGTATTGTCCTGTCCGGGCGACAGGACCGGGTCGTCATTGTTGTTCATCAGGGTTCCTTGGTTGCTCTTGTTAGACGTCGGATATGAGCCAGGCATCGCCGACGCACCGAATTGTTGGCCCTGTTTAAGAACAAGAGTGTCGTGAAAGCGACCTCTATCTATTCGTTCTGGCTAGGATGTCTTGAATAGATATGTGAGTGCCTTTTTGGGGTAAGTCCTAAGACGCGGAGGGGATAGGGTGGAAAAGCGCAATCCACCCTATCGAGCAGAACAATAAACTACAGGAGCCAGCCATGAATGCAGCCAACCGCGGAGTGGTCTACAAAGGACCGGGTGAAGTCGCCGTTGAATCCATTGCCTATCCTGAACTTGCTTTAGGCAATCGCAAATGCGAGCACGGCGTGATTCTCAAGGTCGTTACCACCAATATCTGTGGCAGCGACCAGCATATGGTGCGTGGTCGCACCACTGCCTCACCTGGCCTGGTACTCGGCCACGAAATCACTGGGCTGGTTATTGAGACCGGCCGTGACGTCGAATTCATCAAACCGGGCGACCTGGTCTCGGTGCCATTCAACATCGCCTGTGGCCGCTGCCGCAACTGTAAAGAGGGCCGCACCGGTATTTGCCTCAACGTCAATCCAGCCCGCCCTGGCGCCGCCTATGGCTATGTGGATATGGGCGGCTGGGTCGGCGGCCAGACCGAATATGTCATGGTCCCCTACGCCGACTTTAATCTGCTGAAGTTCCCGGACGCCGATCAGGCCATGGAGAAGATCAAGGATCTGACCCTGCTTTCCGATATCTTCCCCACCGGCTTCCACGGCTGCGTGACCGCCGGTGTCGGCCCGGGCAGCACCGTCTATATCGCCGGTGCCGGGCCCGTCGGGCTTGCGGCCGCGGTTTCCGCTCAGTTGCTGGGTGCGGCCTGCGTGATCGTTGGCGATATGATCGAAGAGCGCCTGGCCCAGGCCCGCAGCTTTGGCTGCGAGACCATCGACCTGACCCAGGACGGTGACATGGCCGACAAGATCGAGGTGATTCTCGGCGAGCGCGAGGTCGATGCCTTTGTCGACTGCGTTGGCTTCGAAGCCCACGCCTGTGGCTGCAACCACGGCAAAGAAGCGCCCGCCACGGTGCTCAACTCGGCGATGTCGCTGACCCGCGCGGGTGGCCAGATCGGTATCCCCGGCCTGTACGTGACCGAAGATCCCGGCGCGGAAGACGATGCTGCCAAGCAGGGTGCCTTGAGCATGCGCTTTGGTCTTGGTTGGGCTAAGTCCCACAGTTTCCATACTGGGCAGTGTCCGGTGATGCAGTACCATCGCCCACTGATGCAGGCTATTCTGTTTGGCAAGGTCAATATCGCCGATGCGGTCAATGTCCAGATGATTAACCTGGATCAGGCGCCCCAGGGCTACGCTGACTTCGATGGTGGTGCGGCCAAGAAATTCGTTATTGACCCACATGGCAGCGTGGCCTAATAACGTATTAACTCAGCACTTTAGTAAACAGCCCTAACCCCTGCCTGGCGGTGGGGTAGCGAGACCCTAGACGGCGCCCCGCGGGGTGCCGTCTTCGTTCCTACGTAAAAAAGCCGATCAAGATAATAATGAGTGCCCAATGACCGTTCAGACCGTGACCCCCAAGCGCCCCTTTCGCGGCAAGCCCCGCGGCCGTGAGCTCGATCCCAACCGCCTTGAGGGATTGCGTGACCTGCTGGGCGACGAACGCGAAGACGCCACGCTGCGCCGCCGTGACCTGCTGATCGAACATTTGCATGTTATTCAGGATGCCCGGGGCCATCTGCTGCTGGCGGACCTGCGTGCCCTGGCGGCCTACATGAACCTGCCCATGGCGGCCGTCTACGAGACGGCCACCTTCTATGCCCACTTCGATGTGATTCACGACGATCAGGAGACGCCGCCCGCGTTGACCATCCGCGTTTGTGATTCTCTGGCCTGCCAGCTGGCCGGTGCCGAGGCGCTGAAGGCCCAGTTGGAAGCCAATGTGGATATCGAGCAGGTGCGGGTACTGCGGGCGCCCTGCATGGGCCGCTGCGACACGGCACCGGTGGCGGAAGTAGGACATCATCATGTTTTGTTTGCCACCCAAGAGAGTATTGCGACGGTGATCGAGGGGGCGCACTTTCACCCCGCTACCGTCGACTGGCAGCGGCTGGACGACTACCGGCACGAGGGTGGTTTCGCACTGCTCAAGGCCTGCCGCGACGGTGAGGTCACGGTGGAAGCGTTGATGGAGGCGATGCAGCAGGCCAACCTGCGTGGCTTGGGCGGCGCGGGCTTCCCCACCTTCAAGAAGTGGACCTTCGTGCGTCAGGAGGCCGGCCCCCGCTACTGCGCCATCAATGCCGACGAGGGCGAACCTGGCACCTTCAAGGACCGCTATTACCTTGAACGCTCGCCCCACCAGTTTCTTGAAGGCGCCCTGGTCAGCGCCTGGGCGGTCGACGCCGAGGCGCTGTATATCTATTTGCGCGATGAGTATCCGGCCTTGCATGGCGTACTGCGCGAGGCCATTGGCGAGCTTGAGGCCGCCGGCCTGGTGGCGCCTGGTTACATCGTGCTGCGTCGCGGCGCCGGGGCCTATATCTGCGGCGAAGAGTCGGCGATGATCGAATCCCTGGAAGGCAAGCCGGGCAAGCCCCGCCATCGCCCGCCGTTTGTGGCCCAGAAAGGGCTCTTTGATCAGCCGACGCTGGTCAATAACGTCGAGACCGTCTATTGGATCCCCATGATCTGGCAGCGTGGCGCGGAGGCTTTCGCAAGCCAGGGTCGCCACGGCCGCGTGGGGGTGCGCAGTTTCTCGGTCTCGGGCCGGGTCAAAAACCCTGGCGTGTATCTGGCGCCGGCGGGGATCACGCTTAGCGAATTGATTGACGAGTATTGCGGCGGCATGGCCGACGGCCACCGTCTGGCGGCCTACCTGCCCGGCGGCGCCTCCGGCGGCATTCTGCCCGCCGCCAAGGCCAATATCCCCCTCGACTTCGACACCCTTCAGGAACACGGCTGTTTTATCGGCTCCGCCGCGGTGATCATACTTTCTGACAAGGACGATCTGCGCGGGGTCGCGACCAACCTGCTGGCTTTCTTTGCCGATGAATCCTGTGGTCAATGCACGCCCTGCCGGGTGGGCACGGAAAAGATGCTCACGCTGCTCGAGCGCAATGAATGGGACGCCGGGCTGATGACGCAGCTTTCCCTGGTGATGATAGATGCCTCTATCTGTGGGCTTGGCCAGGCAGCACCTAACCCGGTGCTCGGGCTGCTCAAGGATTTCCGCGGCGAGCTGGCCGCCCAGAACGTCATCGTCAAGGGGTAGGGGGATGAACATGACCATGAGCGAACAAAACTCGGACACAAGCTTCACGCTGACGCTGGACGGCATTGACGTCAGCGCTTACCCCGGTGAAAGCCTCTGGCAGGTGGCCAAGCGCGCCGGTGAAACCATTCCCCATCTTTGTTTCAAGGACGCCAGCGGCTACCGCGCCGACGGCAACTGCCGGGCCTGCATGGTGGAAATCGAGGGTGAGCGGGCGTTGGCCGCCAGCTGCCTACGCCAGGCGGCGCCCGGGATGGTGGTCAATAGCGCGGGCTCTGAACGCGCAAACGCGGCCCGCAAGACGGTCATGGAGATGCTGCTAGTCGACCAGCCAGAGCGGGAAGCGAGCCCCGACAGCTCAAGCCACTTTTGGGCCATGGCTGACCAGTTGGCTATTGATGCCACAGAGGTGCGCCGCAAGCTGCCCCGGCGCGATGAGCGCGAGGCGCCCACCGTACACCATGTGGCCTCCCGGGCGGATAGCCTGGAACATGACAGCAGCCACTCTGCCATGCGCGTCAACCTTGATGCCTGTATCGAGTGCAACCTGTGCGTGCGCGCCTGCCGTGATGTGCAGGTCAACGACGTCATCGGCCTGGCGCACCGCGGCGCGGCCTCGAAGATCGTCTTCGACTTCGACGACCCCATGGGGGATAGCACCTGCGTGGCCTGCGGGGAGTGTGTCCAGGCCTGTCCCACCGGCGCCCTGATGCCCGCGACCCTGGTCGATCAACATGGCCACGGCGACTCCGCAGCGGCCGATCGCCAGGTCGACTCGGTATGCCCGTACTGCGGGGTGGGCTGCCAACTGACCTACCATATCAAGGACGACGAGATCCTGTATGTGGAGGGCCGCGAAGGCCCCTCCAACCAGAACCGGCTATGCGTCAAAGGGCGCTTCGGCTACGACTATCCGCGCCATCCCTCCAGGCTGATCACGCCGCTGATTCGTCGCGAAGGCGTGGCCAAGGGCATCGATCCGGATTTCGATCCCGCCAAGCCCCTGACCCATTTTCGCGAGGCGAGCTGGGACGAAGCCCTGGAGGTTGCCGCCGGCGGGCTGGTGGACCTGAAAGCGGCCCATGGCCCCGACGCCCTGGCCGGGTTCGGCAGCGCCAAGTGCTCCAACGAAGAGGCGTGGCTATTCCAGAAGCTGGTGCGTACCGGCTTCGGCTCCAACCATGTGGATCACTGCACGCGGTTGTGCCACGCAAGCTCGGTGGCGGCGTTGATGGAGTGCATTGGCTCCGGTGCCGTGACCGCCTCCTTCATGCAGGCCGAGCAGGCAGACGTGGTGATCCTGACCGGCTGTAACCCGGCGGTGAACCATCCCGTGGCGGCCACCTTCTTCAAGCAGGCCGCCAAGCGCGGTACCAAGATCGTGATCCTCGACCCCCGCGGCCAGGCGCTGGATGCCTACGCTCACCTGAGCGTGCGCTTCTCGCCGGGCGCCGACGTGGCGCTGTTCAACGCCATGCTCAACGTGATCATCAGTGAAGAACTTTATGACACGGCCTATATTGCCGAGCACACCGAAGGCTTCGAGGCCCTTAAAGTGCATACGGTAGATATGACGCCCGAAGCGATGAGCAGCCTATGCGGCGTTGCGCCTGAAACCATTCGTCAAGTGGCGCGGCTCTATGCCAACGCCGAGCGGGCGATGATCTTCTGGGGCATGGGTATTTCCCAGCATACTCACGGCACCGACAACGCGCGTGGCCTGATCTCGCTGGCGCTGGCCTGCGGCCAAACCGGGCGCCCCGGCACCGGCTTGCACCCTTTGCGAGGGCAGAACAACGTTCAGGGGGCGTCCGATGCGGGCATGATCCCCATGGTGATGCCCGACTACCAGCCGGTCAGCGATGATCAGGTACGCGCGGCGTTTGAAGAGCTGTGGAACTCCAAGCTGGATCCCAAGCCGGGCCTCACCGTGGTGGAAATCATGGATGCCATCGCCGCCGGCACCATCCGCGGCATGCTCATTCAGGGCGAGAACCCGGCCATGTCCGACCCGGACCTGGACCACGCCAGGGCAGCCTTGGCCAAGCTGGAGCATCTGGTGGTTCAGGACCTCTTCGTCACCGAGACCGCCCAGTTCGCCGACGTCATCCTGCCGGCCTCCGCCTGGCCGGAGAAGAACGGTACCGTGACCAACACCAATCGCCAGGTGCAGATGGGCCGTGCGGCCGTGCCGCTACCCGGCCAGGCCAAGCCGGATTGGTGGATTACCCAGGAAATGGCCAAACGTTTCGGCCTGGACTGGAACTACCAGCACCCGCGGGATGTCTTCACCGAGATGAAGCAAGGCATGGCCTCTCTCGACCATATTTCCTGGGAGCGTTTGGAGCGCGAGCAGTCGGTCACCTATCCCTGCCCAGCGGAAGACGCGCCGGGGCACGACGTGGTCTTCAGCGATGCGTTTCCCACCGCCAGCGGCCGGGCGAAATTTGCGCCCACGCGCCCGTTACCGCCGGATGAGCCGGTGGACAACGACTACCCGACGGTACTGACCACTGGTCGCCAACTGGAGCACTGGCATACCGGTTCCATGACCCGCCGCGCCAAGGTGCTCGACGACCTGGAGCCGGAAGCCGTAGCGAGCCTGGCGCCCGCTGAGTTTATCCGGCTGGGAATGGCGCCGGGCGATGATCTGACGATCGCCACCCGGCGAGGCTCCATCACCCTCAAGGCGAGAACCGACCCGGGCATGCCCGAGGGCATGGTCTTCGTGCCCTTCTGTTACGGCGAAGCGGCAGCGAATCTACTCACCAATCCGGCGCTGGACCCGTTTGGGAAGATTCCCGAGTTCAAGTACGCCGCCTGCCGGTTGAGCCGCGCCGACGTGGCCTGACTGATCACCATTCCCCTGCCCGCCCATGGAGGTTGCCTCCATGGGCGTTTTCGTTTCCAGGCATGCAGAAAACACTTCCTTAGTTGACTTTGCTGCGCGTGTGACAGGTTGATATTCAACGCTAATTGTCCCCTCGAAAATTGTAATGCGATGTAAGCTCGCCTTATTGTCGTTATCAAGCATTAGCAAAAAAATATAAATCAATCGCGTTCCAGGGGAGGCGTGAGGTGGGTGTTGAAACGTGCACCGACCTTAGCGCAACGGGACCTTTATCGGGGGATGTGCATGAACGAGACCCTTGCAGACGCTGGGGAGGCGAGGGCGGCGACGAGCGAGGCGCCGTCGAGTTTTGCCCGCTTCGTCAATGTCCAAAAGAGCTATGACGGTGTCGAACTGGTCGTCAAGGACTTCAACCTTGATATCCGCAAGGGTGAATTCGTCACCCTGCTGGGGCCTTCGGGCTCTGGAAAGACCACTTGCCTGATGATGATGGCAGGCTTCGAAACCCCCACCCACGGTGAGATTCTGCTGAAAGACGAGCCGATCAGCGGCTTGCCGCCGCACAAGCGCGGCATCGGCATGGTCTTCCAGAACTATGCGCTGTTCCCGCACATGACGGTGGCTGAGAACCTCGCCTTCCCGCTCGAAGTACGTCACCTCAACAAAGCACAGATCAAGGAAAAAGTCGCCAAGGCACTGGCCATGGTGCGCCTTGAAGAGTTTGGCGACCGCCGCCCGGCACAGCTCTCCGGCGGCCAGCAGCAGCGCGTGGCCTTGGCCCGGGCGCTGGTCTTCGAGCCTGAACTGGTGCTGATGGACGAGCCCTTGGGTGCGCTGGACAAGAATCTGCGTGAAGAGATGCAGTACGAGATCAAGCGCATTCACGCCCGCCTCGGGGTGACCATGATCTATGTCACCCACGACCAGACCGAAGCACTGACCATGTCCGACCGCATTGCGGTCTTCAACGACGGTGTCGTGCAGCAGCTGGCCTCGCCGGATGAGCTCTACGAGCGGCCAGAGAACGCTTTCGTTGCCTATTTCATTGGCGAAAACAACCGCCTGCAGGGTGAGGTCAGTGAGCGCCTTGGTGATAACTGCAAGGTGCGCCTTGATAGCGGCGACACGGTGGTTGCCAAAGCAGTGGCGGTAAGCGGCGCGGGCACACGCACGACGCTGTCGCTTCGCCCCGAGCGGGTCAGCATCCTGCGCGGGGATGCGGCGGAACAGTTCGAGAATCAATTTACCGCCACCGTGCAGGAAGTGATCTACCTTGGCGACCATTTGCGCACGCGGGTGTCGGTGTGCGGTAACGATGACTTTATTTTGAAAACACCCAACGCCCAGGGGGGCGGGGTTATGCGCCCCGGCCAGCAGATTCAGGTCGGCTGGTCGAGCGCCGATTGCCGAGCGCTGGATGCATGAGCAGGACGGCAGTCAAGTGCGCCGTTTCTCGGCATCCCACGGTGTCGGCGGCGATGGCAACAATAAACGGAGAATAACCATGAAAATCAGCATCAATAATCGCATTGTCAAGACGGGTGTCGCTGCCCTGGGGGTCTCGGCACTGGCCGTGGCGGTCAGCGCCCATGCCGAGCAGACGTTGAACATTGTGTCCTGGGGCGGTGCTTACAGCATGAGCCAGCACGAGGCTTACGATAAGCCGTGGATGGAAAAGACCGGCGACGAGATCGTCAATATTGACCGCAGCGGGAATGCCCTGGCCGGATTACGCTCCCAAAGTCAGGCTGGCAACGTCACCTGGGATCTGGTCGACATGCTCCCGGCCGATGCCATGATTGCCTGTGATGAAGGCCTGATCGAGCCGCTTGACCATGACGAACTGCTGGCCGACGCCCCGGATGGTACGCCGCCCAGTGAGGACTTCGTCGACGGTGCCCTGGGCGACTGTTTCGTGGCATCCATCGTCTATTCGAATATCGTCGCCTTCAACAGCGAGATGTTTCCCGAAGACGACCAGCCCAGCACCATCGAGGATGTCTTCGACCTGGAAAACTACCCGGGCAAGCGGGCCCTGCTGCGCAAGCCGATCAACAACATGGAATGGGCCTTGATCGCTGATGGCGTCGAGCGTGATGAGGTTTACGCCATGCTTGAGACTGAAGAAGGCGTTGAACGTGCTCTTGCCAAGCTCGATACCATCAAGGACGAGATCATCTGGTGGGAAGAGGGCGCCCAGCCACCGCAGCTGCTGGCCGACCAAGAGGTGGCCTTCGCCTCTGCGTATAATGGCCGGATCTTTAATGCCATGGTTACTGAAGACCAACCCTTCGAGATCATCTGGGATGCCCAGGTATTCGAGCTGGATGGCTGGGTCGTACCTACCGGAAAGCTCGACAAGGTGAAGGATTATCTCCATTTCGCCACCGATACCCAGCGTCTCGCTGACCAGGCCAAGTACATTTCCTACGGCCCGGCGCGCAAATCTTCCGCGGAATTTGTCTCCACTCATGCCGAGACCGGCATCGAGATGGAAGAGCATATGCCCACCTATGATCCGAACTTTGAGACGGCGATACAGAAAGATGACCTGTTCTGGGCGGACTTCAACGACGAGCTGACCCAGCGCTTTGACGCCTGGCTGTCCCAATAAGGGTCTGCCGCCGCCCGGTGACCATCGGGCGGCGGCATGTTGATCACCGATCTTGCTGATCGCTTCTTTCGCCTGATGGGAGAGACCTAAGTGTCCGAGTCTCCGGAAGCCCCTTTGAGAACGGCGGATGGTGTGCCGCTCAAGGTCAGTCTGCGTCGTACTGTGCGACGCTCGAAAATCAAGGCGCTGCTACTGGTCGCGCCGCTGCTGGCGTTCCTGATCATTGCCTTCGTGATGCCCATTCTTGAGATGCTGTGGCGCAGCGTCGACAATCCTGAGGTTTCTACCTACTTGCCGCGTACTGCCGCCGCCCTGGAGCGCTGGGACGGCACTGACCTGCCCGACGAGGAGGCCTTCGCCGCGCTTGCCGAGGACCTGCGCGTGGGCCAGGCCGAGCGCAGCATGGGAACCTTGTCCAGTCGGTTGAACTACGAGAAGTCGGGCATGCGCTCGGCGATAAGCCGCACTGCGCGTGGTGCCGCTAACCTCGAGCCGCCGTTCCGTGAGTCTCTGGTTGACGCCCATCGTGCTTGGGGAGAGACCGACACATGGCGGTTGATCAAGCGTGAGTCACGGCCTTTCACGCCGTCTTACTATCTGGCGGCGGTAGACCGCCAGATGAGCCCGGACGGCGAGATCGTCAAGGTGCCGGAGCACATGCGGGTCCATGCCACTCTGTTCTGGCGAACGCTGTGGATGAGTGCCGTCATCACCGGCCTGACGCTGCTGCTCGGTTATCCGGTGGCCTTCCTGCTGGCGAGTCTTCCGGCGCGTCGCTCCAACCTGCTGATGATCCTGGTATTGCTGCCGTTCTGGACCTCGCTGCTGGTGCGCACCACCACCTGGATCGCCATCCTGCAATCCCAGGGCGTGCTCAACGACGTGATGGTGTCGCTAGGTGTGGTGGCAGACGAGGCGCGTTGGCAGATGATTCACAACAAGATGGGCACCATCATCGCCATGACGCACATCCTGCTGCCGTTCATGATCCTGCCGCTCTACTCGGTAATGAAGACCATCCCGCCAAGCTACATGCGGGCGGCGCGTTCGCTCGGGGGCAAGCCGTTTCTCAGTTTCCGCCGCGTCTACTTCCCGCTGACGATTCCGGGCATCGCCGCTGGCGGTATTCTGGTGTTCATTCTGTCGATCGGCTATTACATCACGCCGGCGCTGGTGGGCGGGCAGTCAGGGCGCTTTATCACCAACTATATCGCCTATCACATGCAGACATCGCTCAACTGGGGGCTGGCGGCCGCCATTGCCTCGATCCTGCTGTTCGTGGTGATTATCTGCTATCTGGTATTCAATCGCCTGATCGGCGTCGACAAGGTCAAGCTGGGGTAAACGATGGCCATTCCTTCTTATGCCACTCGTGGCGAGCGTATCTGGCACTACTTATTCCTGGGCATCTGCGGGCTGGTCTTTCTGTTCCTGATTGGGCCGCTGCTGGTGATTATCCCGCTGTCGTTCAATTCGCAGCCCTACTTTACCTTCAGCAAGGAAATGCTGACCTTCGACCCGGCCGGTTATTCGCTGCGCTGGTATCAGGACTTCTTTACGTCGAGCGCATGGCTCAATGCCATCAAGAACAGCTTCATTATCGGCATCGCGTCGACGTTTCTGGCCACGGTGCTGGGGACGGTGGCGGCGCTGGGTTTGTCGAGTCGGTACATGCCGGCGCGTGGCGTCATCATGGCGCTGCTGATCTCGCCGATGATCGTGCCGCTGATTATCTCGGCGGCGGCGATGTTCTTCTTCTTTTCCAAGGTCAATCTCGCCCAGACCTACGTGGGGGTGATTCTGGCCCATACGGCGCTGGGCATTCCCTTCGTGATCATCACCGTGACCGCCACGCTATCGAGCTTCGACACCACGCTGATCCGCGCCGCGCATAGCCTCGGCGCCAATCCCACGCGGACCTTCTTCAAGGTGGTGCTGCCGCTGGTCACGCCAGGGGTGGTGTCGGGGGCGCTGTTCGCCTTCATTACGTCCTTCGACGAGGTGGTGGTGGTGCTGTTCATTGCGGGGCCTGAGCAGCGCACCATGCCGATTCAGATGTGGTCCGGCATTCGCGAGCAGATCAGCCCGACGATCCTTGCCGTGGCCACCCTGCTGGTACTGCTATCGATGCTGCTGCTCACCACCCTTGAGCTGTTACGCCGTCGCAGCGAGCGGCTGCGTGGGGTCACACCCGAGTGAGCCTAAACAGCATGAAAGCCACGCTGGTTTGCTGCGGGAACTAAATGTCCTTGACCAACCTGAGCGCGTCGTAGATGGCCGCGTGGGTGTTCCGGGACTCGACGGCATCGCCGATCCGGAACAGCTGGAAACGGCCATCCGGATTGTTGATGACGCGCTGGGGGTTGCCCACGATCAGGTCATCGTAGTTCACCTCGCCGCCGTTGCTGGCATGCGGTTTGAGCTCGAAATAGATGTCGGCCATGGGCGTGATGCCGTAGTTGACCACCACCTGATCAATGCGCCGTTCGTGCTCGAGGTCCATGTAGTCGCTGGTGATCTTGGCCAGTAGCTCGCCACCATCGCGGGCCACGGACTTCAGCCGGTAAGTCGGCGTGAAGGTGACGTTGGGGCGCTGCAGGGAGCGCATGTAGGGCACCAGGTTCATGGCCATGATCTCTGCGGAGAAGGTGCGATCCGGCGTCATGATTTCGAGCTCGGCCCCCGCAGCGGCAATGATCTCCGCCGCCTGCAGGGCGGCGTGGTCGCCAGCATCGTCGAATAGCAGCACCCGCTTACCCGGTGGCACATGACCGGACAGGATATCCCAGGTGTTGACCACCAGCTCACTGCCGACCTCAGGCTGATCTTCCATGGGATAGCCGCCGGTGGCCACGATCACCACGTCCGGCTGCTCGGCGAGCACGTCCTCCACCTCGGCCCAGACGTTGTAGCGAATCTCGACGCCAAGCACTTCGCACTGCGCCAGGCGCCAATCGATAATGCCCAGCATCTCACGGCGCCGCGCGCTCTGGGCGGTGAGTCGCACCTGCCCACCGGCATCGCTGGCAGCTTCCAGCACCACCACCGAATGACCCCGCTCGCCGGCGACCCGGGCAGCTTCCAGCCCCGCCGGCCCGGCGCCAATGATCACTACTCGCCGCTGCTGAGCTGCCCTAGGGATAGTGTGGGGCATGCTGGTTTCGCGCCCGGTGGCGGCGTTGTGGATGCAGTAGGCGGCGCCACCCTGATAGATACGATCCAGACAGTAGTTGGCACCGACGCAGGGGCGGATCTCCTCTTCTCGGCCTTCGATGATCTTGCGCACGATGTGCGGGTCGGCCATATGAGCGCGGGTCATGCCGATCATGTCGACCTTGCCTGAGGCGATGGCATAACGGGCAGTGGCGACATCCTGGATCTTGGCGCCATGGAAGGTGGGAAAGTCGACCTCGCGACGTATTTCACCGGCGAAATCCAGGTGCGGGGCGCTGGGCATGCCCTGGATGGGAATCACGTCGGTGAGCCCCGCGTCTGTGTCGATGTGGCCGCGAACCACGTTGAGGAAGTCGACCAGGCCGCTGTCCTTCAGGCGCCGTGAGATATCCATCCCGTCGCCGGACGTCAGCCCGCCCGGCAGCATCTCATCGCCGGTGTAGCGCACGCCGACGATAAACGCTTCCCCCACCCGCTGGCGAATGGCGCGCAGCACCTCGAAAGTGAAACGCAATCGATTGTCGAGATCCCCGCCGTAAGGCCCCTCAAGGGTATTGGTCAGCGGCGACCAGAACTGATCCATCAGGTGGCCATAGGCCTGCAGCTCGATTCCATCGAGGCCGGCGGCGTGCATGCGCTCGGCGGCATCGGCGTAATCGCGGATCAGGCGCTCGATATCCCACTCCTCGACCTGCTTGGGAAAAGCGCGGTGGGACGCCTCGCGACGATGCGAAGACGATACCGCTGGAAGCCAATCGCCCTTGTCCCAACGGGTGCGCCGGCCCAGGTGAGTCAGCTGGATCATTACCGCAGTGCCGTGTTCGTGGCAGGCGTCGGTCAGCTCGCGCATCCACGGCACCACTTCATCCTTATAGGCGAGGATGTTGTTGAACACCGGCGGGCTGTCCTTGGCCACCGCCGCGGACCCGGCGGTCATGGTCAGGCCAAGGCCTGCCTTGGCGCGCTCGACGTGGTAGGCACGGTAGAGTGCCTTGGGCATCCCGTCCTCGGGGTAAGCGGGCTCATGGGCGGTCATCATAAGCCTGTTTTTCAGGGTCAGGTGCTTTAGCTGAAAGGGCTGCAGTAGCGGATCGTTAAGCATGGATAGGACGCCATTTTGTTGTGCATTGGATAAATCTAGGTGTCTATGTTCATAGTTGTCAATATAATGTTCATCGATGTACATTTTGAGGCGATCACGTTCACCCGCCATCACCGCGGCCAGGTAGATGGCGTTAGCCGGTCGGGCTTACGGTGGTCAGTCGGTGTCGGGTGGAGCATACCCATGGCGGGCATGGAAGCGTTGCAGCTCCCTGCAACCAGGCGGCTGGCCGGTGAATATCTCGACATAGGCGGGGATGCGCTGCATGCGCACCTCGAGGGATTCCTGAGCCTTCATCGAAATATAGCCGATCTGGGTTAGGTAGATGGTGCGGCCACGCACGTTGGCCGCTAGCGAATCATAGCCGTAGCGTTCGAACATACGCGTCAGCGCTTCGATACGGGTGGCATCGGCAGCATCGATTTCACGCACCACTGGCGCCGACTGCAGCGCCCAGCTGCGCATGGCGAATTCCAGCTGTGAGTCGAACAGCTGAGGGTTCAGCCAGCAGTCGAAGACGTTGAGCATCGCCTCGACGATATTCTCGGCATAGGCTTCGGTCTGATCCACCAGGCCCTGGGTGTTCTTTTCACGCCAGCGTGCGATCAGCGCTTCCAGCAGCGCCTCGCGGTCCTTGAAGAACCAGTAGAAACTGGTGCGAGAAAGCTTGAGCCGCTTGGCCAGGGGAAGAATGCGCACGCTGTCGACGCCCGATTCGAGCAGCAGCTCAAATGCCGCGTCGAGCCAGACGTCTTGGGAGCCCTTGGCGGCGGGCGTGTTGGAGTATGACATCGAGCTCGTCTCTAGGAATGTTGTGACAAAGTGTACACAGGTGTCTGTTATGTGTACACATTGTCAGTTCCTTGGGCTGAGCCCTAGAGACGGCAACCGTCGCTGCCTTTAGATTTCAAACGTCAGCCTTGGGCTAGATGCAGCGCAGGCGCCTCGTATCCCAAGTTTTCGAGCATGCGCCTTGCATACCAGTCGACAAAATCAATAACGCCGAACTCATAGGTCTCGGAGTAGGGGCCGGGTTGGTAGGCTTTGGAGTTGATGCCGCGCTGGTTCTCCTCGGCCAGCTGGCGATCCTGGTCGTTAGTGGCATCCCAGACGCGGCGAAGCTGTTCGGGGTCGTAGTCGACACCTTCCACGGCATCCTTGTGGACCAGCCACTTGGTGGTCACCACGGTTTGCTGCGGGCCAAGCGGCAGCACGCGGAACACGACCGCGTGATCACCCATGAAGTGGTTCCACGAGTTGGGCAGGTGCAGGATGCGCAGGGAGCCCATGTCGGGGCTCTTCAGGCGGCCCATCAGCTTCTTGCAGCCGGGCTGGCCGTCCATGGTCATCGACACGATGCCATCCAGCAGCGGCGTGCGGGTCAGACGGTTCTGCTGGCCATGCCGCGTCAGCTGGTAGGGAATCTGCTCCTGATCCCAGTCCGCCTGTTTGCGGGCCACCAGCGCCTTGTAGGCGGGCGTGGCGCGTGGGTCGTCGGTGTCATCGAACTCCTGCAGCGAGTTCAGCAGCTCGGGGTGGGCGCCGTTGCAGTGATAGCACTCGCGGTTGTTTTCGATGACCAGCTTCCAGTTGGCCTGCTCGATGATGCTGGACTCGGTGGCGACCTTGACGTTGTCCATCTGGTATGGCTCGAGATAGTGCTCGAGGGTGGTCAGGAAGTCGTCAATCGCGGGTGGTTCATCGCTCAGGTTGATAAAGATGAAGCCGCCGGCGGTGCGCACGTTGACCGGCTTGAGGCCAAACTGGTTGAGGTCAAAGTCAGTGCCCATGTCGCTGCCGGCAAACAGTAGTCGACCATCAAGTTCGTAGGTCCACTGGTGGTAGGGGCAGACGAGTTTGGCGACCTTGCCCTTGTCTTTGACGCAAAGACGCGACCCGCGGTGGCGGCAGACGTTATGAAACGCATGGACAGCGCCTTCATTGCCACGCACGATGACAATGGGGTTGTCACCGATATCCAGCGTCATGAAGTTACCCTTGGCCGGGATCTCGCACGTCATGCCGGCAAACAGCCACTCTTTCTCGAAGACCTCCTGCATGTCCAACGCGAACAGGCGGGCATCGTTGTAAAACGGCTGTGGAAGCGAAAAGGTTCGCTCTCTTTCCTGCAACATCTCGGCCGTTGACTCACGAGCCGCCGCGAGCGGGTCGTCCATCCGATTAGAAACACTTTTTTGCATACCAGTATCCTCGTAAACCTCTGCTCCCCCTAAAGGGCTGCGAGTCGGCCGTTAGTCAAGATTGCTTAATCTTGTTGTTGTGTTGCGTAACCTGGCGTTTTTTCATGCCCGAACTGAATCAAGTCACAGATTGTGTTGCAGGCGTGCCCCTGCCAGTTATCTACTCGCGACATTAGGTGACGCAGTGGCGACTAAAACAGAGGTTTCTAAACGATAAAGAGTGGCACGAGGTAAGTGCGCGTCGCTGTCAGGTAAGTCGGTTAGCTGGCGCGTACCCAAAATGCAGCTCAAAGGTACTGGCCGTATAACGAATGCGGTCCGGTGATGCATAGCGATGAAGGCTGGTCAGGCAGAGGCGAAAATGACAACTAATTTCTTCAATCCGGTCACGACCCAAACCTGGACCAACGGACGTCACCAGGTACGTTGCGTCAAGGTGATCCAGGAAACCCAGGATGTACGCACGTTCTGCTTTATGGCCGAGCAGCCGGTACTGTTCTTCTTCAAGCCTGGTCAGTTCGTAACGCTTGAGCTTGAGATCAACAATGAGCCGGTTATGCGCTCTTATACGATCTCCAGTTCTCCCTCTATCCCTTACAGCTTTTCGATCACCGTCAAGCAGATTCCGGATGGCAAGGTATCTAATTGGCTGCATGCCAATCTAAAGGTGGGCGACGAGTTAGTCGTGCACGGGCCGGTAGGTAACTTTAACTCTATCGATTACCCGGCCGAGAAAGTGTTGTTTCTCTCGGGTGGTGTGGGTATTACCCCGTTAATGTCGATGACACGCTGGCTTTTCGATACCAACGCCGCTGTCGACGTTGAGTTCATCCACAGCGCCCGTGCCCCACGCGATGTCATTTATCACCGCGAATTGGTGCATATGTTTTCGCGCATCCCTGAGTTTAAGCTGCATATCATATGCGAGAGTAAGGAAGATATTGGTGAGGCCTGGGCCGGCTACCGCGGCTACCTCACTAAGCCGCTGTTCGAGCTGATGGTGCCGGATTTCATGGATAGGGAGATATTTTGTTGCGGCCCTACTCCGTATATGGAGGCCATCAAACGCATCCTGCGTAGCAACAACTTTGACATGAACCACTACCACGAAGAGTCGTTTGGCGCTACGCCGGTTGATGTCCGTGAGGATGTACGTGAGCTTGCCGAGCAAGCAGAAGTCGACGCCGAAAATGTCGATAGCAATGAACTGCACAGCATCGAATTCGCGTCATCAGGAAAAAGTGTGCGTATCCAGCCTAGTGAGACCGTGCATGCGGCGGCGGCAAAACTTGGTCTGCATATTCCCAAGGCCTGCGGTATGGGGATTTGCGGCACTTGCCGAGTCGAACTTAAGTCGGGTGAAGTGGAAATGGAGCATAACGGTGGTATTACGGAGGAAGATGTCGAAGACGGCTACATTCTGTCCTGCTGCAGTCGTCCCAAGGGTAACCTGGTCGTGGATTTTTAGTGGCACATGGTGTTAGTGGCACATGAAAGAGGTACTTGCGAATGACGATGTTATTGAATAAGCCTCTTTCCATTGGGTTTGTGCTGCTACACCGCTTTACGCTCTTTCCTTTTGCCGCCTTCGTAGACTGTTTGCGCTTGGCTGCCGACGAAGGCGATCGCAGTCGTCAGTTGCGCTGCCACTGGCGCTTCATGACCAGCGGCGGGCAGGCGGCACTTTCCAGCTGCGGGGCGAGCATCTCTCCCTGTGAGGCGTTTCGCGATCCCCATGAATTTGACTACATCGTGGTGATCGGTGGCGTCCAAGACGACCAGGATGGCCCGGATAGCGCCGCTCTTACTTACCTTCGCCAGGCAGCAAGCTTAGGTGTGCCATTGATTGGCGTGTGTACAGGCGTATTCGCGCTGATTCAGGCGGGGTTAATGACGGGACGCCGCTGTTGTATCAGTTGGTATCACCATCGAGACATGAACCACCGTTTTCCTGACACTGAGCCTGTCGCTGATCGTTTGTTCATCGATGATGGCGACAGGATTACCTGTGCAGGCGGCGCCGCAGCGGCTGATCTGGCGGGCTACCTGATAGAAAAGCACCTGGGTAAGGCGTGGGCGATGAAAAGCCTGAACATCATGCTGCTTGATGAAGCCCGAAAAGGCGCGCATCCCCAGCCACAGCCTGTTGTGTTCGGCAAGGTTGATGACCGATTGGTGCGTCGCGCGATCGCCGTGCTTGAGCAACATCTCGGAGAGATGATCTCGATGGATGAGCTGGCAGGGCGAGTGGGCACCTCCCGTCGAAACCTGGAGCGTCGATTCAGTGACGTTCTGGGCGTGGGTCCACAGAAATTCGCGCGGGATCTTCGCCTTCGATACGGCGCTTGGCTACTGCATTACACAGGCAAAAGTATTACCGAGATAGGCGAGCGCTGTGGCTTCGCCGATACGGCCCATTTCTCACGTCATTTTCGTAGTGCCTTTAGTATGACGCCGTCGGAAATGCGCAAACGTGCTAGCTCGCCCAGTCGTGACCAAGTTGATCCTTTCTTCCTAAATATTGATGACCGCTTGGCCGTCTGAGAGGGCTGGGCGCCCGGCTTATCAAGCTTTATGGCGAGGCCGCTCTGCTCATAAAAAGCACCCAAAAACGGCGTTTTAAACAATGAGTTGCTGTTTGGTGTTCCATGCGTTCAGGAAATATGTCGCATTTGTTCAATTTATTTCAGCGAGTGTGGCGTATTAATAGTAAGGAGCGAAAGCACTGGCATGCCCACAGTCGGGGTCATAAGCGCCTCAACGTGAACCGCTGCCAGTTCAGCCACTAAATCGCCCATGTCACGGCTGCCGATAACAACAGGAGATTTTTATGAACCATTCCACACTTGCCAACTTCGATTCCCAAATTGCGGCGGCCATCGCTGATGAGGTGGCGCGTCAGGAAGCGCATATCGAGCTAATTGCCTCCGAGAACTATGCCAGCCGGGCAGTGATTGAGGCTCAGGGCACGGTGCTTACTAACAAATACGCCGAGGGCTACCCCGGTAAGCGCTACTACGGTGGCTGTGAGCATGTCGATGTGGTCGAGCAGTTGGCGATCAACCGCGCTTGCGATTTGTTTGGCGCTGAATATGCCAATGTTCAACCGCACTCCGGAGCCCAGGCGAATGCCGCGGTTTTCATGGCGTTGATCAAACCGGGCGATACGGTGCTGGGTATGAGTCTCGCCCATGGCGGGCATTTGACTCACGGTGCCGCGCCTAATTTTTCCGGCAAGCATTACCATGCCGTGCAGTACGGCCTCAAGCCGGAAACCGGTGAGATCGATTACGAAGAAGTTGAACGCTTGGCTCGCGAGCACCAGCCGAAGATGATTATTGCCGGCTTCTCGGCGTATTCGCGGGTCGTCGATTGGCGTCGTTTCCGCACCATTGCGGATGAAGTAGGTGCTTGGCTGATGGTCGATATGGCGCATGTCGCTGGGTTAGTGGCCGCCGGTCATTACCCAAGCCCGGTGCCCCACGCCCATGTGGTCACGACCACCACTCATAAGACTTTGCGTGGTCCGCGTGGCGGGCTGATTCTTTCAGATCATGGCGACGCCGCGCTGTATAAAAAGCTCAATGGCGCTGTCTTCCCTGGCCAGCAGGGCGGCCCGCTAATGCACGTGATAGCCGCTAAAGCGGTCGCGTTCAAAGAGGCGATGAGCCAGGACTTTGTGCAATACCAGCAGCGTGTGATCGCAAACGCGCGCGCCATGGCAAATGTGTTCATGGAACGAGGCTTCGATGTGGTGTCCGGCGGCACCGATGACCACCTCTTCCTGTTGTCACTGATCAAGCAGGGTGTGACCGGCAAGGACGCGGATGCGGCCCTGGGCCGGGCACATATTACTGTCAATAAAAACGCAGTGCCCAACGATCCGGAAAGCCCCTTTGTCACCTCGGGGCTGCGTATTGGCACGCCTGCCGCGACATCGCGTGGCTTCGATGAAACGGACTGTGCGCAATTGGCCAGTTGGATCTGCGACATCCTTGATGTCCTGGCTGAGCGCGGAAGCACCGATGCGGTGGAAAGCGAAGTGCGTGAGAAAGTCTCAGCACTTTGCGAGCGCCATCCGGTTTATGGCGAGAGCCGTGAACCACAAGTAACGGCCGAGACGGCGCTGTAACGCCATTACGAATCAGGAGAGTTATATGCAACGCTATTCAGGGTTCGGGCTGGCCAAGCACGCGCTAAGTCATCATGAAAACTGGGAGCGCCAGTGGCGTAATCCCACCCCCAAGAAGCAGTACGACGTCGTGATCGTCGGCGGTGGTGGCCATGGCCTGGCCACTGCCTACTATCTGGCCAAGGAGCACGGTATCACGAATGTGGCCGTGGTCGAGAAAGGTTGGCTGGGCGGCGGTAACACGGCGCGTAATACCACCATCGTTCGTTCCAACTATCTTTGGGACGAGTCGGCAGCGCTTTACGAGCACTCCATGAAGCTGTGGGAGGGGCTATCCCAGGACATCAACTACAACGTGATGTTCTCCCAGCGTGGGGTGATGAACCTGGCCCACACGCTCCAGGATATGCGCGATGTGCAGCGCCGCGTAAATGCCAACCGCTTGAACGGTATCGACAGCGAGGTACTCACCCCTGAGCAAATCCAGGCAATCGTACCGATTATGGACTGCTCTAAAAATGCGCGTTATCCCATTCTGGGCGCCTCGTGGCAACCGAGAGCCGGGGTGGCGCGTCATGATGCGGTGGCCTGGGGCTTCGCCCGAGCAGCCGATGCGCTGGGCGTGGATATTCTGCAGAACACCGAGGTGACTGGCTTCAAGATTCGCGACGGCCGTATCTACGGAGTGCATACCAATCGCGGTGATATCGAAGCAAAAACCGTGGGCTGCGTGGCCGCAGGTAATTCCGGGGTATTGGCCAAGATGGCTGGCTTCAGGCTGCCATTGGAATCTCACCCGTTGCAGGCATTGGTGTCTGAACCGCTCAAGCCGGTGCTGGATACAGTGGTGATGTCCAACCATGTGCACGGTTATATCAGCCAGACTGACAAGGGAGACCTGGTCATCGGCGCAGGCATCGACGGCTATAACGGCTATGGGCAGCGTGGCAGCTACCCCACCGTCGAGCACACGCTGCAAGCGGTGATTGAGATGTTCCCCATCTTTTCGCGGGTGCGCATGAACCGCCAATGGGGCGGCATTGTGGATACCTGCCCGGATGCGTGCCCGATCCTTTCCGCCACACCGGTTAAGGGGTTGTTCTTTAACTGTGGCTGGGGCACTGGTGGCTTTAAAGCCACCCCAGGATCAGGCCATGTATTCGCCTGGACCCTGGCGAAAAACCAGGCGCATCCCATTGCGGCGCCGTTCTCTATTAATCGCTTTCACACTGGTGCGCTGGTGGACGAGCACGGCGCCGCAGGCGTGGCCCACTAAAAGGAGTCAGTACCATGTTGCATATTTACTGCCCTTATTGCGAAGAGCTCCGAGAAGAAGAGGAGTTTCATCCCAAGGGCCAAGCGCATATCACACGGCCAGCAGACCCCGACGCCTGTAGCGATGAAGAGTGGGGCGACTATCTGTTTTTCCGTGATAACCCGCGCGGCATCCACCATGAAATGTGGGTGCACGCCATCGGCTGTCGAAAGTTCTTTAATGTCACACGTAACACGGTGACGTACGAGATTCTTGAGACGTATCCCATGGGCGAGCAGCCGCACTTTACGGCGGAGTACCCCGAGGGCAAGTCCACTGATCAGGTCAACGCCACACAACAAGAGCTGTCGCGTCAGGAAGGAGTTCACGTATGAGCCAGTTGTTGAAACAGCCAAATCGTGTTCGCGAAGGGGGGCGAATTGATCGCTCGAAAACGCTGAGCTTTACCTTCAATGGCAAGCAATATCAGGGCCATGCCGGTGATACCCTGGCCTCGGCGCTGCTTGCTAACGGCGTGAATATCGTCAACCGCAGCTTCAAGTATTCGCGGCCGCGGGGGATCGTGGCGGCCGGGGCTGAGGAACCCAATGCATTGGTGCAGCTAGGCAGCACCGAAGCGGCTCAGGTGCCCAACGTGCGGGCCACGCAGCAGGCGCTGTTTGATGGCCTGGTGGCGCGCAGCACCAACGGCTGGCCATCTGCGCAACGCGACATGATGAGCTTCGTGGGTAAGCTCGGTGGGCGCTTTATGCCGCCGGGTTTTTACTACAAGACGTTTATGGCGCCTGCCTCCATGTGGATGACCTACGAGAAGGTTATTCGTAAAGGAGCGGGGCTTGGCCGCAGCCCGATGGAGCGCGATCCGGATCATTACGACCATCTCAACCAGCATTGCGACCTATTGGTCGTGGGGGCTGGCCCGGCCGGGCTGTCCGCAGCGCTCACCGCCGCGCGCAGTGGTGCGCGGGTGATTCTTTGCGATGAGCAGGAAGAGATGGGCGGCTCGCTACTCGATAGCCGCGAACAACTCGATGGCCAGCCGGCCAATCAATGGGTCGAGCGCGTTGTGAGCGAGCTTGCTCAGATGGATAACGTCACCCTACTGCCGCGTACCACGGCGAATGGTTACCACGACCATCACTTTGTCACCCTCCATGAGCGGCGCACCGAGCACCTTGGTGAGACGGCTCCACTGCTTGATGGGCGTCGCCCGAGCCGTTCACGCATGCATCGCGTGCGTGCGGGGCAAGTGCTGCTGGCAACCGGTGCCCACGAACGTCCCTTGGTTTATGGCCATAACGACGTGCCGGGCAATATGACCGCGGGAGCAGTGTCGGCTTACATCCGTCGCTATGGCGTGGTGCCCGGCAACAAGCTGGTGCTTTCAACCACCAATGATTACGCCTATCGCGCGGCTCTCGACTGGCTTGATGCCGGCCGTGAGGTGGTCGCCGTTGTGGATGCTCGCCTGGCGCCGGATGGCGATTTGGTCGAACAGGTTCGTGCGCGCGGTGTGCGCATTATCGACGGCGCCGCCGTACTGGAAGCGAAGGGCGGGGATCGAGTAAGCGGCGCACGCGTTGCGACGATCGATGCAGAAGCTTTCAAAGTGACCGGCCCGTCTGAAACCTTGTCGTGTGACACCATCGCAAGCTCTGGTGGCTACAGTCCGGCCATTCACCTGGCGTCGCATACCGGGGCACGGCCGACTTGGAACGACGAGATTCTCGGTTTCGTGCCTAGCCTGGTCAAAGGCGTGCATGCCGCAGGTAGCGTACGTGGCCTGCATAAGCTCGCGGATGGCCTGGCGGATGGTTGTGCAGCAGCGGCTGAGGCGCTATCGGCGCTTGGCCAGTCGGTAACGGCCATCGAACTGCCACATGTTGATACTGCCCGCCAAGGTGTCGCCTGCGCGCTGTATCAGGTGCCGCACGAGAAATCGACGCTGCGTGGTCCCAAACAGTTTGTGGATATGCAGAACGACGTGACGGCGGCCGCGATCGAGCTTGCGACGCGCGAAGGGTTTGAGTCCATCGAGCACGTTAAACGCTACACTGCGATGGGTTTTGGTACCGATCAAGGCAAACTTGGCAATATTAATGGCATGGCGATTGCGGCACGTTGCCTAAATAAGACGATCCCCGAGGTAGGCACTACCGTGTTCCGGCCCAACTATACGCCGGTGACGTTTGGTGCCATTGTGGGCCGCCACTGCCGTGACCTGTTTGACCCCGAGCGTTATACCGCCTTGCACCAGTGGCATGTCGAGCAGGGGGCCGAGTTTGAAGAGGTGGGTCAGTGGAAACGTCCCTGGTATTTCCCGAGAACCGTCGATGGCAAGACAGAATCGATGCACGACGCGGTGGCCAGAGAGTGCCTTGCGGTGCGTCAAGGGGTGGGTGTTTTAGATGCCTCGACGCTGGGCAAGATTGATATCCAGGGCCCGGATGCCCGAGAGTTCCTGGGGCGAATTTACACCAATAAGTGGGCCAAGCTAGCGCCCGGGCGCGTACGTTACGGCCTGATGTGCAAAGACGATGGCATGCTGATGGATGACGGCACCACCAGCTGCCTGGGTGAGAATCACTTCTTGATGACCACCACTACCGGCGGTGCGGCGGGCGTGATGGAGTGGTTGGAACTGTGGCATCAAACCGAATGGCCCGAGTTACAGGTGTATTTCAATTCGGTGACCGACCACTGGGCGACGATCACGGTCACCGGGCCGGAGGCACGCAAGCTGCTTGCCGAGATCACCGATATCGACCTGGATCGCGAGACCTTCAAATTTATGGACTGGCGCGAGGGCAAGGTTGCCGACGTGCCAGCACGGGTCTTCCGTATCTCCTTTACGGGCGAGCTGTCCTTCGAGATTAATGTCCAAGCCAACTATGCGCTGCATGTTTGGAAGACGCTTTTCGCGCACGGCGAGAAATACGACCTGACCCCCTATGGCACCGAGACCATGCACGTGCTCCGGGCTGAGAAAGGCCTGATCATTGCAGGGCAGGAGACCGATGGGTCGGTCACGCCGGAAGACCTCGGCATGCAGTGGGCGGTGGGCTATGACAAGCCTTTTCCATGGGTCGGCAAGCGAGCGCTAACCCGTTCGGATACGCGGCGCGTGGATCGCAAGCAGATGGTCGGCCTGAAGCCCCAAGACCCCTCTGTGGTGTTTGAAGAAGGCGCACAGATCGTGCTTGATCCTGATCACGCTATCCCCATGCCCATGGTGGGGCACGTGACGTCCAGCTATTACAGCCCGATACTCGAAAGCGGCTTTGCACTGGCGGTGGTCAAAGGCGGGCATCAGCGTATGGGCGAGATCGTCTATTTGCCGATGGGCGATGGCAAGACTCATGCCGCCGAAATCGTCAGCCCTATCTTTTACGACCCCAAGGGAGAGCGCCAGCATGTCTGAACACACATCTGCAAATACGCTAACCGGCACCAATATGTATGATGTTCGCCCCACTGCCGATGTGCTGACAGAGTCTCCACTGGCTTGGTCGTATCATCGTACTGGCCGCCCTAGCGTTTCAGACCGTAGTCGCGTGGTGATGCGCGAGCGCGCCATGTTAGGCCATGTGATGTTGCGCGGTGGTGCCATTGTGCTTGATGAAGCAGTTCGGCAAGTCCTCGGCTTTGGCCTGCCGGCACGCCCTAATACGCTTAGCCAGGATCAAAGCGGCGAGCGTTCTGCCCAGTGGCTCTCACCGGACGAATGGCTCGTCATTGTCCCCGGTGGCGAAGAGTTTTCCCTGGAAGCAAAACTGCGCGAGGCGCTGGGCGATGCTCACTATGCCATCGTCAACGCCAGCGGTGGCCAGACGTTGATTGAGCTTGAAGGCGACGCCGCCACGGAGCTTCTGATGAAATCGGCACCTTATGACGTGCATCCTGCGGCCTTCCCCGTTGGCAAAGGCGTCACCACAGTCTTTGCTAAAAGTAATCTGATCCTGCGTCGCCCTGCCGAGGACCGTTGGGAGTTGGTATTGCGCCGTAGCTTCGCCGATTACCTCTATCGCTGGCTGCTTGATGCGGGCGAAGAGTATGCCATCGGCGTTAAAGACTGATGAGTGGACGCCGGCAAATGCCGGCGTCCACTCTTTCTTCACTGGGGGGAGCCTACTATGCAAGATAAAAATAACCGTTGGATATTGGCGGCTCAGTGCGCCAGTAGGCTTGGCACGGTCGATGTTGTCACGCGCTTTTTAAAAGAGCAGCGCTGTTACATCACCGAGCAGCAGTCGTTTGATGATCGACTAAGCGATCGCTTTTTTATCCGCACCGAGTTTCGGCCGGAAGACGAGGCGTTCGATGCTGAGGCTTTTCAATCGGGATTTGCCGAGCGGGCCGCTGACTTCTCAATGAGTTTCGAGCTGACGGCACCCGAAACGCGGATGCCGGTGGTGATCATGGTGTCCAAGGCCGATCATTGCCTCAACGACTTGCTGTATCGTTATCGCATTGGTCAATTGCCCATCGATATTCGCGCCATTGTCTCCAACCATCCAGATTTGGCGTCCCTGGCCGAATGGCATGATATTCCTTACCGTTATTTGCCGATCACCCCCGAAACCAAGCCAGAGCAAGAGGCTCAAGTCTGGGACGAAATAGAAGCAGCCGGCGCTGAACTGGTCATTCTCGCGCGCTATATGCAGGTGCTCTCAAGTGGCATGTGCAAAAAGTTAACGGGGAAAGCGATCAATATTCATCACTCGCTGCTGCCAGGTTTCAAAGGGGCTCGCCCTTATCATCAGGCCTATGAGAAGGGGGTCAAGCTAGTGGGGGCGACCGCTCACTACATTAACGATGACCTCGACGAAGGGCCGATCATTACCCAAGGGGTCGAGCCCGTCAGCCATACCGACTATCCGGAAGACTTAGTGGCCAAGGGGCGTGATGTCGAGTGTTTGACGCTTGCTCGGGCCGTTACACTGCATGTGGAGCGACGTGTCTTCCTGCATGCCAACCGCACCGTAGTTTTTGACCGCTAGTCAGATAATGACAACACCTCTGGAAGGTAGATAAGCATGTCAATTAGTGTTTTCGATCTTTTTAAGATCGGCATCGGACCATCGAGCTCGCATACAGTCGGCCCTATGCGGGCCGCTTTTGACTTCATCGGTGAGCTTGAGGCAAAGAAACTGTTGAACGAAGTAACTCGCGTGGAGGTGCACCTCTTCGGTTCTCTCTCCGCCACGGGAGTTGGCCATGGCACCGATCACGCCGTGATCATGGGCCTGATGGGGAAAAGGCCAGATGATATCGACCCAGATGTTATTGCGCCCTCTATCAATGCGTTAAAAGCCTCTGAGGTGCTGCTCCTGAACAGCCATTACAGCGTGCCCTTTCAGTGGCAGCGAGACATGCAGCTGTTCGAGGAAAGCCTGCCCCATCACCCCAACGCCATGCGGCTGATCGCACATGGACACAGCGCTGAGCTGTATCAGAATACCTACTACTCGGTAGGCGGTGGGTTTGTGGTGGATCAGGCCCAGGCAGAGCAAGGCCAATTGGATAGCGATACCACTAAGCTTCCCTATGACTTCCAGACCGCCGCCGACTTGTTGACCATGTGCCAGGAAAGCGGCTTGCGCATTAGTGAGTTGATGCTCGAAAACGAGCGCGCCTGGCGCAGTGAGGCCGAGATCCGCAAGGGGCTTTGCGATATCTGGGAGGCGATGAAAGCCTGTGTGAACAAAGGGCTTGAGGCCGAAGGCGTGTTGCCCGGCGGGCTTAATGTTCGTCGGCGGGCGCGTTTGCTGCATCAACGATTGCAGGCGGTTGATGAAAATC
This sequence comes from Halomonas sp. HL-93, assembly GCF_900086985.1. NCBI lineage: Bacteria > Pseudomonadati > Pseudomonadota > Gammaproteobacteria > Oceanospirillales > Halomonadaceae > Halomonas > Halomonas sp. HL-93. The sequence continues at coordinate 447,378 of NZ_LT593974.1, forward strand.
CCTCAGTGATTACCACGACGATGTCGGCGATGGATTGGGTCAACCTCTATGCGCTGGCGGTCAATGAAGAAAATGCCGCGGGTGGGCGTATGGTGACGGCGCCGACAAATGGTGCCGCGGGTATTATCCCGGCGGTATTGCATTACTACATGCACTTTCGCGAAGGGGCCAGCGAACGAGACGTCGTCGACTTCCTGCTGGCGGCGGGTGCTGTGGGCATTCTATGCAAGAAAAACGCCTCGATCTCGGGTGCTGAGGTAGGTTGCCAAGGGGAAGTTGGCTCTGCCTGTGCGATGGCGGCCGCAGGCCTTGCCGAATTGATGGGTGGTACGGTGGCGCAGGTAGAAAACGCCGCTGAAATAGGCCTGGAGCATAACCTGGGGCTAACCTGCGATCCTGTCGGCGGTCTAGTCCAGGTACCCTGCATCGAGCGCAATGCCATCGCGTCGATAAAAGCTATTAACGCGGCGCAAATGGCACTAAGGGGTGATGGCCAACACTTTATTTCGTTGGACAAAGTGATCCGCACCATGCGCGATACGGGCGCTGACATGCAGGATAAATATAAAGAAACCTCGAAAGGCGGGTTGGCGGTTAATACGATTGAGTGTTGAGTGAAGTGATTAACCGCAACCGAAAGTTGATGCTATACAACAGGCACGCGTTGCGTGCCTGTCATCATTGCACCATGAACGCTTAACATTTTAAGCCAGAGAAGGCGGCGTTAGCAGGGGCAGATAACGTTCCAGCAACTGGGCAGCCTGTAGCACCTTAAGGTCTTGGTATTTGCCTGCCACAAGGTGTAGCCCCACCGGTAGCCCCTGGCTATCCAGCCCGCAAGGCAGCGAGGCGGCGGGCTGCTGGGTGAGATTGAAGGGGTAGCTGAATGGCGTCCAGTCCATCCAATCGCGGTGGGCTCCACCCGGTGGCACGTTGTGGCCCGCAGCAAATGGCGCAATCGGCATGGTGGGCGTGACCAGCAAATCATACTGCTGATGAAACGCCGCCATGTGGGCCGTCAATTCGCTACGCTCGCGCCGCGCGGCGAGGTAGTCGGAAAGCGATACATCCTGCCCACGTCGAGCGATATCCAGAAACCCTGGGTCGAGCGCTGCCTGCTGCTGTTCGTCCAGTTTTTCGAGTGCTTGAGTGGCACCTGCAAACCAGAGCTTGTTGAATGTCCTAAGCGGATCGCTGAAGCCAGGATCAACCCGCTCAACCGTTGCACCCAGCTCTTCGAGATGGGCAACGGCTTCTTCTACCCGCTGAGCAATATCCGGCGCTACCTCCACATAGCCCAGGTTGGCGCTAAAGGCGATGCGCCAGCCGCGTAGATCAACAGGGGGCGGGGTTAGCCAGTTTGGTCCATGTGGATTACCGGAGTAGCCATCCCGAGGATCCGGCTGCGCCATCACGTTGAGCATTAGCGCGCTATCCGTCACAGTGCGGGTGATTGGGCCGAGGTGGGAGAGCGTACTCATAGCGCTGGCGGGCCACTGGGGCACCCAGCCAAAGGTTGGCTTAATGCCAAAGGTGCCGGTAAAGCTGCAAGGGATACGGATAGAACCGCCCGCGTCGCTGCCCTGATGCAACAAGCCCAGATTGAGCGCGGATGCCGCGGCAGCACCCCCTGACGAGCCGCCCGGAGTAAGTTCTATATTCCAGGGGTTGCGGGTAATGCCGTGCAGCGGATTATCGGTAACGCCTTTCCAACCAAACTCTGGCGAGGTGGTTTTGCCGATCACGATGGCTCCGGCACTGCGTAGATGGCGGCTGATAGGAGCGTCTACCTCCCAGGGGCCATCCGGTGCAGTGGTCGTCGACCCCAAGCGCGTAGGCAGCCCTTTGGTCAGCGTCAAATCCTTGATGGTGACGGGAATGCCGTCCAGCGGGCCAAGCGGTGCACCTGCCTGCCAGCGCTGTGCGGATTTTTCCGCCAAACGCCGGGCCTCTACCTCGTTAACGCAGGTAAACGCATTTACCTTGGGGTTATCGCGGGCAATCCGCCCCAAGCAGTCATCCACCAGTGCCTCCGGCGAGAGCGATCCCTCGCCAAAACGCTCCAGTGCGGTAACGGCTGTTAGAGTGTCAAACGTTTCAGCCATGGTTATACGCTTTCCTTAACGCCCGCCGCATTTAGCATGGCGTGTAATAGAACGTTACAGCCTGAGTGAACGTGCTCCGCGGTGGCGCTCTCAATTTCGTTGTGGCTGATACCATCCTTGCAGGGAATAAAGATCATTGCGGCGGGGGCCACGCGGCCGACAAACATTGCATCGTGGCCTGCGCCGCTAATGATATCCATATGGGAGAGGTTGAGCTTTTCCGCTGCCTGGCGAACCGCATCTACGCATTCCTTATCGAAGAATTCGGGAGCAAAGTTGGCGGTGGGTTCCAGAAGGTATTCAAGCCCATGGCGTTGGCAAATCTCCTCAACGGCTGCGGTGACTGCTTGGCCCATGGTTTCAAGCGCTTCTGGTTCCCAGTGGCGCATATCCAATGTCATTTTGACCTGGCCGGGAATCACGTTGCGCGAACCAGGGTGCAGCGTCATGCAGCCGACCGTGCCTCGGCCATGAGGCTGGTGCTCTTGGGCAATGCGGTTGAGCGCTTGGGTAACTTCCGCAGCACCCATCATGGCGTCGCGGCGCAGGTTCATCGGCGTAGGGCCTGCGTGAGCTTCAAGCCCGGTTAGGGTTAAATCAAACCACTTTTGCCCCAGTCCGCCGATAACCACGCCAATAGTGGTGTCGGTATCTTCCAGGATTGGCCCCTGCTCAATGTGGGGCTCAAAGTAGGCGCTGATCTCACTCGGCGAGACGCTGTCGTTGCCGCGGTAGTGAATGGCGTCCAAGGCATCGCTGACCGTGACGCCGTCGGCGTCAGTGCGCGCCATCATGGCATCAAACTCAAGCGCCTCGGTAAAGACACCAGAGCCCATCATGCAAGGAGCGAAGCGGCAGCCCTCTTCATTGGTCCAGGCCACTACTTCAACGGGTGCTTTTGTGGTGATGTTGTGCTGGTTAAGGGTGCGGATCACTTCCAGGCCAGAGAGTACGCCGAAGCAGCCGTCGTACTTGCCGCCGGTGGGCTGGCTATCCAAATGGCTGCCCGCCATCACCGCTTTGGCGGTGGGGTCGCTGCCTTCCCGGCGGGCAAAGATATTGCCGATATTATCGATGCGAATCGTGCAGCCCTCTGCCCGACACCATTGAATAAATAGATCACGCCCCTGGCGCTCTAAATCGGTAAGCGCTTGGCGGTTAACCCCACCTTTAGCGGTGGCGCCTAACGTTGCCATCTCCATTAGCGACTGCCAAAGGCGGTCGCTGTCGGTGCGTAGATCAGTGATATTGGTAGTTGGGTTCACGTAGGTGTTCATCTTGGTGTCCTCGCAGGGTCAAACGCAGCGCTAGGGTGCAACGTTATCTGTCAATAAGTCGTGTAGCTTGGAGCGATGATTGTGGGGGTACAGAAAGTCACTGCTTATCAGCATTTGTGCCGCCATTTCCGCTTCCAGTGCACTCATATGGCTTTCTGCGTCCGCCATATGCTCGGTCATGATCTGGCGTACACGCAGGGTATCTTCGGCCCGGTAAGCCTCCACCAGTTGTCGGTGGTAATTCTGGTTGGCGTGGTCGAACTGTTTACGCTCTGGCACGTAGGCCTTTTTGATCACCACCAAGTCGCGCAGCATGTCGTTTAAAAATTGGCATATAAACGCTAGCAAAGGGTTAGGGCAGGCGCGGGCCAGTAATTGGTGGAACTCCAGCTCCAAAAACCGCTGGTGCCGGTGGTCCTCCTCACCGCCGCAGCAACTGCAGGCCGTCATATTGGCTTCAAGCTGCTGGTAATCGTCCTCTGTCAGTCTGCCTACTACCGATGCTGCCAGCTCGACTTCCAATAGTTTGCGCAACTGGTAAACCTGCTTGCCATCCAACTGCTGAAAATGCAGGAAGTTACGCAGCATGCGGCTGGCGGGCTCCATGCCCGGCTGATTGATTACCGCGCCTCCTTTAGGCCCGGTTTTTAAGGTAATAAGCCCCTCAACCTCCAGAATCTTCAGTGCTTCGCGCACCGTGGCTTTGGCACTGCCATAAAGCTCCATCAGGGCTTTTTCGTTAGGCAGGCGATCACCTTCCCCAAGCGACTCGGCGGCAATCCAGCGCTTGATATCATCGCTGATCAGCTCGGCGAGCTTGGGTCGGCGCCTGGAGGTTGGAACAGGGGCTTGAGCCATCAACACACTCCTTGGTTGTCGTTAGCGATCATTTGTAGCTGTCGATAGAGGCCGTTTCCTGCGTGTAGGCAGGTAACCGCTCGGGGTGGTACTCAGCATCATAGTCGTAGCGTGCCTGGGTAAAGCGCTCCACTACCGCTGTATCGCGACGATGCAGCGCATGGCTTAGGCCAACAAACAGCAGGGTATTTAGCAATAAGCCCCAGATGCCTGCATGGAAACCCCAAGGAGCGCTTAGCGGCCCAAAGGTCATCAGTAGCACACAGGCAACGCCGCCCCACAAGCCAGCAAGCGCAGCAGTAGGGTGGGCTTTTTTCCAGGCGATAGCGCCGATGGTGGGAATCACCAGTTGTGCGGTGCCCGCCAAAGCGGCAATGCCAATCGTCACTAGTACTCCGGGCACGGTGAGCGCCATGATGTAAGCGGCGAGGGAAAAGCCCACCAGTGATAAGCGGCCAATAAAAACAATACGTGCTTGGCTTGCTTCACGATTCACATAGCGCTTGTAGATATCCATCGTCACTACGGTGGAAACCGCGTGGATCTGTGAATTAGCAGTCGACATGGCGGCTGAAGCCCCGGCGGCCATAATCAGTGAAGCGAGCAGGTAAGGCGCATACTCCATCAGCATAATGGGCAGGATTTGGTCAGGGTTGTCTACATCGGGCTCAAGCAAGACCCCAGAGTAGCCAGATAGCACCGATCCCACATAGGCAAAGGCCGCCAAGCCCAGTAGAAATGGCATTAAGTTAAATAGCTTACCGCTTTTCACCGAATACATGCGTAGCCAAATTTGTGGCCCCATAAAAGCACCAATGGCGGTTACGACAAAGAGCGAGAACCACATGGGGTAGCCCATCGTGCCGTTAGGCCCTGGCATAGTGAGATGTTCTGGAGAGGACTGTTGTAACTGGCTAAAAAGCGCCGCCGGGCCACCCACTTGGGAAGAAATGTAGTAACCAGCGTACATCATGCCAAAGAACAACAGGGCGCCATAAATCACGTCGGTCCAGGCGATAGCGCGAATGCCGCCAATCCATACGTAGATAATGATAATGAAGTAGAACAGCAGCGCTGCCAGCCAGAACGGAATCAACCCACCGGAGGCCACTTCAATTAAGTATGCCCCACCGGTTAGCTGAATCTGTAAATAAGGGATAGTGAAAATAAGAGTAATAGCGGCCACGGTAATGCGCAGGGCTTCGCTATTATAAAAATCACCGATTAAATCCGAAGGTGTTAAGTAGTTGAACCGCTTGCCTAAAAACCACACCCGCTTGCCAATCCAGTAATACATAAAGCCAAATAGCAGGTTCCAGGCCAGCGCGGTAAGAAATACCGGGCCGTTGGTATAAAATGTGGCATTAGAGCCCAAGAAAGCAAAAGCACTCCACCAGGTTGCCGCCACGGTGAAGAACACAGCGATGCTGCCCATGGCGCGGCCTTGTACGAAAAAATCTTCACTGGTTTCCTGCGATTGACGCGCTGATAAAACCCCAACTATCAAGGGGATAATCATAAAAGCCGCGATAATTAATAAGCTGCCGGTCATACGTTATCCCCCTTTATGGCTGTTTAATGGCGTGCTTGGCATTGGGTGCTGGGCTACCCCAGTTGGTAAAGTACGCCACCAAAAAAAGTGCTGTTAACACAAACCACCAAAATAGGTTCCAGACAATAAGAAACGGAATGCCCAGTACCATGGGTTCTATTCGGTTAGCCAGCATAATGACCGGGCTTTCCAGCATTAAAAAGCTGAAAATTATGCCACCGTAGAGCGCTAGTTTGTGCGGAGTTAAATACTTCATAGTGAGTAAGCCCTTCAGTTGTAAGAAATTTGTGAGCAGTGCAATGCACTGTGGGGCGTGACCTGTATTATTAGTATTTATTCGTATAAATATAACAATTAGGCAATTTGGTGATCAGCGTCAAGCGACTAGGATGCTGAAACAGCTTTTTTGCGTATGGATTTTCTAACGTGAACAAAAGAAAAGCATAATTTTACAAACGTGTTTAGTCAGCCATGCTGAGGTGATGCCTTATAGCGATGGAGCTGGACACCATGTTTGGACTAAAAAGCAAAACATCCCCGCAGGCTTCTGCGGATGCTGTTGAAGATCACTCGCCTAATGCCGCGCTTAATCAGCATTACTGGATGCCGTTTAGCTCGAATCGGGACTTTCGTGCCAACCCGCGGGTGATTACCGGAGCGGAAGGTCGCTATTACATCGACGACCAGGGCCGTAAGCTGTTTGATTCGCTTTCCGGCCTATGGACCTGTGGTGCGGGCCACAACCGCGAAGAGATCCAAAAAGCCGTTGCAGCGCAGCTAGGCACCCTCGACTTTGCCCCTGGCTTCCAAATTGGCCACCCGCTGGCGTTCAAGCTGGCGGAAAAGGTCTCAAGCCTCACGCCCGCCGGGCTCGACCATGTGTTTTTCACTAACTCAGGCTCAGAAGCCGCGGATACCTCGGTCAAAATGGCCAAGGCCTACTGGCGCTTGAAAGGCAAGCCAGAGAAAACCCGCATGATCGGCCGTGCCAAGGGCTACCATGGCGTCAACATTGGCGGCACTAGCCTGGGCGGTATTGGCCCCAACCGGAAACACTACGGCCCATTGATGGACGTCACGCACCTACCGCATACCCTGCAAGCGGGCCACGCCTATACGCGTGGCCAGGCGGAAACCGGCGTCGAGCTTGCCGATGCGCTGCTCGATCAAATCGCGCTGCACGACGCCTCGACCATTGCGGCGGTGATTGTCGAGCCGATGTCAGGCTCGGCGGGGGTGATTGTGCCCCCCAAAGGCTACCTGGATCGGCTGCGTGAGATATGTACCGCCCACGATATCCTGCTGATCTTCGACGAGGTGATCACTGCCTTCGGGCGCAGTGGTGCCACCACAGGTGCCGAGGCCTTTGGCGTGACGCCGGATATCATGAACGTTGCCAAGCAGATCACCAACGGCGCCATCCCCATGGGCGCGGTGATCGCCTCCAGCGAGATTTTCGATACCTTTATGCACGCGGGCGGCCCCCAGCACGCGGTTGAATTCCCCCACGGCTATACTTACAGCGCCCACCCGGTGGCCTGTGCGGCGGGGCTCGCTGCGCTTGACATGATGGAGCGTGACAACTTCCCCGCCCAGGTGAAGGCCATCGCGCCTACCTTTGAGCAGAAGCTGCACGCCCTGAAAGGGCGCAACCATATTGTCGATATTCGCAACTACGGTCTGGCCGGGGCGATTCAGTTGGCCCCCCGCGATGGCGATCCCACGATTCGTCCCCGCGACGCGCACATGGCGCTTTGGGAGGCGGGCTTCTACGTGCGCTACGGCGGCGACACGCTGCAGTTCGGCCCTCCGTTTGGCACTACCGAGGCCGAACTCGAGCGCCTGTTCGACGCGGTGGCGACCACCCTGGATTCGCTGGCATAGGTTATTTCGGAGAGTAAAACATGAGTGTTGTTTCCCACCTGATTAACGGTGAGTTGATCGAAAGTCAGCGCACGCTGGACGTGACTAACCCCTCAACGGGCAAGGTGATCCGCCAGGTGGCGGATGCTAATGCTGCCGACGTGGAACGCGCGATTGCCGCCGCCCAGGCGGCGTTTCCCGCCTGGCGCGATACGCCACCCAACAAGCGCGCCCAGGTCATGTACCGCTTCAAGCAGCTGCTCGAAGATAACGCCGACCGCCTGGTGCAGCTGGTCAGCGAAGAGCACGGCAAAACCCCTGAAGACGCCATGGGCGAGCTCAAACGGGGTATAGAGAACGTCGAGTACGCCTGCGGCGTGCCGGAGCTGCTGAAGGGTGAGTATTCCCACAACGTCGGGCCGGGCATCGATGCCTGGTCCAACTTCCAGCCTCTGGGCGTGGTGGCGGGCATTACCCCGTTCAACTTCCCCGCCATGGTGCCGCTGTGGATGTACCCGATGGCGATTGCCTGCGGTAACACCTTTATCCTCAAGCCGTCGGAAAAAGACCCCTCCGCGGCCATGGCGGTGGCGGAACTGCTCCAGGAAGCCGGGCTCCCCAACGGTGTGATGAACGTGGTGCACGGCGGGCGCGAAGCGGTGGAAACGCTGCTCGATGCCAAGGCCGTCAAAGCCATTTCGTTTGTCGGCTCCACCCCGGTCGCCGAGGCGATCTATACCCGTGGCTCCGCCGCCGGTAAGCGTGTGCAGGCCTTGGGCGGCGCTAAAAACCACGCCGTGGTGCTGCCGGATGCCGATCTGGAAAACGCCGCCAACACCCTGATGGGCGCGGCATATGGCAGCTGCGGCGAGCGCTGTATGGCGATCTCGGTCGCCGTATGCGTGGGCGATGAGACCGCCAATCGACTGGTGGAAACCATGCTGCCCAAAATCGCCCACCTCAAAGTGGGCCCGGGCACCGAGAAAGGCCTGGATATGGGGCCGCTGGTCACCGCCGAGCACCGCGATAAAGTGCTGAGCTTTATCGAGGACGGCGTGAGTGCCGGAGCCACGCTGGTCGCCGATGGGCGTAAGCTGACAGTGCCGGGCCATGAAGAGGGTTACTTTGTCGGCGGCTGCCTGTTCGATAACGTCACCGCCGAGATGCGTATCTACCAGGAAGAGATTTTCGGGCCGGTACTCTGCGTTGTTCGGGTGGGCAGCCTGGACGACGCCATGCAGCTGATCAACGACCACGAGTACGGCAACGGCACCTGCCTGTTCACCCGCGATGGCGAAGCCGCCCGCCGCTTTACCGACGGTATTGAAGTGGGCATGGTCGGGGTCAACGTACCGCTGCCAGTGCCTGTGGCGTATCACAGCTTTGGCGGCTGGAAGCGCTCGCTGTTTGGCGACCTTCATGCCTACGGGCCTGACTCGGTGCGCTTCTATACCCGCCGCAAGGCGGTGTCCCAGCGCTGGCCGTCGGTCAGTGAAGCGACCCAGGCCGAGTTCTCGTTCCCGGCCAATCAGAGTTGACGTCCTGGGGTAACTAGGACATCTTCTCAGCACCATCGCCCGGCGGTGGTGCTTTTTTTGGTGCGTACTTCAGGCGTAAAAGGGACGAGGACAGCGTGGCAAGAACTCAGGACGAAATTCGGCAAACCAACGTGAAAAAGATTCTTCAGGCGGCGGAACAGCTGTTTGCTGAAAAGGGCTATGCCGGCGCCTCCATGGGCGATATCGCCCAGCTGGCCGACATTCCCAAATCCAATGTGCACTATTACTTTGCGACCAAAAAAGCCCTCTATCAGGAAGTGCTGCTGGAGCTTTTGGAGGTATGGAAGCAGGACGCGCTGTGCTTTGAGCTCTATGACGATCCCCGCGTGGTGCTCTCCAGCTACATTCGCGCCAAGATGAACCACTCGCGTAACCGCGCCCACGGTTCCAAGGTCTGGGCCGCCGAGGTGATGCAGGGTGCACCGATCCTTAAAGAGTGCCTGCGCGACAACCTTTACGAATGGGCCAAGCTCAAGGAGGCCAAGATTCGTGAATGGATCGACACGGGCCAGATCAATCCCGTCGAGCCTTCCTATCTGCTCTACATGATCTGGGCGTCGACCCAGCACTACGCCGACTTCGACTACCAGATCTACCTGCTCAACGACGACCAACCGCTTGACGACCTGCAGTTTGAAAAAGCCGTGCAGTCAGTCACCTCGGTCATCCTTCGGGGGATTGGCCTGACGGCGTGAACGAAAAGTGGCTTGAAGGCATTTAAGTGTACATCTATGCTATGTATATATAGTCTAGGTGTTCACTTATGAATCATATGGTCGCCCGCCAACGCTTGGATGCATGGGATCGCCAGGGGCGCACTATTTTCACGTTGCGAGATCTCGCCAAGCTGTTCCATGAAGATAACTCGAAAACGCTACAGGAAGGGGTGAACCGCCTCCGTCGTCATGGAGTGCTGGAAAGTGTTGCGCGGGGTATCTATCGCTATACCCTGTCTCGAACTCCAGACGCTTATCGACTGGAGCGTATCGCCCGGGCCATGCGGCGCGGCGAATATAGTTACGTCTCCTTAGAGTCGGCTTTATCTGAATATGGCGCTATCTCACAGATTCCGGTGGATCGACTGACTGTTATGACCACCGGCCGAAAGGGCACTTATCGCACACCTTATGGCACCATCGAGTTCACCCATACACGCCGCCCAGTCACCGAGCTGATGGGGCGCATGAAAGATATTGGTCGGCCCCTCAAAATCGCGACGCCTGAAGCCGCTTGGGCTGACCTTAAACGCGTAGGGCGAAATACCCATATGGTCGATGTTGAGGTGTTGAATGAACCGAATTGAGCCTGGGGATTATGAAAAGCTAGTGGTGAAAGCTATGAGAAATCCGGCTTATATACTGAACATTTGGCTCTATAATCTCTTGGAGTGGCCTTGACAACTTGAGAGAATGTCTTTGAGAAAGATGAAGCGCTATTAAACCCGCAACGCTCGGAGATCAATCCAATAGGCAGTTCCGTAGTTATCAGTAGCTGTGATGCTTTGTGAATGCGCTGAGCGATGACATATTGAAGAGGTGTCATACCAAAAGTGGTTTTAAAAGCATGAATAAAGTAATATTTGCTAAGGCAAGCCACTTTGGCTAGTTCGTCAAGCGAAATATCATTAGCTAAATTGGCCTGAATAAAATCAATCACCTCTCTACGTCGTGCCCGAGATAACCTAGGTTTTTTGGAGATTTCCTTTTTTTCAACGCTGCTATATCGTTTCAAAACATGTAGTGCAAACAAGTTAAGCGTTTGCTCTACATAAAGTGATGAAATAGCTGAAGGAGAAGCCAATGCATCCTTGAGCCCGCACGCCAAACCGGTCATTACGGGATCCTGAATGTTCATGCGATGGCCGACTCGGATAACAGGGTTCGCCTGGCCAAAGCATTCAATTGCCTTTAAGTGAAGAAGTTCAGGTGACAAGTGTATTCGGCAAATACAGGGTGTTTGACTCGCTTCTCCAGAGTGCGGTTTCCAGTAAATCTGGTTTTCTAGTGCAGGCGCGATAAACCAGTCATGTTTTCGCTTTCGATAAGTACGCCAACCGCCATTATTGTACTGATACTCACCAATTTCCTCGTTAGCGCTATACAAAACGAATTGATGTTCTTCTGTGGCAGGGCGTAAGCTTTCCTCGGGATCGCGGGGCTGAGTGTGCCAGCCGACATAATAACTCCCCAATTGTGAATTGGATGAGCTAAGTGCCATTTCGCCTGGAATATATTTCTCGTAATCATCTCCGCGAACCGGACTGGAGCTGACGTTCCGCATAGTCATCATCCTTGGATCAGGACATCAACCTAAAGCCTAGCATCTTTGATTAGGATGCGTGCCAGATTATAACGCATCGAATCTGATTGCCGAGGGAAGCGCGTCACAAATATGTTGGCTGGTTCACCAGGGCGGTTGGCCAAGCCTCACAAAGCCACCGCACTGCCAAACACTGATTAGAAAAGCGGTCAGGCATAGGGCTGCTGCGGTCAGAAGCAGTATGGGGAATTGCCCCAATTGGTACAACCAACCGAAAGTAATTCCTGCCACCATGGTTCCTCCGTAGGCCACGGCACTATATATTCCCATAAGCCGCACCCGTTGCCGTTCATCGAGCTGCGTGAGAATAGAAACTAGGCAGTTGAGTCCTATCTGGTTGACGATGCCCCAAAGCATACACCCTAGTACCAAGCTCCAATATTGCTGAGCTAGGAGTAGAAACCCCAGGTAGATGCCAGCAATGGCCAGGAGGACGGTTCTGATTAATTTCTGAGGTGTCCAAATATCGAGAAGGCTCCCACACATACCAGCCAAGCCAAACCCAAGACCGTAGGCCAATACCGCAAAGCCTGCATGAGCCGCTGCTAGATCCAATCCTTGCTGAACTTGGCTTCCAAGAAATGTGTACGTGCCATAGAAGCTCACCATATATAGGAAGCTGATCATCAATGTTGATTTTGCTTCTGGGATGGCCAAGGCCTGAACCAGTGTTGTGGATCCACCCGCGACGCTTGCCCTCCCTGGAGGAAGACGAGAAAAGCCCAGAGTGGCAAGGAAGGTCAGGAGGAAGACTAAATAATAGGCGTAGCGCCATGATAGTAAGTCTGAAACAAATGCGCTCAATGGAACACCGGCCACCATAGCTAAAGACCACCCAGTGATGACCTTCCCCAGTGTGGCTGATTCATGCCCTTTAGGGGCAATAATCGCCGTCATCGAGTACAGTGTTGGCAGCATTATGCCCGCTCCCACGCCAGCCAACGACTGGGCTAAAATCAGTATCGCCCAGTCGGTTGCTAGCCCTGAGGCAAGAATGCCTGCCGCTAGAGTGCAGCCTGACAATTGAAGCGTCAGGCGATACTCGAGGCGTTGAGCTAACCCTGTCAGAAACAGCCCAGCCATTGCCGTTGAGCCGCCGTAAGCAGACACAGCCCAGGCTACCTGAGCAACGCTGGCCCTCAGTGAGTGGGCTATATCATTCAGAATGGGACTCATGAGGAACGCGTTAGAGCCAATGACTGCCACACCAAGCATAAGGACGATCGTACGGAACGTAACGTTATCCTCCAGATTCTGAGAGACCGTCATGAGGCCCCCTGGTGCCCATGTCGGAATGGTATCAGTTGAGTAAGCTCACCAGCCTTCACGACATGCTCAAGGTTCTGAGGATTATGAATAGAAGCAAATCCTTTTGCAGGATCCTTGTTCACTACGATAAGATCAGCCATATAGCCTGGGGCAAGCGCGCCTAGCTTCCCTTCCAAGCCTAAGGTCAAGGCGTTGTCGCTTGTGGCTGCCTTGATGGCCTCCTGAGGCGATAGGCCGGCATATTCCATCAGCAAGTCCATTTCCAGCGCATGGTACTTTCCGTATTGCATGATTTGGCTGTTTCCGGTGTCCGTCCCGCAAAGCAGGGTTATTCCATACTCTCTACTCAACTCGAGCATGGCGATGGCGCAGTCTCGGTTTAGTCGAACCTGATCAATGATGGGTTGGGGGATACCGTACTCTGCCCCATGGCGGCAGATCACTTCCAGAGCGGCAAGGGTAGGCATTATTGGTGTTCCCCGCTCGGCGACAGTTACCAGTTCTTCTGCACGTGCATAGTCTGCATGCATGATCCAATCGACTCCAGCTTCTGCAGCAATACGAGTTGAACCAGCGCCACGAGCGTGAATCGTTACCCGTTTGTTGCGACGGTGAGCTTCGTCCGTGATGGCTTGCAGCTCCACCAGTGAAATCATCTGTTCATTACCCCAGGGGCTATCTCCAACTTTGATGAGATCCACGCCATTTTTGGCTTGGCGTCTTACTTCCGCGACCATCTCTTCTTTGGTGTTTGCGAGAATTCCGATGCCATGTTCTGGAGTGCCGATAGAGGAAGGGTCTGGATCGGCGATGGTGTCATATGTCGAAATAAATCGCCCCCCAGCAAAAATACGTGGCCCTTGAGTTACTCCAAGATTGATTGCATCACGAACCGCGACGTCAGCGAACCAAGCACCTCCAGGAACTGAGATGCCGGTTACGCCGGAGGCCAGCACTGCCTTGGCATTTTCTATTGCCCGTAACGTACACAGTTCTACTCTCGAAGTGCTGCCATCGGGTAGAGCCTGGCCCCAGCTAGGATGCCCGAAAGTGAGATGGCAATGTCCGTCGATAAGTCCTGGCATAATCCATCGATCAGTAGCATCAATGGTATGGATTGAAGGGTTTTCTAGCATCGACTCAAGCTCAGTGGGGTGGATATCCATGCGCATGATGATACCTTGCTCAACGAGTATCCCGGTGTTATTGGTCGCGGGGTCTCCGAGTCCGTTATAAAGCTCTCCACCATATATGAATAATTTACTCATCATTAAGCTTCCTTAAGTAAGGTATAGAAAGTCTGCATCACCGCATGCGTAGACTGAGTGTTTTGGCCCGTGACCAGCTCACGATCCTTGACGGTAAAGGAACTCCAGCTCCCCCCGTTGCGGTAAAGGCAGCCAGCTTGGGTCAAAGCAGTTGGGGCATCTTGCACAATAACTCGCCCTAGCTCCGTGTCAGCTTCCTCCTGTTGGCTGAATGCAGTAACTGCATATCCTTCATACGCAAAGCCTTTTTGAGTCCTCCCCGTACTAAGTAGGGCTATTGGGCCATGGCAAAATAAAGCTGTTGGAAGCCCCCGGCAATGAAAATGCCATAACACCCTGCCTACAGATTTATTACTAGCTAAGTCGACCATCGGGGCATAACCACCAGGCACAAAAACCCCTTTGTAGGCGTTTAGATCAGTACTTGAAAGATCAGCAAGAGAAGCAAACATCCGTTCGTCCTTGAAAAGGCGGTGAAGTTGTAAGCCATACTGGAACTGATCTGGTTGTTCCCAGTTCTTGCATTCACCAGCGCCATCGACATCCAAACTGGCTGGATCAGGTACGGGGAGCTTACCGGTGGGCGTGGCCACAGTTATATCGATACCTCTTTGCGTCAGGTATTGATAAGGTAATGCAAATTCCTCTAACCAATAACCTGTCTCACGATTGAGTCCATCACTACCCTGAATATGTGTAGCTTCGCTGAGGATTATTAAAACTCGCATAAGCTATCTCTTCCTCAAGCTGGCCGTGTCATTACTATTGAGGCGATACCCATAACACCAGTGGTTCATCGAATCGCTATTGTTATGGACGGTGTGTGTAGCTCCTGCGGGTACAAATATCTCTTGCCCGGGTTCGACACGTATATATTCTCCATCAACAACAAAGACCAATGTTCCCTGGATCAGATAAACGACTTCATCGACGGGGTGAATGATAGGAGGCCAATTCTTCCCAGGAGGGTCACGCCACTCAACAAAATTGAAGCCATCTGCAGCCCAGCGTGATTGAATTTCTTTAAGTCTTGAATCGATCGTGTCACTGTCTTCTCCAAATCTTTTTCTCGAATGGGTGGGAAGGGATGGGATGGGGGTTGCAAGTTGGTCCAATATTGTTCCCAGGTCATAATAGAGGCGAATGTCGCTGATCTTCTCTTGTCGCTTCTCAATAACAATGCAAGCAGCCCAGGAGACCTTGCGGCCAGTGGCAGGTATCTTTCCATCCTCAACTATAAAGCCGCCTTGCTGGTGGCCTTCAAACAGAAGTTCACCGATGTCTACTTTCTCAGCGAAATGATGTGAAATGAGGGTTGCTCTCAGATCAGGGAATGAGCTGACCCATTGCTGTAAACTGTCCACGCTTTTTTGGATATCGCTGGTGGCATTAGAAGTAGCCATATCTTTAAAACAAACTTGGTAACCGCAGCGTGCGATGACTCCTGACCAGTCGCGAGCATTGAAGTCGTCGACCAAAGCGCGAGCAGAAGTCGCCAAAGCGATAAATGACATAAGAGTCTCCTTTATTTACTAACACAATCCATGGCTGCGCTAATGCGCTGCCATATCTCGTCGAGATAGTTGAGGTGTTCAGGCTTCATGAGGCATGCACGAAGGCAGGTGACATGGTCTATATCCCACTCCAGCTTTGGAGCTCGGATGGATACCATAGCTTTTGGAACCTGAAACAGAGCTAGGTGAATTTCCTGAGTAGCACAGCTCTGTAACAGGGCTTGGGATAACTGTGACACCTCACTAGCTTTAGCCCCTTTGGGCATCCAAACTGCAATATCCAGATCCGGTACCCAGGCAGTGAGAAATCGACAATCGGCGTGTACAAGAGATACAAGCCGCTGTGCAGCCTGCCTACTTCTGGCTAGGCGTTGACCCAATTCCCCTCCGGGTTTTAATGGAAACGCCTGCATTGTCGCGTAAAGGGCAACTGCCGAGGCCCCTGCCCGAGAGCACTCGAGGCTTATTTCTCCCAGATGTAGTTCATCTGAGCTGAAATAGGTATATGGCGATTCGTGCTGGTAGTGTCTGCCTACGAGAGGGTCTGAAAATAGAACGCACCCACAGCCGTATGGTTGCAGGCCATGTTTATGTGGATCGATGACAACAGAGTCGGTAAACTGAATGCTGCTAAAATGTCGCCTGATCGACTCATCAAGAGATTCATCGAGCATGAAGTAACCGCCATATGCGGCATCGACATGTATCCGAAAGTCATAGTGTTTCCGAAGCTGAAGCACCTCAAATAATGGATCAATGGCGCCGAATCCTGTTGTTCCAAGCGTTACTACGACAGTACCTATTGTTCCGTCGCCAAGCATTTTATCCAAGGCTTGAATGTCCATGCGCCCTATCGAGTCGCTGGGTATCTCCCTAAACTCCAATCCCAATACACCACTGATCCGCTGGTGGGTATAGTGGGCCTGATCTGACGCGGCAATAGCTTTTCCGGGATGTTCCAGGTTTGCAATCCACAGAGCCTCAAGATTGGCCATTGTTCCACCACTGGTTAGATGACCAAGGTAGTGGGTAATCTCGAACATTTCAGCTATACCTTTCACTGCCTCCTTTTCCATGGCAGAACTGGCAATGCCTCCGTCAAGTGCATGATTATTGGGATTGATGTGCAGAGCGAGCTGGTAGGCCAAACGGGCAACGTGATGTGGAGGCTTAAGCATCTGGCCTAAATAGTAAGGATGAAAGTAGGGGTAGTTATCGTGGAGTCTCTCGGCGACATCTCGCAAAATTCTTGACATATTTACAGGATCGTTTGACTCCTCTGTCTTGGGTAAGTGACTATAACCTTCTTCTAAAACCTTGAGGCTTTCATGAAGAAGTTTTGTTTCCCGAGAGAAGCTATTCATTGGGAACTCCTTCAGTTGAAAGTTTCGATAAGTCCGCATCAATAGTTGAAAGTCGCTTCCTTTTGAAATTTTTGAGTACTTCGCGGGCTGGTGATGCCGATGCCTTTGTTCGGAGGCTAGTCTGTTCTTGTACAAACTGGTCACAGACATATGCATGCGCTTCATAAGCTTTGGCTAGAGCATTATCGAAGGCCTCCTTCGCGTCTGAAAGATCGTCTGGAAGATCTAGAAAATAGGGCCGCAATGCTTTCATCTGTCTTACAAGCGCATTGTGGTCAGATGAGTCCAATCCACTGAAGCGATTTGGCATAGAGGGCCTAATCACATTTATATAATTATCACGGCTGAAATCCGCTGCAAATTTCATAGAAAACGACGAAACCTCCAAAAGCGCTGCTGCATCCAACAGCTCTCCTTTGGCCCTGGAGGTGTTTCCAGCTTTTAAGTTGTTTTCAAAGCGGGATAGACTAATAAGAGTCCCTTGAATCCTGAATTCATAGAATAACTGCAGCACTTTGGATCATACGGTAGAGGCAGGAGGGCCAGCAGCGGTACCCTCTCCGCCTTACCGACCAAAGTGAAGCAGAGTATGGGATACCGACAACTGACCCAGGCACAACGATATCAAATTTTTGCCCACAGGGATGTAGGGGTGAGCCAACGTCAGATTGCTCAACAGCTTGGCATTCACAGCAGTACCGTGAGCCGTGAGCTGAGACGTAATTCAGGTGCCAAGGGATATGAACCCGCAAAAGCGCAGCGTTACAGCGATCAGAGACGCCGCTCTGCTTGGAAGTGGACAAAGCGACTCCCTAGCCTGATCAATGCCGTAGCTGACAGGCTTAGGGAAGAATGGAGTCCAGAGCAGATTAGCGGTTTTATGGCGCCGTTGACGGGTATAGGGGTGAGTCATCAATGGGTCTATTCGTTGATCTGGGACGATAAGGCCAAGGGTGGCGATTTGTGGCGACACCTCCGCCAGCCCAAGCGTCGCAGTAAACATCGTGCCAATGCCAAAAGCGCAGGACTAGGCAAGATTCCTAAGCGTGTGGGGATAGAGCATCGGCCGCCTGCTATCGAAAGACGCCTCACCATCGGTCACTGGGAAGGCGACACGGTGCTTTATGGGCACAAGCAAGCGGGGATAGTGACGTTGGTAGAGCGACGAAGTGGCTACTTGTTGGCGGCACGTCTTCCAAAGGTAACGGCAGAACTAACGCAGAAAGCCATGGTTCGGTTACTTAAGCCTCGTCGGGGCGCGGTGAAGACGATCACGCTAGACAATGGCTCGGAGTTTGCAGACCACGAGACGGTCGCAAAAGCGGTTAGCGCCTCCGTGTATTTCTGTGATCCTTACTGCTCAGGCCAACGTGGGACAAACGAGAACACCAACGGCCTGATCAGGCAGTATTTTCCGAAAGGTACAGACTTCCGGAAGGTGACTAATGTAGAGCTGCGACGCGTTGTTCACAAGCTGAACGATAGACCCAGAAAGCGGCTGGGATACCGAACCCCAGCCCAGGTGTTCTTAGGAGAATATTCAGGAGCGCTAGAAACCGCGGGTGCTGCACTTATTAGTTGAATTCAGGATTAGAGAAATAAAAAGATGATGGCCTGTTGTCCAGCGCTTTAGATGTGTGTTCATTGGGCAAGAGCCTCCTCTTGATTGCCAGTTATGTCAGTGTTGTCTTGGTCGAGTATTTTTCCAACAATCAGGGGAAGCATTCTCATTATCTGTTGCCACTCATCATGAGGAAGCTGCGAACCATTCTGCTGAGCATCAATGATGGCGCTACGAAAAGCCAGGAGATGAGACTTTATAGCCGCCTCAATATTGCGACTTTGTATGCGGCGTATGCGGAAGTAATTATCGAAAAGAGCATAATTGGCAGCAGGTGCATATACTTCTTTTACCTCAAAAAAACTGATTTTATCGATCATGTTATTTAATGCGGCTATCTGTGCCTGGCTGCTGATTTTGTTAAATCCGCTCAGTGATTCGATAGCTATTTTTGAGGTGAGTTTTGACTGCCTGAGGTAGCAAAATGTTTTGATATCTTCAGGAAGAAATGTCTCTATATAGTCTACATTCTGCATATATGTATCCTCCTTGTGCGACGTTTATTAAAATCCTAGTTCAGTTTAAAATGGCTGAGTTGGCTAAAGTTGCTTTAGTTTTTCAGTTTGTTGCGTATTTGGCGGTTGTTTCACTTATCAATGGTCGGAGCGCCCATCAAAGATTTACATGGATTCGCAGCTTGGATTCCACCGATGAGGTCAGCTAACCGGATTAAGTCTCGCCAGAGTATGCTTATTCCTGGCGGGTAATTGCTTGAATGGATCCAGATGAACAACACCATCATTTGGCAAATGGTCGTTTGCCTAAAGACGAAATGCCCGCGTCAATGCTAATCTCAGTACGAAGAAGATCTATAACCCCTAATTTCATCAAGAGATAAAAGAAAAATGGAGAGTTATACCGGACAGCCTGTTATCGGTGTTGGCGCTATTCTTGCCCGGCCTGACGGCGCTGTGCTGCTTGGCTACCGCGATAAGCCCGGTGAATCGCCATGCTGGTGTTTACCCGGCGGCCATGTTGATGCGGGAGAATCATTTGAAGCGGCGGCTGTTCGCGAAGTTGCTGAAGAAACGGGTATTTCCGAGCTGCAGCGTCCAAAATTGCTGGCGGTTACCCAGAACTTGAATAGTGCAGCCTCTATCATAACAGGGGCAGTGCTCGCCAACGTGGAACAGGAGGCTGACGCATTGGTGCTTGAGCCGGAAGTATTTACTCAATGGCGCTGGTTCAGAGCCGGCGCGCTTCCCACGCCGTTATTCCCGGCCAGCCAGGCGGTACTTGCCCACTGGCGGGGTCATGAGCCGCCAACCGGCTGGCTGACGTATCCCATCGTTCCAGTAGCGTAAATCACGCGATGTAGAGCGAGATTTTATATCGGCACCGACGTCTCAAACTTATGCTGCTTACGCGACAGTAACGTGCGGAACTTGCGTAGGTTGTCATCGCTATAGAGCACTCGGTCAAGGAAACGGTCGTACTCATCTAAATCAGCCACCGTCACAATCAATACAAAGTCACACTCACCGGTCACTTGGTAACATTGCTTAACCTCCGGTGCGCTCAGAGCGGATGTCAAAAAGCGCTGGTAGAGCGACTTGTTATCCCGCTCCATTGTCACCTCCACCACCATATGTAGGCACTGCCCCAAGGTGTTGGGGTTGAGCAGCGCCACCTCCCGCTCGATGATTCCCGCGTCGCGCAACCGCTTAACCCGCTTTAAACAGGCAGAGGGAGAGAGCCCTATCTCATCCGCTAACGCTTGATTGGTCAGGCTGGCGTCACGCTGTAGCTGGTCAAGGATTCGTCGATCAATGGCATCCATGAAATAAAATGCTCTCCCTGCGCTTATAAAGAACGAATAGTGATCGTTAGTGCGGTATTGAAAAGAAGATTCTGCATTGCCTCTTTTACAATAACGATTATTCAGACGATGGCAATGGAGAGCCAGAGGTGTATGAGCATTTATCACCTATTAGGTAGCTTATCTAGCGTTCTCAAAGATGCGCTGCGCGTATACATGACGCTACTCAAAATCCTGATCCCGGCGTTGCTTATCGTCAAAGGATTAGAACTGCTAGGTGTGGTCGGTTGGTTGGGCGCCGTATTGGCCCCTTTAATGAGCGTGCTGGGATTGCCCGAGCAAATGGGTATTGTTTGGGCGGCGGCGCTCTTCACTAATTTGTACACCGCCATCGCGGTATTTTTCCAAGTTGCTGGTGATACGCCCTTGAGTTGCGAGCAAGTAACCGTGCTAGGTGCGTTAATGCTGGTAGGACACTCGATCCCTGTTGAGGGGGCGGTTGCCAAGCGTGCGGGTGTACCCTGGTGGGCTACGCTAGTGCTGCGTGTCGGTGGGGCTTTGTTGTTTGCTTGGCTTTTACACTGCTTCTATTCGTATTTTGATTTGTTACAAGCGCCTGCAGCATTGGTATGGCAGCCAAGTTTTTCGACAGCGCCAACGCTAAGTGGTTGGGCAGTGGCTCAGCTTGAAACGCTAACACTTGTTTTTGTCATTATTTTAGCGCTGATTGTGCTCCTGAAACTTCTGAAAAAGATTGGCCTGGAGCGCTGGATTCATCTTGGGTTGCTACCGCTACTCAAGCTATTAGGCATCGGCCGTTCGGCCGCTAATGTAACGGTGATTGGGTTCACGCTGGGGCTAAGCTATGGCGCGGGGCTGTTGATTCGTGACGTGCAAAATGGGGTGCTTAGCAAGCGAGAAAGCACATTAGCGCTTTGCTTTCTCGGCCTCTGCCACAGCGTTATAGAAGATACGCTGCTGATCTTAATGCTCGGGGCCGATATAGCGGGCATTTTGTGGGCAAGGTTGCTGTTTGCCGTTGTGGTTGTCGCGATTATCGCTCGCTGGCCCAAAGCCACGGTAACTAATAAATAAGCAAGTACGCCCTAGAGGTGCTTTGAGCTGGTCGCCTCGGTAATTATGAGAGGGATCGGGCTAACGGCTTAAGCTAGGGAAGAAGATTTGAAAATCTGTAAGTATACACCTAGACTATGAATATATAGTCCAGGTGTCTACTTATGGATCAAATGCTCGCTCGCCAACGCTTGGATGCTTGGGATCGTCGGGGGCGCACTATCTTTACGCTGCGAGATATCGCCAAGCTGTTCCACGAGGATAGTCCGAAAACGCTGCAAGAAGGCGTAAACCGACTCCGTCGTCATGGGGTGCTTGAAGGTGTTGCGCGAGGTATCTACCGCTATACCCTGTCTCGAACCCCAGATGCTTACCGGCTGGAGCGTATCGCTCGTGCCATGCGGCGTGGTGAATACAGCTATGTATCTTTAGAGTCTGCCTTATCAGAATACGGTGCTATCTCACAGATTCCGGTTGATCGACTGACCGTGATGACGACCGGCCGAAAGGGAACCTATCACACACCTTATGGCACCATTGAGTTTACCCACACAAGCCGCCCAATCACTGAATTGATGGAGCGAATGAAGGATATCGGCCGCCCCCTCAAAATCGCGACACCTGAAGCTGCCTGGGCTGATCTAAAACGTGTAGGGAGAAATACCCATCTAGTCGATATCGAGGTGCTAAATGAGCCGGATTGAGCCGGGTGATTATGAAAAGCTGGTGGCGCAAGCCATGGAGGATCCAGCGCGTAAAGCCATGCGCCCGGTGATTGAAAAGGAACTGCTCCACTTCGATATTCTATATGCCCTTGATAGAGAAGGACTGCTTGATGCACTAACGTTCCAAGGGGGAACGTGTTTGCGACTTTGCCGGGGGGCACCAAGATTTAGTGAAGACCTGGATTTCGCGGGAGACCGACACTTTAAGCGTGAAAACTTTACGCGGATCAAAGAATGTATTGAAGATTACATGAGTAGCCGCTATCGTCTTGAGGTCACAGTGAAAGCACCAAAAGAACTCAGAGACGATCCTCGATACGCTGATGTAAGAGTCGATAAGTGGCAGGTTGCCGTCGTAACCGCACCCATGCGACCAGACATTCCGAAGCAGCGAATCAAGCTGGAGATCGCGAACATTCCTGCTTATACCCGCGAGGCGCATGCCATCAAGATTCACTATCCTTTTCTGCCTGATGGGTACAGTGATCTATTGGTCGTCACTGAAAGTAACGATGAGATCATGGCAGACAAGCTCGTCTCGTTAGTGAACACCAAAAAGTATGTGCGTCACCGGGATATCTGGGATCTGCAATGGTTAAAGCAGCAAGGCGCGACACTTAAACTTGATTTACTCCAGCGCAAACTCAATGATTACAGCGTTGAGAATTACGCAATCAAGGCGCGCGGCATGATCGAGCAACTGCCCAGTATTATTTCAGGCACTGCTTTCTATTCAGAAATGACGCGATTTCTCCCCACTGACACGCTGGAACGAACGCTGGATAATCCGTTATTCGGCAACTTTCTGTCGCGAGAACTGACAACAATGCTTAGTTCGGTTGTCGCAACGCTAGACGGGCCTGAACCAAATACACCGCCTCCAGAATTTACGCTTTAACGTGCCCATCGACACCCCCAACGCTTGACGAACTACAGTTCGAAAAAAAAGCGGTGCAGTCGGTGACTTCCGTGATCTTGAGAGGGATCGGGCTAACGGCTTGAGCTGGGCAGATCCCCTCTTCAAGTCAGTTGGGGTTATCTCAGCGGTCCGCCGGTAACCGTGGTCTTCAAGCCATCAATGATGGCTTGGCCGTCTTCGTTCTTGAGCTCGTCGTACCAGGCTTGGGTGTGAGTGGCGTCGTGCCCATGGATCATCGCTGCGCGCTTGCGGGCGCGTTGGACAATTTCCCCCACCCGGTCGACGCGCGCCCTATCATACTGCGTTAAGGCGCTGGCAATGGCCGCCGACGTGTCCGCGTTTTCTTCAAGTGACCGCTGTACCGCTTGGGCAAGCACCCAGGCATCTTCCATGGCTTGGCAGCCGCCCTGGCCGAGGTCTGGCGCCATGCCATGGGCGGCGTCGCCAAGCAGTGCGACGCGGGGCGCGGTTAGCGAATCGAGCGGTGGGATATCGTAGATTTCCACGCGTGCCATGCGCGCCGGGTCAAAGCGTTCAATCAACGTCTGTACGGGCTCGGCCCAGCCTGCGAAATGCCCACGTAACTCATCGCGATAGTGATTGGCGTCGTTGGTAGTGCCAGCGGGGAGGGGCACATCAAAGAAGCAATAAAACTCCTGAGCACCTTCCTCATTACCACCGCTACCCATGGGCATAAACGAAACCCGCTTAGCGTCGCCGACATACTGGTCCCAATGGCTCAGCGGTGCCAAGGCTTCATCAGCGGGCACGCGAACATTCCAGTTCACGTAGCCAACGTATTGGCGCTCAACGGGGTGACCCACTACTTTGCCGCGTAGTTTTGAGTGTGTGCCTTCGGCCACTACCAGCAAGTCGGCATGTAGGCTTTCGCCGTCGTCAAAATGTGCCGACACGCCGTCCTGCGTTAACGTGTAATCATCGCAACGGCGGCCAAACTGGATGTGCTCGGACCCGACGGCCTCCAGCAGTGTTTGTTGAAGCGCGGCGCGGGCAATCGGGCAGGCCCGCTGGCCCACATCGCCAAACAGCGGTGCAAGACTGAAGTCGGTCAAGGTTTGCCCGGTGTGGGTGAGATAACGCATCTGGGTCATCTCACCGCTCAGGCCTTCGATGGTTTCGCCAAGCCCCAGCTGATGCATGACTTTGACGCCGTTAGGCCATAGTGAAATCGCCGCGCCCACTGGGCGGATGGTCGCCACGCGCTCGACAACCCTGACGTGGTGCCCTTGCTGCTGGAAAGCGAGGGCCGTGCTCAGTCCCCCAATGCCCGCGCCGATAACGAGAATGTTGAGAGGGGTTGGGTGTGGGCGGGGCATGACAAACTCCTTAAAACGGTAAAATAGCGCGATGTTGACGAGCAGGCGCAGTTTACGACCTCAGCCAACCGCTGTGACTAACTGTATACAAAATTGAGTCGTAATGTACAAGCATCAGCAATGCCAAGCTAAGTAGGCGTGTTGGAGAGTACTTGCTGGACAATGGCGATGCTGCAAACCAGGGCGAAAAAACCTCTAAAAAATTGCCTATGAGACCCTTGAAAGCCGCTCAAATGATCCTATTTTCAGCTTGTAGAGGCCAGTGCGACGGCATGAAGGCCTCTTACCACAATCTGCTTAACGTAGGAGGTGTTCGATATGTTCGATGATCTCAAGCGTTTTGACGTAGGCTCGCCCCAACGGCTGGATTGGTTCCGGCAGTTGTTGGACGACTTCCTGCCTAATGATGCCGCTGCGGACATTCGCGCGGTGCCGCATGGCAGCTTTCCAATGATCAACGTAGCGCGTAGCGATGAAGCCGTACACGTTTATGTGTTTGCGGCGGGGCTAGACGCTTCGGACCTCACTATTGATGTCCAAGACAATGTGCTCACGCTGCGCGGTAAGCGTGAATCTGTCATCGGCAATGGCAACAACGGCAACTCGCGTCCGGTCTTTCGCCGTGAACGCGTTAACGGTGACTTCGTGCGTGCCATTGCATTGCCGGATGGCGTGGATGCCGATCGCGCCGAAGCACGTTATGCCCATGGCGTATTCGAGATAGTACTGCCCAAGCGCGAGGAGCTTAAGCCGCGTCGCATTGATGTCCAAGCGGCTTGATCATTGTTTATTAAGCATTTTAGGAGGTGATAAGCCATGAATAAGATGGTTCGTTCATCCGATAATCAAGCGGTTCAGCAAGGTGGCGAAGAGAAACGCCGTGAAGAGACATTGTTGCCAGCGGTCGACATTGTTGAAGAGGCTGATGCCCTCAAACTGGTCGCTGATATGCCCGGCGTGACGCATGAATCGCTTAACGTAGAGCTCGACAATAACGTACTGAGCCTGGAAGGGAATATCAGCCTCAACATGCCGGAGGGGCTGAGTGCACTTCACGCCGAGGTACGTGGGCAGCGCTTTGCACGACGTTTCAACCTCAGTCACGAAGTCGACGGTGATGCCATTACGGCTCGTATCGTCAATGGTGTACTGACGGTAACGCTGCCGAAAAAAGATAGCCATCGAACCCGGCGAATAGACGTCCAAGCTGCTTGAGGGACGTGAGTATCCTTCCTCTATGTTTTGTTGAGCCTTTTAATAGCTTCAGCTAGGAGTGCCTGTGATAAAGCAGGCACTCTTTTTTATTCTCAATGAGGCTTCACTTATAGAACTCGCCTTTCCCCGCCACTACCGCGTTACCGCCAACCTGAACGAAACCGGGCTTGATATCGCCATTGGCGGCGGTGTGAATAACACTGGGGCGGTTCATTTCAACGCCTTGGTGAATCTGCCAGCTTAAAACGTTTGGTTGTATCGGTGCCAAGTAGCCAGTCAGGGCTGCTGCCGCGCTACCGGTAGCGGGGTCTTCACAAATGCTTGCGTGCATGGAAAACATGCGGCTATGAATCGTTGTGTCAATTTCGTCTCGCTGTTTATTCACATAAAGGTAGATCTGTTCCACGTTGCTCGGGGTGATGGCATTCGCCCAGCTCGCCGCCGAAATACAAACGGACTCCAAGGCGTCCTGATCGGTAAGCTCAATCAAATGAAAGGGCAGGCCGCAGGAGGCTATCACCGGGTCGCCCATCACCTGATGCTCCTTGATACCTAATAGCTCGGCGGCGGTAGCGTAATCAAGTGTGCTCGCCATCACCGAGGCAGGCTTAGCGGTAGTAAACGTCGCTCTTCCTTGCTCATAGCGTACCGCCAGTTCGCCGATAGGGGGCTGAAGCACGATGGTTTGCTCGCGATTGACGAGATTTAAATCTGCCAATAGATGCGCGGTGCCGACCGTAGGGTGGCCGGCAAAGGGCAACTCTCGGGTGGGCGTAAAGATCCTCATTGGGTAGTGGTTCGGCCCAGTGGCAGCGCCCAAAAACACCGTTTCGGCAAGATTCAGCTCGTTGGCCAACGCCTGCATGGTGTTGGTTGCTAACCCACCGGCATCTAGAAACACCGCCAAGGGGTTGCCTGCAAACGGCTGGTCGGTAAATACATCTAGCAAATAATACTCAGTGCTCTTCATTCGGTCTCCCTTTACATGACGAGTGTTGCCAAAACGGCTTATGGCCCTCTTTTTGCGCCTGGACGCGGGTAATGCCGATATCCTCCAGTAGCCGGTCATCCAGCGCCAGTAGCTGACGGCGGCTACGGCGATAGTGATGATATTGACACAGTTGATAACTTAACTGACAGCGAAGCTGGTTGAGGCTGAAACGCGGCATAACGCTCCCTCCGTGTTGTATGTCCAACCAGATTACTCAGTGCTACTATTTGAATACAGATATAGAAATTATTATTTTAAGGATACAGAGAGGCGTGTTATTCCTCTGTATGCTGGTTAAGAAGCGTATCTGTATCGTTTATGGGCTGTGGGGTAGGGTGTTATGACGCGCTATGAAGAGGTCGCCAATGTATTGCGGGAGCGTATCGAGCATGGCATTTACCGTGTAGGCGACCGCTTGCCTTCTATCCGCGCGGTGTGCCAGGAGTTGGATGTCAGTATCTCGACAGCTCAGGAAGCCTATCGACAGCTAATGGATGCGGCACTGATCGAGTCACGGCCAAAATCGGGTTACTTCGTGCTGCCGAGCAGGGTGCCGTCGGTGCTGCCGTCGGTTTCTCGCCCGGCACAACGGCCTCTGGATATTTCTCAATGGGACCAGGTGCTGGAGCTTGTTGCCACCCAGCGAGATGACATCCGACTTCTACTCGGGCGTGGCGTGCCGAATCTTGAGTATGAGACGCTGCGGCCATTGTCGAAAATCCTAGCGGGTCTGCATCGCAGTGCGGATATTAACGGGTTTAATTATGACAAGCTGAGCGGTAGCCCCGAGCTTCGCCAGCAGGTGGCGCGGCTGGCCATCGCATCTGGCTGTTTGCTGCACCCGGACGACATCATGATTACCACCGGCTGCCAGGAGGCGCTGGCCATTTCGCTGCGCACCCTCACCCAGCCCGGCGATGTGGTCGCCGTGGATTCGCCCAGCTTCTACGGCACCATGCAGATTCTTAAAGCCAACGGCTTAAAAGCGTTAGAGATTCCCACTGACCCGCAAACGGGCATCAGTCTGGAAGCCCTGGAACTGGCGTTGGAACAATGGCCGATCCGCGCCATACAAGTCACGCCAACGTATAATAACCCGCTTGGCTACACTATGAGTGAGGCGCGCAAGCGGGCGCTTTTTCAGCTCGCCCAGCGTTTTGATGTGGCGATTATCGAAGACGATATCTACGGCGACTTGTCTTTCACCCTGCCTAGGCCGCGCACAGTGAAATCCTTCGATGACGACGGGCGTGTGATGCTGTGTAGCGGCTTTTCCAAAACGGTGGGGCCTGGGCTGCGGGTGGGCTGGCTGGCACCGGGTCGTTACCGTGATCAGGCGCTGCATATGAAGTACGTCTCCACCGGCGCTTCGGCGACGCTGCCGCAGCTGGCGGTGGCGGAGTTCGTGGCTAAAGGGCACTACGAGCGCCACCTGCGTTTCGCTACCCGCCAGTATCAGCGCCAGCGGGACATCATGATCAGTTGGGTGCAGCGTTACTTCCCTAAGGGCGCGGGTATCAGTTATCCCCAGGGCAGTTTCTTGCTATGGGTTGAACTACCCGCCGCCGTGGATTGCGTGCGCCTAAATGAACACTTGGCAAAGCGCGCCATCCACGTGGCCCCCGGATCGCTGTTTTCAGCCTCGGGTAAGTTCCGCCAATGCCTGCGCTTGAACTACGCCTTTACCCTCACGCCTGCCATCGAAGATGCTGTGCGCACGGTGGGTGAGCTAGCCGCTGAGATGGTGGAAGAGGAGGAGCGGCATGCGCTGGAAGATAGGGTGATAGAGTAATATTAGCTGTTTAACACGATGGGAGAGCCATCATGCAATCCAAAGAACACTGGGAGAAGGTCTACACCAAGAAAGCGCCCACAGAGGTCAGCTGGTTTCAGGAATATGCGGCACTTTCCGTAAAGCTTATTCGCGATGCTACCGTTCCCGCGTCAGCATCAATAATTGACGTGGGTGGTGGTGCCTCAACGCTGGTGGATGACCTGTTAGCGCTTGATTATGAAAAGATAACCGTGCTGGATTTATCGTCATCCGCGCTGGCCACAGCCAAAAAACGGCTTGGCAAGCGTGCATCACACGTCCTATGGCGTGAAGAAAATGTGCTGGAGGCTGAGTTTACTGAGCATGGCTATGATGTTTGGCATGATCGCGCCGTTTTCCATTTCCTGACGAGTGAAGAAGAGCGTCATCGTTATGTACAACAAGTGATGGGGGCTGTTAAACCGGGCGGGCTTGTGATGGTGGCTACCTTTGCCGAAGATGGCCCAACTCAATGCAGTGGGCTCCCCGTGATGCGCTACAGCGCTGGCGCGTTGCACGCAGAGTTTGGTGAGCCGTTCGAGCTTATCGGTCACGAAAGAGAGTCACACCAAACGCCAGATGGCAGTGAACAAAAGTTTATATACTGTCTTTGTAAGAAAATGAAGTAACGACGCCTTTATTTAACAGACCGTTAAAACTGTTTCAGTTCCTGCTCAACATATCCTCAACTGTTTTTGCAATATTTACATTAGTTAAACGGAGTTTGTCTCTGTGTTCAAAGTACCCCTGCGGCGCCATGCTCTCATTTATCGCTCGCTCGGAGCGCCGCTGGAAACATTGAAAATGGAAGCATCGGATGTTCCAGGCCTCAGTGAAGGCAAGCTCAGGGTTCGGATGTTGTGTGCCCCGGTTAATCCCTCTGATTTGATCCCCATCACCGGTGCCTATTCGCATCGTATCAAGCTGCCCGCTGTCGCCGGTTACGAAGGTGTTGGTTGTGTTATGGATGCTCCGCGAGAGTACTCCTACTTGGTCGGGAAGCGAGTGCTGCCATTGCGAGGCGATGGTACTTGGCAGACTATTTTGGACTGTGATCCAGCGCTCGCTGTGCCCGTGCCCGATACTATTTCTGACATCACCGCAGCTCGCGCTTACATTAATCCCTTAGCCGCCCTAACCATGCTCGAAACGTGGCCTGTAAAGGGGAAGCGTGTTCTTCTCACTGGAGCCGGTTCGAACTGTGCTGAATACCTTGGAGCATGGGCATATCAGCACGGCGCCAAGGACGTCGTTGGCATATACCGTTCCGAGAGTAGAGTTGCCCGCCTGGAAAAGCTCGGTATCAAACCGGTATCTATCCAAAATATGTCCCAGATTTCGTATGTGGCCCATGAGTCGGACATGGTGTTTGACGCCTTAGGAGGGCCGGTTGCGGCAAATATATTGCAACTAATGGTATCGGGAACGACGTTTATTGCTTATGGACTATTAACGGGGCAGGCAATTCAATTGGATTCCAAACCCCGCGCTCACTTCAGAAGGTTTCATTTGCGCGATAGTTTGGCCAGGGTTTCTGCAGAAGCTTGGCAGCATAAATTCTCGGCTATCTGGAAACTGTTAGGCCAGTCAGCGATGCCTGATTATCAAGTGCTTCCAGGTCAAAAGTGGCGACAAGCTATCGAGATGGCATTTCGCCCTAGCGCTCAGAAGGTGCTTCTGAACTTCTCCACTCTTGGGCAATGAGAATTGCCTCACGTCAAATCCATAAACGGATTGTAGGCGACTTCCCAGTAGTGGCCTTCTGGATCGCGAAAGTAGCCGGAATAACCGCCCCAGAATACCTCTTCCGCTGGTTTGATCAGTTCAGCGCCTGCGGCAACCGCTTGTTCAAGCACCTGATCAACGGCATCTTGGTTGGCGACATTATGGGCAAGCGTCATACCGCTGAAACCGCTCGGCGCATCATCCGCGATGCCGATATCGCTGGCCAGTGCCTTACGTGGGAAAAGCGATAGCCAGGCACCTTCCGTTTTGAAAAATGCGACCTCCTCGCTATCCGTTGCGTGCTCCGGAAGGCCTAATCCATCACGGTAAAAGCGGATGGCGCGTTGCAGGTCATGCACACCCAGGGTGATCAGGCTGATTTTGGGCTTCATGGAAGTCGCTCCTAATTCGTTAATTATGCTAGCTGGGCCGCTGAAACTGCTGCCGCGCCTGCTCTGCGCGTTCGCGCGTGATGCAATTAAGCGAGTGATCGTTGAGCAACCCCATGGCCTGCATAAAGGCAAAAGCGGTGGTGGGGCCGAAAAATTTCCAGCCGCGCTTTTTTAACTCTTTGGCTAGGGCAATGGATTCGGGCGAGGTGGTCTGGGTTTGGGGTGCGACTAACTCGCCAGGCTCATAGCGCCAGAAGAATGCGGCCAGCGAGCCTTCCTGCTCGACCATTTCCTGCGCGCGTCGGGCGTTGTTGATTGTCGCTTCTATTTTGCCGCGGTGGCGAATAATGCCCGCATCCTGCAATAAACGCTGCACATCGTGTTCGCAAAAACGGGCGATGTGATGGAAGTCGAAGTGGTGAAAGGCGGCGCGAAAACTGTCGCGCTTATTGAGAATGGTGCGCCAGCTCAAGCCCGACTGAAAGCTCTCCAGGCAAAGCTTCTCGAACAACCGCTGGTCATCATCTACCGGGAAGCCCCACTCGTTATCATGATAGGGCAGAAACTCCGCTGCCCCGCCACACCATTGGCAGCGGGGATGTCCATCGGGGGCAATAAAATCGTTGGCCATCTGCTACTCGCCTATTAATCGAACCATTCTTGGGCAGTACGCCATAGGCACATACCGATGAAGTAGACGGACGCAATGCCCCACCCCCACAGTGCCCAGGCCGCGTGCTCGGGGCTTGAGAGCACCAATGACGTGGCACACGCACACCACACCAGGGTGACGGCGATATTGAGCGGCATGAACAGGCGCACCCGAAACGGGTGTAAAAACTTCATCCGTGTCACGGTAAGAAGGGCCAAAAAGGTGATAGTGGCAAACGTAAGGAAGGGCGGGAAATCGAGGATATAAAAATAAGCAGCGGCGATGTTCCAGGCGGCAGGAAAGCCTACGAAGTAATTATCCTGGCTTTTCATATCGACGTTGCAGAAACAGAACATCGATGACAGTAAAATGATGAAGACTGATATCAGTCCTAAATAAGGTGGCAACTCAATAAAGAAGTAGATAAACAGAGCGGGGATAAAGGCCCAGGTCAGATAATCGATGACCATGTCGAGCGTCGAGCCATCAAAATGGGGCAGTATGGCTTTCACTTCATACTTGCGCGCCAGGGTGCCATCCACGGCATCGACCATCATCGCAGCCCCCAGCCAGAGCAGACAGGCAACGGGATTATTGTCGACCAGGGCGAGCAGCGCCATGGTGCCGAGCAGCACGCCACTGGCGGTGAATACGTGTACGCTCCATGCCTTCCATATCGAGGCGCGGGAGTCTGCAGGCGAAGAAAGCGATTGAACCACGTTAACCCCATTGGGAACGTGTGTCCCCTTTGCGTTTGGTTGATAGATAAGCCTGTAAAGAACGATACACTACTACAGGACGGCACCCAGAGAACATGCTGGCCTGTCATCCCTTGCTATATAGTCTAGTGCAAGGCCAAACGTATGAAGGAGATTGCTGATGAAGAGGGTACGCACGGCCACTGTTGGTGACCTTGAGGCCTTAACCGAGCTTTTGGATGGCTACCGTCGGTTTTATGCGCAGCCGAGCGATAGGCAAGCCGCGCGTGATTTTCTGCGTCAGCGTTTTGGTCAGGCAGATTCGCGCATCCTAGTCAGTGAAGACGCTGAAGGGGCGCTCACCGGCTTTGTTCAGCTTTACCCTGGGGTTTCCACAGTGGGCTTGAATGCCCGCTGGACCTTAAACGACCTGTTTGTGCTGCCGGAATGCCGTGAAAAGGGCACCGGTAGGGCCTTAATGGAAGCCGCCACAAAGCTAGCTCGCGAGCACGGCGTTGCACGTTTGATACTCATGACGCAGGTCGAAAATGCGCGTGCCCAGCACCTTTATGAATCCCTGGGTTGGCAGCGCAACACGGCGTTTTATGGGTATCTATTGGATCTTAAGTAGGCGCTAAGAAGTGAGGTCGGCGGTTAGCTGACCTTCTCCGGCAGCTTACATACATCCAACCACTGCGCGCCGACCAGCTCGGCCAGACGCTTGGGGCTCAGGCGCACGGCGCTGTTGGGCGAGCCGGCGGCGGGCAACACTTCGTCATAAGCGTGGAGCGACTCGTCGCAGTACACCGGCAGATTGGTGGCAAGGCCAAACGGGCAGACGCCGCCCACCGGGTGGCTGGTGAGCTCCATCACCGTCTCGGCGTCGAGCATCTTGGCCTTGCCGCCAAAGGTAACGCGAATCTTACGGTTGTCGATACGCGCGTTGCCGCTGGCCACGATCAGCAGCGGTTTTTCACCGACCTTGAACGCCAGGGTTTTGGCGATCTGCCCGGGTGCCACGCCGTGGGCCTCGGCGGCCAGCGCTACCGTGGCGGTGCTGGTTTCAAGTGCCTCGATGGTGATATCCGGCGCGTGCTCGGCAAGAAACTGGCGAACGGTCTCGACGCTCATCGTGAAATCCCTTTATTGACTGAGTGGTTAGCGTAACGCGCTTTTGGCTGAATCAGCCAATCCAAGGCGGTGTGGTGATCGTTGCGGGCTCGCGCTGCATGATGACCTCGCCGTGGCGAACCGAAAGGAGCACTTCCCCCTGGGTACGCAATACGCTGTAGTCATCCTCGCCGTCCAGCAGGTTGAAGCTGGCGGGCTTGCCTACCTCAATGCCGTAACGGCCTTCAATATTAAGCGTGCGCGCGCTGTTATCGGTAATTAGTGAAAGCGACTGGCTGAAGTCCTGGTAGCCCATCATGTGGCAGATATGCAGGCCAAAATCCAGCGTGCGCAATAGCTTGCCGTTGCCCAGCGAGTACCAGGGGTCGACGATGGAGTCCTGGGCCAGGCACACGTTGATGCCCGCTTCGTTGAGTTCCTTCACCCGGGTCACGCCGCGGCGTTTGGGGTAGCTGTCGAACCGCCCCTGCAGATGAATGCTTTCGGTAGGGCAGGAGACAAAGTTGATGCCCGAGCGCTTGAGCAGTAGAAACAGCTTGGAGCAGTAGGCGTTATCGTAAGAGTGCATGGCCGTGGTGTGGCTGGCGGTAACGCGGCTACCGAGGTCATGCGTCAGCGCTTCATGGGCCAGCACTTCAAGAAAGCGTGAGTTGGGGTCGTCGATCTCGTCGCAGTGGACGTCCACCAGCCGATCGTATTTGATCGCCAGTTCGATCACCTGCTTCATGGAGGCCACCCCCAGCTCGCGGGTGTATTCAAAATGAGGAATGCCGCCGACCACATCGGCACCGATCTCAAGCGCTTCTTCCAGCAGTTTGTCACCGCCGGGGTAGGAGAGCAGGCCGTCCTGCGGAAAGGCCACCACCTGGATGTCGATTTTATCTTTCAGCTCGTCGCGCAAGGCGCACAGCGTTTTGATGCCGACGAGGCTGGGGTCGCTGGTATCGGCGTGGGTGCGCACAAATTGCACGCCGTTACTGATCAGCAAGTTCAGTGTTTTCAGCGCACGCTCGCGAATGTCGGCCTCCGACAGCATGGGTTTGCGCTCCCCCCAACGTTCAATGCCTTCGAACAGCGTGCCGCTCTGGTTCCAGTTGGGCTCACCCGCCGTCAGCGCCGCATCCAGGTGGATATGGGGCTCGATGAAGGGGGCACACAGCAGTTTGCCGCCCGCGTCGATCTGCCCTTCGCTGGGTTTTTGCGGCGCATCCTGAACGGTAATGGCGCTGATGATGCCATCTTCTATCTCGAGGCGATAAAGCGCCGGGAGTTGGCGCAAACGGGCGTTGATGATCTGCATGCTCATATAAAAAACGGCTCACTTATTGCTTGGCGGTCGAAGGAAGGCTATCGCCAAGCGTAGCGTGATTTACGCGCAGCAGCACGGCATAGCTGCCGGCGGCCACGGCCACCCCGACAAGCGGCGGCAGCAACGGCGAGAAGTAGGCAGCCCCGGCGCCCAGCGCATAGGCCGCCAAACCCCGGCGGTTGAAGTCGGGCAGTTGGGCGGTATCCAGGGCGGGATAGCGACCTTTATGTTTGAGCCAGAAGTCCGCCATGATCACCCCGCCCATGGGCGGAATAAAAGTGCCCAACAGCACCAGGAAGGGAATCAGCAGGTTATACATGCCGCCGACCGCCAGCACGGTGCCAATTGCCGCACCGCCCACGGTGACCAGGCGGCGTTTTTCGGTGCGCAGCAAATTGCAGCCCGCCACGGCGAAGTTGTAGATGGTGTTGTCCTGGGTGGTCCAGATGTTCAGAAACAGCATCAGCACGGCGATGGTGACAAAGCCCTGGGCGATCAGCACATCGACGATATCCGCCTGCTGATAGATCATGGTGCCCAGCGCGCCGGTCAGCACCATCAAACCGTTGCCTAAAAAGAAGGCCGCCATGGTGGCGATGACCGCAATTTTGGGTGTCTTGGCGAAGCGGCTCCAGTTGGTCGCCTGGGTGCCGCCGCTGATAAAAGTACCAATGATGACGGTAACCGCCGCCGCCACGCTCATGCTCTCCGTAGGCGTTTGCTGGCTTAGCCCTGTAAAGCCGCGCACATCCACCAGCCCGGTAAACAGGCTGATGAGGATAAACAGCATCATGGCGGGGACGGCAAAGCGCGAAAGCCAGTCCATTCCCTTATAGCCGATCATGGCGGTCACGCAGAAACCCAACCCAAACAGCACCATTAAGGGGATTTCCAGCCATTCAGGCATCCCGGTGGTGCGAACCAGTACCAAGGCAATCGTTGCCGTGCCCCAGGCGTACCAGCCGATCTGGGTAAAGCCCAGGATAAAATCAGACAGCTTGCTGCCCTTTTCACCAAAGCAGAAGCGCCCCATCAGCACGGACGTAAGCCCGCTTTTACATGCAATGTAGGCCAGGGCCGCCGCATAAGCGCCGAGCAAAAAATTGCCCAGCACAATGACCCACAACAGCTGGCCAATGGAGAAGGCTTGGCCCAAGGTGCCACCCGCCCACATGGTGGCGGTGAAGAACGTAAAGCCAAGTAGCACGGCAGACGTGGAAAGCAGGCCCTTGCGGGCGTTGAAAGGCACTTCCGTTAATGGGTAGTCAGAGGGGTGCATGGCAGGCTCCAGGAAAAAGACATTCACCCAGTATAGGAAGCAAGCCGTGTGCCAGTGTGGCAAATATTAGCGCTTCTGCTCTACCAACAGCCCGCGCATCAGCGTTTCGACAATACTGTCGCGGTCATCATCCAGCGAATACTGGTGGGTGTCTTGCAGCCAATCAAAGCAGGTGCCGATCAAAAAACCGTGAAACTGGCGGCGGGCGCTTGCGGGCGTCAGGTCGGCGCGTAGCTGGCCGTGGTGCTGGACCTGTTCGAAAAGCTGCTCGACCCGGGCTTCGGCATGCTCTGAAAGCCGTGTGATCATGCAGATCCGCGGGTGCTCGTCTTCCAGCTTCTCGCAGCGGTGCAGCACAATGGTGGCCGCGCGCTGTAGGGAAATATCGTGACAGATGCCCGCCAGCGAGCGCTGGGCAATGTTACGCAAACAATCCACCGGCGTCATGCCAAGTTGGTGCACGGCGTCGTCGACAATTTCATCCAGCGGAATACGCACGCGTTCAAGCAGCGCATCAAACAATGCCGCCTTGTCCTCAAAGTGCCAATAGATCGCCCCGCGGGTCACACCCGCCGCCTGGGCAATATGTGCCAGAGTGGTGCGGGCAACCCCTTGGGCGAGAAAGGTGGTTTCTGCCGCGTCCAGAATGGTTTCCCGTGTGCGTTCGGCGTCGGCCTTGCGGCGAGTCATGGCGGCTCCTGAATGAATGCGTTGTAATATTCTGGCATTGATGGATAGCAAAGTCGCCAGTAGGTGATTAGTATACACATAACTGACATTCATGAATGTCAGTGAATGAAGCCTACTTCCGTTATCTACTCTGGATGGCCGTTGCCAAGGAGCTTACCGTGCCCGTTACCCTCATTCGTTTATTGCCAGGGCTGCTGGTGCTATTGGCCCTGGCAGGCTGCGAGCCGTCTCAGGCAGAATCAGAAAGCACCGTACACCCGGTCAAGCTGTTAACGCTGGAGTCGGCCAACGCCGCGGCACAGCGACAGTTTCCGGGGCGAGTCGAGGCCACTACGCGCAGCAACTTATCGTTTCGTATGGCGGGGGAGTTGATTGAGCTTAACGTTAGCCCCGGCCAAAAGGTCTCCGAAGGAGAGGTAATCGCACAAATCGATAATCGCGACGCGCAAAGTGAGCTGGAAAGCGCGCGTTCGCGGCTGGAGCTTGCCGACGCAACCCTTGAGCGAATGCGCTATACCCTGGAGCGTGGTGCGGTCAGCCAGGCCCAGTTTGATGAAGCCGAAAGCGAAGCGCGGGCGGCGCGGTCAACCTTTGAGCAGGCCGAAGAACAGCTCACCCACACGCAACTGCGCGCGCCCTACGACGGGGTGATCGCCCAGGTGCCGGTGGATAACCGCCAGATTGTCCAGGTGCAGGAAACCGTCGCGGTCATCCAGCAGCCGGGGCAGTTGGACGTGGTGTTTCACCTGCCGGAGCAGATCGTTCAGCGCATGCCGCGTGGCGACGATCAGCCCTTTGGCGACGAACTGGCCTTCGAAGTCCGTTTTGGTAACAGCGATAAGCCCTACCTGGCCCAGCTTGCGTCTTACACCACCCAGGCCAGTGAGCAAAGTTTGGCCTATGAGGTCACGCTGACGTTACCCCAGCCTGACGATATCACCCTGCTCGATGGTATGAGCGCCAACGTGCGCCTGGATTTGAGTAGTTTGCAGTCCGATCAAACAGCGCCGCTTTGGCACCTTCCCCCGGACGCCGTCAGCTATTCAGGCGATGACCCTGACCAGGCCCAGGTATGGCGGTTCAGTGAGCCAGACCGCGTTGAGGCGGTGACCGTCGAGGTGGGCCGATTGACGTCAAACGGGCTGGAAGTCAGCGGAGAGTTGGCCGCCGATGAACGCATTGTGGCCGCTGGCGCACACCGGCTGAAGGCCGATATGCGTGTAACCCCATGGGAAAAAGAGCAGGGGCTATAACATGGTGGACTACTTTTTACGCCACCGGGCGGCCAGCTATTTAATGACCGTCGTGCTGCTGGCAGGCGGCGCGCTGGCATTTTTGGGTATGGGGCAACTGGAGTTCCCTGAATTCACCATTCGCAACGCGCTCGTGACCACTCAGTACCCGGGGGCAACGCCTGAAGAGGTCGAGCAGGAAGTCACCTCGACCCTTGAGCAGTCCATCCAGGAAATGTCATCGATCAAGCGCGTAAGCTCGGTCAGCTCAGATGGCCTCTCGCAGATCACCGTGGAGCTTGAAAGCACGGTGCAAAACGAAGAGCTCGAGCAGCTATGGGATTCGCTGCGCCGTAAAGTGGAAGATGCCCAGGGCCGTTTACCGCCAGGCGCCAGTGAATCGAACGTCAACGATGATTTTGGCGATGTGTTCGGCCTGATGGTCAACCTGACCGGTGAAGGCTACAGCATGCCCGACCTGGCCGACCATGCGGATTTTCTTAAGCGTGAGCTGGCGCTGGTGGAAGGCGTCGAAAAAGTATCGCTGGGCGGTGAGCACGAAGAGCGCATTTATATCGAAGTTGACCGCGAACGCCTGCGCGCGCTGAATATTCCGCTCACCCGCCTGCAACAGTTGCTCGACACGCAAAATGCGGTGGCCGATTCAGGCCACCTTCAGCAGGATGGCCGCCGCTTTCGCATCACGCCCACCGGCAGCGCGGCCGACATCGACGACCTGCGTGCGCTGAGTGTCAGTGAAGGCGAGGGCGAGCTGGTGCGGTTAAGCGATATCGCGGATGTATCGCGCGGGCTCGCGGAGCAACCACAGCAGCTCTACCGCGACATGGGACGGCCGGCGATTTCGCTCGGGGTCTCGTTTGAAAGCGGCGTGAACGTGGTTGAGGTCGGCGAGCGCTTGCAACAACGCCTTGCCGAGCTAGAGGAGCGCACCCCGCTGGGTATGGAGCTCAACGTGGTCTACGACCAGCCCCAGGTGGTCGATGAGGCGGTATCGGGCTTCCTGGTCAGCCTGATACAGGCGGTGGCTATCGTCATCGTGGTGCTGATGCTGTTCATGGGCTGGCGCAGCGGCCTGCTAATGGGCTTTATCCTGCTGATCACCATTATCGGCACCTTCATGATGATGCGCATCCACGGCCTGCAGCTGGAAAAGATCTCCCTGGGGGCGCTGATTATTGCCCTCGGTATGTTGGTGGACAACGCCATTGTGGTCACCGAAGGCATGCTGGTGGGCTTAAAGCGCGGCCACAGCATTCGCGCCTCGGCCCACCAGGTGATTCGCCAAAACGCCTGGCCGTTGCTGGCGGCCACGCTGATCGCGATTGCCGCCTTCGCCCCCATTGGCCTGTCGCCGGATACCACCGGCGAGTTTATCGGCTCGCTGTTTTTCGTGCTGCTTTACTCGTTGCTGCTGAGCTGGATCACCGCGCTGACGCTTACGCCTTTCTACTTCAAGCTGTTCTTTCGCAACGTGGCCCCCGGCGACGGCCAGGAAGATCCCTACAAAGGGGTCGTTTATCGGCTGTTCAGTCGCATCATTATCGTCGGCATTCGCTTTCGCTGGGTCACCATCGCCCTGGTGGTTGCCATCTTGATCGGTGCGGGTATCGGCTTTGGCTCGGTCAAAAACGCGTTTTTTCCCGCGTCGAACACGCCGATCTTTTTTGTCGATTACCGAACGCCCGAAGGCACGGACATTCTCGAAACTCAGCACCGTGTCAGCGAGCTTGAAGATAGCGTGATGGAGATGGACGGTGTCCGCCATTTGACCACCACCGTGGGCGGCGGGGCGCAGCGTTTTACCCTCACCTACTCGCCGGAAGATCGCTATGCCAGCTACGCGCAGTTGATCGTCGAAACCGATGATAAGGCCACCCAGCGCGAACGCATGGCCGAGGTGGAGAAGGTGCTAAAGCGCGACCATGGCGATATTGACTATAAAATCGCCCCGCTTGAAGTCGGCCCCGCGCCCAAGGCCAAGCTGGAAGCGCGCTTTTACGGCAGCGACCCCGAGGTGCTGCGCCAGCTTGGCGAACAGGCTGATGACATCTTCCGCGATACACCCAACATGACCAGCGTGCGCACCAGCTGGCGCAACCGGGTGCAGGCGATTGAACCGGCGTTTTTGGAAGACACCGCCCGGCGTTTGGGCGTTACCCGCCAAGACCTGGCGGATACGCTCGCCTTGAACACCAGCGGTAGCCAGGTGGGCGTTTATCGCGATGGTAGCGATTTGATCCCCATGGTGGCGCGGGCGATCCCCGGCCAGCGACACGACATCGATAACCTTGGCTCGCTGAACGTATGGAGCGAGGAGCGCGGGCGTTATATCAGCGCCGATCAGGTGATGGGTGACGTCACCACCCAGGTCGCCGACCCGCTGGTAATGCGCCGCAATCGCGAACGCATGCTGGCGGTATATGGCGAACCGGACCCGCTAAGCGGCGTCACGGCGGCCAGCGTATTGGCCGAGGTGCGCGACCGCGTGGAGGCCATTGAACTGCCCAGCGGGTATCATCTTGAGTGGGGTGGCGAGTACGAGACCGCCGGTGAGGCACAAAGCGGACTGTTTTCCTCGCTGCCGCTGGGGCTGGCGATGATGTTCATTATCACCGTGGTGCTGTTTAACAACTTCCGCCAGCCGCTGGCCATCTGGTCGCTGGTGCCGCTGACCATTATCGGCGTGGTGGGGGCGCTGCTGCTCACCGGCCTGCCGTTCTCGTTCATGGCGCTGCTCGGCACGCTAAGTTTGATTGGCATGGTGATCAAGAACGCCATCGTGCTGGTGGAGGAAATCAACGTACAACTGCCGCTGCATCAGGACCGCTACCACGCGGTGGTGCGCGCAGCGGTCAGCCGCGTAAGGCCTGTCGCCATGGCCGCGCTGACCACCATGTTGGGCATGATCCCGCTGATCAGCGATGCCTTCTTCGCCAGCATGGCGGTCGCGCTGATCGGGGGGCTTGGCGTCGCCACCTTGCTGACGCTAGTCGTGCTGCCGGTAGTCTACTGCGTGCTGTACCGGATCAAGATCCATGCGGATTAATAATCCCTAGACGCCTGTTTCATTACACCGCCTTGGCTAGCCCAGTCGAGGTGGTGTAATCCACCCGCAGAGCCTCAACCTCACGCCTTTGCTGTACCTTCATAACCATTTCTTACGCCCAAGCACTGAGCTTGGCGTAGACCCTGCTCGTAAATCTTAAAGTTGCTCCATGTAAAATTATTTAAAGCGATAACTCAGGTTAAGTTATTTAATTTTTTTCTTTTATTAATGTGAGTTTTTTAAGCTAACCGTTATTAAATAGTGCGTTAACCATAAATATTGTTAACTTAGACTAAAGTAGGTGTTTTTCAGGCCGATAATTTTTCTCGCTCACAAAAGCATGGCAATTTTAATGAATCTAAAATCGCTGGTCTGTCTCCAGCTAGGTTTTAAATTGCCACTAGCTAATATATCCAGCCTGGAGAAATACCACACGATGAACCGTCTACTTAGCAATGTTTCCGTCAAAATGGGGTTAACCCTCGTTCTCGGCATTTTCTCACTGTTAATTATCATTATCGCGTTTCTCGGTTATCAAGCAGGCGAAGAGGGTAGCTCGTCGCTTAGAGAAGTCGATCGTGGTGCAGATCAAATGCGTTCGGTCAATCGTGGACAACTGTCCATTGCGAACGCTCAACTTTTTTACGTGAATAGCTATGTTGCGGCTTATGAAGGTGATGCTCGCGCAGCGAGTGATTACCTGACTGAAG
This sequence comes from Halomonas sp. HL-93, assembly GCF_900086985.1. Lineage (NCBI taxonomy): Bacteria > Pseudomonadati > Pseudomonadota > Gammaproteobacteria > Oceanospirillales > Halomonadaceae > Halomonas > Halomonas sp. HL-93. The sequence goes on from NZ_LT593974.1 coordinate 488,665, forward strand.
CACAGGAAATGCAGCAGCAGGCTCAGGAGTACTTTTCGCAATTTGAGTCAATCGCTATTCAGACGCCTCTTGTAGAAACGTTGATGACCAGTTTCCAGAGTTTGATAGAACAGGGAGTGAGGCCCCAGGAAGTGGCGTTGGCAGAAGGCGATGAGGAACAGTTTCGTAACTCAAGAGAAGCGGCCAGCGATTTAAATCAGCAGTTTATCGAGGCAAGCACTGCCTACAACGATTATATGGCGGACCAAAATGGGCTGATGGTTGTTGACTATGAAAGGGATATGCAGCTGATTGGCTATATCGATATCGCCGTGTTGATTTTTGCCGCGTTAATGGTGTTGTTTGTGCGTATTGCCATGGTTGGGTCGATTGTCAAACCGCTCAACGAAGCGGTTGCGCATTTTGAGCGTATTGCCCAAAACGACCTGTCGGGTAAGGTAAGAGACCGCGGACGTAACGAAATTGGCAAGCTGTTCAGTGCCATGCAGCATATGCAGAGCAATTTGGTTAAAACCGTGACGGAGGTGCGCAATAGCAGCGGTTCGATTCATATTGGCGCGCGGGAAATTGCTTCCGGCAACGCGGACCTCTCGTCACGCACCGAGCAGCAGGCGGCATCGCTGCAAGAGACAGCCGCGAGCATGGAGCAGTTAACGACGACGGTGAAACAGAATGCCGATAACGCCCGCCATGCGACGCAGCTGGCGCAGGATGCCTCCACCACGGCAAGCAGCGGCGGCGAGGTGGTGGAAAAGGTGATTACCACCATGCACGGCATCTCGGACAGCTCACAAAAAGTGTCGGATATTATCAGCGTTATTGATTCCATCGCCTTCCAGACCAATATCCTGGCGCTCAATGCCTCGGTAGAGGCAGCGCGAGCGGGCGAACAGGGGCGCGGTTTTGCGGTTGTAGCAAGCGAAGTGCGTAACTTGGCCAGTCGCAGTGCCGACGCCGCCAAAGAGATCAAGGCATTGATCGAGGCGTCATCGACCCAGGTAAAAGAAGGTTCCGTCCTGGTCGAGAGCGCAGGTAAAACCATGAGTGAAGTGGTCGCTTCCGTGCGGCGGGTGACCGATATTATGGATGAAATCTCGGCGGCGTCACAGGAGCAAAGCTCGGGCATTGAGCAGGTCAACCAGGCTGTCGCTCAGATGGACGAGGTCACCCAGCAGAATGCCGCGCTGGTCCAGGAGGCATCCTCGGCGGCCAGCTCCCTGGAAGAGCAGGCGGCACGACTTGAAAGTGTGGTGTCTGCTTTCCGCCTGGTGGAAGGCGAGAGCCGCACCCAGCATGCACCTCTGACCTCCCCCCAAACGCAGCCGGCGCTTTTGCGGCCCGCCACCCAAGGGGGTGGGAAGTCGAAAGCAGCGGCAAGCGCGGACCAAGAGTGGGAAGAGTTTTAAGGATCAATGCCGCAAGTTGTCTGATGAGCTCTTGGTTTAAGACGGCAGGCGCTGGATAACGATTCAGCGCCGACAAAAACGCCACCGCCCTCACTCTGTGGGGGCGGTGGCGTTTTGCAGGACATTAATCAAGAGGCCGCGCGGAAGGGGTTGCGCGGGTCGTCATCCCAGGCCAGGAAAGGCTTGCCGGTTTCCTGCGGCACCATGGTGATGCAGTTTTCCACCGGGCAGGTGATCTGGCAAAGGTTGCAGCCCACGCACTCTTCTTCGATCACTTCGTAGCGGCGCGCGCCGTCTTTTTCGGTGAGCTTGGCAATCGACTGGTGGGAGGTATCCTCGCAGGCGATATAGCAGCGGCCGCACTCGATACACAGGTCCTGGTCGATCTTGGCGATGGTCTTGAAGTTGATATCCAGATGTTTCCAGTCGGTGGTCTGGGGGATCGCCTTGCGCGAGAAAGCCTCGATCGAGTCGTAGCCTTTTTCCGCCATCCAGCGGGAAAGCCCGTCTTTCATCTCCTCCACGATGCGAAAACCGTTGAGCATCGCCGCGGTGCACACCTGCACGCTGCCCGCTCCCAGAGCGATAAACTCCGCCGCATCCCGCCAGGTGGATATGCCGCCAATACCGGAAATGGGCAGCGTGGGCGTCGCCGGGTCGCGGGCGATTTCCGCCACCATGTTCATGGCGATGGGTTTGACGGCGCTGCCGCAGTAGCCGCCGTGGGTGCTCTGGTGGCCGACGGTGGGCTTGGCGACCATGTTGTCCAGGTCGATGCTTGTGATCGAGTTAATGGTGTTGATCAGCGATACCGCGTCGGCGCCGCCGCGCAGCGCCGCCTGAGAACCCGCGCGGATATCGGTGATATTGGGCGTCAGCTTTACGATCACCGGTTTGGAGTAGTGCTTCTTGCACCAGTAGGTGACTTTCTCGATTAGGTCCGGGTTCTGACCCACCGCCGCGCCCATGCCGCGCTCCGGCATACCGTGGGGGCAGCCCAGATTGAGTTCGATGCCGTCCGCGCCGGTGGCTTCCACCAGGGGCAGGATATAGGCCCAGGCTTCCTCGTTGCAGGGCACCATGATGGAGACGATCAGGGCGCGGTCGGGCCAGTCCTTTTTCACCTGGGTGATTTCTTTCAGGTTGATCTCAAGCGAGCGGTCGGTAATCAGCTCGATGTTGTTAAAGCCGATCACCTCTCGGTTCTTGCCGTAGTGGGCCGAGTAGCGCGACGAGACGTTCACCGCTGGCGGTTCTTCGCCGAGGGTTTTCCACACCACGCCGCCCCAGCCCGCTTCATAAGCGCGCACCACGTTGTAGGCTTTGTCGGTGGGCGGGGCGGAGGCCAGCCAGAACGGGTTGGGGGCTTTAATACCGGCAAAGTTCACCGACAAGTCAATGCCATTGACCACGCTGGCGCCGCTGTCGTGCTTGCCCGGTGGGGTAAAGTTGAGGGTATTCATGCGGCCTCCTGCTTGGCGGTAAGCGCCTGATGAATGGCGTGGGCGGCCAGCTTGCCGTGCTGGACGGCCTGTACGGTGAGATCCTGACCGGGCTTGATGCAGTCACCGCCGGCGTAAACGTTAGGTAGCGAGGTGCGCAGCATGTCATCCACCTGGATGCGTTCGCCGTCACGGGCGAGCTCAGCAGCGGTAGCGTCGCTGAGACTTTCACCGTCAAAGCCCTGACCGATCGCCTTGAAGATGGCGTCGGCGGGAATCTCGAAGGTGTCGTCGGTGGTCGTCAATTGCCCCGCCTGTTCCCGGGTCTTGGCGAATCGCATACCCGCTACGCGTCCTTCTGAATCCAGCAGAATGTCATCGGGCTGCGCCCAGGTGATCATGCGCACGCCGTTGGCTTTGGCGATCTCCTGCTCATGATCGGTGGCGGACATCGACTCGACGCCGCGGCGGTAGACCAGCGTCACCTCGGTGGCGCCCAGGCGGGCCATTTGGGTGGCCATATCGATGGCGGTATTGCCTGCGCCAATCACGATGCAGCGCTTGGCGACTGCCAGGCTGCCCAGGTCGTCGGTTTGGCGCAGGGTCTTGATGTAGTCCACGGCGGGCATCAGGCCTGGTGCATCTTCCCCGGTGAGGCCCAAGGCGCGGCTGGCACCCAAGCCCAAGCCGAGGAATACGCTGTCGTACTGTTTGTGCAGATTAGCGAGTTCAAGGTTGTCGCCCAGGCGCTTCCCATACTGAATATCGATGCCGCCGATCTCAAGCAAAAACTCGACTTCCTTGCGGGCAAAGTCGTCGGTCATCTTGTAGCGGGCAATACCGTATTCGTTCAGCCCGCCAGGCTTTTGCTCGGCTTCAAAAATGGTCACCTGATGGCCCAGCATCGCCAGGCGATGCGCGCAGGAGAGCCCCGCTGGCCCGGCACCCACTACGGCCACATGACGGCCGGTGGTGGCCGCCCGTTTGAACGGGTGACCATCGAACTGCATATGGTCGGTGGCGTGGCGCTGCAGCAGGCCGATCAGCACCGGCTGGCACTCGGCATCGTGGTTGCGCACGCAGCTACGCTCGCAAAGAATTTCCGTCGGACACACCCGGGCGCAGCTGCCGCCCAGGATATTGGCTTCCAGGATGGTTTCCGCCGCGCCGTTGACGTTGTTTTCGCTGATCTGGCGAATGAAGCTCGGGATGTCGATCTCCGACGGGCAGGCCTCCACGCAGGGCGCATCGAAGCAGTAGAGACAGCGCTGACTTTCGATCATCGCCTGGCGATGGGTCAGCGGCGGGTGCAGGTCGCTAAAGTTGCTTGCCAGCGTATTCGGGTCGTAGGTGCCGACCTCTTTTGCGCTGGGTAGGTGGTTCAGTGGGCTAGTCACAGTAGAGCCTCCGCTGTTGTTATGGGCACAGCTGTTGGTCTTGGTCGTTCTTTATGGGTCAGCGCTTGACCGCCATCGGCGCATTCAGCTCGGCGCGTTTGGCCAACAGCTCGAAGACACCGGGGTAGGCGGGACGCTCCAGATAGCGGCCCGCACCGCGCTCGGCGCGAAGGTCGCCGTCGCGCCATACCCATTTGCCGCGGCTGACGGTATGGCGGGCGATACCGCGCACCGTCTTGCCTTCGAAGATGTTGAAGTCGACGTTCTGGTGGTGGGTCTTGGCGGAAATCGTCCGCGTGCCGTTGGGGTCCCACACCACAATATCGGCGTCGGCACCCACCTGAATGGCGCCCTTGCGCGGGTAAAGGTTGAAGATCTTGGCGGTGTTGGTCGACGTCAGGGCGACGAATTCCTGGGGCGACAGCTTGCCAGTGTTGACGCCTTCATCCCACAGTACGGCCAAGCGGTCCTCGACCCCGGCGGTGCCGTTGGGAATCTTGGTGAAGTCATCCTTGCCCGCGGCTTTCTGATCGGCGCAGAAACAGCAGTGGTCGGTGGCGGTGGTTTGCAGATTGCCCGACTGCAGGCCGTGCCAGAGCGCTTCCTGGTGGCCCTTGGGGCGGAAGGGCGGGCTCATTACGTGGGCGGCGGCGCGACCCCAGTCGGTATCCTGATAGACGCTGTCGTCGATCAGCAGGTGGCCGGCCAGGCATTCACCGTAAACCGGATGACCCTGCTGGCGGGCATAGGCAATTTCATCCACCGCATCCTTGGTGGAGACGTGCACCAGATAGATCGGCGCGCCCAGCGTGCTGGCAATACGGATCGCGCGGCTGGCGGCTTCGCCTTCCACCTGGGGCGGGCGCGAAAGCGGGTGGGCTTCAGGCCCGGTGAGGCCCTGGGCGAGCAGTTTCTGCTGCATGTGATAGACCAGCTCGCCGTTTTCGGCATGCACCGTCGGCACCGCACCCAATTCCAGGCAGCGCGAGAAGCTTTCCACCAGAATATCGTCGGTGGCCATGATGGCGCCCTTGTAGGCCATGAAATGTTTGAAGCTGTTCACGCCGTGTTCATGCACCAGGGTGCCCATTTCCTCCCGCACGCTATCGTCCCACCAGGTGATCGCCACGTGGAAGGCAAAGTCGGTGGCGGCTTTTTCCGCCCAGCCCTGCCAGGTCTCGAAGGCTTCCATCAATGACTGGCCCGGCTGCGGAATCACGAAATCGATAATCGAGGTCGTGCCGCCCGCCAGGGCCGCGGCGGTGCCGGTGTAGAAATCTTCGCTTGCCACGGTGCCCATGAAGGGCAGCTGCATGTGGGTGTGGGGGTCAATGCCGCCGGGCATCACCAGCTGGTCGCTGGCATCGATGGTTTCGCAGCCCGAGGGGACGTCCAAATCGGTGCCGATGGCGTGGATTTTGCCGTCCACACACAGCACGTCGGCGCGGTAGGTATCCGCGTGGGTGACGACGGTGCCGCCCTTGATCAATACGCTCATGGTTTGCTCCTGTTATGTTCTCTCGGCAGATGCACAAGCCGATCGCATCATTCTCCGTCGGTCAGGCGGGTATAGGTCTCGGGGCGGCGGTCGCGGAAGAACTGCCAGTTGTTGCGCACCTCACGCACCATGTCCAAATCGATCTCGTGGATCAGCAGTTCATCGTCGGTTTCGCTGGCCTGGGCCTCGATCTTGCCGCGCGGGTTGACGATATAGCTGGAGCCGTAAAAATTGCCGATATTCCAGGGGGCTTCTGTACCTACCCTGTTGATGGCGGCGATAAAGCAGCCGTTGGCCGCGGCGGAGGCAGGCTGTTCCAGCTCCCACAAGTATTGAGAAAGCCCGGCCACGGTAGCGGAAGGATTGAAAATTACCTCGGCGCCGTTGAGTGCCAGTGCCCGCCAGCCTTCGGGGAAGTGACGGTCGTAGCAGATATACACGCCGATCTTGCCGTAGGCAGTATCGAATACCGGCCAGTTGGATTTGCCCGGTTTGAAGAAGAATTTCTCCCAAAAGCCTGCAATCTGAGGGATATGCGTTTTGTGGTACTTGCCCAGATAGCTGCCGTCGGCATCGAACACCGCGGCGGTGTTGTAGTAAACGCCGGTCTCGGTTTCTTCATACACGGGGACGATAATCACCATACGGTGCTTGGCGGCCAGTTTTTGCATCATCTGGCAGGTCGGGCCTTCGGGTACCTTCTCAGCGGCGGCGTACCATTTGCCGTCCTGGCTGGGGCAAAAATACGGCTGGTTAAATACTTCCTGGAAGCACAGCACCTGTACGCCCTGAGCTGCCGCTTGCTCAATCATCGGCAGGTGCGCTTCGTTCATGGCGTCACGAATCGCCGTGGGTTCTAGGTCAGTGCTGGTTTTCAGGCCCATCTGGATAAGGCCAATTTTCATCTTCTGCATTAGAGACTCCCCCGTTATCAGTGTTAGCTCACGGCATTAGCATTCATTAATATTTAACTGATGGTGTAGAGATTTAAAGCTGACTATGAGGACAGCTTTTAAGAAAGTATCGTCAGGATGTGAGTTTTAGCAAGTCGGCTGGATGTTTTTTTAATAGATTGTTTAACTTGTTGAGTTAATTTGAATTTTTTATTTCCGAGAGGCGTTTTCACTAATGTGGTGATACGATGCACCTTTTTGATATTTTTAAATAACCTTTTTTAATCATACGCTTATATTTTATTTAGGAAGTTGCTAAGTGGTTTTTATGTTTAAAGTTGGTGCAAATATTTTTTTTGTTCTAGCCTTTTTGAGTCCACCGGGTGTTAGTTTGCCCAAAGGTCGCAAAGATGATGACAACAATAAAATTCTTGTCCTAGAAGACAGTTTTGATCAATAGGTTACATGTCATTAATGGCGTAGTCGGCATGCTTATTGCTTAAAAGCTCAGACCGTGAGTGTTTTCTGGGAACGGATGACTGAGGAGAGACCAATGACGAAAACAACCTCTCAGATGGTAGATCGAGCAGGGCTGATTGAATTGGATGTGGGGGATAATGTTCGCAATAGCTCGCGTTTTAACGAGGATATTGCGCCGACCCAAGCAAGCGAGCGAACGTGGACGAAATGGAATATTGCAGCACTGTGGGTAGGGATGGCCATCTGCGTGCCCACCTACACGCTGGGGGGCGTGTTAACCGCCTATTTTGGTTTGAGCGTGGGTGAGGCCTTGTTCGCTATATTCTTGGCGAATGTGATTGTATTGATTCCGTTAACGCTCAACGCCTTTCCGGGCACAAAATTCGGTATCCCCTTTCCCGTGGTGCTGCGCTCGTCGTTCGGGATTTTTGGCTCCAACGTCCCGTGTTTGGTGCGAGCGCTTGTCGGCTGTGGATGGTTCGGTATTCAAACGATGTTCGGCGGTTTGGCAATTCACCTGCTGCTATCGGAATTGATACCGGCGTGGGCCGCACTGGGCGGTGTCGGCGAAGTCATCGGTTTCTTTGTGTTTGGCGCGATGAACCTGTATGTGGTCATCCGTGGTGCAGAATCGATCAAATGGCTTGAGACATTTGCCGCTCCCTTATTGCTGGCGGTAGGTATCGGGCTGATGGTATGGGCGTGGCCACATACGTCAATGACCGAGTTGCTGGCGCAGCCGCCATCGCGCCCTGAAGGGGCGTCGGTGTATGGCTATTTCTTTGCCGGGTTAACTGCCATGGTAGGCTTTTGGGCCACGCTATCGCTGAATATTCCTGACTTCAGTCGCTTTGCCAAAAGCCAGAAAGACCAAATTGTCGGCCAGGTGATTGGGCTGCCGCTGACGATGTTTTTCTTTGCTGCGTTGGGCGTGGTGATGACCGCTGCCTCTGAAACCTTGGTAGGACAAACCGTGGCCGACCCCGTACGTCTGATCGGCTTTATCGATAATCCCTTCTGGGTAGTGTTGGCGATGCTGTTGATCATTATCGCCACCATTTCTACCAATACGGCTTCAAATATCGTCTCGCCCACCAATGATTTCCAGAATATTGCACCGAAGTTTATCGATCAGACTCGCGGCGTGCTGATGACCGGTGCGGTGGGGGTGCTGCTGATGGGCTACGACCTGTTGCAAAAAGCCGGGATCATTCCGCCGGGAGTATCGCTTGAACAGATGTACTCCAACTGGCTGCTGGGGTACTCAAGCCTGCTTGGGCCGATCGCCGGGATTATGGCGGTAGATTACTTCCTGATTAAAAAGCAGCGCCTGGATGTGCCCAGTCTGTATATGGATAACCATGCTTATCCGGCCGTCAATATCGCCGGCTTTATCGCGTTTGGCGTGCCCGTGGCGCTGACCTTAATAGCACTAACGACAGGTACGATGTACTGGTTCTACGATTACGGTTGGTTTACCGGTTCGGCGCTGGGGGCGATTGTTTACTATATCGCCAGCCAAGTGCTTTCTACGGTGCCGTCAGTTGGACCGTCGCCAGTAGCTGATAGGGAACCTACGGAGCAACTGCCCTAGACGATACGCTGCTGTTCGACCGTTCATCCCAACACCCGGCTATCTGTCGGGTGTTGTTATATGTGGAGGGATATTCGTGTTAAGGCGTATCGATAAAGCTTAAAAAGGCATCAACAACCCGATTGGGGCGGCGGTCACGGCGTGAAATGAGCGCAAAGGGAATACGGTAGTGTTGGCTTGTGCTATTCAGCGTTCGCATTTTGCCTGCTGAGACCCACTGCGCTGCCACATGCTCAGGGAGAAAACCAATAAAACGCCCGGTGAGAATCAAAAAAGCCGCGCCCTCGCGGTCAGAGGCAGAGGCGCGTAGGTTGAGTGCCTCGTGGGCTTGGCGTGCTGCAGCGGGTAGCGGATAGCGCGGCGATATCGCAGGATGGCGCGCAATGTCTGACAACCCTAGGCTGTCACTCTCCTCATTAAAAAGCGAGTGCCCAGACGCACAATACAAGTAAGAAGGCTCATCGTAGAGGTGCTGGGTGTCTAAGCTCGTGGGCAAATTGACTCCTGGCACTACGCCGACGTGCAAGTGGCCATCCATCACGCCGCGAATCACCGCGTCCGATGGCTCCATATGAATGTTCAGCGTGACATCGTGCTCCGGCGCGCTGAGTTTGGCCAGCGCATTGGTAACGTGCATCGCAGGCAGGGTCACCAAATTGTCGGTAATGCCGATGTTAAGTTCGCCTTTGATCGTTTGGTGCAGGGCGTTGACATCGCTTTTGAAGGTCTCAAGGGCGGAGAGGAGGGTAAGCCCTGCCTGATAAATTTCTTTACCTTCCTCGGTTAAGCTAAATCCCCCGCGTCCGCGCTGGCAGAGCGAAAAGCCTAGCCGTCCCTCCAAATCGTTCATATGCTGGCTAATCGCCGACCGGCTGATGCCCAGCGTGGTTTCTGCTGCCGTAAAGCCACCGCACTCCACTACTGTTCGAAAAATACGAATTAGGCGAATCTCATAATCGCTCATTTGACCAAGCGTTGGCATGGCAAGCTCTCATGGCTGTTAATCAGTTGATTTTATGATAAGAGAGTTGAAAAGGGCCGATATACTTTTCAAAAATAACCCTTCAATATCATCGACGTTTAGGCTTATGTTAAGGCGATTACATTTGTTTAATGCCACTTTATGACAAGGCGTCCGCGCAATGCCACAACCTGTTACTCCGTTATCGGCCGATTTGGCGAAAAAGTATCGCCAACAGCGCCATGGTGCGTTGACGCTTTACGGGGTAGCGCTTTTGCTGCTTCTAAGTATCTTCGCGTGGATACTCTACGAACAATATCGCCAAGAAATTCATGCCCTTGAAGCACGCAATGCCGCCCGAGCGGATGTCGTGGTCGAGTGGGCAAAAGGCGTCTTTGCGCAAAGTGACCAGGCATTATTGAGCATTGCAGAGCTGATCGAGCTTGAGGGTATGCCGACCCAAGGCGAATCTCAGGTGTTAATGCGTGCCTTACTCAACCGTAGCCGCTATGTGGATTGGATTGATGATATTGGTGTGATTGATGCCGAGGGCATTTTGCAAGCCAGCACAATTAGAACGGATATGGTAGGCCGCGATCTGAGCGATAGTGCCTTTTTTCAAGCCTTTCGCGACCAGCCGGAACGCACCAAGCTGGTGACGCCGCTCTACTTGGCCTCTCACGATGATCGTTACTTTCTCTATCAAGCGCGACGGTTAACACGCAGCAACGGTGAGTTTAATGGCATTGCAGTGGCGCGTATTTCCCCTGGGGTGTTCGAGCGTGCCTTGCAACGCCTGGGTATTGCGGAAGGTGAAAGCATTGCCCTGGTCGACGCTGAGCTTAAGCTGATCGCACGGTTGCCCGCGCTGGATGACCCCTTGCCATCCGGATGGCAAGTCGACAGCCCCGAAACCCTGACGATGATTGAGCGTGGCGACGAGAAGTGGTCGCTGCAATTAACCTCGCCGCTGGACCAGCGCGAGCGACTGTTTCAAATGCAGTGGATAGAAGCGCTGCCGCTGCTTGTGGTTGTCGGCGAAGACGTCCAACTGCAATTGGCCAGTTGGCGGCAACGAGCCGGCATACTGGCTGGTGTCATGGTGTTGATTGCCCTGTTGGGCGCTTGGGGGGTGCGCCATTATCTGAATCGGCTACGTTTTGAACATCGGTTGTCTCAAAGTGAAGCGGAACTGCGGATTTCTGCCACGGCGTTCCAGACCCACTTGGGCATGTTGATTGCCGATGACAAAGGGCGCATTTTGAAGGTTAACGAGACCTTCACGAGGATTACCGGCTACAGCGAAGACGATGTCGTGGGTAAGAGCACACGCATGCTCAACTCGGGTCGCCACGACGCCTCGTTTTACCGCAAGATATGGCGGCGAGTGCAGTCCACCGGCAGTTGGGAAGGAGAAATCTGGAACCGGCGCAAAAATGGCGATGTATTTCCCGAATGGTTGACCATTAGCGCCGTCTACGACCCGCAAGGCGCGCTGACCCATTACGTGGCGACCATGAGTGATATTAGTGAACGTAAAGCAGCAGAGCAGGAAATTCATCAACTGGCGTTTTACGACCCTCTCACCGGGCTTGCCAATCGCCGGCTGTTCATGGACCGCATGGAGGCCGCGCTTAAGGACGTCAACCGGTATGCGCACTGTGGTGCCTTGCTATTCATTGATATCGATAACTTCAAGCAAATCAACGACACTCTAGGCCATTTCGCCGGCGACCAGTTGCTACAGCACTTGGCACGCATAATGGGGCATATGCTGCGTGAAACCGATACCCTGGCGCGGCTGGGGGGAGACGAATTTGCCGTGCTAATCGAAGGATTGGGCAAAAATCGTGAGCATACCGCCGAGCTTGCCGAGAGTATTGCGCAAAAACTACAAGACGTGATTCAACAGCCAATTGCCGTTCAAGATGAAAGCCTAAGCGTGACGGCAAGCATTGGTATAACGGTGGTAAGTGATCATGCAAGCTCGGTAGACGATTATTTACAGCAGGCCGACATGGCGCTTTTTCAAGCCAAAAGTAGCGGCCGCAGTGCGCTGAGCTTTTTCGATCCCGCCATGCAAGCCGAACTGTTGGCACGAGTACGCTTGGAAAACGAGCTGCGCCAAGCGCTCGCTAATCAGGAGTGGCGACTGTACTACCAGCCTCAGGTCGACCAAGACGGTCGCTGCATAGGTGTCGAAGGGCTGTTGCGCTGGCAGCATTCGGAACGCGGACTGGTCATGCCCGACGAGTTTATTCCCCTACTGGAATCGACCGAACTGATTAACCCAGTGGGTGATTGGGTGCTCGAGGCTGCCTGTACGCAACTGGCGCAATGGGCCAGCCAGCCTGCGTTTGCCGAGCTGAGCGTGGCAGTTAACGTAAGCCCGCTGCAGTTCCAGCAGGCAGATTTTGTCGCCAAAGTGGAGGGCATATTGCAACGTACCGGCGCGCCTTGGCACAAGCTTAAGCTGGAGGTAACCGAATCTTTATTTGTCGAAGCGCGTGATGATGCCCGTGACAAGATGCAGCAGCTTAAACAGCGGGGTGTGCGTTTTGCGCTGGACGACTTCGGTACCGGTTACTCGTCGCTTGCGTATGTTGCGCAGTTGCCTCTCGATCAATTAAAAATCGATCAGTCCTTTGTAAAACAGGTAATTGACAGCAAGGCGAATGCCGCGATTGTGGAAAGCACCATTGCGCTGGCGCAAAGTCTGTCGCTTGAAATCATTGCCGAAGGCGTTGAGAGTGAAAAGCAGCAGGCGTGGCTGCTGACCCACGGGTGTCATACCTACCAAGGCTTTCTATATGGAAGGCCGATGCCGCTAGACGTGCTAGAGGCGTGGTTAAAAGGTGGACATTTGCCTTAAACTATCGAGGTATCCGCGAACGCGGCTATGAGGATGTCAGCGTCTGGCAGGTGCGAGGCTGACAACTCAGCTGCAATGACCTCCACACGTGAATCCTGCCGCCAGGCAGATGGCGTAACGCTCAGCGTGCCGCCCGCACGATTAAGCTGCCGCCAGCCATTATGAGTGTGAAATACCCCTTTAACACGAACATCCCCATGTAGCTCGCCAAGATAGGCCGCCAAGCGGTCAAGGTCGAAGCAATCGCTAGGGTGCCAGCGCAATCCAGTGCTGGTGTAACCCAGTGACGAGCCGGTTTCGCACTGTGGTTTGCCAGGCGCTGGCGGGAAGTCGAAAAAACCACCTTCCAAACTCGGTGGCGCAGATTGCGGCTGGTGGGCGTCCGGAGTGGTGCTGCTGCCCTGAGCGTGTCCGCCTTCCAGCAGGCGTGACAGCGGCAGATGGCCGTCGTGCACCTCATGGACCCACTTACGCGGTGGCCAGCGCTCGGCAATGAAGGCATGTGCCGCGCTGAGCTGTTCGGCGGTACATTGATTGCGCATGGTCAGAGCGACAGCGTCGGCAATTTCCAACTGGTCGCGGAAGGTCTCGTGGGCGACAACGCGGGGTTCATCCAGGCGGCGCGGGTCCAGGGTTGCGATAATATCGCGCACCTCCACGGTTCCCTGAAACGCCTCGCCGCGCAACAGGTCGACCAAACCGGCGGGGTGGCCAAGACCGGAAGGTTCGATGATCACCCGGTCGGGACGGCTGCGTGCCAGCAAATTGACCAGGGCGGCCTGGAGGACAAAGGCCAGCTGGCAGCATAGGCAGCCGCCGGGTAGGCCTTTCACTACCACGTCATCGCGGGTTTCAAACATCGCCTGGTCGATACCGATCTGGCCAAACTCGTTGACCAGAATCGCCCACTTTTCATCCACAGGCTTTTGTTCGATCAGGCTGTGGATAAGCGTGGTTTTTCCGCTTCCCAAAAAGCCGGTAATGATGTGCACCGGTACATTGGATAATTCTTGCAACATTAGCCGCCGGTCATGTTCATAAAGCGCACTACCTGCACATCGCCGTCGGTGGTGAAGTGGTGGCGCTCGGGTTTAAGCGGGAGGGCATTAATAATCGCGTCTTTCAGCGCCTGCATATTACCTGGGTGACGACGCAGTACCGCGCGTAAGTCCACCGAGTGCTCGTTACCCAGGCAAAGCAGCAATCGCCCTTCGACGGTGACGCGCACTCGGTTGCAGGTATCGCAGAAGTTATGGCTGTGCGGCGAAATAAAACCGATGCGACTGTTGCTGTCGGCCATGCGGAAGTAGCGCGATGGGCCGGGCGTTGTTTCCGGGGTGGCGATCAACGGGTAACGCGCTTCTATCAGCGCTTGAACGTCGTCGCTGGAGTAGAAGGTTTCCGCACGCGAGTGGTCGGAAACATCGCCTAGGGGCATTTCCTCGATAAAACTGATGTCCAGCGCTTCACGGCGGGCAAAGTCGACCAGATCCAGCACTTCATCGTCGTTGCGCCCTTTCAAAATGACCGCATTAAGCTTGATACGCTCAAAGCCTGCTTCTTGAGCGGCATGGATACCGTCGATCACTTTGTCCAGGTCGCCGGTCCGGGTGAGTTGCTTGAAGCGTTCCGCATCAAGTGAATCCAGGCTGATGTTAAGCCGCCGTAACCCGCCCGCGTACAGTTGCTTGGCATGCTTACGCAGGCTGGCGCCGTTGGTGGTCATCGTGAAGTCGTTAAGGCCCGGCATGGAGCCGATTTCATCAACCAGTTGGGTAATGTCACGGCGTACCAGGGGCTCACCGCCCGTCAGACGGATCTTCTCGACGCCTAGCTCGGTAAAGGCGCGGGCGACCATGGCCAGTTCTTCCAGCGTGAGAACCTGCGCGCGAGGAAGAAAAGTCATTTCCTCGCTCATGCAGTAAACGCAGCGGAAGTCGCAGCGATCGGTCACCGAGATACGCACATAGCTAATGCGGCGGCCAAAGTCGTCAATCAGTTGCTCGGTCATAGCCATTCCGTTAGTGGTTGTATGCTGACTACCTCGCCTGGTTGTACGCCGTCCTGGTCATCGGCGAGCTCAATCAAACAATTAGCTGCCACCATCGAGGTTAAAATACCCGACCCTTGGGCACCGGTGCTACGCACGTGTAGCTGTCCATTCCTATCACTATGGTAGACCCCACGAATAAAGTCTGTCCGTTGAAAGCGGCTTTTCAATGTTTCGTCGGCAATCGCCTGGAGGCGGCGGGGGGGGTGAATCGGCTGCCCTTGAAGCCGCTGTAACAGCGGTACGACAAATTGTAGAAAGGTTACCATGACCGCCACGGGATTGCCGGGCAAGCCGACGAAAGGCGTGCGTGATGCACCCAGCCAGCCGCAAGCCATGGGGCGTCCCGGTCGCAAAGCCACCCGCCAGAAGGCCAGCCGCCCCAGTTTTTCCAGTGCGGCGCGGGTAAAATCCGCATGGCCCACCGATACGCCGCCGCTGGAAATCACCAGGTCACTTCTCGCCGCGGCGTCTGCCAGCGTCTCCGTCAATGCGTTGAAGTCGTCCGGCAGAATGCCCAGGTCGACGACGTCGGCACCGTGCTCGTTGAGTAGCCCGGCCAGCGTAAAGCGGTTGGCGTCGTAAATACCGTCACCAGGCAAGGCATCGCCAGGCGCGGTGACTTCATTACCGGTCGAAAAAACTGCCACTTTTGGACGTTGGTAAACGGACACCTCAGCCCATCCCAGTGACGCTATCAGTCCCAGGGCGGCGGCGTCCAATCGCGTGCCTGCGGGCAGAGCAATGCTGCCTTTGGTAATGTCCTCGCCTGCTTGGCGCACGTTTTGGCCGCGTTTGACGCGCTCGGGGGCGTCAATCACCACGCGGCTTCCATGCTCGCTCAGCTGCTCGCGCATGATCACCGTGTCGGTCCCCGGCGGCAGCGGGGCGCCGGTGGTAATGCGCACGCACTGTCCGCTGGCAACGCGGCCTTCGAAGGCCTGCCCGGCAAAGGCATCGCCAACCAAGGCCCAGTCGGTTGGCGCGTCCTGTGTCCAGGCCAGCGCCACGCCGTCCATCGCGGCGTTGGTATTCTGCGGCACGTTGATGGCCGCCGTGATGGCCTCGGCCAGCCGTCGACCATGGGCCTCGGCCAGTGCCACCTGCTCGCTACCCACGGGGCGTTCGACCAGCGTGGCCAGCGCCGTCCGCGCTTCCTCCACGCTGAGCATCTGTTCGCCGAGTTCAAAGCAGGACAGGGTCATGGCGTCGCCGGTTTTGTCTTGGGGGCTAAAGCGGCTTCCAGGCGGAATTTCTCTTCCTCGGTGTTGAGATTGGCAAAGGCGTCCGGGCAGTCCGACATATCCACCTTGCACCACGCGTGGCGGGCGTACCAACGGTCGATCTTGCGCTCGCCTTCGCCAAGCGTCGCGGCGAGATCATCGGCAAGCGCAGTGCGTAGCAAGGCCACCACGGGGTGAAGGCGCTCGCCGTCGAAGGCAACGCCGATATCATGCTCGCCAATGCCCGCGACCATGCGTGCCACCAGGTCGTCGGGCAGGGCGGGTGAGTCGCAGGGAGCGACCAGCAGCCAGGGTGTTTTGGCGGCGCGAAAGCCGCTGTAGATGCCCATCAGTGGCCCTTTGAAGCCACTTTCGGCGTCGGCAATGACGCTGTCGGCAAACATCCTATAAGCATCGGCGTTGCGATTGGCGTTGATCAGTAACTCGGCCACGCGTCCGTTAAAGCGCTGGGCCACGTGGGCCACCAGCGGCAGCCCGGCGAAGGGCTCGAGGCCTTTGTCGCGGCCACCCATACGGCGGCCTTCGCCGCCAGCGAGAATCATGCCGGTTAGGTCATGGGTGGGAATCATGTGCGCGCCTCTTGATGGGCCGCGCGAGCGCGGGGCGGGCGCGGCGGAATGGCATCCAGGGTGAGTCGGCCTGCGGCATTGATGGCCTGAAAGTGCTTACCCTTGGCGCGGGCAATCAGCATGACGCCAAAACGCTCGGCCAGCTCGACGCCTTTCTGGGTGACGCCCGAGCGCGACACCAGCACGCTGATGCCCATTTGGGCGACTTTAAGCACCATTTCCGACGTTAAACGCCCGGTGGTGTAAAAAATATCGGCATCGGCGCTATCTGCCTGCTGCAACCATTGGCGGCCCGCCAGCGTGTCCACGGCGTTATGCCGCCCCACATCTTCAACGAAATCCAGCACGTCGCTTTGACGACATAGCGCGCAGCCATGCACCGCCCCGGCACTGCGGTAAGTTTCATTATAGGCGTTGAGGTTTTTCAGCAGTTGATAAAGCGTTGTCTGGTTCAGACGGGTATCGGGCAATGCGGTCAGGTCGGTCTGGTCGAGCAGCTTGCCGAACACCGTGCCCTGGCCGCAGCCGGTGGTCACGGTGCGCGTGCTCAGGCGCACTTCCAGATCCTCGGGCAGATGGTCGGTAACCACCACGGCGGCTTCCACCTCCCAGTCGACCTGAACGACGGACAGGTCGGCGGCGGCGCGCAGCAGCCCCTGGTTGCGCAAGTAGCCAACCACCAGCGCTTCCGGGTCGTCGCCCAGCGTCATCAGCGTGACGATTTCACGCTTGTTGAGATAAACGGTCAAGGCCCGCTCAGCAGCGATGGCCTGCCGACGGGTATCACCAAATTCGTCTACCACGTCTATCTCGGTGGTGGCCGGTAAGCGGGCTCGGCTTAACTCCAGGGCGGGCATCCGCGATCCTCATGGTGCGTACAACGTTTGAGTTGACGATGATGGCGCTCGAAAGGCTTACTTGTCTACCCGAACCTGTCTTTCCAAATAACGCATAAGGGCTAATGTGATGACCGATAATCTCCGCCCGCTAAGCATTACGCTGGTCGCCGAGACCAAGCATATTAACCGTTTTAGCCAAACGCAGTGGCGTATCGGTGAACTGACGCTAGGCGAGCAAGGCCCGTATGTGTTGTTTTTGCAGTTGTCCATGACCGAGCGGTCGGCATACCGCTTCAACCTGACCGCCGCCACGCCACGGCTATTTGTGCGCGCCGGATTTACCGGCCAAGCGCCTGAGCCTGCCGCTATTACGGCGAGTCAAGATGTCGCAGCCGGTTGGATGGACGGTGAGCAGCAGGTGCTGGAAGTGGCGATGCCGATGGCAATCCAGATATGGATCGAAAGCTACCTGGCTCGCCATGGCGAAGCGCCGATGGAAATACGCAAGAAGAAACGCAAAGGGGCAGGGCGCGCTAAAGAAACGCCCACCCAGGAGAAACCACAATGAGTCGTTTAGAGCGCTGGTCACGCATCAAACGGGGGATCGAGCCTGACGATCCGGCTCCGGACGCAAAGCGCGATGAGCCAACGCAGCGCGATGCTCCGTCGTCGCCATCGTCAGACGAACCGCAGCCTTCGCAAGAGCCCTCCTTGGAAGACGCGCTTGAAAGCCGCAACAGCGACGATGCCGACGAGTCTGACGCGCCAGCCAAAGCGCCACCGCCTCCAGGAAGCCTGGATGATACGTTGCCTGATCCTGAAACACTGGTCGCTGGCAGCGACTTCAGTGGCTATATGGTGCCCGGCGTAAGTGCAGCGCTGAGACGGCGGGCGTTGAAGCGTCTGTGGTCGACAGGCAACTACAACGTGCGCGATGGGTTGGACGACTACGACCTGGATTACCGCCAGCAGTTGAAGCCCATGGCGTCGGAGCTGGCGGGCAAGCTACGTCGTTGGGTTAAAAAAGCCGATGATAGCCTGGACAAAGCTGCCGAGGAAACACCTGTAAACGAACCAGCCGCGTCTACGGTAGCCGAGAACGAGACCCTGCCGTCAGAGGCCAGCGATGGAACAGCTGCCGCTACGTCAACGAATGAGCAGAAGGCGACACTAGACGACCAGTCTGATAACGCTCAGACCAAAGCATAAGGATAGGCGTTAGCCTAGTAGAAACAAGATGTTGTGGTGGTAGCGGGATAACAGCGTTGAAAGTGCCGGGTGCAAATGCCTTGGCAAAACCTGCTCAGTCACCATACGCTTATGAACATGAGTAACGGGGCGATCAAATGAGGACTGATCGGCTAAGCAAGTGCTAGGTATTGGCACAGCCGTTATGCCACAATAGTAAAAAAGTATGATCAACTATTATAAAAAAATGATCCTCTGACCGTGAGAATGCATGAACCAACGAATCCAGCTGGCGTCGCTAGACGACCAGCGTAACGCTGAAGCCAGAGAAGCGGTACGCCAACGCATCTCGTGGCCAGCGAACTTAACGCCAGCCAACGTGACCTATCATAGCCGAGGTCATGCGATGGTGATTGGCTCAGCTAGCGACGCTGAGCAAGCGGGTCGTGCTCTTCAGAACAGCGGGCTTGCCTCAATCACATTGCTGATGGCTAATGCCGACGACCCGGCAACGCAATCGCCAGAGGCGTCGCCGCAAACTGAAACGCCGCTAGACACATCTCCACAGGGCCACGCCCAACCGCTCGTTCGCCATGTAATGACCCCCGGCCAGATCACTGCGTTACGTATTTCAGGTCACCTGGGTGCATTTGATGTTCAGCTCGATGACGATGTTGAGGCTCCGCTCAATCTGGCCCGGGCGTTTATCGATCGTGACCACTTCGACGTGGTGTTGGATCTGAATGCCAATCCGGTGATGGCTGCCGAGCTGCCGCCCCCCGGCTACGTGCTCCTCGACTGGACGGACGTCGACCGCCGCCGCGACGCGGTGGATGCGGTCGCTGAGCTGGTCGGCGAGTTCGACAAGCCGCGTTATTTCCAGGTCAACAGCGATCTCTGCGCGCATTCCTCCAGCGGCAACACCGGCTGCACCCGCTGCCTGGACGTGTGTCCCGCCGATGCTATTAGCAGCCACCAGGGCCGCATTGAATCGCAGATCGAGATCGATCCCTACCTTTGCCAGGGTGTGGGCAGCTGTACCAGCGCCTGCCCCACCGGTGCCATTGAGTTTCGCTTGCCTGACACGCGCCGTCAGCAGGACACGCTGTCCACGTGGCTTGCTGCCTACCGCGAGGCGGGTGGCCAGGCGCCTGTGCTGCGCTTTATCACCCACGACTCGCAGGACGCTGAACAGGCGGCCGGCGTCACGCCCGCCGGGCACGTGTTAGATATCCCTTTAGAAGAGCTTGGGGCGGCCGGGCATGACCAGTGGCTGACCGCTCTGGCCAGCGGCGCTGCCGAAGTGCGCATTCAGCAGCATGCCGATATGCCCGCCCGGCTGAGTGCCTTTTTGGCTGACCAGGTGCGCCAGGCCCAGACGTTGTTGACCGCCTTGGGGCACGACCCTGATCGCGTGCAACTGCTGGCCGACGACGATGCTCAGGCACGCGACGCGTTGCCCATGCTGACGCCGTTGACCGACCAGCCGCTGGCGCTGAACGAGCCCAATAAGCGCGCCCGTCTGAATATCGTGTTGGCACGCCTGGCCGAACTGGGTGCGCCTAGCGGTCAGCGCCACGCCATGCCGCAAGGCGCGGCGTACGGGAGCATTCAGGTCGACAGTGACGCCTGTACGCTGTGCCATGCCTGTGTCAGTAACTGCCCGACGCCGGCGCTTTCCTCCGGTGGCAAAGCGCCTTCGCTGAACTTCCGCGAAGCGGATTGTGTGCAGTGTGGGCTCTGCGAGCAGGCCTGCCCTGAAGATGCCATTACGCTGATGCCGGGCTTTTTGGCCGCTGACGAGCGTGAAACGCTTCAGGTGTGTCACGAAGAAGCGCCCTTCGAGTGCATCGGCTGCGGCAAACCGTTCGCCACGGCAAGCACGGTCGCTAACATCAAGGCCAAGTTGGCCGATCACCCCTATTTTGCAGGCGATGCCATGCTGCGCCTGGAAATGTGTGAGGACTGCCGGGTGAAAGACGTGTGGAAAACCATGATCCGTGATCCTGACGCCCAGTTGAGGATATAAGCCATGACGCAAACTGCCCCAGCGCTGAATGAGGCCGATGCTTTACGCGCTGATATCTATCGGCTGCTGGCCGCGCTCCTCCGTGAAGTGCCTAGCGAGGAACTGCTCGGCTGGCTGGCCTCGCTGGACATCGAACAGGACGGAAGCCGTCTGGCCGAGTGCTGGCGCGGGCTTAGCCAGGCCGCTGACAGTGCCGACACCGCGCCTTTGAAACGCGCGCATTTCGGCCACCTGGTGGGCGTGATTCAGGGCGATGTCGTGCCCTATGCCTCCTGGTACCGCAACGGCGAATTGATGGAGGCAGCGCTGGTGGCGCTGCGTCGCGATCTTGGTGCACTGGGCTTCGAGCGCAGCGAGCACACAAAGGACCCTGAGGATCACCTGGCCGCGCTCTGCGAGGTGATGGCCATGCTGATCGACGCGACGAGCGCGGACCAGGCGCACTTCTTTATGCATCACCTTGCCCCTTGGGCAAGCGACTGTTTTAACGACCTAGGGCAGGTCGACACGGCTTTTTATGCAGCGCTCGGGCAGTTGGGTAGCGCTTTCATGGAGAGCGAAGAGGCTCGCTTAGCCATTGAGGCGAGCCATGCCCCGGTACGAATCGTAGAACCTTGACGTGACGCGCTAATGCGTAGATTCACCGTCGGGTGGGCGCGCGGCAGCCATAGCATAAGACAAAACGGCCAAAGGCCATGGCAAGAGAGGAGAACACCATGCAAAAGTCACACAATCCTGAGCGCCGCCGGTTTATGAAAACCGTGGGGTTGGGAACAGCCGCAGCGGGTGCTGCCGCTGCGGTGGGCCATGTCACCTTGGCGCAAGCCGATAGCGCACCCAGCGACGCTGAAAAACCGACAACAAATTACCGTGAGACCGATCACGTCCGTGCTTTTTACGCCACCTTGCGTGACTGACGGCGGAATGCCAGGAGAATTGCCATGCGTTTAACTCGCAAAACAGACACTCCCAAAGCGCCCGGCCTGGGTATTTCGCGCCGCCAGTTTATTCAACGCAGCGGTGCAGCGACCGGTGGTGTGGCCGCGCTAGGCTTTATGGGCGCGCCCATGATGCGGCGTGCCGAGTCGGCGGACAAAACCCCGGTGCTCGACTCGCCAGTGGAAACCAAGCGCACGATCTGTTCGCACTGCTCGGTGGGCTGCGGCGTGTACGCCGAAGTGCAAGAGGGTATTTGGACCAAGCAAGAGCCTGCCTTCGACCATCCGATCAACCGCGGTGCGCACTGCGCCAAAGGGGCTTCGTTACGCCAGCACGGCCATTCCAGCCGCCGTTTGAAATACCCCATGAAGTTGGTTGGCGGTGAATGGGAACGCATGAGCTGGGACGACGCCATTGAAGAAATTGGCGACAAGCTGCTTGAGCTTCGCGAAGAGCACGGTCCTGATAGCGTTTACTGGTTGGGTTCAGCCAAGTTCAGCAATGAGCAGGCGTACTTGATGCGCAAACTTGCTTCCATGTGGGGGACTAACAATACCGACCACCAAGCGCGTATTTGTCACTCAACCACGGTTGCCGGGGTAGCCAATACCTGGGGCTACGGAGCGATGACCAACTCGCTTAACGACATGCAAAAGAGCAAGTCGATGCTGTTCATTGGCTCGAATCCGTCAGAAGCCCACCCGGTGGCGATGCAGCACTTCCTGATTGCCAAGGAGCGTAACAACTGCGACATCATCGTCGCTGATCCGCGCTTTACCCGCACGGCGGCCAAAGCCAATAAGTTCGTGCGCATTCGCCCGGGTTCCGATGTGGCGTATATCTGGGGCCTGCTATGGCACATCTTTGAAAACGGCTGGGAAGATAGCGAATACATCAGCCAGCGCGTTTACGGCATGGATGAGGTGCGCGAAGAAGTCGCCAATTTCCCGCCGGACGTTGTGGAAGACATCACTGGCGTTAGCGAAGAAGACATGCGCGACGTTGCCAAGCGGCTGGCCGACAATCGCCCCGGCTGTGTGGTGTGGTGCATGGGCGGTACCCAGCATACTACCGGCAACAACAACACCCGCGCCTACTGCATTCTAGAGCTGGCGCTGGGCAACATTGGCAAGTCGGGTGGCGGGGCCAATATTTTGCGTGGCCACGACAACGTTCAAGGCGCCACCGACCTGGGCCTGGGTTCTGACTCCTTGCCGGGTTACTACGGCCTGGCAGAAGGTGCCTGGCAGCACTGGGCCAAGGTATGGGACGTTGACTACGACTGGCTGAAAGAGCGTTTCGACGACAGCGAATATGCTGACGGCAAGCCCATGAACACCAGCGGTATTACCGTATCGCGCTGGGTTGACGGGGTGCTGGAGGAAGACGAAAACATCTCCCAGCGCACCGCGCTCAAAGCCATGTTCTATTGGGGCCATGCGGTGAATTCCCAGACCCGCGGCGTCGAGATGCAACAGGCGATGAAAAAGCTTGAAATGATGGTCATCGTCGACCCCTACCCGACGGTTGCGGCTGTTATGCACGACCGTACGGATGGTGTGTACCTGCTGCCGGCAGCGACCCAGTTCGAAACCACCGGCAGCGTGACGGCGACCAACCGCTCACTGCAGTGGCGCGATAAAGTCATCGATCCGCTGTTCGAGTCCAAGCCCGATCACGAGATCATGTACCTGTTCGCTCGCAAGCTCGGGTTTGGCGAAGAGCTGGTGGCCAACTACGAAATGAACGGCGATGAGCCGCTGATCGAAGATATCCTGCGCGAAATTAACAGCGGCATGTGGACGGTCGGCTACACCGGGCAGAGCCCGGAGCGGCTGAAAGAGCACCAGAAAAACTGGCATACCTTCAGCTTCGAGAACCTGCGCGCCCAAGGTGGCCCGGCCGATGGCGACTACTACGGCTTACCCTGGCCCTGCTGGGGCACACCGGAGTTTAAGCACCCAGGTTCGCCCAACCTTTACGACATCAGCGTACCGGTGATGGAAGGCGGTATGGGTTTCCGTGCGCGTTTCGGTATCGAACGCGATGGGGTCAATCTGCTGGCCGAAGGTTCGGCACCGGTTGAGGGCGACATTGACGACGGCTACCCAGAGTTTACTGATCAACTGCTCAAAGACCTTGGCTGGTGGGATGATCTCACCGACGAGGAGAAAGAAGCGGCGGACGGCAAAAACTGGAAAACCGATTTATCCGGCGGCATACAGCGCGTGGCGATCGAGCACGGCTGTGCGCCCTATGGCAACGCCAAAGCCCGCGCGGTGGTGTGGACCTTCCCCGATGGCGTGCCCAAGCACCGCGAGCCGCTTTACTCAACACGCCGTGACCTGGTCGATAAATACCCGACCTGGGACGACTTTGACTCCATTATGCGACTGCCGACGATGTACAAGAGCGTACAGGATGGCGCACCCTCGGTGGATGACTATCCCATCATCCTTACCTCCGGGCGTTTGGTGGAATACGAAGGCGGTGGTGAAGAAACGCGTTCCATGTCGTGGCTGGCTGAGCTTCAACAAGAGATGTTCGTTGAGATCAATCCTGCCGATGCGAATGATTTAGGCATCAGCGACGGCGACGAGGTATGGGTCGAAGGCGCCGAAGGCGGCCGGGTGAAAGTCAAAGCGATGGTCACTCCACGCGTGGACCGCAAGGTGGCCTTTATGCCGTTCCACTTTGGCGGCATGTTCCAGGGCGAAAGCCTGGAAGGCATTTACCCAGAAGGCACAGCGCCCTACGTCATTGGCGAAGCGGCCAATACCGCGACCACTTATGGCTACGATCCGGTGACACTGATGCAAGAGACCAAGTGCACCATCTGCCGTATCGAGCGTGCCTAAGGCCCGCCCAGACCTGACAGCATCCACGGTGTGGGCGACATCCCGCACCGTATGAGGAGAACACCATGGCTCAAATGAAATTTATGTGTGACGCCGAACGCTGCATCGAATGCAACGGCTGCGTTACCGCCTGTAAAAATGCCAATGATGTCGAATGGGGCATTCAACGTCGTCGCGTTGTGACACTAAATGACGGCGAAGCCGATGAAATGTCCATTTCGGTTGCCTGCATGCACTGTGACGACGCGCCTTGCATGGCAGTGTGCCCCACTGACTGCTTCTATAAAACCGACGACGGCATCGTGTTGCACGACAAAGACCTGTGTATCGGCTGTGGCTACTGCCTGTACGCCTGCCCGTTCGGCGCCCCACAGTTCCCGCAGCAGGATGCGTTCGGCGAGCGTGGCAAGATGGACAAATGTACTTTCTGTGCCGGCGGCCCAGCCGAAAGCAAAGAAGAAGAGTACGAGAAGTACGGCTCCAACCGCATCGCCGAAGGCAAACTACCACTGTGCGCGGAAATGTGCTCCACCAAGGCGCTGCTGGCGGGCGACGCCCAAGACGTTGCCGATATTTTCCGTCAGCGCGTGGTGCATCGCGGTCACGAGGATGGCGCCTGGTCTAACAACCCTCAGGCCAGTGCCGACAACCTAGCCTATGATGCTGCCCGTAAAGGGTAAGGAGGCTTTCCATGAACCAGTTGACTGCTCAGGCGCCCGGTGGGGTGCCGCATCTGAACCTCTGGCAAGGGGTTTGGCGCTGGCTATTGTTGGCTTTTGTGCTGGTGCTGAGTCTCGGCGTGACACAGGTGGCGAGTGCCCAGGCCGACCCTGACCGGGAGATGGGCACGGCAGCGCCGGGTATCGATGCTGACCAGTGGCGGGAAGTGCGCAGCGGCGAAACCGATGCCAACTATCGCGACTCGCGTTACGAGAGTAACTACAATCTGATCAATTCTAGCGGGGAAACCTGGCGTCAATGGCGTAATCGCTGGGTGTCACCTTTCGGGTTGATCGTGATTGGCGGCATGATCGGGATCATTACGCTGTTCTACCTGATCATTGGTCGCAAGCATCTTGAGGAACCCCGAACGGGACGCAAGCTGTTCCGCTGGCCGCTTTTCATGCGTGCCTTGCACTGGTCGGTGGCATCGCTGTTCATTGTCCTGGCGCTTACTGGGCTTAACCTGCTGTTCGGCAAGTTCGTCTTCCGCGGCCTGTTTGGCGATGCCTTTTGGGGATGGATGGTTTCCTCCTCCAAGGTGCTGCACAACTATCTGGGACCAATCTTCGGTATCTTGCTGGTCATACTGCTGGTCAGTCTAATCAAAGACAACCTACCCAAAAAGCACGACCTGGAATGGTTCAAGAAAGGTGGCGGCCTTGTAGGTAAAGGGCACGTGGACGCCGGTTTTGCCAACGGTGGCGAAAAAGCCTGGTATTGGCTATTGGCCACGGTTGGGCTTCTGGTGGTTGCCAGCGGCTTCGTGCTCGACTTCCCCAACTTCGGTCAGGGACGCGACACCATGCAGTGGGCTAATCTCGTTCACGCGGTGGGCGCCCTGGGGCTGACGGCCGTGTCGATCGGTCACATCTACATCGGCACCCTGGGCACGGAAGGCTCGCTTGAAGGCATGACTACCGGCTACGTCGATGAAACCTGGGCCAAAGAGCACCACAACTTGTGGTACGAAGAGGTCAAGGATCAGGCAGTTTCCGAGCAGGATCTGGCCGATCGGAAAGCTTCAAAAGACTCCGGTGAGTCTCCCGCCACACGCTCCTCGTAAGGCGCGTTGGAATGTTGCAAAAGACACCGCCTACGGGCGGTGTCTTTTGTTATGCTGAGCTTAATTTCACTCCATAGAGGTCAAAGGCGATGGATAAGTTTGACGACACCACCCGTACCGAACTCGAAGCAGCGGCGTTTCGCCGTTTGCTGCAGCATCTTGATGACAATAAAGACGTGCAGAATATCGATCTGATGATCCTGGCTGACTTCTGTCGTAACTGTTTGTCCAAATGGCTGGTTAGCGCGGCGGAAGCACGGGGCGAGCCGCTTACCTACGAAGAAGCCCGTGAATACGTTTACGGCATGCCCTATAGCGAATGGAAAGAGCTCTATCAAGCGCCAGCGACACCCGAGCAGATGGCGGCCTGGGAAGCGCACCACGCCAAAAAGAAAGCCGCCAAACAGGGGTGATGCCATGAACGAGCTAATGATTCCGCTGCGTATCGCCGTACTGACGATTTCCGATACGCGGACCGACGAGACGGATCGCAGTGGTCAGGCGTTGGTCGAGCGACTCACCGAGGCTGGGCATGAACTGGTGGAAAAACGCATCGTGCCGGACGACGTGTATACCATTCGTGCCGTCGTAGCCCAGTGGATTGCCGATAGCAATGTGCAGGTGGTGATTACCACCGGCGGCACCGGCTTTACCGGCCGCGACTCTACCCCAGAAGCGGTAGGCGTTCTGCTGGATAAGCGCATCGAAGGCTTTGGCGAGCGCTTCCGCCAGCTCAGCGGTGAGGAAATCGGCAGCTCGACGATTCAAAGCCGCTGCCTCGGCGGGCTGGCCAACGCCACGGTGATCTTCTGCCTGCCGGGCTCGACCGGCGCCTGCCGCACCGGCTGGGACGGTATTCTGGCCGAACAGCTCGACAGCCGCCACAAGCCGTGCAACTTTGCCAACCTGGTCATCCCCGAGCGGGGCCAGCATGGCTGAGCTGCACTCAATTGAGGACGCTCTGGCCGCGCTGCTGGCGGATGTCACGCCCGTGACGGCGGAGCGTGTGGCGCTTACCGACGCGGCCGGGCGGGTGCTGGCTGAAGACGTTACCGCACAGCTTGATGTGCCGCCCTACACCAACAGCGCCATGGATGGCTACGCACTGCGCGCTGCCGAAGCCGGTCGGCGCCTTGAAGTCAGCCAGCGTATCGCGGCGGGCACGCCGGCCACCCCGCTGGCGCCGGGCAGCTGCGCGCGCATTTTTACCGGCGGTGAAATCCCCCCGGGGGCCGACTGTGTGGTCATGCAGGAGCGCGTTGAGGTGGATGGCAATGCTGCCCACATTCCAGCGGATATTCCCGCCGGCGACAATGTGCGTCTGAAAGGGCGCGATGTGCGTCAGGGTGATGTGCTGTTAAGCGCCGGTGAACGTCTGGAAGCCGCCGCCCTCGGTCACCTGGCCGGGCAGGGGGTCACAGAGGTTGGCGTACGCCGTCGGCCTCGGGTGGCGCTACTATCTACCGGCGATGAAGTGATTGATCCCGGTACACCGCTCAAGCCCGGGCAGTTGTATAACTCCAACCGCCCCATGCTCACCAGGTTGCTGGAAACCTTTGGCGCTGAGGTAGTGAGTCAGGTCAGCGTGCCCGACGATGCCGAGCGTACCCGTGAACTGCTTGCCCAGGCGGCGGAAGACGCCGACGTGGTCGTTAGCACCGGCGGTGTCAGCGTCGGCGAAGAGGATCACGTGAAAGCTTCGCTTGAGGCGCTTGGCGAACTTACGATGTGGAAACTCGCCATTCGGCCGGGCAAGCCATTGGCCCTGGGTCGCTTACCTAGGCGGGGCGGTGGTCAGGCGCGTTTTGTTGGGCTGCCAGGCAATCCAGTATCGGGGTTTGTCGGCGCGTGGCTCTTTTTACGCCCGTTGATGGGCGCGTTATTACGCTGCCACGATCTGAGGTCGCTGCCCTGCGTCACTGCACGGGCGGGGTTTTCAACGTCGACGGGTCCAAGGCAGCACTATATGCGCGTAACCCTAACGTTTGATGACCAGGGCGCGAAAGCCATGGCCTTCGACGATCAGAACTCTTCAGTGCTTTCCTCGTGCATACAGGCCAATGCATTGGCAGTGATTCCACCTCACAGTGAACTTGCGATGGGGCAGCCGGTGGCATGTCTTTGGCTTATGAGCTAAGGGGTTACGCACTTAAGGCTTGCAGACCATCGCCGGGT
Source organism: Halomonas sp. HL-93 (assembly GCF_900086985.1). Classification (NCBI taxonomy): domain Bacteria; kingdom Pseudomonadati; phylum Pseudomonadota; class Gammaproteobacteria; order Oceanospirillales; family Halomonadaceae; genus Halomonas; species Halomonas sp. HL-93. The sequence continues at coordinate 516,885 of NZ_LT593974.1, forward strand.
ATCCAGCAGTGGCACCGCTGATAGTGGCTAAAAGTAAGCTTTTAGCTTTCATGGCGCTAGATCCATGTGGATAGCCACTTGATTGCGACCCTGTTGTTTGGCGCGGTAGAGCGCTTGGTCGGCGGCTAAACGCAACGACTCTGTTGCGGGGTGGTCAGGAAAATCGCTTATCCCAGCGCTGAAGGTGCAGCGAAAATGGTTGCCGTGGGCATAAAAATCAACTGACCCAAAATCCTCGCGAAGCCCGTCGATCAACTCGGCGGCACGTTGCACATCCACGCCTTTGAGCAGCACTACAAACTCTTCCCCGCCGTAGCGGCCAATAATATCCGAGAGCCGTAAGCGGCTCTTTAGTAGTCGAGCCAGGGTGATAATGACTTGGTCTCCCGCCAAGTGACCGTGGATGGCATTGACCTGCTTAAAGTGGTCAATATCGATCATCGCCATGGCGTGCTGGCTATCGTCTCGATGCGCCTGGGCGAGGGCCTTGTTGATAAAATCGGTAGTGGTGCTGTGATTGTAAAGCCCGGTCATGCTGTCGTGGCTCATTAATGAGTGCAGCATGCGCAGCCGCTCGCCCCGCAGTCGTACAGCAGAGATCAGTTCAGCGGGTTGTACTGGCTTGGTAATCAGCGCCTCGACTTCGGAGGCCATCGCCGAAAGCTGCTTTTGACTGTCGGCGCTGCCCGTTAAATAAACGATTGGTAGGCCAAGGTACTCGGGCTGATGGCGAATCATCGTCGCCAGCTCTTCACCGGAGCAGTCAGACATAAACATATCGACCAGCAGCAAATCCGGATTAAAGCGCTCCAGCGCGATGAGCGTCTCGGCGGGGTGGTGAACTTGCTGGACGATCATGCCCGCGCCTTTAAGCAGCAGCGCGTGGTATTCGGCGGCGTCGACTTCATCATCCACTACCAGCACGCGTAGTGGCTCCTTTTCTATCGGGGTGGTCAATTCGTCGATGGCCAGCATTAAGTCGAGCGGTTTAACCGGGTGTGTGAAATACCCCTGGCAGCCTGCGCGTACCGCGCTCAAACGCGATGAAAAATTGCCGTAGGCCGACAGTACGATGGCGGGCATCTGCGATCCGGTTAGCCTGTTTAATTCGGCCAGCGTATCGGTGCCATCGGTTTGGCCCTTGGGAAAGTTTACATCCATGATCACTACATCAGGGCGGCGCGTCAGCGCAGCATCAAAAAACGTCTCGGTATCTTCAAAGGACACCACCTCGTGGCCGAAGCAGTGCAAGTGATGAACTAGAATGCCGCTGTGCTCAGGGTCATCACCGCACAGGTAAATCAGCCGCTGTCGCTTGCTGCGTACTTGGCTGGAAGATGGGTTGGGAGACAGCGCTTGCAACTGTTCCTCATCGATATAACGCTGACGCCGTTGGCTCAGCTTGTGATGCGGCGGTTTGGAGGAGTGAGACATCAAGCGACCTGGGTAAGTGAGCGTGCGGGGCGAGCTATTTCAGCACTGAAGATCCCTTTCACAGCTTACAATTCACAATATACGCATCGGTATCGACCTCACCATTAATAGTCGATCTTAATAGCGTTCATATTCGCGCAATCTAGCAATGAGTGCAAAGCTGCCCAGGTTAGGGTAAGTGGCCAATCAGAGAAGCATGTCTCGGCACACACCATAGGGCATGTCTTTGCGAAGCGCTGAAGCGCCTTTGCCATACCTCAGCAAGGCGGGCGGTCACCGATCTAATCGAATTGTTCAAAGAGAACATGTTACAAATGTCTGATATTTAGAAAAATTTGTTAAGAAAACACGCCATTAGCATCATTAATTCGACTAAAGACCAATAGTAGAATCGAGTCACCCAACTACAATCCATCGCCAATCGGTAAATTTACCTAAATCCACTGCGCTGGCAATTCGTACACTTACGTACACGAGCATGCGCGACCGCCCCGAAGGATGTTCTTATGCATGCCCTCACCCTGGCGTCATTTCTATTCTTCACTTGTTTAGTGGCCTTTATCACCTGGCGCATCACGCGACGGGATGATCACAGCAGTACCAGCGGTTATTTCCTGGCAGGGCGAACGCTAACGTTCCCGTTGATTGCTGGGTCGCTATTGATGACCAATCTGTCCACCGAGCAAATGGTAGGCTTGAATGGCTCGGCATTTAGTGATGGCTTGAGTGTGATGGCCTGGGAAGTGGTGGCGGTCATAGCCTTGGTGGCGTTGGCCCTGTTCTTCCTGCCGCGCTTCTTGAAAAGCGGTATCGCGACCTTACCGCAGCTGCTGCTGATCCGCTTCGATAAAGGCACGCAGTTGATAGCCAACGTGATCTTTTTGATCGCCTACGCGGTGATTTTGCTGCCGATTATCCTTTATTCTGGCGCGGTAGGGCTTCAGGGCATGCTCGACTTGCCCGCACTGACCGGCATCGAATCATCCACCACGCTACTCTGGTTAACCGTTTGGATCGTGGGCATCATCGGTGCGGTGTACGCTCTATTTGGCGGGCTGCGCACGGTAGCCGTGTCCGACACGCTTAACGGCGTCGGTCTGCTTATCGGTGGTTTTGTCATCGTCTACTTTGGTCTGCAAGCGGTGAGCGATGGCAACGGCATCGCGGAAGGCTGGAATATCCTTAAAGAAAGCAATCCCGATAAGCTTAACTCCATCGGCGGTGACGACCAGCAGGTGCCGTTCTTTACGCTGTTTACCGGTGTCTTCTTGATCAATCTGTTCTATTGGACGACGAATCAGCAGATTATCCAGCGTACGTTTGCCGCTAAAAACCTCGCTGAAGGTCAGAAAGGCGTACTGCTGACCGGCTTCTTCAAGCTGTTGGGCCCACTTTACCTGGTGCTGCCGGGGATCATCGCCTACCACCTGTACGCTGATGACGGCATCCGTGCCGACGAGGCCTATGGCCACCTGGTTTTCAACGTGCTGCCGCCTTATCTCACCGGGTTCTTCGCGGCGGTGATGGTCGGTGCCATTCTGTCATCGTTCAACTCCGCGCTAAACAGCACCACGACCATCTTCAGTCTGGGTATTTACAAGCAGGTTCTCAATAAAGACGCTAGCGAAGAACAGGTAGTGAAGTCGGGCAAGGTGTTTGGCTGGATCATGGCAGGCATTACCATGACCATCGCGCCGCTGCTGGCGGGTCAGGATAGCCTGTTTGGTTATCTGCAGAAGATGAATGCTATCTACTTTATTCCCATTCTGGCCGTAGTGCTGGTGGGACTTTTGACCAAACGGGTACCGCCGATGGCCGCCAAAATCGGCTTGGTGGGGGGCTGTTTGCTGATCGCGGCGGGTTACTTCGTGCCGCCGTTCAACATGTTGCCGACGATCATGCACGAGTTCCACTTTGTGGCGGCGGTATTCGTGCTGCTGGTCGCAATGATGCTGGTGATTGGCAAGCTGCGCCCCCGGGAGACCGACTGGGTTCAGGAATACTCGGGCGACGTTGATCTCACTCCATGGAAGGGCGCGGTGCCTACCGGTATCGTGTTGGTGGTGCTGGTGATTATTATGTACGCCTCGTTCGCTGGGTAATGCGTTGGCTAAATAAATAACCCGCGATCGCTTAACGCCCCATGACCACTAATGCTGGCATGGGGCGTTTTCGTTGCGCCTTATGCGGGCTGATAGGTGTCGTGGAAGCGTTTGCGCAGCTCGTTTTTTTGCACTTTGCCCATCGTATTGCGCGGCAGGCTGTCGATAAAGAACACGCGCTTGGGCTGCTTGTATTTGGCAAGCCGACCCTGCAAGTGAGCCAGTACGGCGGCTTCGTCGAGGCGTGCACCCGGTTGGGTGACCACAGCGGCGGTCACACCTTCGCCAAAGTCCGGATGTGGCAGTCCGATCACGGCGGATTCTGATACGCCTTCCAGTTCGTCAATCACCTGCTCGATTTCCTTGGGATAGACGTTATACCCCCCAGAAATTACCAGGTCTTTATCCCGCCCGACGATATGCACATAGCCCTGCTCGTCGACCATGGCCAGATCACCGGTAATGAAAAAGCCATCCTCCAGCAGCTCTTCGCGGGTTTTTTCCGGCATTCGCCAGTAGCCAATAAACACGTTAGGGCCACGAATCTGTAGCATGCCAATCTCGCCGGGGGCGACCTCGGCGCCGGTTTCCCGATCGGTGATACGCATCTCCACGCCGGGCAGCGGCATACCCACCGTGCCTGCCCGTCTTGCCCCCTCATAGGGGTTAGAGATGTTCATATTGGTTTCGGTCATGCCGTAGCGCTCAAGAATGGCATGCCCGGTCTTGGCCTCGAAGGCTTCGTGGGTCTCAGCGGTCAGCGGCGCTGAGCCCGATACAAACAGGCGCATATTGGTGGTGACCTCGGGCGTCAGGCGCGGGTCTTGCACAAGGCGCGTATAGAACGTCGGCACGCCCATCATCACACTTCCACGGGGCAGTTCCTCGAAAATCACATCGGCGTCGAACTTAGGCAGAAACAGCATGCTGGCACCGGCCATCAGGGTGACGTTGCACGCCACAAACAGACCGTGGGTATGAAAAATCGGCAGCGCGTGGATCAGACGGTCGTCAGCGCTGAAGTGCCAGGCCTTGACGAGTGTTTCGGCATTGGAGGCCAGATTCTGGTGGGTCAGCATGGCGCCCTTGGAGCGCCCGGTGGTGCCCGAGGTGTATAAAATCGCCGCCAGATCACGCGCTTGAAGCTCGGCGATGTCGTTATGAGGGGTGACGCTCGCGGCTTCGTCCATCAGGCTGCCGTCGGCTGCGCTGCCCAAGGTCACAACGGCGGGGCAGCCGGTATCGCTGGCGATTTGGCGGGCCTCATCGGCTACAGCGGGTCGGCAGACAAACAGTGCCGGTTCAGCATCGCCCAGAAAATAGCGAATTTCATCGCCGGTGTAACCGGTATTGAGCGGCAAATAAGCCCCGCCAATTTGCAGGCAGGCAAGGTAGAGCAGAATAGCTTCGGGGCTTTTATCTACCTGGACCGCCACGCGGTCGCCCTGACGTACGCCAAGAGCGATAAGCGCCCCGGCCAGCCTGGCACTTTGGTTCAGCGCATCCGTGTAGGAGTAGCGCCGGCCCTCGCGGGTGGTGATAAAATCGGCCTCCCCGCGCTCATGCATTTGCGTGGCAAAGGTGGCAAACAGGTTATGGTTCATTTGGCAGTTTCTCCCTTGGCCAGCTTGCGCGCGCGCTTGGCGAGGTCACGCACATCGTTTGAGCAGGCAATGGTGCCCTTGGAGGTGTAATTTTCGTGGTTTCGCTCAATGTCATCGAGCACATAAAGGTAATTGACCATCAGCCCAGCCGCTTGTTTAAGCCCTTTATCGGATATGTCGCCAAGCCAGTTGATACGGTGCAGTTTGGCCCCATTGCCCAGGTGAAAGCGTGCCACGGGGTTGAGCGGGAGGCCATGGCGGTTTTTTTCGTCTACCAGATAATGAGCCGCCAGCGGTTGTAGCGTTGTTCTGAGCCGCTCCTGGCGGAGTTTGTCCTGGTGCCAGCCCGGTGTCTCCAGCTCGGCCAGCGTTTCACGCACGCTGGGTGGCCACTGCTCGCTATCACGCTGCTCGTTAAGCCATTGGGCGAAGCCTGGTACGGGCGAGAGGGTGACAAAATACTTGAGCTGCGGCAGTTCCTGGGAAAGCTCCTGTACCACCTGCTTGATCAAAAAGTTACCGAACGATATGCCGCGCAAGCCGGTCTGGCAGTTGCTGATGCCGAAGAAGGCGGCGCTGTCAGCGTCTTCGGGGTCGTCAACACCGCTATCTTCACCGGAGAGAATCGGTTGAATGCGGCTGGGCAGCCCCTTGTGCAACGCTACCTCGACGAAGATCAGCGGCTCATCGCCAATCGCCGGGTGAAAAAAGGCGAAGCAGCGCCGATCGCGGGCATCCAAGCGTCGGCGCAGGTCGTCCCAGTCTTGAATTTCGTGGACCGCTTCGTAGCGGATGATTTTTTCCAGAATCGATGCTGGCGTATTCCAATCGATGCGCTTGAGCATCAGGAAGCCGCGGTTGAACCAGGAGCCGAACAGGTGGGCAAAGTCGTCATCGATGGGTGCAAGTTCGGGCTGCTCGCGTAGCAGATCAAGCAAGTCCTGACGCATATTGACCAGCTCATAAGTGCCATCACTGGCAAAGTTCAACCGTCGGAAAAGCTCCTGGCGTAGCGGTTCGCAGGCTTCAAACAACTGTTGCAGTGTGCGGTTATCGCGCGTGTCGCGATAGGCGGCGTAGGCTTGGTCAATCTGCTCCGGCTCTGCTGCAAAGTCGTCTGCCAGACGCTGGAAAAAGCGTTGTTTTTCCGTGTCTGAAAGGCGCTGGTAGATGGCAAGCGCGCGGCTTGCCAGGGCAATGCTTGAGGCTTCCCCGTCGCTTGCCAGCAGCGCCTGGCAGGCCTTGATCAAGTGGTCGTGGTCAACGGCCAGGGTGCTTGGGTCGCGGCGACGCAGCAGGGCATCGCGTTGGGTAATGTTGTTAAACAGTTCCTGAAGAAAGGTCATGTTCATAGCGATGCTCCTTTTAGCCCATGATCAGGTTGGGCAGCCACAAAGCCAGGCCGGGGAACAGGCACAGCAACAAGATACCCAGCACCATGCATAGCGCATACGGGAGACTGCCCATCAGCACGTTGCGGAGCGAAATATCTGGCGCGATGCTGTTGATGATAAACAGGTTCAGCCCCACTGGTGGCGTGATCAAGCCGATCTCCAGGTTGATGGTCAGGATGACCGCGAACCAGTAGGGGTCGAAGTTCGCCGCCAGGATGACCGGCATCAGGATCGGCGCTGTCATCACGATCACCGCCACCGGGGGCAGGAAAAAGCCGGCCACCAGCAGGAAGAGGTTGATCAGGGCCATCAGCACCCAGCGGTTGACCTCCAGGTCGGCGATGCCGCCAGCCACGGTCTGGGTGATGAACAGCGACGACAGGGCATAGGCGAACACCTCCGCGGCGGCGATCACCAACATGATCATCACACTCTCGCGCAACGAGTCACGCATAATCAGCTTGAGCGGCTTCAACTGCCACATGCGGTAGATGATTATCGCCAGCGCCAGGCACATAAAGGCGCCGACGCCGGCGGCCTCGGTGGGGGTGGCCACCCCGCCGTAGAGGGCGAAGAGGATGAGGCCCACCACCGCCAGGAAGGGCAGCACGCGCACCAGCGCCTTGAGGTTGGCGTCGACGTTCTGGCGCAGCGTCTGCTTGACCGCTTCGGTGTTGATGGCCATGGGGTTCTGGTAGCCGCCTGCCAGCTTGCAGGCGATCAGCGTCCAGATCATGAACAGCCCGGCGAGCATGAACCCTGGCACCACGCCGGCGATGAACAGCCGACCGATGGAGGTCTCGGTGGCGATGCCGTAGATGATCATGGTCACCGAGGGTGGAATCAAGATGCCCAGGGTGCCGCCTGCGGCGATGCAGCCGGCGGCCACGCCATCGGGATAGCCACGGGCACGCATCTCGGGGATGCCCATCTTGCCGATCGCCGCACAGGTTGCGGGCGAGGAACCGGACAGCGCGGCAAAAATCGAGCAGGCGCCGATGTTGGAGATTGCCAACCCCCCTGGCAGCTTGCCCAGCCATAGGTCAAGCGAACGGTAGAGGTCGCGCCCGGTAGGCGACGACGCCACAGCAGCGCCCATCAGGATAAACATAGGGATGGCAATGAAGCCGAACTCGGCGATGCGATCGTAGAAGGTTTCGCCGAAGTAGGTCAGCTCCGAGATGCCGCGGCTGGCGACCAGCGCGATCAGCGAGACGCCGCCCAGCGCAAAGGCGATGGGCGTGCCGATGGCCATCAGCACGATCAGGCCGATGGCGACGAAAATACCGGCGGTAACAGGATCCATGCTCAGTTCTCCCCACGCATGATTTCGGCGACGTATTGCAACGTCAGTTGAGTGGTGCCCACGGCCATGGTCAGCACAGGTGGCCACAGAGGGGGATTCCAGACGGTGCCGGTGGTCCAGCCCCCGTGCCAGGCCTCGAACACGTAGACCCAGGCGGCGTAGGCCAGGCAGGCACAGAACCCCAGGCCAACCAGGGAGGCGACCAGGTTCATAATTCGTTTGGGCGTACCGCCAAGCTTATCGGGCAGCACGGTGACCGCCACGTGGCCGCCGGTCATCAGCACGTAGGGGCTACCCAGCAGCATGGCAGCGGTGACCGAGAAGACGGTGAATTCGGTCTGCCAACTGGTGCTGACGCCGATCACGTAGCGCATGAAGACCATCTGGCAGATCACGAAGGTGCCAGCGACGAACAGCGCTGCGGCGAGGTAGGCCATCCACCGCGAGATGCGATCCATCAGCCGGACATAGCCGTGCCGTGGTCCGCCACGGGAGTTGGCCGTGAAAGAGGGCGAGTGGGTCATGAGGCTCTCCGAGAAGGCAGGAAGGCCGCCCCGGCGGGGCGGCCGATCGTCAGGGGGCTTGCGGGATCACTCCACCTCAAGGGCGGCGTCGATGATCGCCTGACCGTTCTCGACATTCTCGGCGAAGTTTTTGTAGGAAGTCTCCTTGGCGATCTCAAGCCACGCCTCGTAATCTTCCTCGGACATGCTGACTACCTCGACGCCTTCTTCCTCGAAGACCTCGACCATTTTATCATCGAGTCCCGCTGCCTCACTGGCGAAGAACTCCTCGGCCTCCTCGGCGGCGGCGGTCAGCGCTTCCTGCTGCTCCTCGTTGAGTTTCTCCCAGCTCTGATTAGAGATCAGGATCGGCTCGTACATGAACCACAGGGCGTAGTCGCCGGGTTCGGTCAGGCACTCGACCTGCTCGAAGAGGCGGAAGGAAACGAACGACATCGAGGAGGTATTGGCGGCGTCCAGCACGCCGGTCTGCATGCCGGTGTAGATCTCTGAAGAAGGCATGGACGCGATTGATGCACCGGCTTCCTCAAGCATTTCTTCAAAGGCTGGCCCGGCGGCGCGGATGTTCTGGCCCTCCACCGTGTCCGGTGAGGTGATGCACTGCTCACTGGAGGCGAAACCGCCGGCTAGCCATGCATCAGCCAGCACCTTGGCACCGCCCTCGTCGATCACGTCCTTAATCATCTCCATGTATTCGGAGTCGTTTAGGCGCTGGGCGTGATCATGGTTACGCACCAGCCCCGGCATCAGGGTGGCGGAGAATTCCGGATGGCGGCCGCTGGCGTAATCGAGCGGCAAGGCGGTGATGTCCAGACGGCCGCGGACCAAGGCGCCCCACTGCTCGTCGGCCTTGAACAGCGACTGGCCGGGGTGGACCTCGATCTCGAGGCCGACGTCGGCCTCGGCGACCTTTTCGGCGAGCATTTGAACCATCTCGTCACGCACATCGCCCTTCCCGCCGGGGAACTGGTGGGAAGCACGCAGTACGGTATTTGCCGAGGCATGAGAAGCGGCGATCATCAGGCCCAGGGCAGTGGCGGTGATTAGATGTTTACGTTGCATGTGGCGTCTCCAACAATTGTTGTTGTGTGCTTGGATTAGCTTAATGTGTTTATCAGTCGAGCTGATATATATATCAATAGGCGCTGCGTATGCTAATGTCAACTTTATGACATATGCTTTGTGTAAAATATTGCGCTGCTAAATAAGGAGGTGACGCATGCCAGACTCAAAGCGCTCCAACGCCCAGCGGCTCAAGGATTCATTGGAAAATGACATCATTAATGGGCGCCGGGCGCCCGGCGAGCGGCTTGACCCTGAAACACTAGGCAAGCAGTTCAGCGTTTCGCGCACGCCGGTCCGCGAGGCGATTCAGCAGTTGGTGGCCAGCGGCCTGGTCACGGTATCGCCTAAAAAGGGCACCTTCGTTGCTAAGGTGGGGATTGACCAACTGATTGAAATGTTTGAAGTGATGGCTGAGTTGGAAGGCATGTGTGGGCGACTCGCCGCGCGACGCATTACCGAGCAGGAACTTGCAGCTCTGCGCGACGCCCATCAGCGCTGTGAAGCCGCCGCCCAGGCAGGTGATACCGACGAATATTATTACGAGAATGAAGGGTTTCACGACTGTATCTACACGGCGAGTCACAATAGCTTTTTAGCCAGCGAGGCGCGCCAGCTCAAGCAGCGCTTGAAGCCTTACCGGCGTTTGCAGTTGCAGGTTCGTCAGCGCATGCACAACTCGCTTAGCGAGCATCAGACGATCTTTGACGCCATTGAACGCGGCGATGCGCCGGGCGCCCAGCAGGCGCTTAGTGATCACGTACTTATTCAGGGCGAGCGTTTCAGCGACTTTGTGTCCAGCGTGCGGCGTATGGAAGCGCCCATCTCACAAACGGGATAGTACGAGTATGTCTTTATCGGTGGGGTAATGGTCCTTGCCGACATGGGGCGTAGCGCCGACACTCTCTCTATCGCTTGAGTATCGCGGAGAGAGACTGTGACTCGCCATATTGCCCTACTTGCCTATCCCGACTGCCAGTTGCTGGATGTCAGCGGCCCTTGGCAGGTGTTTGCCAGCGCCAATGCGTTGAGCCCCCACCCGTTGTATCAGTTAACGCTTGTCGCCGATGACGTCGGCCCGGTCGCCACTAACGGCGGCTTAGCGGTGCACGCCACGCACACCTACCGTCAGCTCAATCATTTAGTGCCTTTGGATACGCTTCTGGTCGCGGGCGGTAGTGGCGTGATGCAGCAGCGTGACATCGCCGCTGTGAAAGAGGTGCTGTGTGGGGTTGCGCCTGAGGTTAGGCGACTTGGTTCTATCTGCTCCGGGGCGTTTTTGTTAGCCGCCGCTGGGCTGCTGGATAGCTGTCGCGTGACGACCCACTGGCGACATGCTCAGCAATTGGCTGATGAATACCCCGCGCTAAGCGTCGAACCGGATGCGTTGTATATTGAAAGCAATGGCCGCTACACCAGCGCTGGCATAACGGCAGGCATTGATTTGGCGCTCTCTTTAGTGGAAGCGGATTATGGGGCGACGTTAGCCGGGCGAGTGGCCCGCGAGCTGGTGGTGTTTCTGCATCGCCCGGGCGGGCAATCGCAGTTCAGCGAAGCGCTGCGCCACCAGCAGGATGCAGGCTCTCTGCGTCGGCTAATTGATCAGTTGCATGCGGATCCTGCTGCCGACTACTCCCTTGAACGTATGGCCGACGTTATGGCTGTGACGCCGCGTCATCTCACTCGGCTGTTTAGGCGCCACTTGCAGATCACCCCAGGGGCGTATGTGACGCAATTACGCTTGGAACAAGCTCGCCTGGCGCTACTCAACGAGCGTGGGCAGTTATCACTTGAGCGCCTGGCGCAGCGCTGGCGCCTGGGCGGCGCTGAGCAACTGCGTCGCCAGTTCCAGCGCTACTACGGCGTATCGCCCTCGGTCTATCGTCAACGATTTGCTTCTTCCTGCGCTGACTCCCCAATGGAGCATCTATCATGCCTTTAACCGTCACTTTACTATCGCTTTGCCAAGCGTTGTTGGTCACCGGTAATGTCTTACTGATCGCCGTCTCACCACTGATAGGGGCATCTTTGGCCCCCAGTGCATCATGGTCGACCGCGCCGGTCGCCACCCAGTGGCTGGGGCTGATGTGCGCGACGATTCCCGCCTCGCTGATCATGGCCAGGCTGGGCCGTAAGCGCGGCTTTATTCTGGGCAATATCGTTGGCTTGGTGGGCGCGCTGGTCGCCGTGCAGGCGCTGATGAGCGAACGCTTTGGGTTGTTTCTGTTAGCCACGTGGCTGATCGGTATCGGCATTGGCTTTGGTCAGCTGTATCGCTTTGCTGCGGTGGAGGCCGCTCCCGCGCAGCTGCGTGACCGGGCGATTGGTTTGGTGATGGGGGGCGGTGTGCTGGCGGCGTTTGCCGGGCCGTGGTTGTCTAGGGTGAGTCGTGAGATGGGCGAGGTGCCATTTCTGGGCAGCTTTATGGGGTTAGCCGCGATCTACGCACTGGCGCTAGTGGTGCTGATGCTGACGCAACTACCGCCTGCTTCCCGCACCCATGGCGAAGGCATCGCACTGCCGCTGGGCAAGATACTCCGCCAGCCTGGATTTATTGTGGCGGTAAGCGCGGCGATGGTCGGTTATGGCGTGATGAACCTGGCCATGACCGCCACGCCGCTTGCCATGGAGGGGGCCGGGCATCACTTTAACCACGTATCAATGACCATTCAGTGGCACGTGGTGGCGATGTTTTTACCCTCGTTCTTTACTGGCCATTTGGCCACCCGCTTCGGCGCCAAGCAGGTCATTGTGGCAGGCTGCCTGCTGCTGGTGGCAAGCGCTTTGGTCGCCCAGTGGGGTATCGGGTTAGCCGGTTTCAATGTGGCGCTGATTCTGCTGGGTCTGGGCTGGAACTTTACCTTTCTGCCTGCCACCGGGCTGCTCACCGAGAGCTACCGCCCGGTGGATAAAGCGCGCACCCAGGCCGCCAACGAGTTTTTAGTGTTTGGTACCGCCGCCACGACCGCCTTGCTTGCCGGGCCCTTGGTTAACGGGTTGGGCTGGGCGACGCTTAACCTCGTGTTGATTCCTATTGCTCTGGTGCCGATCCTCGCCATCGCCTGGCAGCGGTACCGCCAGCAAGATGATAGCCTGGGGGCTCAACCCCGCCCCTAGGAGCCTAGCCGCCATGCTTGAATCGTTCAGCCAGAGTGCCCTGGCAGGCCAGTGTTTTGGTCTGGTGGCGCTTGTGCTTTGCCTGGTGGCGTTTTCAAGCAAGCACGACGATCGGCTGCTCGTGATACTCATCTCCGCCAATGTCGCCTTTGCGCTGCAGTTTGTTTTCTTCAAGAGCTGGACCGCCGCTGCGCTAACCGTACTGGTGATCGTACGTATCGTGCTGGCCCGCCGCTATCTGGGCAGCAAGCCGGTCATGGTGGGGGTGCTGGTGATCAGCGGTATCGTGGCATGGCTGACCTGGCAGAGCTGGGTGGATGTGCTGCCCTTGACTGCCATGGTGCTGGGTACCGTTGGTATGTTTCTGCTGCGCGGTATCAGTATGCGGGTATTTCTGGGGCTCGCCGCCCTGGCGTGGATGCTCAATAACCTGCTGATAGGCACCATAGGCGGCACGATGGCAGAAGCGCTCATCGTAGTGACCAATATCATCACTATCATTCGGTTGGCGCGGGCCAAGCGTAAATACCCCGAGGCGTATCAAGAACCGGAAGTGCTTGAAAACCCAATAAAGCGTGATCCTGCCAATTAGCCAGCGGTATTTGCCCGCGCTACCTTAGGTGTTGTGGCTGCTATGCTCAAAAGATGATGTGACGTTAAGCGAGGAAGACGACGATGGCCGGCGGATGGGCAAAAGACGGTGCCGAACAAGAACAGATGGAGAGCACGCTGAACGATGCGGTTCAGCGCGCCCGCAGCCAGCTTCCCCGTGGCGAGAGCCTGGAGCTATGCGAAGAGTGCGGTGACCCTATTCCCGACGCGCGCCGTAACGCCATTCCAGGCGTTCGGCTGTGTGTCGTTTGTCAGGCTGAGCTGGACAAAAAGCAGTCGGCCTTTAGCGGCTACAACCGGCGTGGCAGCAAAGACAGCCAACTGCGTTGAACGTGGGCCTAGGCGTCGTGATCGGTGTCCGGCAACCGCTTGAAATAGACATAGCGGTGAAGACGAATCGTCGGACGAATCAGTAGCTGCAGGCTGCCAATCACAAATAACCACACCCCGACGGTTTGAACGGCGCCTTGGTAAAAGAAACATACACTCCCGATCGTGAACCATATCCCCAGCAGGAAATCGTTGATCATGCTCAGCACCTCATAGCGCTGATGCACGATTAATTCACGATGCCCTATCGTGAAGATCCAGTCGCGGGTTTTTGCGTCCTGCTCTCTTTGCATGGCGTCCCTCCTGGCATGGTGATTAGGCTTAGCCTTGCAGGATATTAGCATTGATGGCGCTTGATCAGGTGTAGTGGTATCCCGCTCTACTTTACTGAATGATCCGTCTGTAGTGTCTGTTCATGCAGATTGGTGACCCGCCGTACTGGGATGGTTAACACAATACCGTTAATTCATAAACATGGCGGATACGCTGACCATCCCAGTCATAGCCGAGATGACGCCCTTGCCGTGTTGCGGAGAGCACGGGAGGGCGAAGCACCGCAGCACATTCGCCCTCCGGGTCGCGAACGCTTTGGTAAACGATACCGTCCGCTTGTTCTTCCCAGGCTTTTCTCCCCAAGGTTTGCCCGGCTGCCCAGCTATCCGGCGTTAGCAGCGGTTGGGCCGTATCCTGTTCGCGTAAATCAATCAGTTGGCCCGACAAATCCGACAGGTAAACACGCTGCTGAAGCATCATGGGCGGCTCGTTTGACTCTCCCATAAAGCGCTCTGCATGGTAAACGGTTTCGGCGATGGCCGTGGCTTCTGTTAACGCACAGTAGTAGGCGCCAAAGGTGCCATCGCTAAAACGCGAACCGGTTTTGGGGAAGTGGCAGAAGGCCGCCATGACGGGCGTCCAGCCTGGGCCGTAGCGACGGTCATCATCACGGACGAGGTGTATGGCGCCCGCTTCCTCGCGTAGCCTTGCGGAGGTTTCACCCTCGAGCTCATTGAGCAAGTCCCAGTCATCAGGGTTGCTGTTGACGCCTTCAAACAAATCAATGGGTGGGAAGCGCGAGGGAATAATGCGATAGCTGGGGTGCCACGTGACCTTGCTTATTGGAAATGTCATGCATGGCCCCCACCACGCGTGGCATCTAAATGTTGGCGAACAACGTAGAGATCGGAGACTTGTCCGTTTAACAGACGCTCCATTGGTGTATGACCGGCAAAAAGGGGATTGCGGTTGGCGCGCTGCAACCAGCTGTCAGCCGCTTCTTTACTGGGCAACAGTATATGCAGTGCTTTATAGATGCCGAGAATCAACGACATTCGCTCCAGGTGGTTAGCGTCCAGGCGGGCATTCTCTGGTGCCTGTTTCCAGCGCCGGTAGGTGGAATCAGGCACCCCGAGCAGCAGAGCGGCTTCGCTCTCTTTCAAACCCCATGCGTGTGAAATGTTAGGGTAAGTGCGCATCGCAGCGGCCCCCATTTCGCGGCGCTTGTCGGCGGTTTTGTGCTGAATGGCCATATAGTTTCCTCCTCAATGATGTATAGTTTACGCCAGTTGAGCGGTTATTGAAAATATCGACCATTTGATCTTTTTTTGAGCCCTGGCACGCTGGTTCAGCCGCTTTGCTCGGTTTGCCGATGCGCCAGAATGACGTCCAAAAACCCCTCGCCGTAATCCGCCAGCTTGCGCGCGCCGATACCGGAGATGGCGCCTAATGCCTCCAGAGTTTGTGGGTTCTGCTCGACCAGTTCGGCCAAGGTGGCGTCGTGGAAAATCACATAGGCGGGTACGCCCTGAGCCTCGGCCAGTTCCCGGCGATGCTGGCGCAGCGCATCCCACAGCGGGCCGTGGCCCTGGGGCGCAGAGGCGCTTTTGCTTCCCCGTCGCGCGGTTTTAGCTTTGCTGGGTTTGTTGCTGGGCTTGCGCAGCGTGAGGCTCTGCTCGCCGCGCAGCACCGGCTTGGCATTGGCAGTGAGCTTGATGCCGCCGTGGCCCTCCATGTCCACGCTCAAAAAGCCGCTGGCAATCAGCTGGCGAAAGAGCGCTTTCCATTCGTTGGCCGCGAGTTCTTTGCCAATACCGAAGGTGCTTAAGCGGTCGTGGCCAAAGCGGGTGATACGCTCGTTGTGCTTGCCCAGCAATACGTCCACCAGATAAGTCACGCCGAAGCGCTGCTCGGTGCGGTAGACACACGACAGCGCCTTTTGCGCCGCCACGGTGGCCTCCCAGGTCTCGGGCGGGGTCAGGCAGTTGTCGCAGTTGCCGCAGGGGGCGTCCAGGTGATCGCCAAAGTAGTGGAGCAGTGCCTGGCGGCGGCAACTGATGATCTCGCACAGCCCCAGCATGGCGTCGAGCTTCTGCTGTTCGATGCGCTTTTGCTGGTCGGCGGCGCTGGAGTCCTGCTGCATCTGGCGCAGGGTGATCACGTCCTGAAGCCCGTAGGCCATCCAGGCGTTGGAGGGCAGGCCGTCGCGCCCGGCGCGGCCGGTCTCCTGGTAATACGCCTCGATGCTCTTGGGCAGGTTGAGGTGGGCCACAAAGCGCACGTCCGGTTTGTCGATGCCCATGCCGAAGGCGATGGTGGCCACCACGACCACGCCATCTTCACGCAGAAAACGGGTCTGGTGCTGCTGGCGCTGCTCGGCGGGGAGTCCTGCGTGGTAGGGCAGTGCGGTCAGCCCCTGGCGTTCCAGCCAGGCGGCGGTCTCCTCCACCTTGCGCCGGGAGAGGCAGTAGACGATACCTGCCTCGCCGTCGTGGTGCTCGCGGATGAAGCGCAGCAGCTGTTCCTTGGCGTTGCCCTGATTTTCGGCGATATGGTAGCGGATGTTGGGCCGGTCAAAGCCGCTGTTGTACAGCGCCGCCGCCTGGAGCTGCAGATGCTCCATGATATCGCCACGGGTAGGCACATCGGCGGTGGCGGTCAGGGCGATGCGCGGCACCTGGGGGAAGCGCTGATGAAGCTGGGAGAGCTGGCGATACTCGGGACGAAAATCGTGGCCCCACTGGGAAACGCAGTGGGCTTCATCAATGGCGAATAGCGCGATCTGAGTCTGTTCCAGCAGCGTCTGCATACGCGGTGTGGCCAGCCGCTCGGGCGCGACGTACAACAGATCCAGCTCACCCGCCCGCAGGCGGTTTTCCACCTCGACCGCCTCATGGTAATCAAGGCTGGAGTTGAGGTAGGCCGCCTTGACCCCGTTCTGCTGAAGTGCTGCCACCTGATCCTGCATCAGCGCGATCAGCGGCGAGATCACAATCGCGGTGCCGTCGCGCAGCAACGCCGGAATCTGATAGCACAGCGACTTGCCGCCGCCGGTGGGCATTAATACCAGCGCATCGCCGCCGGCCATTACATGTTCGATGATCGCCTGCTGCGGGCCGCGAAAGCTATCGTAGCCAAATACCGACCGCAGCACCTTGAGGGCTGCCGGGTGAGGGTCGCCGTGCATCAATGCTCTCCTTGTCTGGTGCCTGAGGGAGGATTGTCGCACGAAAAACCCGAGGGGCGTCTGCCTAGCGAATCCCCGCCCGTAAAAACGACTGCACGAACTGGCGCTGGAAGAGCAGAAACGCCACCAGCAGTGGAGCGATACTGAGCAGCGTGGCGGCGCTTACCGTCGCCCAGTTGACGCCGGTTTCCGGTGCCGAGAAAACGCCGAGGCCAACGGTCAGCGGGCGGCTTTCCACCGAGTTGGTGACGACTAATGGCCACAGGAAGTTGTTCCAGTGGTGGCTGATCGACACCAGCCCGTAGGCCAAGTAGGTGGGCTTGGCCAAGGGTATGTAGACCTTCCAGAGGATGGCAAGCCAACCGCAGCCTTCAATGCGCGCGGCGTCCTCAAGCTCACGGGGGATGGTTTTAAAGGTTTGGCGGAGCAGGAAAATACCAAAGGCACTGGCCACGTAGGGCAGGCCAATCCCGGTGATGGTGTCGATCAATCCCAGCCCGCTGGCGATGCGGTAGTTTTCGACAATCAACACTTCGGGAAACACGAACAGCTGAATCAGCACCAGCATGAACAACACGTTTTTGCCAGGCACCGGAAAGCGCGCAAAGGCAAACGCCGCCAGGGTACACACCACAAACTGGGCCAATACCACGCCGGTGACCAGCGCAAAGGTATTGAGGTAGTAGCGGGCAAAGGGCGCCTGGGTCCAGGCGTTGACGAAGTTTTCAAGCGTCAGCGGCGCCAGGAACTCAAAATTGACCATGAACTCGCTGGCATGAAAGGCGGCCCAGAAGGCGTACAGCAACGGAAACACCCAGATGATCGCCAGCAGCCATGCCGCGACCGTATCGAGCGACGGCACTGAAAGGTAACGAGAGCGAGGCGCATAAGTCGTTGTTTGATTCATCATTGATAATGCGTCCTGCGGTCGAGAATCGTGAACTTCAGTGTGGCCACCACCGCCAGCACCAGCAGAATGACCATCGTGATGGTCGCCGCCGTGGTGCGGTCAAAGAACGAAAAGGCATTCTCGTAAACGTAATAAAGCAGTAAGTTGGTGGCGTTGTTGGGGCCGCCTTTGGTCAGGATGAACAGGTGATCCACCACCCGCACGGCGTTGATAAGGGCGTTGATCAGCACGAACAGCGTCGTCGGCATCAGCAGCGGAAAGGTGACCCGCCAGAAGAAGCTCCAGCGGCTGGTACCCTCCAGGTCAGACGCCTCTTTAAGTTCCGGTGGGATACTTTGAAGCGCGGCCAAATAGAAAATCATAAAAAAGCCGGCTTCCTTCCATACCGACATCACAATCACCGAGCCAAGCGCCACGCTTGGGTCACCCAGCCAATTCACGCCGGAAAACCCCAGTGCGCCGAGCAGCTTATTGAACAAGCCGATTTGCGGGGCGTAGAAAAACATCCAGATATTGGCCGCCGCGACCATCGGCAGAATGGTGGGCGTAAAATAGGCCATACGCACAAAGCCGCGCCCCGGCAGCTTGCCGTTGACGAACAGCGCCATGCCTAAAGCCAAGGCAATAGAAGTGGGAATAGTGCCCAGCGCATAGAGCAGATTGTTACGCGCCACCTTGCAGAATGTGGGGTCGTCAAACAGCACCTGGTAGTTCTCGACCCCGACAAATTCGGCGGGCGCACCGCGAAAGCCAGGTAAAAACAGGCTGTTGATCACGGTCATCACCGTGGGTAGGTAGGCGAACGTAGCCAAGAGCACGGCAGCGGGCAGTAACAACAGCGCGCCGTACAGCTGCATTTTGCGATGGGCAGTTAAGGTCATAGCTGAATGCCGCAAGTCGGATAAAGCCGGGGCGGGCCCCGGCAAGCATGGAAAAGTGCGTTAGCGAGCGTAGCGGCGCAGTACGCCTTCGGCTTCCTGCTGTGCTTGGCTAAGCGCTTCTTCCGGCGACATTTGCCCTGTTAGCGCGGCCTGAACAGCATTATCCAGCGCGCGGCGCACGCGGCCACCCTGGTAGGTGGAAAGCTCCGCTGTACCGTGTTCAAGCTGGTCGCGAGCGACTGCCGCTGGTGCGAATTCTTCCACATAGTCGCGCAGTGCCTCGGTCTCGTAGGCATCGGGGCTGACGCCCATGTAGCCTGTTTCGATCGACCAGGCAGCTGCCCGCTCGGGATCGGTCATCCAGCGGATAAACGTCATCGCCGCACGCTGTTCTTCTTCTGTCGCGTCTTCAAAAACATAGAAATTACCGCCGCCGGTGGGGCTGCCACGTTGGGTTTTCATCGGTAGCATGGCGACGCCAAAGTCAAAGTCGGCCTCACTGCGAACGGCCGTCAGGTTGCCGGTGGTATGCCACATCATGGCAGTGGACTCTTCGATAAAGTTCTGGCGTAGCGTGCCCCATTCAATAGTACCGTCGGGCATTGCCGCGTGCTCATCCGCTAGGGATACCCAGTATTCGAGCGCCTCCACAGCGGCGGGGTCGTCAAAGTACACCTCGGTGCCGTCTTCGCTCATCAGGCGGTGGCCGTTTTGAAACGCGAAGGCCTGAAACATCCAGTACGGATAGCCGGTGGAGGGCACCATGACACCCCACTGCTCCTCGTCGGACGCCTCTCGCACGGTGGCCGCCATCTCGGCCATTTCTTCCCAGTTTTCAGGGGGTGTCTCGGGGTCAAGGCCAGCGGCTTCAAAGGCGTCTTTGTTCCAGAACAGTACGATGGTCGAGCGCTGGAAAGGGATGCCGTAGGTTTTGCCGTCCAACTGGCCGTTTTCCATTAGCCCTGGGTAGAAGCTGTCGAGCCATTCGCGTTCTTCGTTGGTCTCAACCAGGTCATCGAAGGCCACAATAGCGTCTTGCTCAAGCAACTCGTACAGGTCGATGGAAAACAACACCGACAGCTGCGGCGTATCGCCGGCTTCAATGGCTGACATTGCGCGTACACGAGTGTCGTCGTAGTTGCCAGCGTAGATAGCGTCCACGTCGATATCGGGATGCTCGCTTTCAAATTCGTCAACCAAATCGTCAACCACATCGGTAAGCGCACCGCCTACCGAGACGGGGTAGTACATGGTCAGTTCAATCGGGTCGTCGGCGACAGCCTGGCCAGCGCTTAACAGGCCCGCGGTGAGCGCGGAAAGGGCAAACGGTATTCGTGCACGCATGGGGTAACTCCTCAACGAGGGGGGTGGAGTACAGCGTCTTGAAATGAGCTGAAGGGCGAGGCACTGGTGGCCGTCGTTTCAGCGGTGGGCATCAGGTGATAAGGCGAAAGGTCATCACGGCGCAGCCCATCGTCACCGAACAGGTGAGCGGCGTGGGCGGGCCAGCCAATCCGGCATGTCTGGCCGGTGATCGCGTGGCGACCGCTCAGCCGAATCCTCAAGGTGTGTTCGCCTACCGCTAAGTGGGCGATGGTGTCGGCGCCCAAATATTCATCGTTCAACACCCTTGCAGTGACACCGTGGGCGGCTGAGTGACGTAGTTCGATATCTTCCGGACGAACTCCCAGTTGCCCGCCGACGGCTGCCAGGGGCGCTACGGGCGTGGTCGGTTCACCCTCAATAACGGCGCCGTTGTCACCTGCCACCAGCGGTAGCAGGTTCATGGCCGGGCTGCCGATAAAGCTTGCGGCGAAGGCGCTGGCGGGGCGGTTGTAAAGCTCGTCGGGCGTACCGTCCTGCACAATGTGACCGTGCTGCATCAGAATCACACGGTCACCCATACTCATGGCTTCCACCTGGTCGTGTGTGACGTAGACCACCGTCATATTCAGGCGGCTCTGTAGTGCTTTTATTTCCCGGCGCATATCGCTGCGTAGGCGAGCGTCCAGATTGGAAAGCGGCTCATCCATCAGGCAAATCGGGTGTTCGGAAATGACGGAGCGCGCGAGGGCAACGCGCTGGCGCTGGCCACCAGACAGTTGAGCCGGTTTGCGGTGCAGGTAGTCGGTTAGGTCGACTAATTCAGCGACTTTGGCCAACCGCTCGCGCTGTTCTGCCTTGGGGACCTTGCGGCTGCGTAGGCCAAATACGATGTTGTCGGCCACGTTCAAGTGCGGAAATAGGGCATAGGACTGAAACACCATGCTCAGCCCGCGATCGCCGGGCGGTAAGCGGGTTACGTCGCGCTCACCAATATAAATATGCCCGTCGCTGGCTTCTTCTAAGCCCGCGATCATACGCAATGTGGTTGATTTACCGCAGCCCGACGGCCCCAGCAGAATGACGAACTGCCCTGGCGTCACGTCGAAAGAAATATTATCGACAGCGGCGGTCGCATCCCAACGTTTAGTGACGCGTTCCAGGCGGATACGCGATTGGTTCATAACACACATCACCGGCTGTTGATTGTTATTGGTACAGCTTGTGTTGAAGGTGTTGCACTTGCATGACACTTATATGGATGGGTTGTTACGTTAGCTGTGTCAAGCGAAATATTTACCGAGTGACTTTAATACCGTAGCGCTGCAGGCGTCGAACGACGCTGGATTGGCTGATGCCCAGCCGCTCGGCGATGGCATAGGTGCTGGGTAACGTCGCGCTGAGCTGTGTGAGCGTTTCCCGCTCCAGCCGCGCGAGATATTGCTTGAGGGTTTCGTGGGGCTCGATGGGTGCTGCGTCGGCAGTAGGCGAGGCGCTTTGCACATTCATCGACGATTGCTCGGTATAGGGGTGAGCGCCGGGAGCTTCGATTTGATCGCTAGGACTTGAAAGCCAGACTCTTTCCAACCAGTTTTCCAGCTCGCGCACATTGCCCGGCCACTCGCTTCCCATCAGCGTCGACCATACTTGATTGCCCAGAATTTTTTGTCGGCCGTAGCGCTGGTTCAGCCGGTTCAAACAGGCATCGACAAGGTCAGGGATATCCTCTCGGCGGTCGCGCAGTGGCGGTAGAGTGACGGGAATTACGTTAAGGCGGTAGTAAAGATCCAGCCTAAAGTGCCCGGCTTCGACCTGTTTGCCTAAGTCCTGATTGGTGGCCACTACCAAACGAAAATCAACCCGGCGCGGGCGCGTATCGCCTAAACGGGTCAGGCTGCCGTCCTGAATTACTTTGAGTAGCTTGGTTTGCATCAACAGCGGCAGCTCGCCGATCTCATCCAAAAATAATGTGCCGCCTTCGGCCTGTTCTAATAGGCCCGCTTTACCTTGCCTTGCGGCCCCACTGAAAGCGCCAGGCTGATAGCCGAACATCTCGGATTCGAAAAGGTTTTCGGGGATGGCTGAACAGTTGACCTCGATAAACGGGCCATCGCGTCGGCCACTCCAGCGGTGTAACTGCTTGGCAAAGGCGGTCTTACCCACGCCGGACTCGCCAAGCATCAGCACGTTGGCATCGGAAGGGGCAACCCGCTTAAGCAGCAGGGCAATTTCGCGCATGACATTACTTCTGACCTGGAGATTATCCAGTGCGTCATCTAATGCCTGTTCTTCGGCGTCGGGCGCGGCGTGGCTGCGTTTTAAGTGTTCGCTGAAGCGTTTTTGCAGCAGAGCATATTCGTCTTGTAGTAACTGCAAGTCGGTTAGGTCCCGCGAGCGGCTAATAATGCGCTCAAGTTTGCCGTCCACAAACACTGGATAGGCTTCAGCAATTACCCGGCGCCCCGTCCCGGTAACCTGCATAAGCTGCGCCGGCCTTCGCGTGCGCATCACTTCCAGGGTGATCGACGGCTTTAATATCCCTGCTTGCTGCAGTTGCTGAACCGTGCTGGAAAGCAGCTCTTCTCGGGAGACACCGTAAACCGCTTCTGCCCCGGGGCTAATATCCAGCACGCGACCCTTGCCACTAACAATGAAGAAGTGGTCGTTGGCCGTCTCCACAATCGTTTGCAGCACGCAACTGTCGATGTCGCTCACCGGCTGGCTCCTATGATGCGTTTTTGAATCGATGATTCATTATTGAATCGGCAGGCGGATTGTTTCAATGCATTTTTGCATCAAATAGCTGGCGGTAGCGCCTATTTAGCGGTTTCGGCGACTTGGCACGCTCTGTGCACTATTTATTAACAGTTAAATAGCGCTTTAAAAGCGATCGCATTGCGATTCAATAATTTCCAAGAAGATCGAGGAGAGATGCATGTCGGACTTCAACCAGCCGCTGGGTGGCAACACAATGCCCCGCTTTGCGGGGCCCACCTCTATGATGCGCCTGCCCACGCAGGAGACTGCCAAGGGACTCGACGCGGCGTTTATTGGCATTCCGATGGACATTGGTACCTCGAACCGCCCCGGCACACGTCTCGGGCCGCGCCAGATCCGTGATGAGTCACGCATGCTTCGTCCTTATAACATGGCGACCCGCGCGGCTCCCTTTGAGAGCCTGCAAGTGGCCGACATCGGTGACGTGCCTATCAATACCTTTCACCTGCCAAAAAGCGTCGACATCATCACCGCGTTTTACGATGACGTGCTCAAGCACAACTGCATTCCACTTACGCTCGGTGGCGAACACACACTGACACTGCCTGTATTGCGTTCCATTGCCAAAAAGCATGGCCCAGTAGGGCTGATCCACATCGATGCCCACGCCGATGTGAACGAGCACATGTTCGGCGAACCAATTGCCCACGGCACGCCGTTTCGCCGCGCCCAGGAAGAGGGGTTATTAGCCCATGGCAAGGTGGTGCAAATTGGCCTGCGCGGCACCGGCTACGCCGCTGAGGATTTTGACTGGTGCCGCGACCAGGGTTTTCGCGTGGTCCCGGCGGAGGATTGCTGGTACCGCTCGCTGGCGCCGCTGATGAAAGAGGTGCGCGAGCAGATGGGCAACATCCCGGTGTATATCAGCTTCGACATTGACGGGTTGGATCCGTCGGTGGCCCCCGGCACCGGAACGGTGGAAATGGGCGGGCTGACCTCTGCCCAGGGGCTGGAAATCGTGCGTGGCGCTGCGGGCTTAAATATTGTCGGCGGCGATCTGGTGGAAGTCTCTCCTCCTTATGACACCAGCGGTAACACCGCACTAATGGGGGCCACGTTGCTGTATGAAATGCTCTGCGTGCTGCCAAGTGTAAAGCGTAGCGATTAAACCGATGACGTCAGGAAATTGCGATAGAAAAGCGTCGGCTTAACAAGGCGCAGTCGATAAATAGACAAGCTAAAGCAGCGGCGCTTGTCGCCGCGACCAACGCCGCCAACTCACCTCCAATAAACCTTCAATACAGGTGAATTTTATGTCCTCCTCGCATATGCAGCTAGACGAGCCAAGCGCCGATGAGCCGATCCAACGGCGCCATCTGCTTAAATTCTTAATTCCTTCCTTGATCGGGGTGCTGTTGTTTCTGGTGCCGTTCCAAGTGGGTGACACCATTAATATCGGCATGGGCCTAATGGCCGATGGCTTGCAAACATTACTGGGCTCGGCATTGCCTGCGATTGCAGTAATTGTGCTCTGCCTATCGGTGGTGGCGACGCTTTACGTCAAGCTGGTCGATCCCAGTTGGGCGAAAGTCGGCGTACTGCAGGAGATGTTTCACGTCGGGTCGGTATGGCTTGCGATGCGCATACTAGGTGCGATATTTGCTCTGATGACTTATTTCCAGTTTGGGCCTGAGTTTGTCACTGCGTCGTTTACCGGTGGGGTGATGCTCAACGACCTGGCGCCGGTTCTACTCACCTTCTTCTTCTTTGCCGCGCTGCTGCTGCCTTTTCTGGTGGAATTCGGCTTTATGGAGTTTATCGGCAGCCTGGTGCGCAAGCCGTTCCGGATTATTTTTAATTTGCCGGGGCGCAGCGCCATCGATGCCACCGCCTCATGGATGGGGTCGGGTACCGTCGGCGTGCTGATCACTACGCAGCAGTATGAGCAGGGCTATTATAACGGTCGTGAAGCGGCGGTGATTGCCACCAATTTCTCTGTGGTATCGATTGCCTTTGCGCTGCTTGTGACCAGCTTTGTGGATATCAACCACCTGTTTGTGCAGTTTTACTTCACAGTAGTGGTTGCGGGATTAATCGCGGCGGTAATTGTGCCTCGTTTGCCGCCATTGTCTCGTAAAGCCAATGACTACTACGAGCCGGTGGGCTGTCAGCTAAGCGAAAAACGTACCGCAAAAATCGGCCTGTTTCGTTATAGCCTATTGCAGGCAACCCGCCGCGCCGCTGGTGCCCCAGGGCCTCAGAAGTTAGCGCGATTAGCGCTGCTTAACGTAATGGATATCTTCCTTGCGCTGTTGCCTCTGGTGTTTGCGATCGGCACGGTGGCGCTGATTCTAGCGGAATTTACCCCGCTGTTTACCTGGCTTTCCTACCCCATGGTGCCGGTGCTCGAGCTGCTGCGGATTCCTGAAGCGGAAGCTGCCGCGCCCGCGACGCTGGTGGGCTTTGCCGATATGTTCCTGCCCGCGGTGCTGGCGACCAACATCGAAAGCGAACTGACCCGCTTTGTGATTGCCTGCCTGTCGCTCACCCAGTTGATCTACATGTCGGAAATCGGTGCGCTGCTGCTCAAGTCGAAAATCCCCATCAAGCTCTGGGAGTTGGTGGCGATCTTCCTGCTGCGTACCGCTATCACGCTGCCGATTATTGCCTTTATGGCCCACACGTTTTTCTTCTAAGGGGGCTGTAATGAGCGATGCCAATGAGAGAACGGCAACGACCCTGACCTGCGCCGAGCTACTGATCCGTCTGCTGCGCGATACCTACGGCGTGAGGACATTGTTCGGCATTCCCGGTGTGCATACGGTGGAGCTTTACCGAGGGCTTGAAAGCAGCGATGTACAGCATGTCACCCCGCGCCATGAGCAGGGCGCGGGGTTTATGGCCGATGGCTATGCCCGGGCCAGCGGCCAGCCGGGGGTGTGCCTGATTATCACCGGGCCGGGAATGACCAATATCGCCACCGCCATGGGCCAGGCCCTGGCGGACTCGATCCCCATGCTGGTGATCTCAAGCGTAAACCGTCGCGATACCCTGGGCATGGGCCAAGGGCGGCTGCACGAGCTGCCCAGCCAGCAGCAGATGATCAGCGGCGTGGCGCGGTTCAGCCACACGCTGCTGGATGCCAGCACCCTGCCTGACGTGCTGGCCCGCGCTTTTGCCGTGTTTAACGGCGCGCGTCCAGGGCCGGTGCATATTGAAATCCCCATCGATTTGTTCAATGCGCCGGTGAGTGTGCCTGTGAGTTGGCAGGCACCTACGCTTTATCGAGCCGCCCCCGACCCAGAAGGGCTTGCCGAGGCTGCACGCTTAATAAAAGCAGCGAAGCAGCCCTTGGTGCTGCTGGGCGGTGGCTGTGTACCGGCGCCGGAGGCGGCACAGGCATTGGTCAACAAACTTGATGCCCCCACGGTAACGACCATCAACGCCAAAGGCCTGCTAGGCCGCGACCACCCGCTGGATTTAGGCGCTAACGCCGCGCTGCCACCCGTGCGTGAGTTGGCGGCCAACGCCGATGTGATTTTGGCGGTAGGCACTGAACTGGGTGAAACCGACTACGACGTGGTGTTTGACGGTGGTTTTCAGCTCAACGGCACGCTGATTCGCATGGATCTAGACCCTGAACAGTTAGTACGCAACCAGCATACAACGCTTGGACTGGTGGGCGATGCGGGGCGGAGCCTTGAGCTGCTACTGGCTTACTTCCCGGATCAACTACAGCGTAATGGCGTTGAGCGAACCGCCGCGGCCTTGAGCGCGTTGAACTTGGAACATGATCCGGCGTTTAGCGACTTTGTGCCGCTGTATACAACGCTTGCCGAGTATCTTCCCGACGCCATTCTGGTCGGCGACTCCACAGCACCGGTATATGCCGGCAACCATCTGGTCAGTCAGCCAGCGCCCAGGCGCTACTTCAACGCCTCAACTGGCTACGGCACCTTAGGCTACGGCCTGCCAGCCGCGTTGGGCGCGCAGCTGGCCCGGGCGGACCTGCCGGTGGTGGCTCTCGTCGGCGATGGCGGGGTGATGTTTACCCTCTCCGAGCTTGCCACGGCGGTAGAAGAACGCTTAGCGGTGGTCATTGTGCTGTGGCACAACGCCGGTTTTGAGGAGATTCGCCGCTATATGGACGCTAACGGCGTGGCGCGCTTGGGCGTGGATATTCAAGCGCCTAACTTTCTCACTCTGGCCGAAGGGTTTGGTTGCCCCGGCGTTCTGGTGGAAAGCCCCAAAGAGCTTGCCAAGGCACTAGCCAATCGCGCACCTACCGGACCTCTGATGATCGAAATTGACGCCGTTGCCTGGCAGAGAAATCTAATAAACTTGGGAGACACCCATGAAGACTGATCGAATTGTAGGCCAGGATACGCTGTCGGCAGACAACGTCGAGCATAGCCTCGGACTGCCCGGAACCTTCGCGCTGTGGTTGGGCGCTAACGTCGTTGTTACCACGATTCTAACCGGCATGTTTCTGGTGCCAGATCTCACCTTCCAGCATGCCATGCTGCTGATCGCGGTAGGCTCGGCGATTGGTATTATCCCACTGGTGTTGATCGGGGTCATGGGCCAGCGGACCGGTATGACCACCATGGTGCTCGCGCGCGGTACCTTCGGTAGAAAAGGCGCTTTTTTTCCCGCCTGGGTGAACCTGCTGGCGCTGATTGCCTGGAGCTGGATCCAGGCGCTGCTCGCCGGCATGAGCCTGGACTACGCGGTGGAAAGCCTGACGGGGTACTCCAATGTGGCACTCTTTACCGTCATCTGTGAGTCACTGGTGGTGCTGATTGCCCTACGTGGCCACCTGGGTATCGAGAAGGTCGAGAAAATCGCGGCGCTGTTGATGGTGGGGCTATCGGCGGTGGTGCTGTTCGCACTCAACCGTCATTACGACCTGCCAAGCATTACCCAGTTGGAACCGGAAGGCGTGCTGGGCGGCGGCGTGATTTTCGATATCGTCGTGGCCACTGCTTTTTCCTGGATACCGCTAGCGGCGGACTATAATCGCCACTGCCGTACGTTGAAGGCAGCGGTCGTCGGTACCTGGGGCGGCTATGTCACCGCCACCTTGATTGCCATGGGGCTGGGCGCAACGGTCTCGGCGCTATCCATCGCCGAAGGCATGGAGCAGACCTACGATCCCACTGCGCTGCTGAGCGGTTTTGGGTTTGGGCTGCCGGCGGCGCTGGTGATTTTCTTCTCGGTGCTGACCACCAACGTGATGTGTGTCTACAGCGCGACGCTTTCGTTCATGAGCGTGCGGCCCAAGGTGCCGTTCTGGAAGCCTGCGCTGATCATTGGCGTCGTGTCGGTGGTGGGTGCGTTGATCCCTGGCATTCTCGATCAGTTCCAGAATTTTCTGCTGATTATTGGCAGCGTCTTTATTCCTGCCTTTTCACTGATGATCGTGGACTACTTCCTGTTGGGTCGCCAACGCTACACATCGGCTCAGTTGATTCATGGCGCCGAGAGCCTTCCCGCCTTTAACTGGTTCGCCCTGGGCAGCTATGCGGTCGGGGCCATGTTGGCTTACTACTGGAACTGGGTGGCACCGCTGGACTTCGGCGCCTCGCTACCGGTGTTTGTGATTACCGGTGCGCTTTATTACGTTGTCAGTAAAGTGGCCATTAGCAAGCGGGTAACGGCATGAGGCTGACACGTATCAACGAACGGCAATGGTACCGTACCGCCACCCAGGCGGACGGTATTACGCTGATTGACGAGCCGTGGATCAAGCCGTTTTATCGCTGCAATATCTGGCATGTCCAGGGCAGCAAGCGGGGCATGGTCGTGGACTTTGGCCTGGGCGCGGTGCCGTTGCGCCAGCACGTGGCGCAGCTTGCCGAGCGTGATCTGTTAGCGGTGGCCAGCCACACGCACTTTGACCATATCGGCGCTGCCCATGAGTTTGGCTGTTGCCATGTGCATGCCGCCGAAGCCGATATTCTTCGCTCACCCGACAACAACCGTACGCTGGCAGCGCAGTTTCTCAGCGATGATATGTTTGAAGCGCTGCCTCCCGAGCCATATTCCCACGAACGATACTGCATTACCGCGCCGCAGATGGTATGCCCGTTAGAAGATGGCGAGATACTTGATTTAGGCAATCGCCAGTGGCAAGTCATTCATACGCCGGGGCATTCCCCCGGCGGTATCGCCCTGTGGGAAGCGGCTACCCAAACCTTGATCTCGGGCGATTTAATTTACGATGGCCCGTTGATTGAAGATCTATGGCACAGCAACCTCACCGACTATGCCGCCAGTATGCGACGGCTTAACGAGTTGCCGGTGCGCACGGTACACGGCGGCCATTTTCCCAGTTTTAGCGGCCAGCACCTCAAGCAACTAATCGATGACTGGCTTCGCCAACACGCCCTTTAAAGGAGTCACCCCGGTGCCTACTTCCTCAAGCGCAGACCATCCAGCGCTGTTAGATAAACAATTTATTAACAATCAATGGATTGCCTCCAAAGGCACGCGTCTGCTCGACGTGATGAATCCCTATCGTGAAGAGCGCATTGCTCAGGTCACCGCCGGAGATGCTGCGGATGTAGACGCTGCCGTTCAAGCCGCGCAAAGGGCGCAGCCTGCTTGGCAGGTGCTGGGTGGAACTGCTCGTGCAAACTACCTTGAGGGGTTTGCCGATGCGCTGGAAGCCCGTCGGGAAGCGCTCATGGCGCTTTCGGCCACCAATAACGGCAAGCCGCTGGCGGAAGCGGGCATCGACCTCGACGATGCCATTGCCTGCTACCGCTACTATGCCGGGCAGGCCAGGGCGCTGGATGATCGCCAGGGCCAGCGGGTCAGCGTGGAAATGGAAGGAGTTGAGGCGCGCACCTACCACGACCCCGTTGGCGTCGTGGGGCTGATTGCGCCGTGGAACTTCCCTCTGGTGACCAGCGCCTGGAAGCTCGCGCCTGCCCTGGCAGCCGGCTGTACCGCGGTACTCAAGCCGTCGGAAGTGACGCCGCTGCCCGAGCGTGTGCTGGCGGAGATCGCGCTGGAAATCGGCTTGCCAGCAGGCGTGCTCAACCTGCTCAACGGCGACGGTGAAGGCATAGGTGCGCCGCTGACGAATCATCCAGGCGTGGACAAAATTTCTTTTACCGGCAGCAATCGGGTCGGCGAAACGGTGATGCAGGCCGCTGCCGCACGCTCTGCCAGCGTATCCCTGGAGCTAGGCGGTAAATCACCAATTCTGGTGATGGAGGATGCCGACCCCGCCCAAGCCGCTGACTGGGTGATGGCGGGTATCTACTTCAATGCCGGACAAATCTGCTCGGCCACCTCACGCCTGCTGGTCCATGAAAACGTAGCCGAGGCGCTTTACGACGCCCTTGCCGAGCGTATGGACGCGCTAACCCTGGGTGACCCTCTCGCCGAAGGCACTGATCTTGGCCCAATGACCAGTGCCAAACAGCGCGACGCCGTGCAGCGCTATTTGGATATTGCCGAACAGGAAGGCCTTGCGGCAGTGCGCGATGTAAAACACCGCGCCTTGCCAGAAAAAGGCTACTTCCTGGCGCCCACGCTTTACCGCGATGTGCCGGTAGAAAGTCGGTTATGGAAAGAAGAAATTTTCGGCCCGGTACTTTGCGCGCGCAGCGTCGCCAGCGAAGCCGAAGCCATTCAGCTTGCCAACGACAGCGTCTTTGGCCTAGCGGCTACTGTCATCAGCGGGGACCCAGAGCGGGCGAAGCGCATTGGGCGTCAGCTTAAAGCCGGTAGCATTTGGTACAACAGCGAACAGCTGGTGCTACCCGAAACCGGTTGGGGCGGTTTCAAGCGCAGCGGGATCGGCCGCGAACTTGGCCCCTGGGGGCTAAGCGCTTATCTCGAAGTGAAGCATGTGATTGGGCCTGCAGAAGGTTAACCCGACATCATGGGTCTTTATCCTTGCATCGCGGGGTGTTTGGCGCTTAGCTGGATGCGATGTCCCAGGTATTGTCAACAGAGCCAGCATGCAAGGGAGCCCGTATGAAAATGCCGCACAACGCTTTTAAGCGACAGCTACTGGCGGGCCAACCCCAAACGGGGATTTGGATCGGGCTGGCGAGTGCCTATTCGGCCGAGATCGCCGCCACGGCAGGCTTCGATTGGCTGCTGCTTGACGCTGAACATGCCCCCAATGATGTGTCGAGCCTGCTTGCCCAACTCCAGGCGCTGGCACCTTATACAAGTCATCCGGTGGTTCGCCCGCCCACCGGCGATGCCGTGCTGATCAAGCGCTACCTGGATATTGGCGTGCAGAACCTGCTGATCCCCATGGTGGAAACAGCCGACCAAGCCGCCGAGCTAGTCGCGGCCACGCGCTACCCACCCCGGGGCAGTCGCGGTGTGGGCCATGTGCTGGCACGCGCCTCGCGCTGGGGGCAGGTGGAAGACTATCTCACCCGCGCCGATGAGGAAGTCTGCCTAATGCTGCAGGTGGAGAGCCCCCAGGCGCTGGATAACTTAGCGGCCATTGCCGCCGTAGAAGGCGTCGATGGAGTATTTATTGGCCCGGCGGATTTGTCGGCCTCAATGGGGCATCTCGGTAACGCTGACCATCCCGAGGTGACAGCGGCGATCAGCGATGCCATCACCCAGATACGCGCCGCGGGCAAGGCCGCGGGTATCGTCACGGTAGATGAGCAGGCCGCCCGCAGCTATCTCGCGGCGGGCTGCACCTTCGTTGGCGTGGGGATTGATACGCTGCTTTATGCAAACGCTCTGCGTGGGCTGGCAGAGCGTTTCAAGCGCTAATGGCATCTCAAGCCGGAGCTACTTATCAGTAGGCAAAATCCGCCCGGGGTTCATCAGTCCCTTGGGATCAAATAGTGCTTTAACGCCGCTGATCAGTTCCCGTTCAATAGGTGATAAGCGCGCCATATAATGCGTTTGCTTGGTGCGGCCAATGCCATGTTCGGCGCTGATGCTGCCGTGGAAGTCGTCGAGCACGTTAAAAAGCCGCTCCTCCAGGTCGTGTAGGTGGGCTTTTTTATCGCTATCCGCCATTGCCGTAGGCGGCAGGATATTAAAGTGCAGGTTGCCGTCGCCCACATGCCCGTAGGCAATAATTTCGCACTCGGGGGAGGCGGCCATGACGACCTCACTCGCTTGGCTAACAAAGTCCGCAATTGCCGAGATGGGCACCGAGATATCGGTGCGCAGATGCTCGCCACGCCGCCGTTGGCCTTCCAGCATGCTCTCGCGGAACTGCCACAGCTGGGCGGATTGGGTGTCGCTTGATGCCAGCGCGCCATCCAGCACCAGCTCGCGCTCCATGCCGGTTTCCAGCAGTTGCTCCAGCATTGAGCCGAGATCTACCGGCCCCGTGGCCGCCACTTCCATCAACACGTACCAGGGGTAGGCGCTGTCCAGCGGGTCGCGCAGCTCGGGCGTTGCTTCAATGGCCAGCTCAATGCAGCGGCGGGGGATCAGCTCGAAGGCGGTCAGCAGGTCGCAGCAGTCGCGGCGCGCTAGACCATACAGGTCGATCACTGCCTGAACAGAGGGCAGGCCAAGTAACGCGGTGCGGCTCTGGGTAGGGCGTGGTGACAGTTTGAGTACCGCACCGGTAACAATGCCCAAGGTGCCCTCACTGCCCAGAAACAGCTGTTGAAGATCGTAGCCGCGGTTGTCCTTATGCAGGGCATTAAGGCCATCCCAAAGGCGCCCGTCGGGGAGTACCACTTCAAGACCCAGCACCAGCTCGCGCATCATGCCGTAGCGCAGCACGTTAAGCCCACCCGCATTGGTGGCGATGTTGCCGCCAATTTGACAGCTACCTTGAGCGCCCAGCGAGAGCGGGAAATCGCAGTCATGCTCAAAAGCCGCCAGCTTAACGTTCTCAAGAATGCAGCCCGCGTCCACCGTAATGGTAAAGTTGACCGGGTCAATGGCGCGCACGGTGTTTAAGCGCTCCAGGCTGATTACCAATTCCTGCCCGCTGGCGGCGGGCAAGGCGCCTGCCACCAAGCCGCTATGGCCGCCCTGGGGCGTCATCGCTATTCCATGCGCATAACAGCGCTTGGCGACCTCGGCGACTTCCTCGGTAGTCGCCGGGCGTGCCACGGCCAGCGGCGTGCCTAGCGTATCGCCTGCCCAGTCGCTGACGTAGCGCGCCATGGCCTCTGGCTCGCGGACTAAACCCCGCTCGCCGAGCAGGGCAGTTAGCTCATTTAGAAAGGGGGTGGTGTCTGTCATTAACGCTCTTCCTGCCAGGCCGCGCCCTCGGGGAAGCGGTGCTGTGCTTGAGACTGCGCGTGCATGGCAATACTGTAACCCGGCGCTTCAGGCACCTGGTAGCGGCCACGCTTGATGACCACTGGGTCGATAAAGTGATCGTGAAGGTGGTCCACGTATTCAAGCACACGACCTTCAAGACTGCCGGAGACTGCGATGTAGTCGAACAGCGAAATGTGCTGGGTATACTCGCACAGCCCGACGCCGCCGCCGTGGGGGCAAATGGGTACGCCGAATTTGGCGGCCATCAGTACCACCAAAATGACTTCGTTAAGCCCACCCAGGCGTGCCGCATCGAGCTGGCAGTAGTCGATGGCGTCGGCCTGGAAGAACTGTTTGGACATCACCTTATTGTGGCAGTGCTCGCCGGTGGCCACGCCGATAGGCGCAACGCGGTGACGAATCTCGGCGTGGCCAAGAATGTCGTCAGGGCTGGTGGGCTCTTCGATCCACAGCGGGTCGAATTCCGCCAGGCGACGCATCTTGGTGACCGTCTCGTCGACTTCCCATACCTGGTTAGCGTCCATCATCAGCACGTTGTCCCAGCCGATCTCTTCGCGCAGCAGCGCTGCACGGCGGGCGTCCTCTTCAATATCGCCGCCAATCTTCTGTTTGAAATGCGTCCAGCCTTCGGCTAGCGCCTCCCGGGCCAAGCCGCGCACTTTTTCGTCGCTATAACCCAGCCAGCCCGCAGAGGTGGTGTAGCCGGGGTAGCCATCGCGGCGCATTTCGGCTTCGCGAGCTGCTTTGCCGGGGGCCTGGCGGCGCAGTAGGCAGATCGCTTCTTCGGGCGTCAGCGCATCGGTGACGAAACGGAAGTCGAGGCAGCGCACCAGTTGCTCCGGCGTCATATCCACCAGCAGTTTCCATACCGGCTTGCCTTCGTTTTTGGCCCACATATCCCACACGGCATTGACGATGGCGGCGGTGGCTAAGTGTATCGCGCCTTTATCGGGGCCAATCCAGCGTAGCTGACTATCGCCGGTGATCTCCCGCCAGAAATTGCCCATGTTGTCGGTAATTGAGGCAAGCGTTCGCCCTTCAATCAGCGGTGCCAGCGACTGTACGGCGGTAACCAAGATCTCGTTGCCGCGGCCGATAGTAAAGGTTAAGCCGTGCCCTTCGGGGCTGCCGTCATCGGTGTGCAGGATGACGTAAGCAGCGGAGTAGTCCGGCGCGGCATTCATGGCATCCGAGCCATCTAGCGAGCGCGAAGTAGGGAAACGAATATCCTGGATCTCGACGCGAGTAATGGTTGTCATTGTGCTCTCCTTGGCGTTGAGGTGGTTGGTGTATTGATTAACAGAAACAGTCTTAACGGTGCGATAGATGACGCATCAGTTCGCGAATGCCATACGTCCAGGGCGGCAGTTGATCGCTTCTGCCTACCTTATTGACCAAGGCGCCGAGCGCTGGCGTCGCAATGGTGACGCGGTCATTCATATGATGGGTGAAGCCCTGGCCTTTGCCGTCGCGGTCCTGAATTGGCGAGAACATGGTGCCGAGAAACAGCATAAAACCGTCTGGGTATTGATGATGGTCGCCAATGGTTTGACTTACCAAGTCGAGCGGGTCGCGGCTGATCTCGCGCATATCGCTCTCGCCCTGGAGTAGGAAGTCGTCGTCTTCGCCTTCGATCCGCAGCGAGA
Source organism: Halomonas sp. HL-93 (assembly GCF_900086985.1). Classification (NCBI taxonomy): domain Bacteria; kingdom Pseudomonadati; phylum Pseudomonadota; class Gammaproteobacteria; order Oceanospirillales; family Halomonadaceae; genus Halomonas; species Halomonas sp. HL-93. The sequence continues at coordinate 551,553 of NZ_LT593974.1, forward strand.
CCTGGCAATTGCGTACGCTGTCGATATCGAAGTGGTCATCGAACAGACGGATGAACGGACCCATCGAGCAGGAAGCGTTATTATCTTTCGCCTTGCCTAACAGCAGGGCGCTGCGCCCCTCAACGTCACGCAGATTAACGTCGTTGCCCAGGGTAGCACCGCGCACTTGGCCACGGCTGTCCACCGCCAGCACGATTTCCGGCTCGGGGTTATTCCATTTTGAAGACGGGTGCAACCCCACCGGGGTGCCAAAACCCACCGATGAGAGCGGCTGGGATTTGGTAAACACCTCCGCATCGGGGCCGATGCCGACTTCCATATATTGTGACCACCCTCCGCGGGCCTGGAGCGCTTTTTTAAGCGACATCGCTTCGTCAGAGCCTGGCTTAATCTTGGAAAGATCTTTGCCGATCAGCGCCTGCAAATCGTCACGCAGCTCCGCGGCCTTGGCCGGGTTGCCGCCTGCCTGCTCCTCAATCACACGCTCCAACAGGCTGACGGCAAAGGTGACGCCGCATGCTTTAACGGCTTGCACATCGCAGGGGGCAAGCAGGTAGGGGGCTTGGGGTTGTGGTAACTGAGAGTTAGCCAGCAGCGCTTCAATACTGCCTAGATGGGGGCCCTTTGCTCGCTGCACTACCTCCAGCAAATCGTCGCGCTCTAGCAGGTCCGCCATGGTCGGGCCAAACTCGGTGATATCGATCACCTGGCCGTTGTTTACAGTAATCAGTGCGGGCCCAGGCCGTTGGCCATCCCGCCATACGCGGCCGACGAGCAGCGCTTTGTCCACGTCATCGGGAAGAGTGTCGGTGTGTGACAGTGGTTGCATGCGTGCCTCCAGAGTAGTGGAAATTAGTCATGGCGACTGGCGGTTGGTGCGCTATCGCCTATCATGTTATGGATGTTGTGTTGTATGACAGGTATGCCAGATCATGCCTTACTCTAGCGCACCGCTGTATTTCAGGTCGATAGGCAAATTTGCCTAGTTGATGGTGATTTCACTGAGCGTGGGCCTTCAAAACAAAAAGCGTTAAGGAGCCTTGCATGTTAGACGAGTGGAAAGGAAAACGAGTACTGATTACCGGTGCCAGCCGGGGCATAGGCGCGGCAGTCGCCAAGCAGTTGGGGGCGCTGGGTGCCCATGTGGCGGTGCACTACCACAGCAGTGACGCACCCGCCGAAGCGGTGGTCAAGGCGATCAACGAGGCAGGCGGCGAGGCCTTTACCCTCAAGGCCGACGTCAGCCAGTCAAGTGAAACAAAGCGGCTGGTCGATAACGCCGCCGAGCGCCTGGGCGGTCTGGATGTGTTGATCAATAACGCCGGTGACATGCTGGGGCGGGTTGGTCTAGCCGAGATGGACGATGACCAGTACGACCGGGTGATGGATCTCAATGTGCGCTCGGTGGTTATGGCCAGCCGCGCGGCGCTGCCGCATTTCCAGCGTGCGGGGGGCGGTAATATTATTCACACCACCTCGATTGCTGCGCGTAATGGCGGTGGGGGAGGTGCAGGCCTGTATGCCTCGGCGAAGGGCTTTGTGAGCACCATAACGCGCAATATGGCCAAGGAGTTGGCCGGGGATAATATTCGTGTTAACGCCGTGGCCCCCGGCACCATTGCCACCGACTTCCACGAGCGTCACTCAAGCGAAGGGCATTTGTCGGCCGCCCGTGCATCGATTCCCATGGGCCGCCTGGGCACGGCGGATGAGTGCGTGGGGGCCTATGTTTTCCTCGGCACGGATGCATTAAGTGGCTATGTCACCGGACAGATCATTGAAGTCAATGGCGGGCAGTTGATGCCATGAGTAGCTCGACACTTAATGCTGAACGTCACAACTGCTATGACATTGTTATCACCATGGGTGACCCTGCCGGTATCGGCCCGGAGATCATTTGCCGTGCGCTGGATGCCATGTCCGCCGCCGAGCGCGCCACTGCCATGGTGGTTGGTGACCCGGCGATTTATCGCCGCGCGGCGGCGAGTATTGGCGCTAAGCTTGAGTTCGTGCCGCTGGAACAGGTTGAGCGTGGCGAGGATTGTGTGGCTATCGGCGTGGTTGACGTGCCGGAGGGCGTCAATATTCCCGATGGTCGGGTTAGCGCCGGTGCTGGTGATATGGCGTTTCGCTGTGTTCAAAAAGCCGTCGAACTGGTGCAGGCGGGGCGCGCCCGTGTGATTGTCACCGCGCCGCTGAACAAGGCGGCGCTGCATGAAGCCGGGCACCACTACGATGGTCACACTGGGATGCTTGCATCGCTGACCGGTGCGCCCTCATCGTTTATGCTGCTGGCGTCAGAGACGCTCTCGACACTGCATGTTTCCACCCATGTCTCGCTGCGGGGCGCCATCGACCGGGTGACCCCCGAGCGCATCATCGCCACGGTTGAAGCCGGTCATGCGCACCTTGTGGCGCTGGGCTTGCAGGCGCCGCGCATCGCCGTTGCTGGGCTCAACCCGCACTGCGGCGAAGGCGGGATTTTCGGCGATGAGGATAGCCGCTGCATCGCTCCGGCGGTTGATCGCTTACGCGAGCGCGGCTTTGATGTGAGCGGGCCGATCTCGGCGGATACGGTGTTTTACCGCGCCGCGCAAGGCGAGTTCGATCTGGTGATTGCCCAATACCACGACCAGGGCCATATCCCCGTCAAACTGATCGCCTTTGACACTACGGTGAATGTCAGCCTTGGCTTGCCACTGCAGCGTACTTCGGTGGACCACGGCACCGCCTTCGATATTGCCTGGCAGGGCAAAGCCGATGCCACCAACATGGGATCAGCGGTTGCCTACGCCCGACGACTCGCCAGTGGCGCTAAATCATGACGGGCTGTCGATTGGTGGTTATTGCCGACGATCTATCGGGTGCGCTGGATGCTTCTGCCCCGTTTGCTGCGTACGGGGCGGATGCCTTTGGTGATCCGCAATGGCTAGTCCGCTTGCACGCCCAGCTCAGGCCAAACGGTGGAGCGCGCTAACCTCGACTAAAAACCCTTATCTGAATGGTTGCGCGATTGCAGGCGACCAACTAGGTTTGAAACTGGTGGTATGATACGTATACAGCAAGATGGTCGGTTACTTCGGCTGAAGCCACCCGCACAATGACCAACAACAAATTCAGTGGTTGTGAGGAGTACACGATGAGCCACAAACGCCAACACCGCCTAACTAAGACCCGCCTGCTGACTGCCACGCTAATTGCAGCGGGTATCGGCATTGCCGGGACCGTCCAGGCCGCTGAAGAGCTTCGCTTCGCCCACGTCTATGAAACCTCTGAGCCCTTCCACGAATGGGCACTGTGGGCTGCAGATGAAATCGAAGAACGTACCGATGGCCGCTACACCATGAAGGTGCACCCCGCCTCTTCGCTGGGTAAAGAGGAGGATATCAACGAGGGGCTGGAGCTTGGCACGGTGGATGTTATTTATACCGGCACGCAGTTTGCGGGCCGTGCCTATGGACCGATTGGCATTGCGGGGGCTGCCTATATGTTCCGCGATTTCGATCACTGGCAGGCCTTTGCCGATAGCGACCTATTCCAGGAAATTGCCCAGGGCTATGAGGATAAAACAGGCAACGTCCCCATCGCGCTCAACTACTACGGTGAACGCCATGTCACCTCCAACGAGGCGATCAATGAGCCAGCGGATATGGAAGGTCTGAAAATCCGTGTTCCCAACGCGCCGATGTATATGATGATGCCGGAAGCAGTCGACGCGAATCCTACGCCTATTGCATTTGACGAGGTGTATCTTGCGTTGCAACAAGGCGTGGTGGATGCACAGGAAAACCCGCTACCGACCATCCGTGCCAAGGCATTCCACGAAGTACAGGATTACATCAACCTGACCGGCCACATTACCGACTCGTTGATCACCATTGTGGGCGGGCCTCGCTGGGATCAGCTGTCGGAAGAGGATCGTGAGATCTTCCGGGAGGTTTTCCAGGAAGCCGCCGAGAACAATACCAAGGATATCCTCAAGTCCGAGGAAGAATTGGTCGCCTGGTTCGAGGAGCAGGGCAACACCGTCAACGAAGTGGACCGCGAGGTCTTTCGTGAGGCTGTTGTGCCTGAACATAACGGCGATGCCGCCACCTGGGACGAAGAAACCTACGAGCGACTTCAGGAAATCGGCAAGTAATCTTACTCTTCGACAGCACTCCGCTCTGGTGAGCGGAGTGCCTGGAGTCTTGTGCCATGAATGACACGCGAGACGATTCCCCGCCCATCGGCGATCCGATGATTGATTTTGAGGCTGGCTTCGACGATACCCCGTTCAGACTAAGCGACTACCGGCTTGAGGATCTGGTGACCCTGATCCTGTTTTGGGCACTGATTCTAGTCGTATTTGCCCAGTTCTTTAGTCGCTACATACTGGGTGACTCGATTGGCTGGACCGAGGAAATCGCCCGTTATCTGCTGATCGGGGTGGGTTTTCTGGGCAGTGTGATGGCCGCCCGTAATGGCAGCCATATTATGGTGGAGTTCTTCTACCACTATATGCCGGGGTGGCAGGCGCGCTTGATGGAAGGTTTGGTCAATATCGTCAGCTTGATCTTCTACATCGCGATGGCCTGGGTAACCTTTCAACTGGCATCGCGCACCAACAGCCTGATGGTTTCCATCGACCTGCCCAAGAGCATTATCTATTTCACGGTGTGTGCTGCGTTTGTATTAATGGCCATGCGCACCGTTCAGCGGCTTTATCTGAAATATCGGACGCGTCCCCATGACGTATGAGGGATGGTTTCCCGCCGTGCCATTTTAATCGAGAGGCCTGCTATGTCCCGACTTTCCGTGATGCGCTGGCAAAAGCCGCTGATATCACCACTTCTGACGGTGTTGGCGGTGCTGGGCTGCGTGATATTACCGCTGATGGGCTACCATCTTGCCTTTCTGTTTTTCGCGCTGTTTACCATGCTGGTGCTCGGGGTGCCCATCGCGATTAGCCTGGCGGGTGCCTGTTTGATGTTTGTGCTGATCACTGGGCAAATACCCAACATCGTCGTTGCCCACCGTATGATTAACGGCATCGACAGCTTCCCGCTGCTGGCGATTCCGTTTTTTATTTTCGCTGGCAGTTTAATGAACAACGGTGGCATTACCGAGCGGATCTTCAATTTCGCCAAGGCCCTGATGGGCTGGATGCGTGGTGGCCTTGGGCATGTCAATGTCGGCGCCAGCATCGTGTTCTCAGGCATGTCGGGGGCGGCAGTCGCCGATGCCGGTGGCCTTGGCATGATTGAAGTAAAAGCCATGAAAGACGCCGGGTACGATGAAGAGTTCGCGGTGGGGATTACCGCCGCTTCCTCCACTATCGGGCCGATTATCCCGCCTAGCTTGCCCATGGTGATTTACGGGGTCATGGCGTCCGCTTCGGTGGGCCAGCTGTTTGCAGCCGGGTTGCTGCCGGGGCTGCTGATGGGTGCCATGCTGATGCTGATGATCTTTATTATCTCGCGTCGGCGTGGTTATCAGCGCGACGCGGTATTCTCAATGCGCGTCCTTGGCCATACCTTCACGCGGGCTTTTTTATCGCTACTGACCCCGGTCATTATCGTTGGTGGCATTATTACCGGGGCTTTCACACCCACCGAGGCGGCGGTGGCCGCCGTGTTCTACGCGCTGCTACTGGGCGTGGTGGTTTATCGCACACTGACCTGGCGCAAGCTGCTTAAAGTCAGCATGGAAACCATCGAAACCACGGCGGTGATTCTGTTGATCGTCTCTTCAGCGTCGATCTTCGCTTGGATACTTACCAGCAATCAGGTTACTCAGAATGTGATTGCCCTGATGGGCCCCTTCGCCGACAGCAAGGTTGCGGTGCTGATGATGGCCAATATCGTGCTGATTATCGTCGGCTGCTTTATGGAAACCATTGCGGCGATCACCATTTTGGTGCCAGTACTTCTTCCGATGGCGGTAGCAGTGGGCGTAGACCCGGTTCACTTCGGCGTGATCATGGTGCTCAATCTGATGATTGGGCTGCTGACCCCGCCGGTGGGCATGGTGCTCTACGTGCTGTCCAGAGTCTCCAACGTCAGCTTTGAGCGCTGTATGCGCGGTACGATGCCGTTTTTGATTCCGCTGGTGATCTGCCTGCTATTGGTGACCTTTATCCCGGCGATCTCAATGTGGTTACCCACGCTGATCTACCGCTGATAACGGGCTTGCTTCGCCCCGATGCTCGGCATACTGCGCCAAGGAGAAATCGAACAATGACGGACACTTCGCTTGATTTTCGCGTCGCCCGTGAAGACCTCACTCGCTTTATGCAGGCAGCACTCGCCGCCGCTGGGGCTAACCAAGTCTCAGCAGATGCGGTAACCCGCGCCCTGGTAACGGCCTCGCGCATGGGCACTGATAGCCACGGCCTGCGCTTGTTGCCCCACTATTTGCGGGCGCTCCAAGGCGGGCGTATCAAAGGCACGCCCAACATGGTGTTTCATCAGCGCTTACCCGCCACGGGCTTTTTAGATGCGGACGATGGGCTGGGGCATCTGGCGGGCTACACCGCCATGGAGCACGCTATGGCGATGGCGGAAGCAGTGGGCATGGGCGCCGTTGCCGTGGGTAACTCATCGCACTTTGGCGCGGCGGGCTGCTACGCGCTAGCGGCGGCGGAGCGTGGTTATGTGGGAATGGCGTTCTGCAACTCGGATCCCTTTGTGCTGCTTCACGATGGCGCCAAACCTTTTCATGGCACTAACCCCATTGCCTTTGCGGCGCCGGTGGCGGGGGAGTTGCCCTACCTGCTGGATATGGCAACCAGCGCGGTACCCTGGAATCGCGTGCAGCAGTTTGACGCCATTGGCCGTGAGTTGCCCGATCAAGTTGCCGCTGATGCCACCGGGGAGGTCAGCCGCAATCCCAGCGAGGTGGCGGCATTACTGCCGCTAGGGGGCCGCGACTTTGGCTTTAAGGGCGCAGGGCTCGGTGGCATGGTGGAGATACTGAGTTCGATGCTGTCGGGAATGCAGCACGGTTTTAAGCTTCTTCCCATGGGGGGGCCGGATATGTCGACGCCCCGAGGAGTGGGGCACTTTTTTCTGGTTATGAAACCCGACGCATTTGTGGATGAGGGCACATTTGCGCGAGGGCTGGCTGCTTATCTGGCTGACCTGCGTGCCCAACCCGCCTCTGCCAATGCCAGGGTAATGGCGCCGGGAGATCGGGAATGGCGCTGCCAGGCAAAACGCGATGCTGAGGGGATTCCCTTGGATTCTGCCAATCAGTTAGCCTACGTCGAGATCGCTGAACAGTATCGAATATCGACGCTCTCTCGACTCGGTTGAAGGATAATGATCAGAAATGCAGTAAAATGGCGGCGAATTTCAGGTTAACCAGGGGTGACTGCCTATGAGCAGATACCGGATCGAGCGTAAAACGCTGTCCGAACAGGTGGCCGAACAGCTCGAGGCGGAGATCCTCGAGGGGCGGCTAAGTGAAAATGATCAATTGCCTTCAGAAAGAGAGTTGATGGAGCAGTTTGGTGTTGGCAGACCCGCGGTGCGCGAAGCGCTGTTTCATCTTCAACAGCTTGGGCTAATTGCCATCAACAGTGGCACTCGCGCCAGAGTGATTCGCCCCACTGCCGAGGCGGTCATGGCCAGGCTATCCGGGGTAACCCGGCAACTGCTTTCCAAACCCGATGGTCAGCAGTATTTTCAGGAAGCGCGGGCCATGTTCGAGATTTCGTTGGCTCGCTATGCCGCTCGCAATGCCAGTGACGAAGACCTGGCGCGGCTGCGCGGTGCGCTTGCCGATAACCGCGACGCCATCGGTGACGAAGCACGCTTCAAGCGTTCCGACAATGAATTCCATGGCGTCTTGGCGAGCATCGGACGCAACCCGATTTTCGACGCTATTCATGTGGCGCTGTCGGAATGGCTGGACGACCGGCGTGCCCAGGTGTTGCAACAGAAGGACGAAGACAAGGCGGCCACCGCCGCGCATACTGATATCGTCGAGGCGATTGAGTCGCGTGACCCGGATGCGGCCGAAGCGGCGATGCGCCGTCATTTGGACCGTCACTATGGCACCTATATGCAGCTCAAACAGCGCTTGGCCCCAGCCCCTGATTGACACGGTCACCACCTGCCAGTATCAAGCTAGTATGCCCTGTAGCAATACGGCCCGCCTAAAGCGGGCCGTATCGTTTCCTACCCACGTTTACGCCATAGCAGGCCTACAGCGAGACGCCGCGCTTCCAGGGAATGAAGTCATACTGAGCAAGCGTCACCGCACGTGGCCGGTAACGCCCAGACGCCGTCTCGATGCACATTTCCAACAAGCGGTCAGCCAGTTCGCCGATTTCTACCTCACCGCGAATGATCGGGCCGGCATCAAAGTCGATGATGTCACTCATGCGTGTGGCAAGCGCGCTGTTGCTAGCGATTTTGAGCACCGGCGTGACCGGGTTTCCTGTCGGCGTGCCAAGCCCAGTGGTGAACATGATCAGGTTGGCACCGGATCCGGCAAGCGCGGTGGTCGATTCCACGTCATTGCCCGGGGAGCACAGCAGACTGAGCCCCGCACGTGTTTGTGGCTCGGTGTAGTCGAGCACGTCGACCACCGGGCTGTCGCCGCCTTTCTTGGCGGCGCCAGCAGACTTCATGGCGTCGGTGATCAGGCCATCGCGGATGTTGCCAGGCGATGGGTTCATCGAAAAATCGGCACCCACCAGCGCCGCATGACGCTGATAGGCCTCCATCAGCTCGCTGAACCGCTCGGCCACCGCATCGTCACTGCAGCGGGCGATCAGCTCGTGTTCCACGCCACATAGTTCTGGAAACTCGCTGAGGATGCCGCTGCCGCCTAGCGCCACCAGGCGGTCGATCACCGCGCCAACCAGCGGGTTGGCGGAAAGCCCGGAAAAGCCGTCCGAGCCCCCGCATTCCACGCCGATGCTGAGCTTCGACAGTGGCGCGGGGGCGCGTTCGACCTGATTGGCCGTGGCTAACCCATCGAAGATAGTGGTCAGGGATTCGCGTATCAGCGCCTGCTCGCTGAGACTTGCCTGCTGCTCGAGATAGTGCACCGGGCGTAGCCCCTTGGGGTCGCGCGCATCAACGGCGGCCTTGATCATGTCGATCTGCGCTTTCTGACAGCCGAGGCTGAGTACCGTAGCGCCGGCCACGTTGGGGTGGCAGATATACCCGGCGAGCAATTGGCAGAGTGCCTGGGCGTCGCCATCCGTGCCGCCGCAGCCGAGGGTGTGGGTCAAGAATCGCACACCATCAACGTTGGGAAACAGTCGCTCGCGGGGCGACGACGACTCGCCCGCATCTCCGTGCAGTAGCTCGCGGGCAAGCTGCTTGTACTCGCGGAACGGGTCTTCGCCCAGGGCATCGGCGACGCACTGGCGCAGCACCTCGATATTGCGATTCTCACAAAACACCAGTGGAACGACCAGCCATACGTTGGCGGTGCCGACTTGGCCATCCGGACGATGGTAACCATCGAAGGTGGCGCCATGAAAATGCGAAACGTCTGGCGCCTGCCAGTTGCCGCGTTTCGCCTGAGGCACGGTGCTAGCGGTGCTGTGCTCGACATTGTCGGTAGTGATGGCCGCACCTTGGGCGATGGGCTGGGTAGCGCGCCCCACGGTAACGCCGTACATGATCACGGTATCGCCGGGCTCAAGGGGCGTGAGAGTGAACTTGTGCTTGTGGCGAACCATCTCGGTGAGCGTGATTCGCTGCCCACCGTCGATGATCTCGGCGCCGGCGGGCAGGTCCTTCAGGGCGACACGCACATTGTCGGCGGCATGGACGCGCAGGGTGGCCAGCTGGCCGCTATCATTGGCAATGGTCTGGCTCATGGCAAGGCTCCTCGCACAGCGCTAGTGATCGGCAACGACGGTCTGGTGCTGCTCGCCGAGCCCTTCGATGCCCAGGCGCATGCGTTGGCCGGGCTTGAGATAAACCGGCGGCTGTTGACCCATGCCGACCCCCGGTGGGGTGCCGGTGGAGATCACATCGCCCGGCTGCAGGCTCATGAAACGGCTTAGATAGCTGATCAAAAAGGGGACCTGGTAGACCATGGTGCGGGTGTTGCCGTCCTGGTAGCGCTTGCCATCCACCTCGAGCCACATATCGAGCTGGTGAGGGTCTGCCACCTCGTCGGGGGTAACCAGCCAAGGGCCGAGCGGTCCGAAGGTGTCGCAGCCCTTGCCCTTGTCCCAGGTGCCGCTGCGTTCGAGCTGGAACTCGCGCTCTGAGACATCGTTGACCACACAGAAGCCAGCGACGTGCTGCATAGCATCGGCTTCGTCGATATAGCGGCCGGGCTTGCCGATTACCACGCCGAGTTCGACCTCCCAATCGGTTTTCTGGGAATCGCGGGGGATGATCACCTCGTCATTCGGGCCACAGATGGCGCTGGTCCATTTGTTGAAGATCACTGGCTCCGGGGGAACCTGGGCACCGGTCTCGGCGGCATGGTCTGAATAATTCAAGCCGATGCAGATGAACTTGCCCACGCCGGCAACGCAAGGGCCGATGCGCGTATCGGCAGGCACTTCCGGCAGGCTCGTGGCGTCCAGCTCGGAGAGCCCCTTGAGGGCCTGACGGTCGAGATAATCTCCGGCGAGGTCGGTGACATGGGCCGAGAGGTCGCGGACAACGCCGTGGTCATCCAGCAGGCCGGGCTTTTCATGGCCGCGCGGGCCGAAGCGTAACAATTTCATCGGTCGGTTCCTCGATTGTCTTGATAGCAAGTGGTTTTGCGAACCTTAGCCGCGTTGGCAAGGGGCGGTTCGGCATCCAAGAGGTCAGATTAGCCAGCCGCCATCGATGATCTGGGCGGTACCGGTGGTATAGGCCGACTCGTCGGCAGCCAGATAGGTGGCAAGGGCGGCAATTTCTTCCGGGCTGCCGAGCCGACCCTGGGGCTGCCTGGCAATAAATTCGGCGTAGACATCATCTTCCAGTCGACCCTGCCGCTGGGCTTGTTCGCCAATGCGCTGGCGCAGCGAAGGGGAGTCCACGGTGCCGGGGCAGATGGCGTTGCAGCGTATCCCTTGCCCGATGTAGTCGGCGGCCACTGACTTGGTCAGGCCGAGCACCGCGGCCTTGGTGGTGCCGTAAGCGCAGCGGTTGGGCACGCCCTTGAGACTTGAGGCCACCGAGGCCATGTTGATAATGCTGCCACCGCCGTTGTTGAGCATGGCCGGTAGCAGGGCGCGAGTGATGCGCATCATGGCCATCACATTCAGCGAGAGCGACAGCTCCCAGTCGTCATCGCGGCCATCCAGCAGCGAGCCGTTGGCCACGAAGCCGGCGCAGTTGAAGAGGATGTCGACCGCGCCAATGTCGGCGGCTAACGCCTTGATGGCAGCGGTGTCCAGCACATCAAGTTGGCGCGTGGTGATGCCGGAGGTGTCGGCCAATTCAGCGAGGCTCTGGGCATTGATGTCGGTGGCAATGACCTGCGCGCCCTCGGCAGCGAAACGCAGTGCCGTAGCCCGGCCGATGCCCTGGCCGGCGGCGGTGATCAGGGCCGTCTTGTTGTTGAGTCGCATGGCGGTTCCCGGTGCTGTTGTTGTTGATCCGGTGATGATCGCTCATCGGTCTGTTGCAATAGCCACTGCGAAGGTGGCGGTCATCGCGTCACTAACGATACGTCATATGGTATGACAGGATGCTAGGATGACGTTTATCCAAGTATGGCCTAGTTACTCGCCGTTGCCAACATCCTGGGATCTGCCATAAAACGTAAAAGGGACGGCCGAAGCCGTCCCTGATAGTTCCTCTGATGATTTTCTTGAAAGCTCTCCTAAGCGTGCCGGATGACGAAGGCTTAAAGCGCGCGGATAGGCGGCGGCGTGGCTAGTATTTCGAAAGCTATCAGTTGCCGCTTACGTCAGTAAGGTTAGGCAGCCACGTCACAATACCGGGGAACGCGATCAGGATGACCATCACCACTAGCAAGGCAGCGTAGTAGGGCAGCATGGCCTTAACGAGCTGTTCCATGGAAACTCTGCCAACCCCGCAACCGACGTACAGGCAGGTGCCCACGGGTGGTGTCAAAAGACCAATGCCCAGGATAAATGCCATCAATACGCCGAAGTAGACTGGGTCGATGCCGACCGATTCGACAATGGGCGTTAGCATCGGTGCCATGATCACCATGGCGGGGGTCAGGTCCATGACAAAGCCTACCAGCAGCAGCAGGCCCGCAACGATCAGCAATAGCAGGAAGGGGTCCTGGGTAATCGCTTGCACTTGGGTGACCAGCGTTTGCGGTACCATGTTAATGGTTAAAAACCACGCGATAACGGTGGCAAAGGCCAGCAGCAGCAATACCATGCCGGTCAGGCGGGCGGTGCGGATCAGCATGCCCCATAGTTCAGTAATCTTAAATTCGCGGTAGACCACCAGTGAGATAAACAGCGAGTAAAGCAGCGCTGCGACGGCGGCCTCGGTGGCGGTAAAGACGCCCGCAATAATGCCCCCGATAACGATGAACGGTAGCACCAGCGCCAGCCACGCCGCTTTGAAGGCTTGCCATAGTACATCTAAGCGGAACTTACGGGTCTGACCGGCGTGCCCTATGCTGGCCATGATGAACGTCGTGACCATTAGCCCAAAACCGATCAATATCCCCGGCACAATGCCCGCTATAAACAGGCGGCTAATTGACGTTTCGGTCACAATGCCAAATAAAATCAATGGAATAGAGGGCGGGATAATAATGCCGATTACCGACGAAACGGTGTTGATCGCGGTGGCTTGCGGTGCGGTGTAACCCTGCTTGGTCATGGAGGGAATCATCATCGCCCCAGTGGCGGCGGTGTCGGCCACGGCTGAACCGCTAATCCCACCGAAGAACATAGAGCCAGTAATCGCCACCTGACCTAAACCGCCGCGCACGAAGCCTACCAGGGCCCCCGCTAATTCCATTAATCGGCGGGCGATACCACCGTTGCTCATTACTTCGCCGACCATGATAAAGAACGGTATCGCCAGCAGCGGAAAGCTATTGACCCCGCGAACCGACTGCTCGATCAGGATTGACAGCGGAATATCAGAGATAAAAGCCATAACAACGGCAGCAATGCCTAGACCAAACGCAATAGGCAGGCCCAGAGCTAGCGAAGCAAAAAGAATGCCGAGAAATATCCATAGCATGGTCTAACGGCCTCCATCGGGGGTAATCGCAACATCAGGCGAGCGTATTTGTTGAATGCTCTGCCAAGCGCGCCAAATCGCCACGGCGGCAATAAAGATCGCACAGAGTACTACCGAGACGTTGACCAGACTCCAGGGCACATTAAGGATGGCGGTCCGTCCAGAAGCGCGCACCATCACCAGCGAACCGCCCCAAATGATGACACCCATTAACAGCGTGATAATCACGTGCTGAAACAGATACAGCATATGTGCTGCACGAGGAGGAAGACGGCGTACTAAAATATCAACGGCAATATGCTCATAACGCGCGAAAGCCGCGGCGGCACCAATAAAAATCAGCCAAATAAACAGCATGCGGGCCAGTTCATCGGCCCAGGGCACGGAGTTATTCAAGACGGCGCGACCCACCACATTGATCGACACCGAGACGATTAACGCTAACAGCAAGGTGGCGATCACATGTTCCATGGCTAGGGTCAACCAGCGAAACAGCGCAGGCCCCCGGCGCTGCTCGGTGTCGATCTCCAGCGGTCGGCGTTGTGGGTCGTCTAAAAAGACCGCCGTATCAGGGATTTGCGTTTCGGGTATATCCATGAGTTCTCCACAGAGACAGATAACAACACGACAAGAGGCGTTAGCCTCTTGTCGTATCTAACAGCAGGAAGACAGTGCGACGCTTATTCGTCTTCGTCCGACATTGTCGATTCGACGATATCCTGTATTTCAGCGACTAGATCTTCACCGATTTCCGGTGTCCATTCGTCGTAAACTGGCTGAACAGCTTCCTGAAAGGCTTTGATTTGCTCATCATCAAGGCGGGTGATCTCCATACCTTTCTCTTCAAGCTGATCACGCGCCCATTCGTCGTACTCAGTGGCGAGCTGGATTTCATAGGCGGCTGCCTCTTGAGCGGCCTCTTCAATCAGCTCTTGGTAAGCCGGATCAAGGTCATCCCAGGTACGCATGGACATCATGATGATGAAGGGGGTATAGACGTGGCGTGTTTCAGAGCCGTAGTCCTGAACCTCGTTGAAATTGGAGGTCAGGATGGTGCTCCAAGGGTTTTCCTGACCATCAATGACGCCTTGTTCCAGGGCGGAGAAAACCTCGCCAAATGCCATCGGCGTGGGATTGGCGCCCAGTTCTTCCCAAATGCTCAATTGCACCGGGTTTTCCATGGTACGGATGGTGAGGCCGCTGACATCAAGGCCAGCCACGTCTTCAGGCGACTTGACAGGCCGCTCACTATTGGTCAACTGCCGGTAGCCGTTCTCATGGTAGGCTAACGCTTTAATGTCGGAGTCTTCGAATTTATCCAGCAAATCAAGGGCAACATCGCTTTCCAGTACCTCTATGGCGGCTTCGCGCGTGGGGAACAGGAAGGGTAGATCGAAAACGGCCAGTTCCTCGACATAGCTGGTGGCGGGTGAGGTCGATGGAATCGTCATGTCCAGCGTCCCCGTTTGTAGCATCTCCATCATTTGAGCATCGTCGCCCAACTGACTGTTTGGAAATATATCAACCGTCAGCCGCCCCTCGGTACGCTCGGAAAGGATGTCACCGAAATGCTGCGTAGAGATATACAGCGGAGAGGACTCGGCTAAGCCAATACCAACACGGATATTATGCGAACCGAGATCCTCGGTGATCACATCTCCCTCGATGTCTGGCGGGTCGGATAGGTCAGGCGTTTGCGCGTAAACGGCCGTTGAGCTGAACAGTGTGGCACCGGTCATTAACAGGGTGCGCTTCCAAAGGTTTGTCATAGTTATCACTCTCCTGGCGTGCTGCAGTCCGCTTTGCTAAGGGGATCTTTCAAGCGAGCTACAGCGTGGTGGCTATTGTTGTTGTATGTAAGCGGCACTTTCTCAGATGGGAGTAATGCCGCAACCCTTAGCTAAATGTCTAACGTTTTGGTTATATGTTCAACATATACTTTTGTATGTATCGACGTTTCTAGGAAGAAAGCGTACCGTCATAGCGACTACTTACGCGCAATTCAGTAGGCGATTAAACGACAATGTTGGCGGCGCAGCTTTAGTGGTTGATGCACGCTTTCTATCCTTTGCTTTTACTCTAGGCGTGGAGCGGCACCATGGCCAATTTTCAGCGAATAACTCCAGAGCAGTTGCGTTCACGTTATTGGTTCGACAACCCAGATCACCCCGGCACTACGGCGTTATGCATTGAGCGTTACCTTAATTACGGCATTACCCTGGATGAGCTAACCAGCGGTAAGCCAATTATTGGTATATGCCAGTCAGGTTCTGATTTAACGCCGTGTAATCGTCACCATATTGAGCTGGTTAAACGGGTGAAAGACGGTATTCGCGCGGCAGGCGGCGTGCCGTTTGAATTCCCCATGCACCCGATTCACGAGAACGTCCGGCGTCCTACCGCCGCCCTGGATCGTAATCTCGCCTATCTAGGCATCGTTGAAGTGCTGCACGGCTATCCGCTGGACGGCGTGGTATTGACCACGGGCTGCGATAAGACCACGCCCGCAGCGCTGATGGCCGCGGCAACGGTGAATATTCCTGCCATTGTGCTGTCTGGCGGGCCGATGCTGAACGGCTGGCGCGGCGCCGAGCGGGTGGGCTCGGGCACGATTATCTGGGAGCTTCGCAAGCGCCTGGCAGCGGGTGATATTGACTACGCCGAGTTTCTTTCCCGGGCCAGCGATTCAGCACCCTCCATTGGCCACTGCAATACCATGGGCACCGCCTCGACCATGAACTCCATGGCGGAAGTGCTGGGCATGAGCCTGCCAGGTTCAGCGGTAATTCCCGCGCCCTATAAAGAGCGCGCCATGGTGGCCTATGATACCGGCACGCGGGTTGTTGATATGGTCTGGGAAGACCTGCGCCCGCTGGATATTCTGACTCGTGAAGCGTTTGAGAATGCCATTGTGGCCTGCTCGGCCCTGGGCGGTTCCTCAAACGCACCGGTGCATATCAATGCCATCGCCCGCCATGCGGGCATTGAGTTGGATAACGATGACTGGCAGCGGCTGGGCCATGAAATTCCTTTGCTTGCCAACGTCATGCCGGCGGGCGCCTTCCTGTGTGAAGAGTTCCACCGCGCCGGGGGCGTTCCTGCGATTCTTCATGAGTTGCAGGCGGCAGGTAAGCTGCACGGCGATGCGCTGACGGTGAATGGTCGTTCATTAGGCGATAATCTACAGGGCCGCGAAACCCAAGACCCGGATGTGATTTGCCGTTACAGCGATCCGTTGGTGGAGCACGCAGGGTTCCTCAATCTCAAGGGCAATCTGTTTGATTCGGCGCTGATGAAAACCAGCGTCATCTCGCGGGACTTCCGCGAGCGCTTCCTGAATGATCCCGACGACCCGGACGCCTTTGAAGGCAAAGTGGTGGTATTCGATGGTTCCGAGGATTACCACGCGCGTATTGATGACCCAGCGCTCGACATCGACGCGCGCACCATTCTGGTGATGCGCGGGGCCGGCCCGGTAGGCCACCCCGGCGGTGCCGAAGTGGTCAATATGCAGCCGCCGGAAGCACTGATCAAACAGGGCATCGAATCGCTGCCGTGCCTGGGCGATGGCCGTCAGTCGGGCACCTCCGGCTCACCGTCGATTCTTAACGCTTCTCCCGAAGCCGCCACCGGTGGCGGCTTGGCGCTGCTTGAGAGTGGCGACTGGCTGCGGGTCGATCTCAAGCGCAGCGAGGTACAACTGCTGATTGAGGCCAGTGAGCTGGAGGCGCGCCGCGAGCGTTTAGCTCAGCAGGGCGGTTACCGCTACCCAGGCCACCAAACCCCCTGGCAGGAGATCCAGCGTAGTATGGTCGAGCCGCTAGATCGCGGTATGACATTGGAACCTGCCACCAAGTATCGCGATGTGGCTCGCCAACATCCGCCCAGGGATAATCATTAAAATGAGTCACTTTAGTACCTTGTCGCATCGCCAGCAGGGCCTGCTGTTAACCGGTGGCGGGGCGCTGATTATGGCACCAGATGCCCTGCTGATTAAAGTAGCCGACCTGCCCGATGCGGAGATACTGATGTGGCGCGGTTTCCTTTCGGGCCTGGGCTTTTTGCTGATTGCCCTGCTGCGCTATGGGCGTGGCACGTTGGCAGCCTATCGCCGCTGTGGTTGGACGGGTATCGCCGTGGCGCTGCTGTTCAGCCTTACCACATGCGGTTTTGTGTTGGGCAACCAGTACACCAAGGCAGGCAATGTATTGCTGATTCTGGCCAGTTCGCCGCTTATTGCTGCCGCTCTTTCCTGGGTAATACTTAAAGAGCGTTTGCCTAGGCGAACGTGGCTGGCGATTGTGCTGTGTATGGCGGGTATCGCCATGATCGCGCTGGATGACGCAGGCGCCGGCTCTTGGGTGGGCAATGGTTTTGCTTTAATGGCGGCGACGACGCTGGCGATTAATTTTACCCTTTGCCGAACCCGCCCAGGCGTGGATATGAGCCCGATGCTGGTGTTCAATGGCATTATTGTGGGTAGCGCCGCCGGGCTGTTTTGGCTGGCAGGGAGCGAGCCGTCACTCCCTACCGTCAACCAGCTAAGCGTGGTGGTCCTGCTGTGCCTGTTCATTGTGCCCTGCGGGGTGACGCTGCTGCAGCGTGGACCACTTTACTTGCCTTCCGCTGAAGTGGGCTTGCTGTTGTTGCTGGAAGTGGTGGTGGGGACATTGTTGGCTTGGTGGGTGCTGGCCGAGCAGCCAGCGCCAATGGCATTGGTCGGCGGCACCCTCGTCTTAGGTACGCTATTTGTCAAAGGGCTTTATGAACGGCGGCTGGAATTGAGACTGCGTACGGGTATCAGCGAACCGAAGCCCCAAGTAACAGTAGACCGGTCAAGTACGGTATGATTGGCAAGCATTTAAACAGGGGCCCATCTTAGTGACGTCATCTCTTAGCAAGCCACTGACTCGACCTAGCATTGCCGAATATCTCGCCGAGGAGATCTTCGGTGGGCGTTATCATCCTGGCGATTTTGTTCCTCGTGAACTGGATTTATGCGAGCGCTTCTCGATTAACCGCTCAGCGGTGCGCAGTGACCTGCGTCAGTTGGTCGATGCCGGTATTATCGAGCGTATCTCCGGCCATGGCTCCAAGGTGCGTGAGTACTCGGAGTGGCATATTCTCGACGCCCAGGTGACCGACTGGTTGACCCGTTACGCGGCGCCCAACCCGGATATTCAGCGCGAAATCCTCGCCTTCCGCCTGGATGTGGAGCCCTATGTCGCCATGACCGCCGCTAAGCGCGCCAAAGCGCGTGATCTGGTTGCCATCGAGGAGGCCTTTGAAGGGCTGGGGCAGAATCTGCGCAATGCCACCTGTGAAGAAGAGCGGCGACTGCACAGCGAGTGCGATTTCGCCTTCCATGAGGCGATCTTCAAGGCGACCCATAATATTGTCTGGGCGCAGTTATCGCATATTCTGCGTCCTTCCATCTACATGCTGATCTCGATGTCCAATGAAAATGCCGCGGATCCTGAAGAGAGTCTGGAGCGTCACCGCCAACTGATGGAGAGCATTCGGCTACGCCGCCCTCGGGAGGCGTTTTTAGCCTCCCAAGCGGTGTTGGCAGGCACTGCCGCAGCACTAGGGCTTGAGCACAGCGTCAGTTCATTGGGGCGCAGCGTTGAACTTCCCCACACCGCTCCCTAATGTCTATGTTCATTAGCAAAAAACAAAGGCAAGCGTATGTCTGACTTCACCCTCGGCTTGGTAGGCGTGGGCAAAATTGTCCGCGACCAGCACCTCCCCGCGATAGCCGCCACCTCGAACTGCCACCTTGCCGCCACGGCGGATCCCCACGCTTCGCTGCCTGATCTACCCGCCTATCAAGACCTGAAGGCGATGCTTGATGCTTGTCCAAATATTGACGCCGTAGCGGTCTGCACGCCGACGCACTTGCGCTACTCCCAAGCGCGGGCCGCGCTGATGCGTGGTAAGCACGTGCTGCTTGAAAAGCCGCCAGGGGCAACGTTAAGCGAAGTGGAAGACTTGGTTGCGTTAGCTTCCAAGCAGGGCGTTAGTCTGTTTGCTGCCTGGCACTCGCGGTTTGCCCCCGGCGTGGCGAAGGCCAAACGGTGGTTGAGTGAACGTCAGGTGCAGCGGGTTGAGATCGAGTGGAAAGAGGATGTGCGGGTATGGCATCCAGGGCAGGCGTGGATCTGGCAGCCCGGTGGTATGGGCGTTTTTGATCCCGGTATTAACGCGCTGTCGATTGCCACCGAGATTCTGCCTCAGCCGTTTTTCTTGCAACAGGCGCGGCTGCTAGTGCCAAGTAACGCGCAAACCCCGATTGCCGCCGAGCTATCGTTTACCGACCCGGAAGGCGCGGCGATTGAGGCAGATTTTGACTTTCGTCAGAGTGGTCCACCCACCTGGGATATGCATATCGAAAGCGATGGTAGCCGCTTGAGCCTCACCCAGGGTGGCTGCCGATTGATGATCGACGACGAACTTATCATCGACGCTGAAGAGCGCGAGTATCAGGGCCTCTACGCACGCTTTGCCGAGCTGATCGCAAACAAACGCAGCGAGGTGGATGTCGCCCCGCTGCGCCAGGTCGCCGATGCGTTTCTATACGGTCATCGTGAAACCACCGACGCCTTCGTTGAGTAACGGTTTGAGTGACGCGCGTTTATTCGCGCTTGCCGTCGACCAAGCGTGACACCCCATAGGGGTTACCGTCACGAATGGCCTCGGGCAATAGTCCCTCCGGCAGCGCCTGGTAGCACACCGGGCGCAGGAAGCGGAAAATTGCCGCGCTGCCCACTGAGGTAGTGCGCGAATCCGAGGTCGCTGGGTAAGGCCCGCCGTGCACCATGGCATGGCATACTTCCACACCGGTTGGCCAGCCGTTGGCCAGAATACGGCCCGCCTTGCGCTCGAGGGTGGGCAGCAGTTGCTTGGCGGTCGCCAGGTCGCCGTCATCCATGTGTAGCGTGACGGTCAACTGGCCTTCCACCTGAGAGGCCACGCGGTGCATCTCGTCCACATTGGCGCAAGCGATCACCAGCGAGGTCGAACCAAACACCTCTTCCTGGAGGGCGGGGTCGCTGAGGAACGCCTCGGCCTGGGTCACGAACAGCCCTGCCTGGCACGGGTTGGCCGAGTCACCCGCCTGGCCACGTGCGGCCTCGGTAACCTTGGCATGGTTGGCCAGTCGATCAACGCCCTGCTGGTAGGCATCGTGAATGCCCGGGGTGAGCATGGTCTGGGCGGCGCTGCCCTTGACGGCCTCACCGGCCGCCTCAACAAAGGCATCCAACTCAGGGCCCTGAACCGCAATCACCAGCCCTGGGTTGGTGCAGAACTGGCCGGCCCCCATGTTGAGCGAGCCGACAAACCCTTCGGCGATCGCTTTGCCGCGTGCCTTGAGGGCTTCCGGCAGCAGAAATACCGGGTTGATGGAGCTCATCTCGGCGTAAACCGGGATCGGCTGAGGGCGTGCCTGGGCGGTGGCCATGAGTGCCGTGCCGCCGCCGCGTGAACCGGTAAAGCCCACCGCTTGGATGCGCGGGTCGGCGACCAGCGCCTGGCCAATCTCTTTACCGGAACCAAACAACAGCGAAAAGACGCCCTCTGGCAGTTGGCATTTGGCAACGGCGCGCTGAATGGCGCGACCGACCAGCTCGGACGTGCCGGGGTGGGCGGAATGGCCCTTGACGACCACCGGGCAGCCAGCAGCCAGCGCCGAGGCGGTATCGCCACCGGCAACGCTAAAGGCCAGCGGGAAGTTACTGGCGCCAAACACTGCCACCGGGCCCAGGGCGATATGCCGCTGGCGCAGGTCGGCACGCGGCATGGGTTCGCGGTCGGGCAGTGCCGGGTCGATGCGCACATCCAGCCACTCGCCAGCCCGGACTACGTTGGCGAACAACCGTAGCTGACCGCAGGTGCGTCCCCGTTCCCCCTGCAGGCGGGCTGCGGGCAGACCGGTTTCGGCGACGCCGCGCTCGGTTAGCTCATCACCGATCGCGTCGATTTCGCTGGCGATGGTTTCGAGGAATACGGCCCGGTCCTCAAGCGAGGTTTCCCGGTAGGTGGCGTAAGCCGCTTCGGCCAATTCACAGGCGCGCTCGACCTCGGCCTTGCTGCCGCCAGCGTAGGTGGGTTCAAGCTTTTCGCCGGTGGCGGGATTAACGGCTTGAATGTCAGCCTGTTGGCCGCTGACGGCCTGCTGACCAATAAGCAGTTTGCCTTCCAGATTCATACCATCTCCTGCTGGGCTAGTTCGTTTGCGTTAGCGTGTTTGAATTAAAGAGGTTTGACGCGAATGGCGGGTGCGTCTGCTTCCACGCGCAGCGGGTTGCGTAGAGCACGGCCGAAATCGCTGATATGGATCTCAAAGCGATCCCCTTCGCGTACCTTAATGCCGTCGGCGAAGCTCAGTGTTGCGGTACCGAAAAAGTGCACATGCACATCGCCGGGGCGGCGGAAGCCTGGGTATTTAAAGTGGTGGTACTCCAGGTTGGCGAGGCTATGGGCCATGTTGCCCTCGCCGGTGAGGAAGGGCTTCTCCCACACTGTTTCGCCGCTGCGCTGGATACGGCTGGTGCCTTCCAGATGGTCAGGCAATTCGCCGATTAATAGCTCGGGACCAAAGCTGCAGGCACGAAGCTTGGAGTGGGCCAGCCACAGGTAGTTGAAGCGCTCGGTAACATGGTCAGAGAACTCGTTGCCAAGGGCGTAGCCCACCCGCCAGGGTTGACCATCGTCGCCAATCACGTAGAGGCCCGCCAGTTCCGGCTCCTCGCCTGCATCCTCGGCGAAGGCCGGAGAGGGAATCTCTGCTTCCGGTGCCACGACACATTGGCCATCGCCCTTGTAGAACCACTCAGGCTGCGCGCCAACTTTGCCGTCGCCGGGCTTGCCGCCCTCCACGCCCAGCTTGAACATGCGCATGGAGTCGGTCATATCTTCTTCCGCCGCTTGAGCTTTTGCGTGCATCGCCGAGCGGGTGTCGGCACTGCCCAGGTGGGTAAGGCCGGTACCGGTCACCAGACAGTGCGCCGGGTCGGTATGCGTTAGCGGCGGGAGCAGGCGCTTAGCGTCCACTAACTGCTGATAATTCAGGCGCGTATCGGTCAATGCTGCCGTTAACGTATTGCTGAGCGGCTGACCGGCGTTAATCGCCCGGTGGGCCAGGGTGTAGGTATCGCAGTCAAGCAGCCTGACCTGCTCTTCGCTCTCCACCAGGGCGGCGCGCACTTGGCCCTGATGGTCACACTGAATTAGTCGCATTGAGCTATTCCTAACGTTTATTGTTATGCGAGATAGGGTGGACACAATATTTTAGAGCCACATGAATCGCATAATGTTGAACATTTGCATTAATTGTTCAACATAAACTTTTGTATGGTAGCTCAAGGGTGTGGGTTTGTCGCCTAGCGGTCATTGCCCGTTAAGCATCCTGCGCAATAATCGTGCGCAGGGTGCTCATTAATGCGGCGGCCCCCGGTGAAAGTCGTTGATGGCGCAAGCTCACCAGCCCATACGGCTGCACGCTAAGCGTCTCGTTGAAAGGCAGCAGGTGAAAGCGTTGTGGGTTGCACAGTAGGTCCGCGGCTTCACGGGTGGTGACCGTGATGGTGTCCGATTTATCAACCAGCGCCAACGACAACAGCAGGTCTGCGGTGTCGACGACCTGGCGAGGTAACGCGACCTGATGATGCAGGAACAGGCTATCCACCCGCTGACGCATCAGGGCGCCGGTGGGCTGGAGCGACCACGGATAGGTCGCCATATCCGCCAGGCTTAGCGGTGTTTTATCCGCTAAAGGGTGCCCTTTGCGGCACACGAAACACAATTCCTCCTCGCCAATCTCTTCAAACACAAACCATTCGGCATCCACGCCTGCAGGTATACGCGTAATCGCGAAATCCAGCTCACCTTCGAGCAGACGCGGTACCAGCACCTTGCTGACGTCCACATCCACGCTGATCTTTAATCCCGGTCGGTCTCGGTGAACCTGCTCAATTGCACTGGTGAGTAGCGTTACCGCTGGCGCCATGACCGTGCCTACCGCCACCATACCTGCATTGCCCTTCTGTAACGCATTCAACTCCTCGCCGGTGTGGCGGAGTGCCGACAGCATGCTGTGCGCATGGCGAATCACCACTTCGCCGTACCAGTTAGGCGTGAGCCCGCGGGGGTGGCGTTCGAACAAACGAATTCCCAGGTTGGCTTCCAGATCCTTCAGTAGTTTTGACGCGGCGGGTTGGCTCATATTGAGCTGAGCGGCCGCTCGGTGCAGGTTGCGGTGCTCATCAAGTGCTAAAAAAAGCTGGAAGTGACGCAACTTTAGTCGTGCGCCGAGAAACCAGTTTTCGTCAAGAACGCCCATGGGATAAGCCTTACGGTGCTTTTGATAACCATAAGCATATCAAGATTGCAGGGTTTATGTATTGGATGGTTATGTCAGGCGTAGCTACTGTAGGGACTGTATCGGCAATGATGCCGAGCGAATAACAACAACCGAACAACAATAACGATGCCCTCAAGGAGGAATATCATGCCTCTCATAACTGCGCAGATAGATGCTCAGCGACTCCGCACTGGCTCGACGCTGCTGCTGAGTGCCGGTATCGCTCTGCTGATGGTCAGCACGGCTCAAGCACAAAGCGAGACGAAAACGACCGCCGGAAGTGATGCCGAAAACGGCACCGAGAAATCGGTGTTTGGTCAATTGCCGGATGGCCGACAGGTCGATGTCTATCGGTTGAGCAACGCCAACGGTATTGAGCTACAGGTAACCAACTATGGCGGTATCATACTGTCATTGAAGACGCCCGATGTAGACGGCGAATTCGACGATATCGCCCTGGGTTTCGACTCGCTTGAGGCCTACCTCTCCGACGAATACCGCCAGGCCAATCCCTATTTTGGTGCCATCATCGGGCGTTACGGCAATCGCATTGCGGGTGGTCAGTTCTCGCTCGATGGCGATACCTACTCACTGGCCACCAATGACGGTAACAATCATCTACACGGCGGCGATCAGGGCTTCGATAAAGTGTTGTGGCAGGCCGAGCCGTTCGAGAGCGATGCAGGTACGGGACTTGTGCTGCGCTATACCAGCGAGGATGGCGAAGAGGGCTATCCCGGTAAGCTGGAGACCGAAGTCACCTACACTTTGACCGATGATGACGAGCTGATGGTCGATTATCGGGCGGTGACCGACAAAGCCACCCCGATTAACCTTACCCAGCACAGCTACTTCAACCTCAAGGGAGAGGGTAGCGATAGCATTCTTGACCACCAGTTGATGATCAACGCCCCCGAATTTACCCCAGTGAATGATTCGCTGATTCCCACCGGCGAGCTTCGCGCCGTAGAAGGCACGCCGTTCGACTTTACTCGGGCGACCGCCATCGGCGAACGGATCGATCAGGACAACGAGCAGCTCGAATTCGGCGGCGGCTATGACCACAACTTTGTGCTTGCCCGCGATAACGCGGCGTCAGATGAGTTGGTGCTGGCCGCCAAGGTATGGGAGCCGCAAAGCGGGCGCATGGTAGAAATCGAAACCACCGAGCCGGGCATTCAGTTCTACTCGGGCAATTTCCTCAACGGCAGTCTGACCGGCAAGCAGGGCGAGGCCTATGAACACCGCTCCGGCTTTGCCCTGGAAACCCAACATTTTCCTGACTCACCCAATCAGGAGGCGTTTCCCAGCACTACTCTAGCGCCGGGCGATACCTATCGCTCCCGCACGGTGTACCGCTTTTCCGCCAAGGAAGCGTTTGACTCATAACAACACCTGTTAGCGAAACACACTTCGCAATAACAACAACCGCCAAAACGGCAGGAGATACGACCATGCAACTCACAGCGACATTCAATCGTTTAGCTCTCGGTAGCGTCATCATGCTGGCTTCATTAGGGACGGCCCAGGCGCAGGAAGACGACGTCAAGATTGGCTTTATCGTCAAGAAACCCGAGCAATCCTGGTTCATCAATGAGCAAGAAGCAGCCACCGAGTTAGGCGAAGAGATGGGCTTCGACGTGGTGCGGCTGGGCGGCGAAGACGGCCAGGAAGTGCTCAGCGCGATTGATAATCTTAACTCCCAGGGGGCAGACGGGTTTGTGATTTGCCCGCCTGATGTACGCCTCGGGTCTGCGATTATGAATCGCGCCGAAGAGTACGGCATGAAAGTGATTACCGTGGACGATCAATTTGTCACCTCCAGCGGTGAGCCTATGGAAGGTGTGCCACACCTGGGCATGTCAGGTACTAAAATTGGCCAGCAAGTGGGCGATGCCATTGCTGAGGAAATGGAAGCTCGCGGCTGGGACCCAGAAGAGGTTGGCGCACTGCGCATTACTAATGAAGAGCTACCCACCGCCGTCGAGCGAACCGACGGCGCTACTGAATCGCTGCTGGCATCAGGCTTTCCTGAAGATAATATTTTTGATGCACCCCAGAAGAGCACCGACACCAGTGGGGCTTTCTCGGCAGCGTCTCCCGTGTTTTCAAAGCAGGATGATTTCGAGCATTGGGTGATTTACGCCCTTAACGAAGAGAGTGTGCTGGGTGGCGTCAGGGCGTCTGAACAGTATGGTTTGGATGCTGAGGATGTGATTGGCGTGGGTATCAACGGCTCGGGTGCTGCCTTTGCGGAATTCTCCCGCGACAACCCCACTGGCTTCCATGGCACCGTGGCGGTGAGTTCCACCATGCACGGTCGTCAAACGGCGGAAGATCTCTATCGCTGGATTACGGAGGACAAAGAACCGCAGGCCAACACTGAGACCTCCGGTACGTTGATGACGCGCGATAACTGGGAAGAAGTGCGTGAAGAACTCGGCCTATAAAGCACGGTGTCTGTAACGGCAAGCGTCTGCGGGAGAATTGAAGCATGTCAGATCCATATCTACGTTTCGACGGTATTAGCGTCGTTTTTCCCGGCGTACGCGCACTGGATGGCGTGAGCTTTGCCGCTCACGCCGGTCAGGTGCATGCCCTGATGGGCGAGAACGGTGCGGGTAAATCCACACTGCTTAAAGTGCTAAGTGGCGTAAACCGGGTGGCTGAAGGCGCGCTGTGGATCGATGGCCAACGCCACGTGTTCAGCAACGCCCGGGAAGCGCTGGGCGAAGGGGTCGCCATCATCTATCAGGAGCTTACGCTCTCGCCCAATATGTCGGTGGCCGAAAACCTGCTGCTGGGGCAACTGCCCACGCAGCGGGGATTTGTTAACCGTCGCCAGCTGCGCGAAAAGGCGCTGGCGATTCTTGACGACCTTGGCGAGGGGGATATCCACCCCTCCACCAAGGTGCGTGAGCTTTCCATCGGCCAGCAGCAGATGATTGAGATTGGCCGTGCCTTGCTGCGAGACGCCAAGGTCATCGCCTTCGATGAGCCCACCAGTAGCCTGTCCATCCAGGAAATTCGCCAGCTTAAGCGCATCATTAAACGGCTGCGCGACGAAGGGCGGGTGGTGCTCTACGTGACCCATCGCATGGAGGAAGTGTTCGAGATGTGCGATGCGGTCACCATCTTCCGCGACGGCAAGCACATCCGCACCCACGAGGGTATGTCGACGCTGACCCACGATCTTCTGGTGAGTGAGATGGTCGGCCGCGATATCGAGGATGTATATGGCTTTCGCGAGCGCCCGTTGGGTGACGTGGTATTTGCGGTAGACGGCATTGAAGGGCGTGGCCTGAAAGCTCCTGTGAGCTTTTCCGTCAAGCGCGGTGAAGTCTTTGGACTGTTTGGTCTGGTAGGGGCGGGGCGCAGCGAATTACTGCGCTTGGTCTGCGGTGTTGAAGAACCCAAGGCAGGCAGTGTGACCTTCCACGGCGAATCGCGACGCTTCAAAAACCCTGGCGAAGCGATTCGCGCCGGTATTGCCATGTGCCCCGAGGACCGCAAGTCCCAGGGCATCTTCCCGGTCGCAAGCGTAGCTGACAACCTCAATATCAGCTGCCGACGTCTATTCAAGCGCTGGGGGCTTTTTCGCCACCCCGGGCGGGAGCGGCGCAATGCCGAGTCTTACATCCAGCAACTGAGCATTAAAACGCCAGGCCCCCGCACGCCTATCGGCACCCTGTCGGGAGGCAATCAGCAAAAGGTCATTCTGGCGCGCTGGCTGGCCGAAAAGATCGACCTGTTCGTGATGGATGAGCCGACCCGCGGGATCGATGTCGGTGCGCGGCGGGATATCTACACCCTGCTTTACGACCTGGCCGAGCAGGGCAAAAGCGTGGTGGTGATCTCCAGCGACCTGGCGGAAGTCAGCTCCATCTGCGACCGCATTGCGGTGATGCGCGACGGCGAGCTGGTGGACGTCGTACCACGCGAGTCGGCAACGGCTGAACGCCTGCTGGGGCTGGCGCTGCCGGCCTGAGCGCGGCGCTTCATAGATTTTTCAACATACCGCTCTTCGAAACAGTTTTCAGGACAAACACCATGACAACTAACAATGTAACCCAGGGTGAGGAAAATGCCGCACCTGCGCGTCCAGCGGGGCGCCAGGGACTTATCAAACCGCTACGTACGCTGCTGGATACGTCGGGGCTGATTGCTATTTTCTTGCTGCTGTTTGTGGCACTCGCGGTGCTCATCCCCGACTTCCTAACCGGCCGCAACATGGTTGGGCTGCTGCTTTCGATTACCCTGATCGGCAGCTTGGCCACCACCATGATGCTGGTGTTGGCGCTTGGGGAGGTGGATCTCTCGGTGGCCTCCACGGTGGCCTTCGCGGGGGTGGTCGCCGCGGTGGTGACCTCGACCACCGGCAGCGTCTTTATTGGCGTGATCGGCGGCATTGTCGCTGGCGGCGCGGTGGGGGCCTTTAACGGTTTAGTCATTGCCAAGTTCGGCATTAATTCCTTGATTGCCACCTTGGCGGCGATGGAGTTCGTACGTGGCCTCGCCTACATCACGGCGGGTGGTGACGCCGTAATGATTACCGTGCCGGCCTTTTTCGACCTGGGCAGTACGGCCTTTCTCGGCCTGACCCTGCCGGTTTGGACCATGCTGGCCTGCTTTTTGATCTTTGGCGTGGTGCTCAACATGACCAGCTTTGGGCGTAATGTGCTGGCCACCGGCGGTAACTCGGAAGCCGCTGCGCTTGCCGGGGTTAACGTGCGCCGTCTCAAGATTATTGTCTTCGGCCTGCAGG
This sequence comes from Halomonas sp. HL-93, assembly GCF_900086985.1. Classification (NCBI taxonomy): domain Bacteria; kingdom Pseudomonadati; phylum Pseudomonadota; class Gammaproteobacteria; order Oceanospirillales; family Halomonadaceae; genus Halomonas; species Halomonas sp. HL-93. The sequence goes on from NZ_LT593974.1 coordinate 579,814, forward strand.
GCGTAGTGGCAGGCGTTATCGGCGTGCTGCTGGCCTCTCGCATGGGGCTTGGCGATCCCAATACCTCCATGGGGCTCGAGCTGGCGGTGATCTCTGCCTGTGTGCTGGGCGGCGTGGCGCTGTCGGGCGGCGTGGCGACGATCACTGGCGTCCTCGTCGGCGTGCTGATCATGGGTTGCGTGCAGAACGCCATGGGTCTGCTCAACGTGCCCACCTTTTATCAGTATCTGGTGCGTGGCGCGATCCTGTTGATGGCGGTGATGTTTGACCGTTGGAAACAGACCCGCCGTCAGGGCACCTGACGCTTCAGCCTTCTTTTATTCCCATTTTCCCGGTTTTTTACGGAGACTCATCATGTCCGAGCGCCAGCGCCCCTTACGCTCCGCCGAGTGGTTCGGCACCGCCGACAAGAACGGCTTTATGTACCGCAGTTGGATGAAAAATCAGGGCATTCCCGACCATGAGTTTCAGGGCAAGCCAATCATCGGGATCTGCAACACTTGGTCGGAGCTGACGCCGTGCAACGCTCACTTTCGCAAACTCGCAGAGCACGTGAAGCAGGGCATTCTGGAGGCGGGCGGCTATCCGGTCGAGTTTCCGGTGTTCTCCAACGGCGAATCCAACCTGCGCCCCACGGCCATGTTTACCCGCAACCTGGCCAGCATGGATGTGGAAGAGGCGATTCGCGGCAACCCCATTGACGGGGTGGTGCTGCTGGTGGGCTGCGACAAAACCACCCCGGCGCTGCTGATGGGCGCGGCGAGCTGCGATATTCCCACCATCGTGGTTACCGGCGGGCCAATGCTCAACGGCAAGCACAAAGGCAAGGATATCGGTTCCGGCACCGTGGTCTGGCAGCTTTCCGAGCAGGTCAAAGCGGGAGAGATTTCACTCCACGACTTCATGGCTGCCGAAGCGGGCATGTCGCGCTCGGCGGGCACCTGCAACACCATGGGCACCGCCTCCACGATGGCCTGCATGGCCGAGTCGCTGGGCACCTCGCTGCCCCACAATGCGGCAATTCCGGCGGTGGACTCCCGCCGCTACGTGCTGGCGCACCTCTCCGGTAATCGCATCGTCGAGATGGTGAATGAAGACCTCAAGCTCTCCAAAATCCTCACCAGGGAAGCCTTCGACAACGCCATTCGTACCAACGCCGCGATTGGCGGTTCTACCAACGCAGTGATCCACCTCAAGGCGATTGCCGGGCGTATCGGGGTAGACCTGACGCTGGATGACTGGAGCCGGGTCGGGCGCGGCACCCCCACGGTGGTGGATCTGCAACCCTCAGGGCGCTTTCTGATGGAAGAATTCTACTATGCCGGTGGCCTGCCAGCGGTACTCAAGCGCCTGGGCGAGGCCGACCGCTTGCCCTTCAAGGACGCGCTCACCGTCAACGGCAAAACGCTGTGGGAAAACGTCCAGGACGCGCCGCTGTATAACGACGAGGTCATCCGGCCGCTAGATAACCCGCTCACCGCGGATGGCGGTATCTGCGTGGTGCGCGGCAACCTGGCGCCTAACGGCGCGGTGCTCAAGCCCTCGGCCGCGAAAGCCGAACTCATGCAGCACCGCGGCCGCGCGGTGGTCTTCGAAGACTTCGACGACTACAAGGCGCGTATCAACGACCCGGACCTGGATGTGGAAGCCAACGACATTCTGGTGATGAAACACTGCGGCCCACGGGGTTATCACGGCATGGCGGAAGTCGGCAATATGGGCCTGCCGCCCAAGATCCTCGCCCAGGGGATTACCGATATGGTGCGCATCTCTGACGCCCGTATGAGCGGCACCGCCTACGGCACCGTGGTGCTGCACGTGGCACCCGAAGCCGCCGCCGGTGGCCCGCTGGCCGCCGTCCGCAACGGTGACTGGATCGAACTCGACTGCGCAAGCGGCCGGCTGCACCTGGAACTCAGCGATGAAGAGCTGGCCTCGCGCCTGGCCGAAAGCGACCCCACCGCTGCTTCAACGCTGATTGCCAGCCAGGGCGGCTACCGCCAACTCTACATTGAGCGCGTCCTTCAGGCCGATGAAGGCTGCGACTTCGACTTCCTGGTCGGCTGTCGAGGGGCTGAGGTACCGCGGCACTCGCATTGATGGCTGGCGGGCCAGCTTAAAATAAAAAAGGTAGCGCGATGACCACCAGATTAAACGCTAAACACATCCTGGTGACCGGGGCTGCAAACGGGATAGGCCGCGCCATTGCCGAGGCTTGCGTCCAGGAAGGTGCCACAGTGGCGTTGTTGGATCGGGATGGTGAAGGCATCGAACGCCTGGTGGCTCAGCTACGTGGCGAAGGCCACAAGGTCCAGGCGTTGGTCGCTGATATTGCTGACCGCGATGCAGTGGAGGCCGCCGTGACTCAGGCATGCAAGTTCGCTGGGCCCTTGACCACGCTCGTCAATAACGCAGGGATGAATGTCTTTCACGAGCCGTTAGCCATGCCGGACGAGGCTTGGCAGCGTTGCCTCTCGGTCGATCTGGAAGGCGCCTGGCACTGCAGTAGGGCGGTATTGCCGGGTATGCTCGAGCAAGGCGGTGGTGCGATTATCAACGTTGCCTCCACCCATAGCTTCTCGATCATTCCGGGCTGCTTTCCCTACCCAATAGCCAAGCACGGTTTGATTGGTTTGACGCGGGCGCTCGGCATTGAGTATGCCTCGCGTGGCGTGCGGGTTAATGCCATCGCGCCGGGCTACATTGCCACTCCGGCAGTAGAGGCGCATTGGCAGTCATTCGATGATCCTGCAGCGGCGAAGGCTCGCATCGAAGCACTACTGCCGCCTGGTCGGCTAGGGCGCCCCGAGGAGGTGGCTATGACGGTCGTTTTTCTGGCGTCGGATGAAGCGCCCTTTATCAATGCAAGCTGCTTGACCATCGACGGTGGGCGCAGTGTGGTCTACCACGATTGACGCAGCACTACTCACCCCACCTTGCTGGCTGCTGCGCGCTACGCTGATTAACTTACCGACTTGGTCTGGCTATCGAAAAGGGTCTCTGCATCGGTGGCGGTTAGCGTCATGGCGATGCCGCCCATGCAGGTCATATCGCGATCCCAGGCGCAGCTCTCGATACGGGTAGTGCCCTTCAACTCGGCTACCAGAGCGTCATCAATGGCGCCGTGCATGGCGGTTTGCATAGCCTCAAAGCCGCGCACGCCGGAGCCGGTAATCAGCACTAAATCAGGGTTGAACAGTGCCATTACATTGGCAACACCGATACCCAGCGCACGGCCCGCCTCTTCATAGATGCGCTGAGCCACGGGATCACCCTGCAGTGCCAGTTGGGTTAGCGCCTGCATTTGTTGCTCAGAAGGGTGGGCGCTGTCGCCAGCAGGCAGTGCTAAATGATCGGCGGCGGCGCGATAGAGCGCGTAGTCGCTTGCGTAGGCTTCAATGCAGCCCCGGCGCCCACAGGCGCATAGCGCGCCACCCGGCTGGTATTTGCTATGCCCAAATTCGGCCGCTGAGCCATTGGCACCCAGAAACGGCACGCCGTTAATCAGCACCGACATGCCGATGCCGTAACCCAGCATAATGACCACCAAGTTGGGGCAGTTCATATAGGCGGGCTGGCCTGCCAGCAAGCTGGCGATGCAGTTGGCATCATTCTCCAGCAGTACACTGCAGTGAAAACGTTTCGCTAATTGTGCCGATATCGGTGCGTTACGAAAGCTTAAAGCGGGCGACCAGATAATCGTACCGCTCTGCGACGACACCACCCCCTGTACCGCCAAACAGATCCCCGCCAAGTGCTGAAAACCGTTTAGCTGTTGAGCGCAAACAGCGCTGATTTTCTCTTCCAGCAGTGTTTCCAGATCGTTGGCGTCGAGCGTCAAGGTGGCCACCGCGTGGTGCTCGCTATGGCGTACCTGACCCGAAAAGTCGCCCACCACCAGTTGGATCTCATTAATAGATAGTTTGATGCACACCACGCAGGCGGCATGCGGGTTGAGCTGTATCAGGGTTTTAGGCCGACCACGCCCGCTGGGGCGGGGTGTTTCAGGAGGACGCTCCTGAATCAACCCCTGTTGAAGCAACTCGGCGCTGATGGAGGTGACGGTGGCGGAACTGATGCCGTTTAGTGTGCCCAGGTCGACGCGTGCCACTGGCCCTTGGTCGCGCAGGGTGCGAATCACCGCCAACGTATTATCGTGGCGGCTGGTGTCAGTGGACGGAAGGGGCATAGATATCGCCATTGTTGAGTAACGCAGAACAGTCGATTTGCGTTCACATCCTGGCCTGTTCGCTCAAATGTCAAAACACGACCTAAGTTGCATATGCAGGTATTTATTTTAGCGCCTAAAGTAAATAAAACATCATTCAATAAGAATGAAAAGTGGGTAAGCCCCATACGCATAATAACAACAGCAATAAAATAGGTGGCCCATGCTCTTATCGGCGCGGCGAATCTGCCGCTCGTTTGGTGAAAACCAGGTGTTATTCGACGTTGACCTTGACCTGCAGGCGGGCGAGGTGCATGCCCTGCTGGGCGAGAACGGCGCCGGTAAATCGACCCTGGTAAAAATCCTTGCTGGCTATCTTCGCCCCACCTCGGGCGAGGTGTTTCTCGACGGAAAACAACAATACTACCGTTCAAGCGGCGAGGCAGAGGCCGACGGGGTGGTGATGATCCACCAGGAGCTGGCGTTAGCGGAACAGCTTAGCGTGGAAGAGAACATCTTCCTGGGCCGCGAACTACGCTGTGGATTGCTGCTGGATCGTCGCACCATGCGTGAGCGTAGCCGGACGGTATTGGCGGAGCTTGAAACCCATGTAGATCCCCGCGCCCGAGTGAAAGATCTCAGTACTTCAGATCAGCAGATGGTCGAGATCGCCAAGGCGATCACTCGCGATGTGCGCGTGCTGATCATGGATGAGCCGACGGCCACCCTGACGGAAAGCGAAGTGAAGGTGCTTTTCGAATTGGTTGCCCGCCTGCGAAAGCGGGGCGTAGCGATTCTGTATATCTCTCACAAGCTGCGCGAAATTGAGCAGATTGCCGACCATGTAACGGTGCTGCGCGACGGCCATTTGGTGGATAGCGGGCCTATGGCCGGGCGCAGCAAAGAAGAGCTGGCGCGGCTGATGGTGGGCCGCGAAATTAACGAGATGTATCCACCGCGTACCCACCTTCCGGCCGATGCGCCAGTGGTGCTGGAAGCGCGGGAGTTTGTGGTGCCGGGCGCCGTTAAGCAGGCCAGCTTTACCCTGCGGCGAGGTGAAGTGCTGGGGTTCGGCGGGGTCGTGGGTGCAGGTCGAACGGCGCTGATCGAAGCAGTGCTTGGACTGCGCGGCAAAAGTGCCGGCCAAGTGCTGCGTAACGGGCAGCCGATAGTGTTGCGCCACCTGCGCGATGCAGTACATCAGCGTATTGCCTACCTCACCGAGGATCGCAAAGGCAAAGGTTTGGTGCTCAATATGGACTTGCGCTCCAACGTTACCCTGCTCAATTTACGCGCTCATTGCCACCCGCTGATTGACCGCCGCCATGAAGAGCAAGCCTTTCAACAGGCCATTCAGCGCTTCGATATCCGGCTGCGCACGGCGACACGCACCGCCTCCGAACTCTCCGGCGGCAACCAGCAGAAGCTACTGCTCGCCAAGGTAATGTCCATCGAGCCCGAAATCGTGATTATCAACGAGCCAACCCGGGGTATCGATGTGGGAACCAAGCACCAGATTTATCACTTTATCCACGAGCTTACCGAGGCGGGCTGCTCGGTCATTTTAATCTCTTCAGAGATGAGCGAGCTGATCGGGCTTTCCCACCGCGTGGCGGTAATGTGCGCTGGCGTGCTCACCGGGGTGCTTGAAGGCGAGCAAATTAACGAACAAGAAATCATCCAGTACGCATCCGGCATTAAGGGAGTAGGGGTAGATGAGCAGCGTCATGCCTAATAACAAAACGGCCAACAACAAAAACATCAATTCGAAGGGGTTCTCCGTTGACCTGAAAACCTGGGGGCCGTTTGTGGCGCTGGTGGTTCTAGCGCTGCTGGGCGTGCTGATCAATCCGGCATTTCTAGGGCTGGATAACCTCTCGAACATGCTCACCCGCAGTGCTTTTATCGGCATTATTGCCATTGGCGCTACCTTCGTGATTACCGCCGGCGGGCTGGACCTTTCGGTGGGGTCGATGGCGGCGTTTATCGCCGGGGTGATGATCATTCTGATGAACAGCCTGGTTGACCAGTTTGGGCCAGGGTTGACCACCGTGCTGTGTGGCGTGGGTGCCTCGCTGTTGTTGGGGCTATGCGCTGGTTTGATTAATGGCATGGTAACCACCAAAGGCAAAATCGAAGCCTTTATCGTTACTCTCGGCACCATGGGGATTTACCGCTCGCTGGTTACTTACCTGGCCGATGGCGGCACCCTGACGCTTGATTGGGCGGTGCGCGATATCTACCGCCCGGTCTATTACGGCAATTTTTTAGGCATCACCTTTCCAGTCTGGGTGTTTCTGTTTGTCGCCATTGTTGGCTACATCCTGCTTAACTACACCCGTTTCGGGCGCTACTGTTTTGCCATCGGCTCCAATGAAAAAGTCGCCGAATACAGCGCCATTCACGTTGACCGCATCAAAACCATGACCTACATGCTGCAAGGCGTTTGTGTGGCCTTGGCGACGATTATCTATGTGCCGCGGCTGGGTTCTGCATCTGGGGCTACCGGGGTGCTATGGGAACTTGAGGCGATTGCTGCGGTGATCATTGGCGGCACCATGTTGAAAGGTGGCCACGGTCGCATCTGGGGCACGGTGGTGGGCGCCATCATGCTCACCATGATCGGCAATATTCTTAATTTGACCGACGCCATTTCCAACTATCTCAACGGTACGGTGCAGGGGATCATCATCATTGTGGCCGTCTACCTGCAGCGTGCCTCGTGGAGGAAAACTGGGCCGTAGGGCCACTTAAAAACCGCAACAGCGAGTGCAACATCGAAGGCTTCAACCGCATAACAAGTACAAACACAAAAGGAGCATCATTATGCCAACTATCAAAACAGCAGTGGCAACCTTTGTCACCGCAGCCGCACTGGGGCTTTCCGGGGCCGTGGTGGCCCAGGAAGTTACCATCGGGGTCTCGATTCCGGCCGCTACCCATGGCTGGACCGGCGGGGTCAACTACCACGCCGAGGAGGCCAAAGAGCGCCTTGAGGAATTGTACCCCGATATTGAAATCACCATTTCCACGGCGAGCACGCCAGGCGAACAGGCCAACGATCTGGAGGACCTGGTGTCGTTGCGTGATATCGATGCCCTGGTCGTATTGCCGTTCGAGTCGGGCCCGCTGACCGACCCGGTGCGCCGCGTTAAAGACTCTGGCGTGTTCGTTACCGTGGTAGACCGGGGACTCAATGAAGAAGGCATCGAAGATCTCTACGTGGCGGGTAATAACCACGAGTTAGGCCGCGTTTCGGGCGAGTACATCCGCGAACAGCTGGATGGTGAAGGCGACATTGTCGTGTTGCGCGGCATTCCTACCGTGATTGACGACGAGCGCGTGGAAGGCTTCGAGGAGGCAATTGAAGGTTCTGACGTCAATATCCTCGATATGCAGCACGCCAACTGGAATCGTGACGATGGCTTTGAAGTGATGCAGGACTACCTGTCGCGTTTCGATAATATCGACGCCGTTTGGGCTCAGGATGACGACATCGCGCTTGGTGTGATTGAAGCGGTACGTCAGGCGGAGCGCGAAGACGAGCTGTTTATCGTCGGCGGCGCGGGCATGAAGGACATTATCAAGCGCGTGATGGACGGCGATGAACTGGTGCCGGTAGACGTGCTGTATCCGCCCGCCATGATCGCCACGGCCATGGATCTGACCGTGCAGCACTTCGTCTCTAATGGCCCGGTATTGGGCGAGTACATTCTAGGCTCGCCGCTGATCACCGAGGAGAACGCCGAGCAATACTATTTCCCCGACTCGCCGTTCTGAGCTGACAAAAAAGGCGCGGGTGACGCCGCCCGCGCTCCTCTATTCATATCAATTAGATTTCACAGAGAGAGTCCTATGAAAACCATCAAAGGGCCCGCGCTCTTTCTCGCCCAGTTCGCCGGTGACGACGCCCCCTTTAATAGCCTCGACAGCATTGCCGCCTGGGCGGCGGGGCTGGGGTATCAGGGTGTGCAGATTCCCAGTTGGGATGCGCGCATGATCGATCTCAAGCGTGCCGCCGAGAGCCGCACCTACTGCGACGAGATCAAAGGCACCTTGGCCAAACACGGCCTGGCGCTCACCGAACTCTCCACCCATCTTCAGGGCCAGTTGGTCGCCGTGCATCCGGTTTACGACGAGATGTTCGACGGCTTCGCGGTACCCGAAGTGCGCGGCAACCCCAAAGCGCGCCAAGCGTGGGCGGTGGATCAGCTCAAGCTGGCTGCCAAGGCATCGCAAAACCTTGGCCTTACCGACCACGGCACCTTTTCCGGGTCACTGGCGTGGCCGTTTATTTATCCTTGGCCTCAGCGCCCCGCAGGTTTGGTCGACACCGCGTTTGACGAGCTGGCTAAACGCTGGCGGCCGATTCTGGATGCCTTTGACGAGGCGGGCGTGAACCTCTGCTACGAGATTCATCCCGGCGAAGATCTCCACGACGGCATCACCTTTGAGATGTTCCTCGAGCGGGTCGGCCACCACCCGCGCTGCCACATTCTTTATGACCCCAGCCACCTGATTCTGCAGCAGCTCGACTACCGTGGCTTTCTGGACGTGTATCGCGAACATATTCAGATGTTTCACGTTAAGGACGCCGAGTTTAACCCCAGCCCCAAACAGGGCGTGTACTCCGGCTATCAGTCGTGGACGGAGCGCGCGGGACGATTCCGCTCGCTGGGCGATGGCCAGATCGACTTCAAGTCGATCTTCTCCTGGATGGCGGCTAACGACTATCACGGCTGGGCGGTGCTGGAGTGGGAGTGCTGCCTGAAACACCCGGAAGTCGGCGCCCGTGAAGGCGCGACCTTTATTCGCGACCACATTATTGAGGTCACCGAGCGGGCGTTTGACGACTTCGCCGACGGCGGCTCCGACCAAGCCGCCAATCGCCGCATTCTGGGTCTTTAAGGAGGGCAATACGACATGAGCACTCAACACGACACGCCGCGTCGGCTGCGCTTGGGCATGGTCGGCGGCGGCCAAGGGGCGTTTATTGGTGGGGTGCACCGCATCGCCGCCAGATTAGACGACCACTACGAGCTGGTCGCCGGGGCTTTCGCCTCTGACCCCGAGCGTAGCCGGGCCGCCGGCGCGGAACTGCACGTGGCGGATGACCGCGCTTACCCTGACTACCAAACCATGGCTGAGGCGGAGCGCAAGCGCCCGGATGCCATCGATGTGGTCGCCATTGTGACCCCCAATCACATGCACTTCGACGTGGCACGCACTTTTCTGGAAGCGGGCTTTCACGTCATCTGCGACAAGCCGATGACGATCACCCTGGAAGAGGCCGAAACCCTCGCCGAGCTGGTGGAACGGACGGGACTGTTCTTCGGTTTGACCCATAACTACTCCGGCTACTCGCTGGTTCGCCAGGCTCGGGAGATGGTGGCCAACGGTGAGCTGGGCGAGCTGCGCGTGGTGCAGGTGGAGTATCCGCAGGATTGGCTTTCCACCCGCCTGGAAGACAGCGGCGTTAAGCAGGCCGAGTGGCGCACCGATCCCAAGCGCAGCGGCCCCGCGGGCTGCTTGGGCGATATCGGCACCCACGCCTATCACCTGGCGCGCTATGTGACCGGCCTGGAGCTCGGATCCCTCGCCGCCGATATGCACACCTTTGTGGAAGGCCGCGCACTGGATGACAACGTGCATATGCTGCTGCGTTTCAAGGGCGGCGCACGGGGCATGCTGTGGTCGAGCCAAGTGGCACCCGGTAATGAAAATGGCCTGCGGATCCGCGTTTATGGCAGCCAAGGTGGTCTTGAGTGGCGCCAGGAAACCCCCAATCAGCTCGTGCATTCGCCGCTGGGCGAGCCACCACGCATCCTGACGCGCAATGGCCCTGGCCTGTGCGATGCAGCGCTGGCGGCGGCGCGCATTCCACCGGGGCATCCGGAAGGCTATCTCGAAGCTTTTGCGCAGCTTTATCGTGATTTCGCGGTGCAAATCCATGCTCGCCAGAACGGCGCAAGCGCCAATGCGCTTGCCGCACTAACGCCGGGGGTGTCCGATGGTGTTGATGGTCTGACGTTTATCACCCGAGCATTGGCCTCGTCCGCCGCCGGGGGGCAATGGGTAGACGTTTAGGCAAGGCGAATGGGGTTCTGTAATAACAATAAAGCGGCGTAGGAATCGACATGAATCAACATTCAGCGCGTTATGCGAGCCTAGAACAGCGAGTGGTCTTGATTACCGGGGGTGGCAGTGGCATTGGGGCTGCTCTTACCCGTGCCTTTCATCGTCAGGGCGCGCGGGTGGTGTTTGTGGATATCAACGACGAGGCCAGCCAAGCGCTGGTCGCAGAACTCAGCGACGAAACCGGCCAGGCGCCGCTTTACCACCACTGCGATATTCGCGACGTGGCAAGCCTACAGCAGGTGATCGCGGATACCGGCCAAAATGTCGGGCCGATTCATACCCTGGTGAACAATGCCGCCAACGATGATCGTCATGCCTGGCAGAAGGTGGATGTTGCCTACTGGGATGAGCGTATGTCACTTAACCTGCGTCCGATGTTCTTTGCTGCCCAGGCGGCGGCTGAACAGATGATAAAAGCAGGCGGTGGCTCGATCATTAATTTTGGCTCGGTCAGCGTGCAAATGGCGCTGGGCGGTTTGCCCCTTTACGTTACTGCCAAAGCGGCAGTGCACGGTTTAACGCGCAGCCTGGCGCGGGACCTGGGGGAGCACAATATTCGCGTTAATACGCTAGTGCCTGGCGCGGTGATGACCGAGCGGCAGTTGGAAAAATGGATCGGCCCCGACGACGAAGCCGCCATTCAAGCGCGCCAGTGCTTGAAGCTGCGTCTTCAATCCCAACACATTGCCCCCGCCGTGCTGTTTTTGGCCAGCGCCGAAAGCCAGGCCATCACCGGCCAGGAGCTGGCGGTGGATGCCGGCTGGGCTTAGATAAGCAGCCGTTAATAACGAAAGCGGGCTTGGCGTTTGCGGAATCGAGGCCAATATAGATTTGGATAGTTCCTTGATGGACGACTACATTGTTATTTGCCGTACGCGTTTATGGTGACCTTTCACCTTTTGCAGTTGAGGGGAAACTTAAATACGGCTTGGTATGACTTGACTGATACATAATCATTTACTAGTGTAAGAGTTGTACAGGTAAGGGCGGCTAGATGTTCTCACCTGGGAAGTAAAGCCAAATAGGAGATGGTATTATGATGAAGAAGGATTTTTCCAAAAAACTAGGCATTCTAGGCGTATCGTTTGCTTTGATGGCCAGCCCACTCGCCTTTGCCGACATGCATGAAGATGACGAGCCAAAGACTGGCACTAAGCAAGAGGCTGATCTGGATGAAGGTCAAGATACGGCGGGCTCTTCGGGTTCAGATAGCGGTGAGCCTGTAGCGGGTGAAGAGGAGAATGATTCAACGACGGGTACTCAAGAAGAATCTGATTTAGACGCAAGTCAAGAGTCCACGGGTTCCTCTGACTCTGACGACCCCGTTGTAGGTGAAGAAGAAAATGACGCATCGACCGGCACCCAGCAAGAGTCCGAAGTTGACGAAGATGAATAAGTCATTACGGTTTTGAGGTAACAGGTACTGTTATGTCTCAGCTGTCTTAACTCTCTCATTTCGTATATGAGCTCTAAATGCCCCGCTAATGCGGGGCATTTTCATTTAGCGATGAGCCTCAATTAAGCAACATAAGCCGCTAGATACTATTCATTTACTCAATCACTTGCCCCTCACGGCAGAGTCCCTCGGGCGCATGTGCCACGGTTAAACAGCCAAAAGCCGCTAAGTTGATCCGGGCTTGGCATGAACTGGCACGCCTTTTTTTCAGTATGATGTTGAAATTGAATAATTTTTTATTTTTATAAAAAAAATGGCATGGTGACTGCAATCATTAGGGCAAGAACGGACAGGTAGGACGACCTAACGTTCTTGTCCAGAAAGTGAAGCCAAGATAGGAGGCAGTATCATGTTGAAGAAGGATTCTCTCAAGAAGCTAGGCATCCTCGGCGTATCTTTCGGTCTGATGGCCAGCCCGTTAGCTTTTGGCATGGATGAAGAAGAGGAGCAAGAGCCTGCACCGCAAGAAGAGACGACGCAGGATGAAGATCAAGGTTCCATGAATTCATTCGACTCAGAGGAAGAGGAAGACACTTCTACTGAGTACGAGGAAGAGGAAGAAGAGAAAGACTTCTCTTACGAAGATGAGGAAGAAGAGGAAGAAGATTGGGAAACTGAGGAAGACGATTCTGAAGAAGATTCAGATTGGTAATCCCCATCTTGATGGAAGATTAACTCTTCAGTTGATGGAAGATTAACTCTTCAGATTCAAGGATGAATCTTAAATGCCCCGCTACTGGCGGGGCATTTTGCGTGTGCTTGCCTAGCGCACAGTGAATAACGGGCGTTGAATGTCACGGCGTGCCCGGCGCAGTGATGATCGAACGGCAAGTGTAAAAGTGGATCTGCCCCGACGACCAAGCGGCAATTCTCAAGCCAGGCAGCACCACAAGCTGCGTCTCAAATCTCAACATAGTGCCGCCACCTTGCTGTTAGTAGTCAGCGCCGAAAGCAGGCAATTACCGTTTAAGAATTGGCCGTGTAATGCGGGCTCATGTGCCGGAGTTAAACAGCAAAAACGTCCTTCAAGCGGTAGGTTGGCAAGCATTGGCATGACGATTAATTTTTTATCATCATGATTTTATGAGACTTTTTATTTTATTGTGAAAACTGGCATGCCAGCTGCAATTATCTGGGTAAGAACGGACAGGTAAGACGACCTAACGTTCTTACCCAGAAAGTGAAGCCATATAGGAGGCAGTATTATGTTGAAGAAGGATTCTCTCAAGAAGCTAGGCATCCTCGGCGTATCTTTCGGTCTGATGGCCAGCCCGTTAGCTTTTGGCATGGATGAAGAAGAGGAGCAAGAGCCTGCACCGCAAGAAGAGACGACGCAGGATGAAGATCAAGGTTCCATGAATTCATTTGACTCAGAAGAAGAGGAAGACACCTCTACTGAGTATGAGGAAGAAGAGGAAGAAGATTGGGAAACCGAGGAAGATGATTCAGAAGAAGATTCTGACTGGTAAGCCCGTCTTCAATGAAAGGTTAACTCTTCAAATTCAATGATGAGTCCAAAATGCCCCGCCGTTTGCGGGGCATTTTTGCGTGGGTAGATATCAAACTGTTACTAGTCTCTAGGTGTACAGCGTTGAAGCAGAAACATAAGGGTGGGTTCATATTCGAGGCCAAATAAGGTAATACCGTAAGGGTCAATGTGGGATGATCACTGGAAATAAGGATATGCCGATGGCGATTGCCTGGAACGAGACGCCCCACCTGCCCAAAACGGAAGGCCGCATTGAGGCGATCGATTTAGCTCGCGGCATCGCAATCGGGTTAATGATCGTGAGCCATTCCGTCAGTGGGCTAGTGGGCATTCCTAACGTGCCCGAGTGGGGTATGGTGCCCATTCACTTTCTCACCAAGTTTTCTTCGTCGCTGTTTATCCTGGTATTTGGTATCGCGCTGGCGGTGGCGTTTTTGCCCCACGTGCATCGCGATGGCTGGCCCAAACGCCGCCTTAAATTGTGGTTGCGCGCGGTAGAGGTCTGGTTTTGGTACAAGGCCCTGCTGATTTTTGAAATGTTGCCGTTTAACACGCCGAGCGAAATCGTCGATGCGCTGCTCTACGGTCGCTTTGGCATCTGGGTGGAAATTCTCGGGTTTTACGCCATCGCGCTGTTGTGGGTGCCGTTAATACTGCCACTTTGGGCACGAGCGCCCCTTTGGAGCCGATTGGCCGTTATCGCCGGGCTGACCTCGCTCGCAGCGTGGTTGCAAGGGCTTTCATTTGGCGGTAACGATATTCTCAAGGCGCTGCTGGTAGACCACGAGGATCACTATGCCTGGGGCCAGCTCAGTCGTGCGCCACTTATTTTGCTGGGGCTTTTGTTGGGTGAAGCGTTACTGCGCTGCGTGGGCGACCCGGCGCTAAAACGCCGTCTGATCTTTTCGCTGCTTGGCGTAGGAGCGCTACTGGTCGCTGGGTTTTATGTGCTGGCGTTGGCCGGTGGCGATGTCCATGCCGCCATGCTGGCGGTGGCCAATAACCAGGGTAAACATCCGCCGGGGCTTGCGTTTATGCTGTTTAGCCTGGGTGGCGCGCTGGTGCTATTAGCCCTTGCGATAGCCGGTGGCACCAAAGCAGCCAAAGCACTGATGCCCCTCACGCTGGTGGGCTCGGATGCGCTCAAAGCGTTTATCTTTCATATCGTGGTGATTTTTCTGATGCTGCGTTTTTTGTGGGAAGGCGAGGGTATGTATAGCTATCCACAGGCGCTTGGCGTTGGTGGCCTGTTAATCCTTGGGGCAGCCGCGTGGATTTGGCTGACTCGCTGGATGAATGCTCATCGCTAATTCAATCTTAGGAGTTGGTACGTTGCGACACTGGTTTTATGGCAGCTTGGTCGTGGTAGCGCTGCTTTTTGTGCTGCCTGCCCACGCGGGTGGATATGACGCGCATTGGTACCATGAGGTGGACAAACAAAGTGCTTGGCAAAGCAACCTGGATGCCCGAATGACCGCAATAGCAGAGCGCTTTGCGGGCAATATTGGCGTTTATGTGCAAAACCTTACCAGCGGCGAAGCCTACAGCTGGCGCGCCGATGATCCTTGGTATCTTGCTTCGCTCATCAAAGTGCCGGTCGCGGCGGAGGTGTTGGGCAAACGTGTGCCGACCAGCGAGCGGTTGACGCTGACCCAAAGCGATTATGTAGATGGTGCGGGGCCCACCAACTGGCACGACCCTGGCACGCCGATATCGGTGGGGTACTTGTTGGAGCATATGATCACCGTGAGCGATAACACCGCTACGGACATGCTGATTGAGCGCGTCGGCCTGGATAACGTCAACCAACGCGCCCGCGCCATGGTGGCGGCCAATGGCGGGGACCCTGATACGCTAGGGCCGATATCCAAATTGGTGGGTGTGCGCCAAGGCGTTTACGGCGAACTGCATTCAGAGGCGCGCTCATTGGACGGTATGGATTTTATAGCGCTGCGTGAATCCCCGGTAAGTCAACGCACTCAGGCGCTAGCCAAGCGGCTAAATGTTTCCCCTGAGACGTTCAATCAGCCCGATTACCATCGCGCCTTTGATGCCTACCAAGAGAGGGGCGAAAACGCAGGCACTTTGCGCGCGTTCGGCGATGTACTGGCGACGCTTTACCGAGGTGCCATGCCAGACCTTCAAGGTTCGCCAAGCGATGAGGTGCTCGCCTTAATGGCCAACACCCGCTCCGGCGAACAGCGGCTAAAGAAAGGCTTTGGCGAGTCAGTCAGCTACGCACACAAAACCGGCACCCAGGACCGCCGCAGCTGTGATGCCGGGTTGGTAGAGCGCAAGGAACAGCCCAACGCCGCCTGGGCGGTAGTGGTCTGCACTCAGGGCCCGGACGAGGTCAGCGACCATGAGCGCGCCCTGGTAGGCGTGGGGCTGGCGCTGCGCCGCAGCGGTGCGCTGGGGGCGCCCTGGTAGTCAGCCGTTTTTGTGTCCTCCGTGCTAAACTAGCCATCGCGCCACTCGCTATCAGCGGCCGCCCGATGGCCGCTTTTTCAGGAGCCTGCCTTGAACGACCCCATTATCGAAATCCGTGGTCTGAATAAAACCTACCAAGGAGGATTTCAAGCGCTTAACCGTGTGGATTTGCAGATTCAACGCGGCGAAATTTTTGCCTTGCTAGGCCCCAATGGGGCGGGCAAGACCACGCTGATTAGCGTGGTATGTGGCTTGGTTACGCCCAGCGAAGGTCAGGTATTGGTCGATGGCTTCGACAATGTAACCGAGTACCGCCAAGCCCGCGAGCGCATTGGCCTGGTGCCCCAGGAGCTAACCAATGAAGCTTTTGAGACGGTATGGAACACGGTTAGCTTTAGCCGTGGCTTGTTTGGCAAGCCGCCTAACCCTGATCATATCGAAAGCGTGTTGAAATCGCTGGCGCTGTGGGAAAAACGCGATAACCGCTTGATAACGCTATCGGGCGGCATGAAACGCCGCGTGTTGATCGCCAAGGCGCTCTCCCACGAGCCGCGCATCTTGTTCTTGGATGAGCCCACCGCTGGCGTTGACGTCGAGCTACGTCGAGAAATGTGGCAGGTGGTGCGCGAACTGCGCGATAACGGCGTAACCATCATTTTGACCACACACTATATCGAAGAAGCCGAGGAAATGGCCGACCGCATCGGGGTAATTAACCGGGGTGAAATCGTGTTGGTCGAAAATAAGCACGCGCTGATGAGCAAGCTGGGCAGCAAGCAACTGACGCTTTACCTCAACGAGCCGTTAGCGATGCTGCCACCTGCGCTCGACCGGCCTGAACTCAGCTTAATGGCTGAAGGTTATGAACTGGTCTACACCTACGATGGCCACCAGGAAGAGGATGGCCATGGTATTCCGGCCCTACTCACAGCGCTTGAACGTGAGGGCATCACCTTCAAGGACCTACACACTCGGCAAAGTTCGCTCGAGGATATTTTTGTTGACTTGGTGAATCCTAAGGAACACGCATGAACCTCTATCCCGTTCGCGCTATTTACATGGCCGAAATGGCGCGCACCCGGCGCACGTTGCTGCAAAGCATTGTGTCGCCGGTAATTTCCACTTCGCTCTACTTTGTGGTGTTTGGTGCGGCGATTGGTTCGCGGATTAGCGAAGTGGACGGCGTTAGCTATGGTGCGTTTATCGTGCCGGGGTTGATCATGTTAATGCTGCTGACCCAGAGCGTCTCGAATGCCTCGTTTGGGATTTTCTTTCCCAAGTTCTCTGGCAGCATTTATGAACTGCTCTCCGCGCCTATCTCGCACCTGGAAATTGTCGTCGGCTATGTGGGGGCGGCGGCGTCCAAGTCGATTTTGCTAGGGCTGATTATCCTCGCTACCTCCGGGTTTTTTGTGCCGCTGGAAGTCGCCCATCCGATATGGATGCTAACCTTTCTGGTGCTCACCGCGATCACTTTCAGTCTGCTAGGTTTTATTATCGGTATCTGGGCGGAAGGGTTTGATCGCTTGCAGTTAGTGCCGTTACTGGTGATTACCCCGCTGACGTTTTTAGGCGGTAGTTTCTACTCCATCGATATGCTGCCACCGTTTTGGCAGGGCGTCACGCTGCTTAATCCGGTGGTGTATCTGGTCAGCGGTTTTCGTTGGAGCTTTTACGGCATCAGCGATGTCAGCCTTGCGGCCAGCGTTATTATGATATGTCTGTTCCTGGCGGCTTGCCTGGCGACTATTGGCTGGATTTTTCGCACCGGCTACCGTCTCAAACCCTGATCGTGAATTAACCCGCGTCTTAAAACGTCAACTCAGGAAGCTAGTAAACCTTTATGCCGCTACTGCACAGTATCGTCCACCGCCTGGACCCGACGCTTGATGGCGAGCGCCTAACGCTGACCGCGGCTCCTGCCGAGGCCGATAACGTCGAGCCCGTGATGGAAAGCCTGGTCAGCGCGCTCAACGACACCTACAACACCAAGCCCAAAGGTTGGGGATGCTTCGCCGAAGAGGGCGAGCAAGCCGGGCCGCTGTCGGTATGGTTGCGCGACTATTTAGCTGGCGAGAAGCGCTTTGACGAGTTGGCCACCGCGCTTGCCGAAAGGCTTGCAAGCCAGCTTCAAGAGCAGCTGTCAGTGAGTGGTTACTTGGTGATCAGTCATCAGCGCCAGGGCGATACCGAAACCCTGTTTATGGGGCTTGTTCACCAGCGCGAGGGCATTGGCATTAACGATGCGCACCAGGCAGTACCCGCCGCCCAGCTCAATACCCGCCAACTGACGCTGGCGGCGCGGATTAACCTCAGCCAATGGCAAAGCGATTCGCCGGATGCTCAGTACGTGTCGTTTTTGAAAGACCGCGGCGGTAAGAAGCTAGGCGAGGGGATGATGGCGCTGCTGGGTATGGAAGAAGGCATTGACGCGCCCACCGAAACCCGCACGCTGCTTAAAGCCTTCAGTGACTACGTCGAAAAAGAAGACTTCGACGACGAGGCCAGCCGTGAAAAAACCGACACCCTGGTAGGTTACGCCAACGACCAGCTAAGCCGAGGGGAACCCATGACGCTCGACGAACTCTCAGCGCTGGTCGATGAAAAGCAGCCCAAGGCCTTTTACGAGCACATTCGTAATGCTGATTACGGCCTGTCGCCGGAGATTCCACCGGATAAGCGCACCTTGAATCAATTTAGGCGCTTCACCGGGCGTGCGGGCGGCGTGTCGATCAGTTTTGATTCACACCTGCTTGGCTCAAGCATTGAATATGATGCTGCCCAGGATCGACTGATTATCAAGCAGGTACCCAAACAGCTCAAAGAGCAGCTTACCAAGCAGGAATAAGGCCGCAACAACGGCTTGCCGCCCGAGGAGACCCCCATGCTGGATACTATCCAACAGTTTTTTCAGCGCACGCTTTCGCAACCTGAGCAGCGCGACAATCAAACTCTCACGCTGGAGTTGGCTTCGGCGGCGTTGCTGTTTGAAATCGCCCGCGCTGACCACGATACCAGCACCGCCGAGCTTGACGTCCTGCGGAGTATGCTGCTTGAGCGCTACCAACTGAGCGAAACCGATGTTGACGAGCTGATGGCGTTGGCGCGGGACGAAGTGGAAGACGCGGTCGATCACTACCAGTTCGTCAGCCTGATTAAAGAGCACTACGGCTACGATCAGCGCTGCGAACTGGTAGCGCTGATGTGGCAACTGGCATGGGCCGACGGCAGCGTGGATGCGTTGGAAGAACACCGTATTCGTCGCTTGGCTGATTTACTGCACGTCAGCCACAGCGATTTTATTCGCACCAAATTATTAACCGAGGAGCGTGTAAACCAAGATGGATGATCGCAACGAAGGCTCAACATTAATGGATCTGATTGCGTCAATGGAGCGTATGGAGCAGGAAGCTCAGCGAGTCAGCGTTGACGATGTGGTTCAGGCAATAGGGCGGCGTTCGTTTGGGCCGCTATTGCTGGTCGCTGGATTAATTACGCTTACCCCGATCATCGGCGATATACCCGGTATGCCAACGCTTATGGCTGCGCTGGTGCTGCTAGTATCGGTGCAGCTATTAGCCGGACGGGAGTCTTTCTGGTTGCCCGGTTGGATGCTCAAACGCTCTCTCTCACGCCAGAAGTTCGATAAAGGCATCAAGCTGATGACAAAGCCCGCACGTTGGATTGACGGGCTATTGAGGGTACGCCTGCCGTGGCTAACCGGCTATATTGGCATCCGGGTGACGGCGGTTGTGTGCTTGTTGATTGCTCTGGCCATGCCGCCGATGGAGTTTATTCCCTTCTCAGCCAATGGCGCGGGCTTGGCGCTGGCGCTGTTAGGCCTGGGGTTGGTAGCGCGGGACGGCTTAGTACTGCTATTAGGATTTGCCCTCATAGGCGCAACCGCCGCGCTCGTTTTGGTTAACGTACTTTAATCCGGCATTATTCATAGGAGCCTCATTATGACCGATACGCCGCCGACACCCCCAAAGCTGCCGGAAGAACAGAGCTCTTGGGAGCGCCGAGTGGAAACCGCCCTATGGAACTCGCGGTTTTTGGTCATGCTGGCTGTGGTGCCGAGCCTGTTGGGCGCGGTGATGCTGTTTGTGGTGGGCACCGCTGATATCTTTAAGGTCGTGATACGCACGCTGCATTACTATTTTGTCGACAGTAGCGTGGATATCCACGAAAGCCTGGTGCCCGATATCATCATTGCTGTGGATATCTATTTGATTGCCATCGTACTGATGATATTTGGGCTAGGCATCTACCGACTGTTTGTGTCGCGCATTGACCAGGCGGAAGCCCGAAATCCCAATCACCCCTTTAACGTTGCCTCGCTTGACCAGCTAAAGGATAAAATCGCCCGGGTGGTTATTCTGGCGGTGATTATCGAATTCTTCCGCGCGGTGGTGGATATCCGTTTTGCTACCCCGTTAGAGGCAATTTACCTGGCGCTTTCAATACTGGCGTTGGCCGCCGCGCTCTATCTGATGAGTCTGGGGCACAAAAAAGAATAGCGGCTAGCCATCAGTCAACAGGTCCTCTACTAGGTCATGCAAACGTTCCTGAAACTGCCCGCCGGGCGAGGGCGGGCTTGGGTCCGCCGTAATCACGATGGTTAACTCCCGCTCTGGGATTACGTACAACGCCTGGCCGCCGAACCCGCGCCCGTAGTAGGCCTCTTCGCCGCCCAACTGGGTAATAAACCAGCCGTAGCCATAGCCGTCGCCGGTCCAGCGCGAGGTGCCCCGTGGCGTCCACGATTGCGCTACCCAGCCTTCCGGCAGCACGCGCTGGCCGTCTCCGTTGTTATCAAAAACCATGCCATCGTTGCGATACAGCTCGCCGATTTCCACCAGCGCCCGCGGCGAAAGCTGCATGTCGTTGCCACCGAAATAAACTCCCTGCGGGTCGCGCAACCAACCAGGAATGGCAATGTTAAGTGGCTCGGCCAACAGGCGCTGGGCCAGGGCGTGGGTAGACTCGCCGCTGGTATACGTCAGCGCGGCGGAAAGCAGATGGCTAGAGCCAGTGGAATACAACATGCGCCCGCCGGGGCGGTCGACAAACGGCCGCGTCAGGGCATCCTCCACCCAATTGGGGCTGGCCACCCAGGAAGCGTAATTCTCACCAGAGGTGCGCTCAAGCCCCGCCTGCAGCGACAGCAGATGGCTCACAGTAATATCGGCGACTTCCGGGTCCGCCGACTCGGGCACGCGATCGCCAAGCAACGACACCAGCGACTGATCGGTCGACTCGATAATATTCGCCTCAATCGCAGCACCGACCAACGCCGCCAACACGGTTTTGGATAACGATTTGATGTTTGCCAGGGCATCAACGCCTGGCCCGCCCTGGTGGTGCTCGTGAATCACCTCACCCTGATGAGCGACCACAATGTTGTGCAAACGCGAATAGCCGCGGGCATCCTCGCTCAGGGTTTGTAGCGCGGCGGCGCTGGGGGCAGTGGATGAGGCTTCTTGGGCAAGTACGGGGGAGAAAAATGGCGTAGCAGCTAAAAAACTGATGCAGGCAGCGGATAACAGCGAGCGCATGACAAACCCTCAGCGAATGGGAATCCCTTTGAGCCTACCATCATCCCAGGGTTCCAGCCCCGTCATGGTAAATCGTGTAAATCAAGTAACGTCTTGAATACGCAAAGTTTGAAAAGGCCTGCTAGGCTTTAGGGGGTAAGCGATAATCGCAATACGTATTCCAACCGCGCAACACGCAAGGAGCGACGCAATGAATAGTATTATTTACATCGTAGGACTGGTAGTGGTCGTGCTGTTTATTCTTTCAATTCTCGGCCTACGCTAAAAAACACTGACTAACTTCGCGCTCATCCCGTTAATCAGGATTTTTCAAACCGTATGGGTCATCGCAAGCAGTTTTGGTACAACGACTAGGCGCAGTCCGCTGCGCCTTCCCCAAACATATCAAACATCAGCTCGCGCCCCATGGGCGTTAATACGAAGCGGCCTTGCTCATTGCGAGTGGCCGCTTGGCTGGTTTCCAATACCTGCTGGCAGGTGGCCCATCCGGGAGCGTTTTGGCTTAGCGACTGCAGTTCCTTCCGATTGAGGCCGCGCTGGGCCAGCGTAATTGTCTCCAACACATGGCCATTGTCATAAAGTAATTCGGCCACCACGGCCAAACACTGGCGTAAGCTGCGCTGAACGTGACTGGCGGTGGATATGTCGCTGGGCATTCCCTTCTCCTAATACGTTAGCTCGGCAGGGCACTGGCATCTAAAGCCTGATTGCCAATGACGATGTGTTGCAGTGCATTATAAACCAAAGTCGATATTAGACCAACGTCTAGCCTACGTTTTTCACTGGCCGCCCCGTCATCAAAACGTGGATGACGTGATAAGCTCGTCTTTATCTTCGTCACCCCGTATAGATGAGTGAGTTAACACGGCATGCATATCAGTGTTTTTGGAAGCGGTTACGTAGGATTGGTGGCAGGCGCCTGCCTGGCCGATGTAGGGCATCAAGTGACCTGTATGGACGTCAATGCCGAGCGAATCGCCCAGCTTAATGCCGGTGAGGTGCCCATCTTTGAGCCAGGGCTGAGCACCCTCGTCGCGCATAACATTGAGGCGGGGCGGCTACGCTTTACCACCAACGCAGAACAAGCCGTTCTGGAAGGCGAACTGTTGTTTATCGCCGTTGGCACTCCGCCGGATGAAGACGGAAGTGCCGACCTACGTTATGTGTTGGATGTCGCGCGTACCATTGGCCAGCACATGAACGATTACAAGCTGGTGATTGATAAATCCACCGTGCCGGTGGGCACCGCTGAGAAGGTGCAAGCGGCGATCAGCGACACCCTCGTCGCCCGCGGTGCCGATGTGCCCTTTGATGTGTGCTCTAACCCCGAGTTTATGAAAGAAGGCGCGGCGATCGAGGACTTTACCCGCGGCGCGCGGATCATCGTCGGTACCGAGAGTGAACGTGTGAAAGCCCGCATGCACGAGTGCTATGCGCCCTATAACCGCAACCACGACAAGCTGATGTTCATGAGCGTGCGCGCCGCCGAGCTCACCAAATACGCTGCCAACGCCATGCTGGCCACCAAGATCAGCTTTATGAACGAGATGGCCAATCTGGCCGAACGCCTCGATGTAGATATTGAAGACGTACGCCGGGGCATTGGCAGCGACCCGCGTATTGGCTACCACTTCATTTACCCAGGCTGCGGCTATGGCGGCTCGTGCTTTCCCAAGGATGTACAGGCACTAGAGCGCACTGCCCGCCAGCTAGGCTACACCCCGGCGTTACTTAGCGCCGTAGAAACGGTCAATTTGCAGCAAAAGCAAACGCTGTTCACCAAACTGCAAACTGTATTGGGTAACCTAAGCGGCAAAACCATCGCGGTATGGGGGCTTGCCTTTAAACCCAACACTGATGACATGCGCGAAGCGCCCAGCCGCACGCTGATGGAGGCGCTATGGCAGGCGGGCGCCAAGGTGCAAGCCTTCGACCCCGAAGCCATGGCTGAATGCCGCCGGATTTATGGCGAGCGTGACGACTTACTGCTCGCCGGCGACCGCATTCAGGCAGTGAAAGGCGCTGACGCTCTGGTGATCTGTACCGAATGGAAAGCGTTTCGCAGCGTCGACCTTGAATGGCTGGCCAACCAGTTGAATGACAGACTGGTGGTGGATGGGCGCAACCTGTTTACCCCCAGCGCTGCGGAGGCGGCGGGGCTGATGTATGTTGGGGTAGGGCGGCGCAGTTAACTTCTGCTAATAGCAAACATTCACGGTGAGGAAACACATCGTTACGAAAAAAAAGGCTATGGTAGTTAAAGTTACTTATAAATAAGCCGACGGGTTTAGGTAATACGAGAAGTAAGTGCTGCGCGAGGCTTCAAGGCGTAATAGAAGCATTGGCATGATTAGCGCAGCAAAATGCATCAGACAAGGCGCATGTTGTTATGTCTTCTATTTCTTCACTCGGTGTTGGTTCAGGCCTAGACCTGAACGGACTACTCGGCCAGCTACAAGAATCAGAGCAGGCAAAGCTTGAACCGATCCAGCAGCAAGCTGAGACGGAAGAAGCGCAAATTTCTGCCTATGGGCAATTGAAGAGCGACCTTTCGCAATTTCAAAGTGCAGCTGAAAAGCTCAATGACCCAGCTACGTTTGAAAGCCTCTCGACGGATGTTGAAGGCAGTGGTGTTAGCGCGGTTAGTAGCGATGATGCCCAGCCGGGTCAATATAACGTTCAGGTCGATCAACTTGCCTCTGCAGGCAGCTTGGTTACTGAGCGTTTAGATACTTCCGACGAAGCGGTTATTGATGGTGATCAATCGCTTTCGTTTAACTTGGCCGAAGGTGATATCGACCCTATCAGTATTGCAGACGGTAGCTCACTGGAAGACATGCGCGACGCTGTAAACACCCAAAGTGATGGCCGTCTGAATGCCTCCATCGTTAACGACGGTGATGGTTACCGTTTGGCTGTGAATTCAACCGAAACCGGTGCAGCTTCCAGTATTGAAAGCACCAACTTTTCCGATATCCTCTCAGCCGATGCGCAAACAAGCGATGCACAGGTTGTGCAGGCAGGCGAAGATGCTGCCTTTAACGTTAACGGTATTGATATCACGAGCCCTACTAACCAAGTAGAAGATGCGATCCAGGGAGTTACCCTGAACCTAACCGAAGCAGGTTCTTCAAGCACCGTAACGGTTGAGCAGGATAGCGATTCGATTCGTGAACAAGTTACTGCTTTTGTTGACGATTATAATGCTCTCAAAGGCACTATTGGCGAGCTAACCGCCTTTGATTCTGAATCTGGTGAAGCGGCTGATTTAAGTGGTGATAATGCTACCCGTGCCGTTGAGTCCTCTCTGCGTACAGCACTCAGCAGCGTGGTGGACGGTGATGGTTTCAATGTGCTGTCTGATGCGGGTATTTCGCTAGAGCTCGATGGGACGCTTGCTATCAATGAGGACGAACTAGACAGCGCGATTGCCAATCAGCCCAATGAGCTTGCCAGCTTTTTTGCCGGTGATAGCGAAAACAGCGGCTTGGCAGGCCAGGTAAGCACCGCGATTGAACAGCAAATTGGCACTAATGGTCGGCTGGAAGGCGCTATCACGTCTTCTGAAAGCCAGCTAGAGCGGCTGGGTGAGCGTTTTTCAACCACCGAGGAGCGTATCAATACAACGGTTGAGCGTTACCGTGAGGAATTCTCTGCCCTGGATAGCATGGTAGGCGACATGAACCAGACAAGCGCTTACCTGACTGAACAGCTTGGGTGATAATGGGTGCAGCTATCAGGCTGATAAATAGTTAAATATCCGCAGTAAAAAAGTCCGGCATGTAATGTCGGGCTTTTTTTTGTTCGTTCAGGAGGATTTTCCTAAAGTTATCGCGGTTGGTGCCGATTAATTAAGCCATCTACCTCAACATAAATTCACTAGGAGCTGTCCAACATGGCAACCATTACCTCACTCGGCGTTGGTTCTGGCCTTGATCTCAACGGCTTGTTGGATCAGCTCCAGTCGGCGGAGCGACAAAAGCTTACACCGATAATCGAGCGCCAAAACAATGAGCAAAGCAAGATTTCTGCCTATGGACGCCTTCAGTCCGCAATGGGCAGAGTGCAAGACGCTGTCGCCACGCTGAACGATGTTGCTTCTTTTAAGCAGCAAAAAGCCACCGTCAATGGCGACGGTGTGATAGCGACCGCAAGCGAAACCGCTAATGCGGGCCGCTATAATATTAACGTAACCCAGCTTGCCAGTGCAGGCAGCGTTGCTTCAGGTAGCGTGGCGCAAGGTACCGTGGTGGCAACTGCCGATACCACCTTGACCCTTAACTTCGGGGCAACGTATACCGGCGGCGAGTTTGACGTAAATGCTGAGCCACTAAGCACTCATACGCTCGAGGTTGCCGCAGGCAGCACGCTCGAAGATGTGCGAGACCAAATTAACGAAGATGCAGAAGCTGGTGTCACCGCCTCCATCGTTAACGATGGGTCGGGCTATCGCTTGGCGCTCAGCACAAAAGATACTGGGGAAGAGGCCTCTATCATTGGCTTTGAGGGGTTGGATCAACTCAATATGGATGATGCCACGCTTCGTGCGGGGCAAGATGCTGAGTTGGATGTAAATGGTATTACGATCACCAGTAAAACCAATCAGGTTGAAGAAGCTATTCAAGGGATAACGCTTAACCTCACAGCTGTCTCTGAAAACCCTGTTTCGCTGGTGATTGAGCGTGATGAAGAAGCGCTGAGAGGAGCCATTGATGAGTTTGTCAGTAACTACAACGAAATGAAGTCCACGGTTGGTCGAATGACCGCCTACAACGGCGAAGGCGAAACCTCGGGCGAGCTAGTGGGCGACCGCACCGTTCGTACCATTGAAGACCGCCTACGCCGGGATATCACTGAAAACTTCGGAACCAGTGATATTTCACGTCTTTCGCAACTAGGTATCGCTATTGATGAGCGTGGGCGGTTAGCCGTTGATGAAACCAAGCTAGATGATGCTGTAGCCAACAACCCTGAAGGGCTCGCCGCCTTTTTTGCGGGCGATACGGATGAAGGCGGCTTTGCAGGGCGATTAAATTCAACGCTTGAAACCATTACGGCGGATGAGGGCATCATTCAAAGCTCGTTGAGTAGTGCTGAGCTCCGAATTGAAAGCCTGGATGAACGCAAGCTGCGTATGGAAAACAGTATCGAGCGAAGCGTGGAGCGCTACCGCAAGCAGTTTGGCCAGTTGGATGGCCTCGTGGCTCAGATGAATCAAATGAGTTCCTACTTGGCCCAGCAGCTTATGGGCTTAAATACGCAATAAACGGCTGGTTACTTTATTTTACAAAAATAGCGGGCTGATACCTAAAGTATTTCCCTGACAAGCCGTTAGTTAATATAACGGCGACAACGGCGCCGCAAACAGGCCTGATTGGCCAAGTAATCCCCAAGGAGTTATCTCATGTCTGTAATCAACACGAACATTACGGCCCTGATCGGCCAGAACAACCTGTCCAACTCTCAGTCCATGTTGGCCAAATCTCAAGAGCGCCTGTCTTCTGGCCTACGCATCAACAGCGCATCAGACGACGCTGCTGGTCAGGCTATCGCCAACAAAATGAGCGCCCAGATCAAAGGTATGGACCAGGCTAGTCGTAACGCTAGCGATGGCATCTCTCTGGTTCAGACCATGGAAGGCGGTCTTGACCAAATTAACGACAACCTAGGCCGTATTCGTGAGCTAGCGGTTCAGGGTGCCAGCGACACGAACACCGATGAGGATCGTGCAGCCATTGAAACCGAAATCAATGAGCGCCTTGAAGAGATTGATCGTGTTGCTAACAGCAATAACTTCAATGGTACCGACTTGTTGAACGGAGGCGGTAGCGGTGGGTTAAGTATTCAGGTTGGTTCTAACACTGAAGATGAAGATGTTATTGAAGTGGCAACGGTTGATGCTACTGTCTCGGGCCTTGGTTTGAGTGGTGGCGGTATCTCTGGTAGTGAATTTACAGCTGGAGATTCTGATGATGCAACTGCTACCAGTGGTAGTACTGCACAACAAAACTTCCAAAGTTTAATTGATTCAGTTGATAGCGCCACTACGGAACTTGATACCAATCGTGCGACCTTGGGTGCTACGCTTAACCGCTTCGACTCGGTAATCGACAATCTATCGACAACTTCTACCAATCTTTCTGAAGCCCGCTCGCGTATTGAAGATGCTGACTACGCCGAAGAAGTATCTAACATGACGCGTTCTAACATTCTTCAGCAGGCCGGTACCTCTATGCTGGCGCAGGCTAATCAGACGCCACAGTCTGTACTGTCTCTGCTGGGCTAATGGCTTAGTCGCTAAGGTTTATAAGAAAGTAACGACGGGGCCAGTTGGCCCCGTTTTTTGTTGTTAAACCTGTCGTTAAATGAGCTTTATAACAGGCTATTAAGCTTGTTTCAGCCTCTTATCGAGCCTAATCGTTAGAATAGCTACTCAAATATGGGTGCATTCGCGCCTTTGCTGGCAGCGCAAGCAAAGTAAGCTAGGCACACTGCAAATTTTCCGTGCGAGCTGCTTCATGGTCAACAATACTTCCTCGTCTACTACTCAAAAACGCAAGCCCCGCATACTTTGGGCTAACCCTTTCTGCTTATTAGATACGTCCAGCGGTGCTAGCATGACTGTGCGCCAAATGTTGTTGCAATTGGTAGCTCGTGGCTATGAAGTTCAGGTGCTAGGTGCGACTGTTTTCGATAACCCCAAAGGAATGGGGCGGCTGAAAGAACAATTCCCTGATCTCAACGCTCATCTGCACCAGCTAGTCGAAGTTGAAGATGGCCCGTTGACGCATCAATTGGTGGTTGGCTGCAGCCACAACCGTAATCATTTTACGACACATGAGGAGGGACTTTGGCACAGCCAATACCTCTATTTGCTGGATTCCTTCAAGCCGGATGTTGTGTGGTTCTATGGTGGCCAAACTCTGGATATGTTGATTGCCGATGAAGCTCGTGACCGCAGTATTCCAGTCGCTTTCTACCTGGCCAACGGCAACTATAAAGCGCCACGCTGGTGTCGTGATGTGGATTTGATCCTTACCGACAGCCAGGCTACGGCTGATATGTACCGCAATACGACCGGTTTTATCTCCAAGCCGGTGGGCAAGTTCATCGCCCCGGAAAACTTTATTGCCGAGCACCATGAGCGTAAGCGCCTTGTGTTTGTTAACCCGAGCTGGCAAAAAGGTGCCAGCGTGTTTGTGCAATTGGCAGTAAAGCTGGAGCGGGAGAGGCCCGATATTGAGCTTGAAGTGGTAGAGGCGCGAGCCGACTGGACAGCCGTGCTGCAGGAGGCTACACGCCGAATGGGGGGGCAGCGTAGCTCATTGAACAATGTGACCGTCACTGCTAATACCAGCGATATGCGCGGGCCTTACGGTCGGGCCCGAGTAGTGGTTGCTCCTAGCCTATGGTGGGAAAGCTCCGGGCGCGTGCTGGCAGAGGCCATGCTCAATGGCATTCCAGCGCTAATTACAAATCGTGGTGGTATGCCTGAAATGGTTGGCGATGCCGGGATTACCTTTGACTTCCCAGATGCTTGCTATGAAGAACCTTATCAACACCTGCTAAGCGACGAGGAGCTTCAACCGCTCGTTGATTCAGTTATCAGTTTTTTCGATGATGAAGTACTTTACAAGGATTATGTGGCTCGTGCTTGGCAGGTAGGCGAAGACAAGCATCACCTTGATCGTGCTACTGATAGGCTGATCACCGCACTAACACCTTTGGTACGGCAACGCGCCGGTAACAAAGATTTTTCAGTCAGCCAGAAAAAACGCCACTGTCAGCGCTTAGCCAGCCGTGCGACCAAACCAGAGTTTAAAGTCGATAAATCTTTACAGCAGTTAGTTAGCGCCAATGCTGGGATCAAACAGGGCACTGAACCGCAAGCTAACCGTTTGTCGCTTACCAATGATTTTACCTGGCAAGTTAAGGGCAAGGTCATGGTGCTCGACAACCGAGCCAGTCTGATCAAAAGTGGCCTTGCCGACCAGATGGCAGCAACACAGGCATTCGGCATTGTTGCTTTCGACCCCGCCAGCGAAATAAAGGATGCCAAACAGTACGAGGGCAGCGAAAACATACAACTGTTTCAGCACGCCTTGTTAGGCGATGGGCAAGCGACAATGCTTCATGCATGTGTCGACCCAGAAATGACCAGTGTTCTCGCACCGTTACCGGCTGAAAAACTTTCCAAACGCCATCAATTGGCCGCCAAGCCGCTGGCAGAACTGCCTATTAATACTGTGGCCTTGGATAGCATTGAAGGATTGGGGAACCTCGACTGGTTGATCCTCGATGAACTGAGCGACGCCATGGCGGTGCTGGAGCATGGAAAAAAATCACTCACAGAGACGTTGCTAATTCAGTCGCGAGTTGCCTTCCAGCCAACCCATGAATGCCAACCCAGCTTTGCTGAACTACAGCACTGGGCCAGCCGCAATGGATTTCGATTCTATCGTTTCCATAATATTCAGCATCACAGCCATTTGCCGGACGAGCTGAACGCACGTGTTCCTTGCGCTACTGAGCAGGAAAGCGCCGATGTGCTATTCCTTCCTAGCCAAGGCCGGATGGCTGCCCTAAGCGACGAAAGCAAGACCAAGCTTGCTTTTATACTTAGTGCAGGTTTTGCAGCGCATGACATGGCTTTTGAGTTGATAGCCGACGTTAGCCAGGAGAAAGCGCTAGAGTTTCTAGAAGGACAGTCGTTTTTGCCTAAACTTCCAGAAAAGGCTTCTTCGCCTGTATCAACCGTTGAAAATTTAAAAGAAGAGGTATCTAAAGCGCCACTTTCAAGAATTAAAGCAAACCATCCTCTACCAGGCCACTTAATTGTATCTCTGGCCTCTTATACACCACGTTTTGAAAACCTTCACCTAACTTTGCGTAGCTTGTTATTACAGGGCATGAAGCCAGATGTTTTTATTTTGTGGCTTGCCGAGGAAGAAAAGTCAGAGATTCCTCAGGCTGTATGGCAGTTGGAAGAATATGGCTTGAGTATTCGCTTCTGTGAAGATATTCGCTCTTATAAAAAAATAATCCCCACGCTACGCGAATTCCCTAACAGTTTTATTGTTACTGCTGATGATGACCTTTACTATGAGCCCAACTGGCTTAAAGGGTTGTTGGATAGCTGGGGTGGTGATTATAAAACAGTCGTTGCACACCGTGCCCATAAAATTCGCCTTGATAATAAAGGTAATCCAAAACCCTATCGCCAATGGAAATGGGAAGTTGGGCCTGATGAGCTTTCAGATGGTTTGATTTTTCCAACTAGTGGGGCAGGTGTGTTATATCCCCCGCGAATTTTTCATCAAGATATTACTAATCAAAAGCGGTTTATGGAGATTTGCTCGACAGCAGATGATATTTGGCTATTCTGGATGGCTTCGCTGAACCGCGCTAAAGTCAAAAAAACAAAATATAATTTTAAGATAATTGAGTGGCCTTCCCTAGCTAGCGGCGAAACCGGACTTTGGAAGGAGAATATATACAAGGGAGGCAACGATCTCGCAGTCAAAAAGTTGATGGCTGAATATGGCTTTCCTGCAAGCAATTTTTTTAAAAAATCAGTTAATAAAAAAGTAAATAATGCTGCTATATTTTATGGCAATGAAGATTTTTTCTATGAGTGCTTCACACCACCGATTACTAAGAAGAAAATGAATCGCATGAGTCTTAGCGATATATGCAAAAAGTTTTCAAGGCTAAGTCCTTCGTGTGTCCAAGATGAGCGGCTCAAGCTTGAAATTATTATTAATGAGGCCGATATAATTTTTCTGGATAAAAAATGTAGCGTTTTGAACGTTTTTAATACTTTAGCTAAAGAAGGTGTAACCTGCACATTGATAATTAAGCACTTGCTTAATCAGGTTGGTGGGGATACGTTGCGTGAAATCATTGCCCATGCGAGTGAATTTGGTTTTGGTGTTTCCCATATCCACAATATTAAGAGAAAAGAAAAATTGGATTCATATCGTATGCGGTTGAGGTTTTCCGAGCACGCCGAAGAGATTTTAATAGCTTTTACAAATAAAATTAACTGAGATATATCCACATGATATCTAGTTTACCTACTCAAGATAGTGTGAAGAGTGCTTGGGAAAGTGGTCAAGTGAAAGTGACTTGCTTGGTTAGTTGTTATAATCATCAAAACTATATTTTTGACTGCCTAAAAGGGGTGATTACACAAAAAACCGATTTTGCTTTTAAAGTTGTTATATATGATGATTTTTCAACGGACGATACCCGAAATATTTTAAGTCTCTTTGAAGAGAGATATCCGGATATTATAGATATATACTATGCTGAATTTAATCATTACGGCGTTGCGATAAAAGAAGAGCATTTAAATCGGCTTGAAGGCGATTATATCGCTTTGTGTGAAGGTGATGATTACTGGATTGATAGACTTAAATTAAAAAAACAGTATGAAGAACTAAAAAAAAGTAGTGCCTTTTTTTGCGTTCATCCTGCTGTTATTTTTCTTGAAGAATCGAGTCTAGAAGACGTTTTTTGTTATTATGGAAACGAAAAAGTTGTTCTGCCTCAAAGTCTTGTTTTCGGGTTGAAAAATCAGTTTGCTCCAACTGCATCGTATTTTATGAAGCTAGAAAAATATTTTGATTATATTGATCTACGAAAAAAGCTTAATGGGGGGCCTGGTGATTTTTTCATGGAAGTTTCGGCTTCTGATAAAGGAATCTCCTATTTGCCTGATATTATGTCATCTTATCGGAGAGGTGGCGCTGGATCTTATAGTAAAAAACAAGCTGGTTTAACAGTAGATGATGTTCATAGTGAATTAAAGCGGTGGTATGGCAATCTAGATGTTTTGTTAGCATATAGGCCTCACTTAGAAAAATTTATTATAGTAAAGAAGAGCTTGGTAGAAATTGACTGTTTACTAAGAATGCATCAAAAGACTAGTCATCAAGGTAAAAGAAATGAATATGTGGATAAAGTAAATAATTTGTTAAAAGCTCTTGGGCCACTTACATATTATTAGCCTTTTAGTTAGGGCGTTTTTAGAAGATGTGCGTGTTCTGCATCATAGTGAAATTTTTAATGCTTAATTTATGTGAGGAGGGATCCGATATACTGCCCCAAAAAGAAGGTGATCATTTCCTGATTACCTTTGACTGTAATGACCCCCTGATTTTGCACACCCTACGCAGCTATTGCAGGGTGTGCTCGGGGCGCCACATAGCCTAGTGACTGATGTGGCCGCTCTTCGTTGTAGTACCACATCCAGCGCCCTAGAACCGCTCTAGCTTGGCCCAACGACTCAAATCGATGCTGCCAGATGCACTCCTCCTTCAATGATCGGAAGAAGCGCTCGACAAGCCCGTTCTGCTCCGGTGTATAGGTAAGCGCGCCATAAACCCCATCTACCCACATTAACGTTGTCTGATCACACTGATGGTCTCTTTTGCTTTGGAGATCATCATGAGCCGCGAACTCAATCCCACTCAAGCGTTTTGGTTAGGGCATCTGTCTTATGCTGCCGCGTTGCAGATGCCGTTAATGCGTATGCTGAAGCGCAAGCCGTGACACTGGCCGACCTGATGGCGTGGGAAAATCGGTTAATCGTGCAGGGCTTTCCCGTGCCACCGCGTTGTCGTCCCGCCCGGTTTGTCGCGGTGGAGGTGGTCGCATGATTCGTCCAGGCACTGACCTAAAGGTTTACCTGTGCCGAGAGCCCGTGGATATGCGTAAGCAAATCGATGGCTTGGCACTGCTGGTTCAGGAAGCCATGGCCTTGAACCCGTTCGATCAAGCGCTGTTCGTGTTCGGTAATCGCCAGCGGGATAAAGTGAAACTGCTGTTCTGGGAACGTAGCGGTTTTGTGGTGTGGTACAAGCGCCTGGAGCGTGAGCGGTTTAAATGGCCAACGCACCTTAATGGCGAGACCGTGACGTTAACCGGCCAAGAGCTTAACTGGCTGCTGGATGGCTATGATTTAAAGGCCATGAAGCCTCACAAAGCACTGAATTTTCAGCGAGTTGGCTAACAAAATCGCCTCCTATTTTGGCGGCGCTTTTGTATACTACGCGGTATGAAAAACACGGCCTCTTCCTCGACGACGGTTACCCAGCTTGAGCACAAGCTGGCCGCTGCTGACGCTGAAAATGCGCGGCTGTTGGCGTTGATGGAAAAAAGGAAGCGCAGTGGGAAGCCACCAAACAGTCGCTATTTGAACAGTTCCGGCTTGCCCTGGAGCGTCAGTTCGGCCCTTCCACCGAGAAGTACCGTGTCGACCAGCGGGATCTGCTTATCAATGAAGCGGAAGTGTCGGTTGACGAGGAAGATGCATCGGAGAGCACCACGGCTGATGACGCGACGAGCGAGACCGCCACGCCTACTAAACGTCGCACGCGCGGCGGGCGTGTTGCGCTACCGCCGGAGCTGCCGCGTATCGAGGTCGCCCATGAACTGCCCGTCGATGCTCGCCACTGCCACGATGACGACACCGCACTGAAGGTCATCGATGAAGAGGTCAGCGAGGAGCTGCATGTGGTACCCGCCCGGATCGAGGTGATCCGTAATGTGCGACGCAAATATGCCTGCCCGCTATGCGAAGAGGGCGTCAACACCGCCCCGGCACCCGCCAAACTGTTACCCAAGAGTAATGCCAGCGCCACGCTGCTCGCCTATATCGCGACCGCTAAATACCAGGACGCGCTACCGCTTTATCGGCAAAGCCAGGTTTTTGCCCGCCATGGCGCCGAGATCTCTCGTAACACCTTGGCGCGCTGGATGGTGCAGGCGGGAGAACGCATCACCCCGTTGATCGACACGTTGCGCCAACACCTCTTAAACGCCCCGCTGATCCACATGGATGAGACGACGCTCCAGGTGAATCAAGAAGTGGATCGTGCCGCCAGTGCCACCTCGTATATGTGGGTGCAGCGCGGTGGTCCGCCGGGACAACAAGTCGTTCTGTTCGACTACGCCGCCAGCCGCGCCGGGCGTGTGCCCGTTGACCTGCTGGGCGCATGCCCGGCGTAAGTTCGTCGAGGCCCAGAAGGTGCAGCCCAAAGGAAAAACCGGTAAAGCGGACTGGGCGCTGAACCAGATCCGTAAGCTGTACGGCGTGGAAAAACAGGCCAAAGCGTTTGAACCCGAGGCGCGTCACGCGCTGCGTGACCAGAAGAGCCGCCCGTTAATCGATCAACTCCACACCTGGCTCGACAAGTCACTGGCCCAGGTGTTGCCCAAAAGTGCGCTGGGTAAAGCCTTGCACTACCTGGATAACCAGTGGCCCCGGCTGACCCGGTTCCTGAAGGATGGCTTGATCCCGCTGGACAACAATCCGGCAGAGAACGCTATCCGCCCGTTCGTGGTGGGGCGTAAAAACTGGCTGTTCAGCCACACCCCGAGCGGTGCTCACGCCAGCGCGGCGATCTACAGCCTGATCGAAACCGCCAAAGCCAATGGCCTCTCGCCTTACGACTACTTGCAGTACGTCTTTGCGAAACTGCCCGCCCTCGGCGATGATGAGCTCCACAAGCTGCTGCCCTGGCAGTGGAAAGAGACATTACCGGTCTAAGCGACGCCTGCATAGATGGGGTTAGTGGAGCGCTTACTTGCTGCTGCCATTGTCCGACAATCGCCAACCGAGAATTTCTCGCGTGCAGCAATCGATGATCACCGCCAGGCTGCCCCGTCGGTCCTTACCGCACCAAACGTGCGTCAGATCGGTGGCCCAACGCTCATCCGGTCGTGTGGTCACTGAAGGCAGACTTCGGGCACGCGGCCGGAAGCCCTGCGGTCGCTTGCGTACCTGCCAGTTCTTCAGCTGCAGGATGCGCTGGATCGGTTTGCGGTTCTCACCCAGCACACACGCCAGACGACGATAGCCATAGGTGGGGAATCGCTCCAGAGCCAGCTTTACCCGAGCGGCCAGATCGGTATTGATCACCCGGCGACGCGGTTTGGGACGATAGTACAGCGTCCGCCGGGGGAGCCCCAGCCACTGGCATAGCTTGACGAGTGATACCACGTGGCCCATCTGGGCCAGTTCCGCCTACGACGACCTTACGAGTTCTCGTCCTCGTCGAGCAGGCGTTTGAACTTTTTTAATGCATAGATCTGCAGGTGAGCCTCGCCCAGCGCCTCCTTGGTTTCCCGCAGATCGGACTCGTACTGCTCGCGGATATCCTTGAGCCGGGCTCGGAACCCGTTCTCCATGTCGCGTTGGGCCTCTTCGATCCAGCCCTCGACTTCCGAGACGGTGAGGTCATGCTGTCGAGCCACCTCTGCGACGGTGGTCTTGCCCTTGAAGATATCCATGACCACAGCGGCTTTGCGCTTGGCGGTCCAGCGTTTGACTGAGGGTTCGTTGCTCATCTCATCCTCCTGAAAGCTGCACTATAGCCTATGCAGCTCTGGAGGGGGTCACTTCATGACTACCTTAAGAATTAATAAGATGGCAACCAGGATTGAGCCTTCATACAGTAGCTATTGGTGTGACGGGGGAGCCCACAGCCCCCGTCAGCCTTAATGGAGGAGCGGTCAACATAAAACGTGAACGTCCGTTTGCTTTAAGCCAGGCAGCTAGCTCTGCAAGGTGCCAAAGTTCACCTAAGTGAATACCTAGTTTAAAAAGGCAGTGCTCATGCAATGGCAGGGCAGTTGTACAACAATCCGGTACTGCCTTGCCAACATTCTCGACTGCTAGGTTGTCTGAGACAATTGCGGCAACCCCGCTGTCTATGACCCACTGAAGTAACTTCTCATCCCTGCCATCCAGAACGGCGCAAGCTTCCTTGAGCGAGGCATCCGGTTTTTTGTTCATGCTAAGGATTAACTGATCCAGGCCTGTCCAGAGGCAGAGGATGTCACCCGGCTCGACCGTCACCTTGTCCTTTTCCATTATGACCATAAGATCGTTGTAGCCAATTTCCTTTCTTGGGAATTCTCCAGCGTAAGAGTGTAAATCAATCATTACTCCTCGTCCTTGTACGCCCTGTTTGGCCATGTTCTCAATTCCAAGAGCATTGGCACCAACACCCGAATCATCCATTTTGATGTCTTCGCCAGCACGGAAGCCGTTGTAATAGACAGGGATGGCGTGGCCATCGCCGTTTACATCAAACACTGAGCCGCGATGAGCAAGGCTGTCCCACTGGGTTGAATACTGGGTATGCAACAGAACAGCATCATCTGCCGCAACATCCGTTAACTTTGGATCTTTTTTTCGCCATTCGTAGTTGTAATAGGGCTCATCATTTCGGATGACGGGACGCAATTTCGGTGGGTGTCTCACCGGGCTCAGCAAATTACCCCCCGGGTAATCCAGGGGCAGGCTCAGGCAAAAGGTTTTTCCAACCTTAACTTCCGCGACACCCTGAAGCACCTTATTGTGATCAAGAAGGTTCAGGCGGCCCAACTGATCGTTCTCTCCCCAGTCACCCCAGTTTGCCCCTTCTGGCCTGGCTTTCCAGCGTGGATTAGTCATGATTTACCCTTCCCAAAACCTTTGTAATCATTTTTTCCGTGGACCCTGTGTAGTTTGCAGGGTTTATAAGCCGATCTACATCGTCAACAGAAAGGTGCTGACGAATCCGGTCATCCGTCAGCAAGGCATCACGCAAGGTAATGCCTTGGTCCCATGCTTTACCAGCTGAGCTGTATACCAGATCATGTGCCTGGTTACGGCCAATAATGGGAGCAAGGCCCATCATAACGGCCTCAGCCATGAGCAACCCGCCACCCAAGTGAAGATTTTCCAGCATCTTCGCCCGATCTACCGTGAGCCCACTGAGCATGGTGATTGAATGCTGTAAGCTTCCGGAGAGCAATACAAAAGCTTCTGGTATCACCATCCATTCGAGGGGCATTGCGGCCACTGCCCTTTCATGCTCCTGAATCATGGCAGTCAATTGCGAGCCAACGTGCTCCCGGAGCCGGTTACCGATAGCCATGATTATCGGGCACGCCACCGGGTTCCTTTTCTGAGGCATGGTACTGCTTCCGCCCTTGCCCGGCGTGTATGGCTCGCGAACCTCATCCACTTCAGAACGCATCAGCGTGGCAACCTCGGTCGCAATTTTGGCGAGCGTTCCACCCACCATCGCCAACCAGAATACCGCCTCTGCCCAGCCATCCCGTGCGGTATGCCAGGAAATAGGCGGCTCTTCAAGCTCCAGTTCCCGGGACAGCACTTCCAGGACATCGGTACCACGGTCCCCCAGAGTAGCCAGGGTGCCGACAGCACCACCGAACTGACAAACCAGTGCGCGTCGCTTTACGTCGGGAAGCCGTTCGCGGTGCCTGAGCAGCTCATCGAGCCAGACAGCAGCCTTGAAGCCGAAGGTAACTGGCGCAGCCTGCTGCTGAAATGTCCGGCCGGCCATGACGGTTGCCCTGTGATCTTCCGCAAGTTTCGCGACAGCATCAATCACTTCGTCCAGCTGCCGGGCCAGTATGTCGAAAGCTTCTTTCATCTGCAGAACCATGCCCGTATCGACAATATCCTGAGTCGTCGCTCCCCAGTGGACCCAGCGGGCGCTGTCTTTATCACAGGCGTTCGCCAGTTGATGCACAAGAGGGAGTATTGGAAACCCAACCTTCTGGTATTCCTCAGACATGGCCGCAATATCGAGGTTTTCGACTTTGGCCGCCATCGTTATTGCTTCTGCTGCTTCTTCCGGAATCAGTCCCAGCCGCGCCTGTGCGCGAGCCAAGCCGGACTCTACGTCCAGCCATGCCGCGAAGCGGCTTTTATCCGAGAAGATGTCGTGCACTACAGAGTCGCGAAAAGTGCTGCCGAAGTAGGCGGAATCAACGATAGATGAAGTCATAATCAGAAGTTTCTTTTAGAAAGGTCGGAATTTGCCAGGTATGCAGCTAAAACGATCAGTAGATTTCTCGTCGGAAAATGGATTGCCCATGGATATCAATGACATCTATATTTTCCAGTGCATCGCGAGTAATTGTTTCAATTTCTTCAGGTTTCCCTGATCGCACGATAATGGCACCAACGCGGTTGTTACTGGAAAGTTCGCTGCCAATAGCCATTCCCGCTGTTTTATAGGTATTCACACATACAACGTTACTATTCTGATGAACAATTTCTGGGTTGTATACAATTTTTCCAAACGCACCCTGGCTTGCATAGAGGAAGGTTTCAGCATAGGTTTCCTGGCATTGGTCAACTAATACTGTGGGAGGCACCTCACCAAGAAACGAATTCACCGAAATCTCAATAATGTCAACGCCTGTCATTGCTTCGATAATGGTGCAGCTTTCCCCACCACCAAAACGTGCAGCAAATTCAATTACACTTATCTTGTCGTCGTGAACGATTGCCTGAATCATCAACGGGCAACTTGTGATCCCCAGTGACGTTGCAATACTGGATGCCACACGCTGTATTTCCTGCTTAACACTATCAGAGACTTTGGCAGGCCATGTGCACCCATATATCTGCTGAGCCGAATCCTTCTCTGCGGGAATTTTTCGACGCTGTTTCGTCATCAAAACAGACGCCCTTTGCGCTTGTACAAAGCAATCAATGCCGATCTCTACACCTTCTATAAATTCTTCAACTATGGCTACCCCCGATCGGCTCAGAGCCAGGGCATCCGCTACCGCAGACTTGAGTTCGTCTAAGCGATCAATACGCCTGACACCCTTGGAGCTATTGCTATCGGAAGGCTTTACGATCAATGGAAAGCAAAGATTTTCCGGCACATTCTCAACCGGGACCTGAACAGAGATGAAACGAGAAGTTGGAATTCCATTCGCCAACATGAACTTTTTCATCAACGATTTATTAGTGACGACGTTGGCTGTTTCAGTACTGTAGGGGTGAGGAAGTCCAAGCTGCTCGGAAACGCTACATGCTATTACATTGGCTTGGTCTACACAGGAGCTAATGACCAGAGACGCTTCCCTTGTTCGGGCTATTTGCAGAACTTTTTCAACATCCAGTGTACTCGCGCGGATGTGCTCATCCGCGAGGTCAGCGGCGTAGGGGCGCTCATGGTAGTCGATAAGGAGAGTTCGATATCCACGTGCTTTAAGATTCTCTATTAGTCTTCTGTGGGGAAACGTACCCCCCAGAACAACGGCTACATCTTGGTCCATTCGTCTACTCACAAAGCTATGAATATTCGGATCAACAAGTCATATCTTTGATGAAACGATTTTTTTCGTCATTGGTATCAACGCGAAGAACAGGCATATCACTACGCATCCCTTTGCGAACGCGAACCTCAAGGAACGCCGGCCCTAAGCTGGAAGTAAGTTGCAAGAAAGTGTTTTTAAGTTCTTCACGGCCTGCCACGAAACTGCTAGCTGTCTGGTAGCCGGCGCCTTTACCTATTGCTGTTAGGTCTGCTGCATAGCCTACACTGTTCTGGCCCCCAACAGACTCATGAGCTCCGTTGTTGAGTATTACTTGTAACAAATTGGGTAGCTCAAGGTGGGCGGTAACAGGCATGCTTCCCATATGCATAAGTACAGCTGCATCACCATCAAGACAGATCACTAGCCGTTCAGGTTTAGCTGCCGCAATTCCAGAGGCGATGGAAAGCGTGTGCCCCATTGCACCAACATTGAGAAAATCGCAATTATGTGGCTGGTCGAGCGACTCGCGAATAGCATGAAGTTCCCGAGTAATTCTGCCGGTAGAAGCAATAAAAATGGCGTTGTCGGGCGCATTTTTAAGCAGCTCACGTATTGCATCTTCGCGGCTCATTGCATATTGCTGCTCGTCAGCGTCAAAACCGGCCTTTTCTTTTCGGGCCAGCACGTTCTTGCGAACAAGAAGTGCAGTAGGCTGGTTCAATTCCCGGGCACGAGAAACCGCCCACTCGATTGCATCTGATACAGTTTCCTCATCTTCATCCAGGACTTTGAAGGGGATATTCAGTGCATCAAGCAGAACCGGTGATAATTCCCCCTGTCGCTGGTGCTGAGGCCAATCACCGCTGCCCGGCTCACCGCGCCAACCAATCATCATCACAAGCGGGATGGAGTAAACGCATTTGTCAGTAAGAGAAATCAAGGGGTTCATGGCGTTGCCCATACCGGAGTTTTGCATATAAACCAACGGTACGGTGTTGGTGGCAAGGTGATAGCCTGCGGCTAGAGCAATTGCATTTCCCTCGTTCGCTGCAAGAACATGTCTGTTCTTATCCCATGAGGTATCGAGTCCAAGGCAGAAATCATTCAACAGGGTGTCAGGCACACCACTAATAAATTCGACACCATTTTGTTTAAGAACTTGATAGACATTTTTAAGATCGATCATGAAAAGCCTTTAGAAGTACTTAATTTTGTAGTAAGCGGTGGAACGCTTTGAGGTCTTGAGGCAATTGCCATACTTCATTTTTCAGCAAATCACTTTTCTCTACAGCTACACCTCCATAACCGGCGAGATTCGTAAATTTTTCCTCTAGTTCCGCATCTGTAAGCGGATTTTCGGGCTCTCCTTTCGGGAAGGTCACTAACTCCCTATATACGGTGCCATCATTTGTTTCAAGCCGCAGCTCAGCTGCCCGTTGATCAGGGACACGATCCGTATACTTTTGATCTGCTGAGATCGTCACCTTTCGTGCCAAGGCACGAATTTCGGCGTCGTCAACGGTCTCCTGAGTAAATTCATTGATACCTGCAGAGCCCGTTTTTATTGCCAGGGCCACACTAAAGGGAACACTCATTCGCGCAGCCGAAATATCTGAAACTTCCTTGTGATCATGGCGTCCTGCCAGGCCGTGGTAGGTGGTGATATGTATGTTCTTTATATCCACAGGAAGCACATGGGCCTTCTCCAGTATACGAATCGTACCTTCAATTGACGGATGAGCATGTCGGCATGCTGCGTAAGGCTTTACGTATACGCTGTGAATCCAGTAGCCGCTCGGGCCGTTTGCAAGAATTAACTCCTCCCTGTATTCATCTGTCGTCATTCTCAGAAATCCGGTGTCTCCGTTTAATGCGTCCTCCGGAGCACTAAAGCCAGCACGCGCCATGATCGCAGAGTGGACAGCTAAAACAGCCGCTCGCCCTACACTGTAGGGTTTTAACTCAGATCCTTTGTCGACAACTTTAAGGCTACCAGTTGCAGACACTGACGCTGCCGCCAAAGCATTCTCCATTTCCTGAGCATTGAACCCCAGCATCGCAGCAATGCCCATGGTTGCGCCAATGGCTCCACAAGTGGCCGTCGGGTGATAGCCTCGCCTGTAGTGTGTTGGCTGCATGGCGCTGGCTAACCGAAGGGCCGCATCGTAGCCCACCAACACCCCACGAATAAAGTCGTTCCCGGTCACGTTTAACTTTTCAGTCATTGGAATTAGGGCTGAAAATATAGGAGCGCCTGGGTGAATCATGCCGAAGCGAACACCATCATCCATTTCGGCAACATGGGAACTCAATCCGTTTATCAGTGCGGCGGTTTCTATACCGATTTTAACCGAGCTGCCAATAACGCCGACACCATCCTTATTTTCGCCCGCCATGCCAATGATTTTGCCAACCCGCGGCTCAAGAACCCTGGCACCGGCCAGTGCAGCACCCAGGTAATCAAGTAGGCACCGTTTAACCTGATGCCGGGCGGCTTCATCCGGCTCTTGAATCATGATCCGCTGCAAGTCTGCGACTAACCGTTGAGTCAAATTACTCATTATTTATGCTTGAACTGTCGTGGAGTGAAGTAGGTTTCAGCCTGTCGTTCTGAAGTACGGAGGAGCCTCCGACCTTGCATGGTGCCAAGCCGACTCAAAAGCGTCGAGTACCGCTGGAGGAAGAGCGCCACGCTTGAGAATATCAAGGTTTTCCTGCAACTGACTGAGGCTTGAAGCACCAATGAGAAGGCCATCGCCCTTTTGAGAGTCCAGGGCTGAGTGTTCAGATAACCATCTTAATGCGCCTTCCACCATTGTAATGCCCGTATCATGGCACGCATCCTGGAGCACCTGCAGCGCATTGAAGAACTCTTTCTTCCAATAACGCTGCTTGTAATTAGGGCGGTGAGTGAACCGGCCCGGGCTTGGTTCAGAGTCGAAATTTGAATAATTACCCGCCAAGATGCCACCAGCAAGAGGATTATAAGCGTAGAAACTCATATCCAGTTCCCGCAGCGCGGGAATGAGTTCACTCTCAACGTTCCGGCTTAGGCCATTATATAGCCCTTGATAAACTGAAGGGAGCGTCCAGCCATTTCTATCGCATATATGCCAGATATGAGCGACTTCCCAAGCGGCGTAATTACTGAGCCCTAACTTCTCAAAGTAACCCTGCTGACGTAATTCAGCACATGCTTTCAGCGTTACTTCCAAGGGCGTACTCGGATCAGGAAAATGAAGATACAGTGTTTCTACAGAAGGCTGTTGTAGTCGTTCAAGTGAAGTAAGCAATTGCTCTTTGATCGATTTTTCGTCCAACTTCCCGGTCACTCGTGGATTGACCTTCGTGGCTATTTTCAGTCTTTGTTCAGTTAGCTGTTTGCATGCCTGTCCCAAAAATTTCTCACTATCACCGGAGTTGTATACATAGGCCGTATCCAATTCATCATTACCCCGGCTTGTGAAGTGCTCAGTCATTTCAACACTTTCATCTAGAGTAACCTGGGGGCCAAATGTCATAGTGCCCAGGATTGCCTTAACAGGCATTATTTACCCTCCGCTTTAGGTGAGCGCTTTGCTTCCGGATAGTACTGATCAATCATTCGCTGAACTAAATGAACCTGTTTTATCCGTTTTTTTGCATCCTCTGAACTGGTGTCCCATGAGTGGGTTTTAGCGACTGATCCCCCAGTTTTGAGATATATGGGCGACGCGACCCTAATCATCTCTGGAACTTCGTAATGACGAATGAATCCACCAGTGGAGGCTGGGTTCTCAGTATGAATGTCTACCGGAACGTTAATTGTTTGGCGAATGGCTGCCAGCATCTGGAGCTGGATATCGCGCACCGGATTGATTGAATCGGCACCATTAAGTTCCAACAGCCTTGCTGAGCATGGGTTGCCATGTCCGGTATGGGCCGAAATTTTGAATCTACAGGCTTCCGGGATTTCCCCAGCTTTGCGCATTTCATTTAATACCCAGAGATGGCCTTCGTCATAGAGCAGGAACGATCGGCACCCGAGCATTGCCGCGCGCTTTATGTCTTCAATAGCCCGTACGATTTGATCCTGCCCACGAAGGCGGTAGCCCATGCGTTGACCTTCTGGGGTGTTTACTGAGGCGCTGGTGTCGTATGTTGCCCTGGGGCCAACCGATAGCACCAAGTCCACCTTATGCTTGCCAGCGAGTGAAACCATCTCACTGATTTCCGCATCCGACAGCAACATGATGCCTTTGGTTTGCGTCACTCTGTGGATGACCGCTCCTGTCTCTTTCGCTTCTTCGAGTAAGGTTTTCATTACACCTGGCCCTTGAATGCCGGGAACTTCGAAGCGATATTGGCCACCATCGGGAAAGCGTTTTTCAGAAGAACTCAGAGCGAAATCATCTCCCTGCGGCAGACCTATTTTTTTGAGGAAGTCCTGCGTTGCTTTCATGGTATCTTTCTCTTGGTGGCAATCGTTAGAAAATCAGGTGGTGAAGTCAAGTTTAATGCTTGAACAGTTTCAGATAGCATGACTCTTCTTCAATTACCCCGAACGCCTTGGCACACTGAACGACCTTCTGGGCCCAATTTCGGTGTGGGTTTATTTCATTCATTTTGTTGGATTTTTTACTCTTTATCACCCCACCGCTGGCATCAAGAACTTGCAAAGCGTCCTCGTACTCTTCTAGCGTCACGGCCTGCATCGCATTTACATACTTTAGATGCGAAGGATGGATAATGGTCTTTCCGATAAATCCATTTGATTTATCCAGAATCACCTCTCTGAGCAGGCCGTCAATCGCATCATTTACAATAGGCTGGCGATTGACCAATGAATGGTGAATATTCTGCTCGATAATATCGTCGATATTGTCGCCTGAAGAGGCAAGGAAATACTCCCATACCGGAGCAGAAACGATGTAACCATCGGTGGCGCGATTAAAAAAGTTCAATATGTCTGAAAGACAATCTCGAACCACAAGAATGTCGTAAATAGATGAATTCATGCCCCTACGGACACCAAACAACGATGAGAAATCCGTAGCACCCACGCGAATGTTGAGAATAAGGTCCCGGAATGGTTCTAGCGTGTTCTTGAGCAGTCTGAGCTCCATTGTTCGGGTTTCATGAAAGGCTATTGCCGAGCCTTCCAGAATGGGCATGCCGTATAACCTTACGCCAAGACGCTGGTTCAACTTTGCCAAATGATTCAGAAACAGAAGGCTGTTTTCGGAGCTGAATTTTGGAAAAACAAATCCTGTTAGTAGGTCAGCCTCTTCCGCTATCAAACGATCAGTAAAACTAATGAAGTGTTTTTCGTTTCTAACCCTAAGAAAAATTAACGGGATGTCTGACTGACCAATTTTCCCTGCCCGAATCGCTCCAGCAAGCGACCGAAGATGC
Organism: Halomonas sp. HL-93; assembly: GCF_900086985.1. Classification (NCBI taxonomy): domain Bacteria; kingdom Pseudomonadati; phylum Pseudomonadota; class Gammaproteobacteria; order Oceanospirillales; family Halomonadaceae; genus Halomonas; species Halomonas sp. HL-93. Next base: position 624,528 of record NZ_LT593974.1, read on the forward strand.
CTGAGAACATTATCTTCCGCTTCCGGCAAGTTTTCTTCAGTAATCGCATCCTCGAAGCACATAACCATGGACGTAAGATCATTAAGGTCTTGGCTCAACAGCTTATTAATTACTTGCCTGGTTGCTGGCATATATAAAGTGCCACCAAGACAATACTGGAGAAGATTTTTTTCGGTATATTTGTCAAACTCGACTGGAGTGTGGACAAATGGGAAGTCTGGCTTGTGTCTGTGATGCTTCATGCAACGCTTCTTATCAGATCAATGATACGTTGAGATGCTGATGGTGTTATGCCTACGTAGAGGGGTAGGCAGATAATTCTATTTGCTAAATTTTGTGAATTGATACAAGTTTTTTGACAACTTGATTGAAGTTGGGCCAATTGGTTGAGCGAAGGATAGAAATACCTTCTGGCCAGTATGTCTTCACCCGCCAATACGTCCAAGAGCTCTTTCAGTTGAGTTTCGCTTTTTAATGCTAAGGGGAAGTAGGCACAGTTTTGTGTCGCATGCGGGCTCCAGGCCTGAAGCTGCCCGCATGGCTTCAAGCCACGCTCATACGCCTTCCAAACTGCCACTCTCGCGTCATGGTTACTTTCCTTTTCATCCAGTACACAAAGCCCCATCGCCGCATGTAGCTCGCTCATTTTAGCGTTGATGCCTAGTTCTTCGATTGCCTCTGGCCCAGTGATGCCGAAATTGATCATTTTCTTGGCACGCTCGAGGTCTTCTTTCTTCTTGAATACAATCGCGCCGCCTTCACCGGTGTGAAATAGCTTGGTGGCATGGAAGCTAAGCGTAGCTGCATCCCCATGTTTGAGAAGGCTTTCGCCTTTGTAGTTCACACCAAAGGCGTGGGAGGCGTCGTATATTACTTTCAGGTTATGCTGGCTTGCAATTTCGTCAATGGCTTCCACGTCACAGGCGTTGCCAAAGACATGTACGGGAACAAGGGCGCGCGTGCGTGGGGTAATGGCCTCTTCGATGAGGCTTGGATCTAAACACCAGGTATTCGGGTCAATATCTGTAAAGGCAGGATACACGCCTTCCCATTTTAGCGAGCTTGCGGTAGCTACAAAGGTGAATGGCGTGGTGATCGCCTCGGTAAGCTCGCTACGACCACTAATATCCAGTGCTCGGTAAGCAATCTGCAAGGCTAAGGTGCCGTTGGCGACAAGCAAGAGGTTTTCTACCCCGAGGTATTCTTCCAGGCGCTGAGTAAGTTGTTGCACTAATTCGCCGTTGTTCGTGAGCCAAGCGCGCTCATAAATGCCATCTATATAGCGGTCGAGCTTTTCACGGCTAGGCAAGTAGGGCTTGGTCACAGGTATCATAGTAGGCCTTTCATCACGCATGAATGATGCGACAGGGTTGCTTATGCATCACTCACCAATTGCTGTAAGTAAGCGCCGTAGCCGCTCTTTTCCAATGCCTTGCTTAGGTCCATCAACATCTCTTGGTTGAGCCAGCCTTGATTGAAGGCGATTTCTTCAAGGCAGGCAATTTTGTAGCCTTGGCGCTTTTCAATGGTTTCAACAAACTGCGCAGCTTCCAATAAGCTGGCATGAGTACCTGTATCCAACCAAGCAAAGCCGCGACCAAGCAGTTCAACGTGTAAATCTCCGCGCTCCAGATACGCTTGGTTAATACTGGTGATTTCAAGCTCGCCTCGAACTGAGGGCTGCACCTGCTTGGCAATATCAATTACATCATTATCGTAAAAATACAAGCCTGTTACGGCATAGTGTGAGCGCGGTTTTTTGGGCTTTTCTTCGATACTCACCGCACGTCGTTCTGAGTCAAACTCCACGACTCCGAAGCGTTCCGGGTCTTTTACTTGGTAGCCAAACACAGTTGCTCCGCTATCTCGAGCAGCCGCTTGACGAAGCTTGGGTGTAAAACCTTGACCATAGAAGATGTTGTCGCCGAGCACGAGGCAGACATTGTCGCCACCGATAAATGTTTCTCCGATGATAAATGCCTGTGCTAAACCTTCTGGATTGGGCTGTACTGCATAATTTAGGTTAATGCCAAAGCGGCTGCCATCGCCGAGCAGGCCCTGAAAGCTCGCCTGGTCATGGGGTGTGGTGATAATCAACACATCCCTAATGCCTGCCAGCATCAGTACTGACAATGGGTAATAGATCATCGGTTTGTCGTAAATTGGCAGCAACTGTTTGGAAACGCCCATGGTGATAGGGTAAAGCCGGGAGCCGCTGCCCCCTGCTAAGATGATGCCTTTCATGCTTTGCCCTCGCCCAATACTGGTATTGGCTTATCGGCCAACAGCGAAGGTTCTTTATCTTGGTGATTCGCTGCGGCATGCAGTGTCCACAGGACTGTCTTGCGTAACCCGCTACCAAAGCTTTCCAGAGGGCGCCAGCCTAACTCAAAAGTGATTTTGCTGTTGTCGACCGCGTAACGCAGGTCGTGCCCCGGACGGTCTTCCACGAAGGTGATTTGTTCGATATATGAGTTCTGACCACGGGGTGCTAGCTCATCCAGCAATCCGCAAATTCGGCGAACTGTTTGTATATTACTATGCTCGTTGTTGCCGCCGATGTCGTACGTTTCTCCCAGGCGACCTTTGGTCAGCACCAAGTGCAAAGCGCGAGCGTGGTCTTCCACATAAAGCCAGTCACGGATCTGCGTACCGCTGCCGTATACCGGTAGCGGTTTGCCACTTAGCGCGTTTTTTATGGTGAGGGGAATGAGCTTCTCTGAGTGTTGCCAGGGGCCGTAGTTGTTGGAGCAATTGGTGATCACTACGGGCAAGCCATAGGTGCGGTACCAGGCGCGAACGAGATGGTCTGAACTGGCTTTGCTGGCAGAGTAGGGCGAGCTAGGTGCGTAAGGAGTCGTTTCATTAAATGCAGGTGCGTCGGGGGTTGCTAAATCACCGTACACCTCATCGGTAGAAACGTGATGAAAGCGGAAGTACTTACGTTTTATTTCAGCAAGCCCTTGCCAGTAGTCCCGGGCGGCTTCTAAAAGCGTGTAGGTGCCCACAATATTGGTTTCTATAAAGGCGGCTGGTCCACGAATTGAGCGGTCAACGTGGCTTTCAGCGGCTAGATGCATGATGGCATCGGGGTGGTGTTGTTGAAACAGCCGATCAATCGCTTGCCGGTCGCAAATATCTACTTGTACGAGTTGGTAGCGTTCACTTTGCGCTGCACCTTCTAGCGCGTTGAGGTTGGCGGCATAGGTGAGCTTGTCAGCATTGATGATGTCCCAGTCAGTATTCGCCATCAAAAAGCGTATAACGGCGCTGCCAATAAAACCTGCACCGCCAGTGATGAGTAGCTTCATCTAAATGCCTTAGAATAGTTTTATCACGTTAGGTACAGTGTGCCTGAGATTTCTGCAGCAAAACGCTTGAAATGCGCATGTTTTTGTTCACAGACGCATCAATTAAAAGTTTTGATGATGGGAAAAGATCACAAGCCTCGTTAGGGGAAGCTGATTGTTCTTGTCCTCACCGCGATTTAGGCTTCACCGATGCTGACCGTGTTGAAAACGTACGCCGGATAGCGGAAACCGCCAAGCTTGCGGGATATTCATCTCAATACTGAGATGATGAACCCTGAAGCTGCCGCTGATACAGTAATGGAAGCGTTACGCGAGCGTGGAATGATTGGCTAGGCAATACTGGATATAGTCGACAGGGCCGTGAAGTATCAACATGTGCAAACACGAGTAGTGCCAGGAGCATAACAGTTGTAGTCTTCCCCTCTCACACAGGTCTGTCCTATGGATAGAAGCAGGGCGAGTAACTTAGTGTATGATTTTCGTCTGATGTATACTTGTTGGCTGCGCAGTTCAGGCGGCTCGCAAGGCAGCGCTCACCACACTAATTAGAAGAGAACCGGCAGTGGATTCCACAGACTTGATACTCATGATCGCCATTTTGTCGGTCTGGTTCAGCCTTAACTGTGGCTTGGTGTTGTTGTATTTGCTGCTCAACGGAGAAGCTCCGAAGTTCAGGTTCCGCTCTGCTAAGCGTTCTAAATCCTTGCCTGTTGCCCCGTCCAATTCAGCAGAGCCAGATGATGCGCCGGTTCTTGTGGATGAAAACGCTAGTGCGTGGGGGCTGTTTGTGATGTTTGATGAGCCGACGATGGCTAGCAATGAGCGCTTAAGCATCGTGCTTTTATCTTCTGGCGCGGTGTATGAAAGCAGCACTAAGTCTTTCACCCTGGCGGGAGACTCACCCCGCAACCCGATTCATATTGCTAACGCCTACCCACCTGCCTCACTGCCTTCCTTCAACCAGGATAACGGTCAATTCCCTGTGAAGGGCGTGGCGTTGAAAATGATCAAGAAATCGCGTAGTGCCACGCCCAACAAACTTCAGCTGGTGCGCTTGGTAAAGTTAGCCAAAGAACTCGCACGGATTGGCGGAAAGGTCGTGGATGCCGACAAGCAACCAGTGACCCCCAGCGGTTTTCAAGCAGTGATCGACGGGAAGGCGAAAGTGTAGGTGTTTCTCAGAAGTGGAGCAGTTGCTTAGAGTAGAGAGACAGCGCCTTATTTACCTGATTTTGTATGCGCTGTATGCCCCAAAAGCTCAATGGAAAAAGAGGGCAGGGCTCACGCCAAAGCGTTTGGCGAGCGCCTCGATATGGCGGCGGGTAAGGTCGCGTCCCTTGCGGTTGAGTATTCTGGAAACCAGCGACTTGCTGCCTATTTCGGGTAGGTCTGCGACACCAAGCCCGTGCTGGTCCATCAGGGACCTGAGCATATCCACCGCATCCTGAGACTGAACACCGGCATTGAACTCGGTAAATTCTTTGGAGGCATTTTCCCACTCCTCAATGGCATCGGTAAGGCGCTCAATAAGGGCGATATTGTTATCGACGTCGTCAATCAGCTCGCCGACCATGGTCAGCGCCTCTTGATACTCCGCCTCAGAGTGGATATGAGACAAGAACGGTACGGCGTGGAAAACAGCCTTGGCCTCTTCGAGGTAGGGGGTGGCATTCATTTATCGGCCTCCTTGGCATACCGACGACAAAGCTTGTCGTATTCGGAATGCGTAGTAATGTGCTTCACGTACAGAATCTGTTGCTCGAACGAGATAAACGCAATTAGTCTCAGGCCTGAGAAGATTGCCAAGCCACTAGCTTTCACGCGACCACTGAGCGAGCCGCCAGCTTTTATTGTATGCAATATTACTCGCCCCTGTGCCTCAAGCCCTTCCCCCCGCAGCCGATACTATAAAAGATAGGATGCATCTTAATCCCGCCAGGGTCGGCTTCACCATTATAAGTATTACAATCAGCAGGTGATGCAATGCTGGAGAAACTCCACAAGATCAATGTGAAATACACCCTGGCGTTTATCCTGGTGGCCTTGTCGCTGCTGGGCGTTGTAGTGGTCGATAGCCTGCTAGTCCAATCCATACGCGAGCGCATGACGGCGTTCAGCGGCTCGTTTAATCCGGCGGTGTCAGCGGTGCTCAATGCGGACCGTGATTTGTATCAGTCGCGGGTAGCAGAGCTTGAAGTGCTGCGCGAAGAATCGGGTAGTCAGGCGGCTAGCGCCCAGTACGACGATTACCTTGAAAATGCCGAGCAGGCGTATGACCGGATGCATGACTTCCTCACGTTACTGGACGCGTATCCGCAGGTGAGCGAGGGGCTTGAGCCGTTCGAGGATCGCTTTACGGCCTGGGAGGCGGCGTCCCTGCGTGTCTTTGAGCTTCATGCGGACGGCGAAGTTGACGCCGCTGAGGAGCAACTGGAAGGTGACTCGCTGACGGCCTTTAACTCCTTGCGTGAGCTATACAACATCGCCGGTGAAAGTGCTGATGCGCGTGGCTTGGCCCTTGAGGAAGAAACGCTGGCCCAGGTGGCCGTGCAGCAGCGCTGGGTGATGGGCTTCACCGCCTTGGTGCTCCTTGCCACATTGGTTATTGCCTTGATGGGGCCGAACCTGATGTCCCGGGCACTTCGTCAAGTCAGCGGTCGCATTCGCGATATTACCCAGGGGGAGGGCGACCTGACGGCGCGCATTAATAGCCAGCGTCGCGACGAGATCGGCGAGCTGGCCCGCGAGTTTGATGGCTTCATTGCCCGTATGGATGTCAGCTTCCAGGCGGTGCGAGATGGCGCCCGCAATGTCAATGTGGCATCGAATGAGATTGCCACCGGCAGTGAGGATCTCGCGTCGCGAACGGAAGAGCAAGCTTCGGCGCTGCAAGAGACGGCGTCCAGCATGGAGGAAATGTCCTCTATCGTCCGCCAGAACAGCGAGTCGGCCAGCAATGCCGATACGCTTTCCAGTCAAGCCTCCGAAAAAGCCGAGAAGGGTGTCAAAGAGGTCCAGCACTCGGTGGCCTTGATGCGCGAGCTTGAGACCAGTTCGCGCCAGGTGGGTGAAATTGTCGAAGTCATCGATTCGATTGCCTTCCAGACTAATATCCTGGCGCTTAACGCCTCGGTCGAGGCGGCGCGTGCGGGCGAACATGGCCGTGGCTTTGCGGTGGTGGCCAGCGAAGTGCGCAACCTCGCCAGCCGCAGCGCGGACTCATCCAAAAAAATCCGTGAGATGATTACGGATATTAGTCAGCGCATCGCCAGCGGGGCCGAGCAAGCGGTACGCAGCGGCGAGGGCATTCAGGATACGGTAGAAGCCATCCGCCAAGTCTCGGGACTAATGAACGAGATTTCGCTGGCCGTACGCGAGCAGGAATCTGGTATTCAGCAGGTGGGCACGGCGCTAACACAGATGGATTCCGCCACGCAGCAGAACGTCACGCTGGTGTCGCAAACCAGCGGCTCGGCGGCCTCCCTTCAGCAGGAGGCCAACCGCCTCACGCGCCTGGTGGATGCGTTCAAGCTGAGTGGCGATAGCTCAGATACCGCTTCTTCAGCGCTACCCAAGCCGGCTTCCCAGCAGGTAGCGCAGCGCAACCCGATGAAAAACGAACCTGAGTGGGAAGCTTTTTAGATGAGTTGTCAGTGCTCGACCCGTCACGGGTCTGGGCCAAAATTGATTTTCCTGGTTTTTGTTCGATAATGAGAGGCTTTACATGGCGCCCCTGGGGGATGGGGCGCTCAGTTCCTCTTTCAGCAGGGAATCAACGCATGGACCCGCATAAACTGGCGGTAGCCTTGGCCATTGCAGCAGGCTGGCTAAGTTTTAACAGTCTTATCCTCTCAATGTATTTCATACTAAGTAAAAGAGGGATATTGGAAGTCGACGGTTGGAAAATGGGCGAGTGGCTGAAGCTTGGGCGACGATTATCACCTGTTGCCGAGCGGGACGTATTGCCATCCCGGTCGCCTGTCGCGGATATAAAGGTGAACACCTCCTCTACGCTACCTAGCCATGAAGATAGTGTAGAGGAGGTGGCTCCTGAAAAGGGCAAGGCTGGCGAATACAGCGCTGTGCATGTGCTTTTTGTCATGTATAGCCAGCCCAATATCGCAATCAATAAAAAACTCCAGCTGTGCTTACAAAACTGGGAGGCCCACTACGATGCCGATCTTAAGGTTTACATCGTGCCTGGGGTTACCCCGCAGAACCCGTTACGCATTGCCAACGCTTACCCGCCTGGGGAAATGCCTTCCCTGGAGGCTTTTCAGCAGACGGAAAACCTGATTAGCGGCGTGAGCGTGATACTCGAAAAGCCGAAGCGTAAGCGTGGTTTTGATAAGGTCCAGTTGGAAAAGCTTATCATCTTTACGCAACAATTAGCCGCCTTAGGCGGCGAGATACTCGATGCCCAGCGCCAAGTCGCTACGCTTAAAACGTTCAACGCTATACGGTACAAATAGTCCACCAACGAGGCTGGCTGTATATTCAATAAAAGAATAAAAAGTGGCTTTAATATTCTTTTGTTCGCTTTTTTCGATGCGCTTAAAATAGCCATCATCAACGCCACATGGCTTTCTGTGCGGCTATTTGAATCGTCGGAATATCGACCTAACGAGGTAACAGATTCATGCGACTAACACGCACGCTGAATATGACCCTGGGCGCGTTTGCATTAAGCATTGCCAGCGGGTTATTTGCCGCCACTACCCAAGCCGATACGCTGAAGGTTGGCATGTCGGGCGGTTATTTCCCCTTTACCTTTGTGGAGCAAGACGAACTCAAAGGGTTTGAAGTCGATGTCATGAACGCCGTAGGTGAGATAACCGGCGATGACATCGAGTTCGTGACGGCAAGCTTTTCTGGCTTGGCCGGTATGCTGGAATCTGGACGGATCGATACGATTGCCAACCAGATTACGATAACTGAAGAGCGCCAAGCGAAGTATGCATTCACCTCACCGTATGTTTACGATGGTGCGCAGGTAGTGGTTCGGGCAGGTAACGACACCATTCAAGGCGTTGAGGACTTATCCGGTAAAAGCGTCGCCGTGAACCTCGGGTCTAATTTCGAGCAACTGCTACGTGAACTGCCCAATGCTGATGAAATCGATATCCGCACCTACGAGTCTAACGTCGAGCAGGACGTGGCGGTTGGCCGGGTGGATGCCTTCGTGATGGATCGAGTGAGTGCCAGCCAGGTCATTAGCGAGCGCAATTTGCCGCTTGAGTTGTCTGGGCAGCCATTCAATACCATCGAAAATGCGCTACCGTTCCGTGATGATGAAGAAGGCCGTGCCCAGCGCGACCGTGTTGACGCAGCGCTCGAAGAACTGCGCGATAACGGAACGCTAGCGGATATATCGCAGAAATGGTTCGATACTGACATCACCCAACCATAATCGAGGCTCTCGCCTGTTGATGGCGGCCGTGGCAATGCCACGGCCGTTTTGCTTATAAGCGACGTAACTATGCTGAATGTGGAGTATATGTGGGGCCTGCTGCCGGTCCTGTTAAGGTATTTACCGTTAACGCTGCAGATGGCGACTATCGCCATGCTGTTTGCGCTGATTATCGCCTGTCTGTTAGCGGTAGTTCGAGTCTCGCGGATACCGGTGCTGAATGGTGGGGCACTGCTGTTTATTTCGTTCTTCCGCGGAACGCCGCTGCTGGTGCAGCTGTTTCTGTTTTACTACGGCCTACCGCAACTGATTGATGCGCTCATTTCCATTAATGGCGTGACCGCTGCCGTGCTGGGTCTAACGCTGCATTTCTCCGCGTACATGGCGGAATCCATTCGTGCGGCCATTGTAGGTATTGACCGGAGCCAGACCGAGGCGGCGCTTTCCATCGGCATGACCCAGTCGCAATTGATGCGCCGTATTATCCTGCCCCAGGCAACCCGTGTGGCAACGCCGACGCTGATGAATTATTTCATCGATATGATCAAGGCCACCTCGCTGGCGTTTACCCTGGGTGTCACCGAGCTAATGGGCGCTACCCAAAAAGAGGCCTCAGGAAGCTTTCTCTATTTGGAAGCGTTCTTGCTAGTGGCGATTATTTACTGGGTGGTGGTGGAGGTACTCTCATGGGGCCAGCGCCGTCTGGAAACGTATCTGAATAAGGCGTATCAGCGATGATCACTCTGGAATCTGTCAGCAAGCGATTTGGTCAGCAGCCAGTGTTTACAGACATCAATTTGCATTTAGACCAGGGTGAAATCATTGTCATTATCGGCCCATCGGGGACCGGTAAATCAACTCTGCTGCGCTGTATTAACTTTCTTGAACGCCCGGAAGCGGGGCATATCACGGTAGGCAACTTACGCGTCGATGCACGCCAAGTGAGCCGCGCCGATATTCTGGCACTGCGGCGAAGAACCGCCTTTGTGTTTCAGAACTATGGTCTGTTTGCGAACAAAACGGCGTTGGAAAACATTAGCGAAGGCATGATTGTGGTAGACAAGCTGCCCAAGGCTCAAGCCGACGCGCGGGCGAGGGATATTTTGGCGCGGATTGGCTTGGCGGATAAAGCGGATGCCTACCCGGCGTCGCTTTCCGGTGGCCAGCAGCAACGGGTTGGTATTGGTCGGGCGATGGCGGCCAATGCCGATGTGATTCTGTTTGATGAGCCTACTTCGTCGCTTGATCCCCAATGGGTAGAGGAAGTGTTAAGCTTGATGAAGCAGTTGGCGGTAGAGCGGCAGACGATGATCGTCGTCACCCACGAGATGCAGTTCGCCCGTGACGTGGCGGATCGCGTGGTATTTATGGACGAGGGTGGTATTGTCGAGCAGGGCCCGCCCGAGGAACTGTTCACGGCACCCAAGGATGAGCGCACTCGCCACTTCCTGCGCAAGATTTTGGCGCCCATGGGGCAGACAGTGCCGTGAGTGTCGATAGCATTATGGTTTGCGAAAATTTCGAATAATGCTACTCTGAAGGGTAAGTCCCTTGTGTTTTTTAGGAGGAGAGGCAATGGTCTCGCTTACCGCCATGCTGCCCAGCCAAGAAGAGGCCGCGCTTGCTAAGCTATCAAGCCGGGAATTAGCTGCGTCTGTGGAAACAAAAGCCTCCACGCAGCAGGTAATGCTTTCCGGCAAGGATGGTCATGCGCATCACGTTGAAGTGCCCGTAAGCGCGCTTCGTTTGTTGGTAGATATTCTGACGGAGCTAGGTGAAGGTAATACCGTAAAGCTGATCCCTGTTCATGCAGAGATGACCACCCAGGAAGCGGCCGATTTGATGAATATGTCGCGTCCGACGTTTATCAAGTTATTGGACGAAGGAAATATTCCTTACCATCGAGTCGGGAATCGTCGCAAAGTTAAGTACACGGATGTGATGGCTTATAAGCAAGAGGTTGATCAGCAGCGGCTTGAAGCCCTTGATGAGCTGTCATCGCTGGATCAGTCACTCGGTCTGGGCTATTGATGAGTTCGTATTACACAGTGGTTTACGATGCCTGTGTCCTTTATCCGGCGCCGTTAAGAAGCTTTCTCATTCATTTGGCAATAACCGATTTGTATCGTGCTCGTTGGTCGCGTCAAATACATGAGGAATGGATGCGAAACCTGCTGGCTCAGCGTGATGACCTGTCATGGGAAAAGCTTGAGCGCGTTCGTGAGCTAATGGATAGGCACACACGCGATGCAGTCGTGGAAGGTTTTGAGTCTTTGATTGATGGGTTGACGTTGCCAGACCCAAATGACCGCCATGTGCTTGCTTGCGCTATTCATAGCGGGGCTGAGGCGATTATTACCTTTAATCTCAAAGACTTTCCAGACGCTGTTCTGGCTCAGTACGATATTAGATCGATACATCCTGATGAGTTTTTATCGGACATGTTGGCGTTAAGTCCAGGTGATGTTATCCAGGCAGCTCAGCGCCATAGACAAAGCTTGAAGAGCCCACCCTTTAATGCCGAAGAATATCTTGATTTGCTATTAAATCAGCGGCTTCCTGAAACGGTCAGTGAGCTTAGGCGCTATCGTCTAATGCTTTGATGCTTAGCGTGGTGTGTTGGCGGCGGACTTTTTACGCTGTTGAAACACCCTAGCAAGCCCGCATTCTGCGTGATAGACTATGCCATCCTCTCAGACAAGACCCGTGAGCGGGCAGCTGAAATGAACTGCTCGCTACACTAATTTGGCCGGGCTATTGCACAAAAATAGCTGCCAAATCAATTGGTTGTTACGGAAGCGTCGTATTGTCCGAGTCGGCGTGCGACGAACACATAGTTAATCCGTTGCCCTTTAATCGGCAACCTTATTCTCCAAGGAGATACCCAGTGGCGAACAGCAAGCAAGCTCGCAAGCGCGCCCGTCAGGCCGAGAACCGTCGCGTCCTGAAAGCTAGCCAACGCAGCATGGTCCGCACCTACATCAAGCGTGTGATCAAAGCGATCAACACCGGTGACCATGGCAAGGCGATGGAAGAGTTCAAGGCAGCGCAGCCGGTCATCGACCGCATTGCGGATAAAGACGTGCTTTCCAAGAAGAAAGCCGCGCGTCTGAAAAGCCGCATGAACAAGCGCATTAAAGCACTGGCGGCGTAAGCCGGCAGGCGCCTTAAAAAACCGGCTGCGGCCGGTTTTTTTGTGTCTGTGGATTGCCAATGGAAGGGTGACGAGGGCGATGACCACAAATTCGCAGCCGGAAGTCCACGAGCAGCCCCCCCGGCGTGGGTTGATGCGCTCGGGGTTGATTGTCAGCGCCATGACCATGCTCTCGCGGGTCATGGGCTTGGTGCGCGATGTGGTAGTGGCCGCATTGCTGGGCGCGGGTGACGGGGCCGATGCGTTTTTTGTGGCCTTCAAAATCCCCAATTTTCTGCGTCGCTTGTTCGCCGAGGGAGCGTTCAACCAGGCGTTTGTGCCGGTGCTTTCCGAGTACTCGACCCAGCGTGACAAGCAGGAAATCCGCGAGTTGCTCAACGCCGTGGCGGGCAGTTTAACGGCCATTCTGGCACTGATTTCGGCGCTTGCCATGCTGGGAGCACCCTGGCTGATTTGGCTGTTTGCACCGGGGTTCGGGCGAGACCCGGAAAAGCTCGCCATGACGGCGGACATGCTGCGGTTAACCTTTCCCTATTTATTGCTGATCTCGCTCACCGCCTTTGCCGGTAGCGTGCTGAACACCTGGAACCGCTTTGCAGTGCCAGCGTTCACCCCGGTATTGCTCAATATATCGCTGATTGGCGCGGCCGTGCTGCTAACGCCGTTGATGCAAGAGCCCGCCATGGCCCTGGCCTGGGGGGTGTTAATCGCCGGCGTCGCCCAGTTGGTGTTCCAGGTGCCGTTTTTGCTGCGCCTGGGGTTGATGCCGACCCCATGGCCCAACCTGGCCCATGAGGGCGTGCGGCGGATTTTGAAGCTGATGGGCCCGGCGCTGTTTGGCGTGTCGGTGTCGCAGATCAATCTGCTGCTGGACACCGTATTGGCTTCTTTGCTGGCCGCAGGCAGTGTCTCGTGGCTGTACTACTCGGATCGTCTGGTTGAACTGCCGCTGGGGGTATTTGGCGTGGCGATTGGCACGGTGATCTTGCCAGCGCTTTCCAAACGGCATGCTGACCAGTCAAACGTGCACTTTGCCGCCATGCTGGACTGGGCGATCCGCATGGTGCTGTTGCTGGGGTTGCCCGCCGCCCTGGCGCTGGTGGTGCTGGCCGAGCCGCTGTTGATCACGCTGTTTCACTATGGCGCGATGACCGATACCGATATACAAATGGCGGCGATGAGCCTGCGCGCCTACGCCGTGGGGCTGGTGGCCTTTATGCTGATTAAGGTGCTTGCGCCGGGCTTTTTTGCCCGCCAAAACACTAAAACGCCGGTCAAGGTGGCCATTTTTGCCATGGCCGCCAACATGCTGTTCAACCTGATACTGGTTTGGCCGCTGGCCCATGCCGGGTTGGCGTTAGCCACGGCGCTGTCGGCGTTTTTGAATGCTGGGCTGCTGGGTTACCTGCTTTATAAAGAGGGTGTGCTGGTGTTTCAGCCGGGCTGGGGGCGCTTTGCGGTGCAACTGGTGGGCGGCTGTGTCCTGATGAGCCTCGCGCTGTATTTTGTCGCGCCCGAATGGACGGCATGGCTTGCCATGAGCCTATGGCAGCGGGTCGCCTGGGTGTCAGGGCTGGTGGCGCTGGGCGCGGGGCTGTACTTTACCTGGCTGGGGGCGTTGGGTTTACGAATACGGCATTTGAAAATGCGTGCCTAACGCTGCACGGCAGCGGCTAGGTTCGTTATAATCAAGGGCTTTGCTGCCTGCTTCTTGGGCGGGTAAGCGGGCTAGCAACGGCTGAGGTGCCATGCGGGTCATTCGAGGTTTGCACAATTTAACGGTGTCTTCGCGGGGCTGCGTGGCGACCATCGGCAATTTTGATGGTGTGCACCGTGGCCATCAGGCGATTTTGCAGCAGTGCCGCGAGCACGCTGCCCGCCTGGGGGCGCCGTTAACCGTGGTGGTGTTTGAACCCCAACCGCGTGAGTTTTTTGCCGGCGACCAGGCACCGCCAAGGCTTACGCGGCTGCGCGAAAAGGTCCGCCTGCTGGGCCAGCACGGCGCCGAGCAGGTGCTGTGCCTGCCGTTTAACGATGCGCTGCGTAGCCTCACCGGCCGTGAGTTTATCGATCAGGTGCTGATTGACGGGCTCAACGTAAAACATCTGGTGGTCGGCGACGACTTCCGCTTTGGCTGTGATCGGCGTGGCGATTTTACCCTGCTGGAAGCCGTGGGCCGGGAGTACGGTTTTGGCGTTGAGCATACCCGTACCTTTACCGTTGACGACGAGCGCGTGTCCAGCTCGCGGGTGCGCACGCTGTTGGCCAGCGGCAATTTTACCGCCGCCGAGCGCCAGTTGGGTCGGCCCTATTCAGTCGATGGCCGGGTGGTGCGCGACCAGCAACTGGGGCGTACCATCGGCGTTCCCACTGCTAATTTGCCGATGCTGCCCCAGCCGCTCACGCTACGCGGCGTGTACGCAGTGGTGAGTGAGCTGGAAAACGGCAAGCGCTACTTCGGCGTAGCCAACGTTGGGTTTCGCCCCACGGTAGGCGCCAAGCGGCCGACCTTGGAGGTGCACCTGTTCGATTTTTCAGGCGACCTTTACGGCCAGCGCATGACGGTAGTGCCTTGCGCACGGCTGCGGGGCGAGGTGAAGTTTGACGATATTGAGGCACTGAAAGCGCAGATTGAGCGCGATCAGCGCCAGGCGCGGCGCTATTTTGCGGCCGCCGCCGCTGGCAAAAGCGCAACATTACCGCTGGCCTCGGCCCCGCTCGGGCGAGAGACCGCTTCTTCTGATTCTTCCTTGGCGGGCGATTCCGCCGATGATAACGACGGCTGACCGGATTATGGATTATAAGCACACGCTAAACTTGCCAGAAACCGACTTTCCCATGCGAGGTATGCTGCCTAAGCAGGAGCCAGGGCGCGTGTCCGCATGGCAGGATATGAACCTTTACCAGCGCCTGCGCGAAGCACGCGCGGGAGCGCCGCTGTTCGTGCTGCACGATGGCCCTCCGTATGCCAATGGCAGCATTCATATCGGTCACGCCGTTAACAAAATTCTTAAAGATATTATCGTCAAATCGAAGAACCTGGCGGGTTTTGATGCGCCCTACGTGCCGGGCTGGGACTGTCACGGCCTGCCCATTGAGCACAAGGTGGAAACCACCCACGGCAAGCATCTGGCGCCAGATACTGCCCGCGAGCTATGCCGCGAGTACGCCGCCGCACAGATTGAAACCCAACTGGCTGACTTTGTGCGTCTGGGTGTAATTGGCGATTGGGACCACCCCTACCGCTCGATGGATTTCGCCAACGAAGCGGGCGAGATCCGCGCGCTGGCCGAGATGGTCGACGCGGGCTACGTCTTCAAGGGCTTGAAGCCGGTCAACTGGTGTTTCGACTGTGGCTCGGCGCTGGCTGAAGCCGAGGTCGAGTACGCCGATAAAAAATCTGACGCCATCGACGTGGCCTTCCCGGTGGAAGACGCAGACAAGCTGGCCGCGGCCTTTGGTTTGAAGGCGCTGCCCAAACCCGCCGCCGTGGTGATCTGGACCACTACGCCCTGGACCATCCCGGCCAACCAGGCGCTCAACGTTCATCCCGAGTTCACCTACGCGCTGGTCGATACCGGCGAGCGCCTATTGCTGTTGGTGGAAGATCTGGTCGAAAGCTGCCTGGAACGCTATGAACTGACTGGCGAGGTGATCGCCACCACCAAGGGTGAGGCGCTGGATTTAATCAATTTCCGCCATCCGTTCTATGATCGTCTCTCGCCGGTATACCTGGCCGATTACGTCGAGTCCGAAGTGGGCAGCACCGGTATCGTGCACTCTGCGCCGTCCTACGGTATGGACGACTTCATTACCTGCCGCGAGCATGGCATGGAGTTCGATGACATGCTCAACCCGGTGCAGGGCAACGGCGTGTATGCGGACGACCTGCCGTTCTTCGGCGGCCAGATGATCTGGAAGGCCAACCCGCATATCGTCGAGAAGCTGCGTGAAGTGAACGCCTTGATGGCCCACACGCCGATCAAACACAGCTACATGCACTGCTGGCGGCATAAAACGCCGGTGATTTACCGTGCCACCGCCCAGTGGTTTGTGGGCATGGATATCCAAGGTAAGGACGGCAAAACCCTGCGCGAACGTGCGCTGGAAGGCATCGAGGCGACGCAATTTACCCCTGCCTGGGGCCAGGCGCGCCTGCACAGTATGATCGCCAATCGCCCGGACTGGTGTATTTCCCGCCAGCGCAACTGGGGCGTGCCAATCCCGTTCTTCCTGCACAAGCAGACCGGCGAGCTGCACCTGCGCACCGTGGAATTGATGGGGGAGGCTGCCAAACGCGTCGAGCAGCAAGGCATCGACGCCTGGTTTAAACTCGACCCGGCGGAGCTGCTAGGCGCGGAAGCCGACGAGTACGACAAAGTCACCGATACGCTGGATGTGTGGTTCGACTCCGGCACCACTCACCGCCACGTGCTGCGCGGCTCGCACCCGCATGGCCACGAGAGCGGCCCGAGGGCGGACCTGTACCTGGAAGGCTCCGACCAGCACCGCGGCTGGTTCCATTCGTCACTGTTGACCGGCTCGGCCATCGACGGCCACGCGCCGTATCGCCAGCTGTTGACCCATGGCTTCACCGTGGACGCCCAGGGTCGCAAGATGTCCAAGTCGATCGGCAACGTGGTTGTGCCGCAAACGGTGATGGATAAGCTGGGCGCCGACATTTTGCGCCTGTGGGTGGCGTCCACCGATTACTCTGGTGAAATGGCGGTCTCCGATGAGATTTTGAAGCGCACTGCGGATGTTTACCGGCGTATCCGTAACACCGCGCGCTTCCTGCTCTCTAACCTTAACGGCTTTGATCCCGCGAAGGACCAGGTGGCGTTTGGCGACATGCTGGCGCTGGATCAATGGGTGGTCGACCGCGCCGCGCAGTTGCAGGGGCGTATCGACACCGCTTATGACGAATACCGCTTCCTGGATGTCTACCAGCAGGTGCACGGCTTCTGCGCCCGTGAACTGGGCGGCTTCTACCTGGATGTGATCAAGGATCGCCAATACACCACGCAAGCCGATTCGCTTGCCCGGCGCAGCGCGCAAACGGCGCTGTACCATGTGGTGGAAGCGCTGAGCCGCTGGGTGGCGCCGATTCTGTCGTTCACCGCCGAGGAGATTTATGAGCATATCCCCGGTGAGCGCGGCGACAGTGTCCTGCTGGAAACCTATTACACCGGCCTTGATACCCTGGATGATAACGCCAAGATGGGTCGTGATTTCTGGGAGCAGGTGCTTGAGGTCAAGCACGCGGTTAACAAGTGTCTGGAAGATGCCCGCAACGCCAAGGTGATCAAGGGCAGCCTGGCGGCCGAGGTGACGCTTTTCGTGAGTGACGAGCTCAACATGACGCTGACCAAACTGGGCGATGAGCTGCGCTTTGTGATGCTGACCAGCGAGGTGCACTTGAAACCGCTGGCCGAGGCCGAAGATGCCGAAGCCACCGAGCTTGAAAGCCTGAAGGTCGTGGTCTCTCAAAGTGAGCACACCAAGTGCGAGCGCTGCTGGCACCATCGTCCGGATGTGGGCACCCATGCGGCGCATCCCGATTTATGCGGCCGCTGTATCAGCAACTTGCCCGAAGGCAGCGGAGAGATTCGTTACTATGCCTAATGATACAAGCCCAGCAAACGCCCACCCCTTACAGCGGCCGCCGATGCACCGGCCGCTGCGCTGGTTGTGGTTGGCGGCGGCGGTGATCGTGCTCGACCTGGCCACCAAGTACCTGGCGACGAGCATGTTGAACTACGCCCAGCCGGTCGAGGTGCTGCCGTTTTTCAATCTCACGCTTTTACACAACACGGGAGCGGCGTTCAGCTTTTTATCAGAGCACCCGGGCTGGCAGCGTTGGTTCTTTGCGATTGTTGCGATTGGGGCGAGTATTGGTCTGAGCATTTGGCTGTCGCGTATCAGGGC
This sequence comes from Halomonas sp. HL-93, assembly GCF_900086985.1. Classification (NCBI taxonomy): domain Bacteria; kingdom Pseudomonadati; phylum Pseudomonadota; class Gammaproteobacteria; order Oceanospirillales; family Halomonadaceae; genus Halomonas; species Halomonas sp. HL-93. The sequence goes on from NZ_LT593974.1 coordinate 642,331, forward strand.
CGATGAAAAGCTGCTGGCTGTCGCGCTACCACTGATTATCGGCGGCGCGCTGGGCAATCTTTATGATCGGCTTGTTCACGGCTACGTGGTCGATTTTCTGTCTTTTCATGCGGCGGGCTGGTACTACCCTGCATTTAATGTGGCAGATATAGGCATTACCCTAGGGGCGGTCGGGCTAATTTGGGAATCGGTAATGGGCGAGCGGCGGCGCAAAAAAGCCCAGCGGACTTCGTCTACCTCCAACAGCGAGTAACGCAATGAGCGACTATTTAATTGATGACGGCATGGAAGTGACTCTGCACTTCACGCTCAAGCTGGAAGACGGCACCGTGGTGGACTCGACCAAAGAGAAAGTGCCCGCTACCTTCCAGTATGGAGATGGCAACTTGCCACCCGGTTTTGAGCATCCGATTAAAGGCATGGCGGCGGGTCAAGAGGGCAGCTTCGAGATTACCCCCGAACATGCCTTTGGTCAGCATAATCCGCAGAACATTCAAACGCTGAAGCGTGATGACTTCGGCGATGAAGTGCCGGAGATTGGTATGGTCATGTCATTTGCCGATAAAGCGGGAACGGAATTGCCAGGTGTGGTCAAAACCATTGAAGGTGATCGGATTGAGGTCGACTTTAATCATCCCTTGGCGGGGCGTACCCTTACGTTTGAGGTTGAAGTGCTCGACGTGAAGCCGGTCACGACGCACTGAGAGATCACTTACTGACAGGCGGCTGAATTCATCCAACGGTGCTCTGTACCAAGGCGCGAGACTCATGTTGTCAAAACCGCAATCACAGCAGCAAACACACCCCATCGAAATCAAGCTGGCCAACCCGCGTGGCTTTTGCGCAGGGGTCGACCGGGCAATCGATATTGTTAACCGGGCGCTGGATGTGTTTGGGCCGCCGATCTATGTCCGTCATGAAGTGGTGCATAATCGCTTCGTGGTTGAAACCCTGCGTGAGCGCGGCGCGGTATTCGTCGAGGAACTGCACGAAGTGCCCGACGATGTGATTGTGATTTTCTCGGCCCATGGGGTTTCCCGTGCAGTCCAGCAAGAAGCCGAGCAGCGCGGCCTGAAAGTGTTTGACGCTACCTGCCCGTTGGTCACCAAGGTGCACATTGAAGTGCTGCGATATGCCAAGCGCGGCCAGGAGTGCATCTTGATCGGCCATCAGGGCCATCCGGAAGTTGAAGGCACCATGGGGCGTTACGATACTTCCCACGGTGGCCGTATTTACTTGGTGGAAGACGAGCACGATGCCGCCAACCTGGACGTCAAGGACCCTTCGCAACTGGCCTTTGTGACGCAAACCACGCTGTCGATGGACGACACCGCCAAGGTGATCGACGCGCTGCGCGATAAATTCCCCGCGATTCAAGGCCCGCGCAAAGACGACATCTGCTACGCCACGCAAAACCGTCAGGATGCAGTGCGTGAACTCGCCGCCGACAGCGATCTGCTGTTGGTGGTGGGTAGTCCTAATAGCTCCAACTCGAATCGTCTACGCGAGCTTTCCGAGCGCATGGGCACGCCCGCTTATCTGATCGATAACGCCGAGCAGATCGTTCCCGAGTGGCTGGACGGCGTCAGCTGCGTAGGCGTTACCGCCGGTGCCAGTGCCCCGGAAGTACTGGTCAAAGGTGTGATCGAGCGCCTTCAATCCATGGGCGCGACCGTGCCACAAGAGCTTCAAGGGCGTGAAGAAACGATTACCTTTTCGATGCCCCGTGAACTGCGTGAACGGGTGATTGCCAGCGGCTAAACAAAGACTTCGTGATGCAAAGCGTATGGGTTTACGACATACTGAAATAGTATGAGTTAACCAATACAGGAGCAGAGCCGCGTGTCTTATGTTTCTCATCCTTCCTCCGGCCGCATTTCATCAGGCGGCCAACGCGGCTTTACCCTAATTGAACTGATGATTGTGTTGGCCATCATCGGCATCGTGGCGGCCATTGCCTACCCCAGCTATACCCGCTACGCACAAAAATCGCTGCGAACGGATGCCCATGCGGGGCTCATGCAAGCGGCATCTGCGCTTGAGCGCTGTAACACTCAGTCCTATACCTACGACAATTGCGATGACGTACCGGCCACCTCGCCAGAAGGGCACTACACCATTGAAGTGTCGACCGGCAGTCAGAATGGCGGCTATACGCTAACGGCCGAGACCGACCGAGACGATGGCTGCGGCGAGCCGTTGATCCTGGATGCCAGGGGCAGACAATCACCCGATGGATGCTGGTAGCCTATGCGTCAACGCGGTTTTACCCTTATTGAATTGATGCTGGTACTGGTTATCGCGGCGTTGTTAATGCTAATCGCCGTGCCCTCCTTTTCTACGTTTATGGCCCGCCAGCAACTGGCCGGTGATGTTAACCAACTTCAATCGGTGATGACCTTTGCGCGCAGCGAAGCCATCAAGCAACGCCAGCCGATCACCGTCAACTTCTCACCGCCTGACACAGCAACCTCGATACGCCGTCCTGATGAATGCCGCGACGAAGAGCGGATTGATGAAAGTGGCGACGATGGTCCCCGGTACGTTTACAACGCTTGGTGTTACTGGGCCGAAAGCCCGCAGAATGGCGGCGAGGCGGCTGTTATGCGAGTAGGGCAAACGGCCAATATTACCAAGCCCCAAGGCAATTTCTCGTTAGTGTTTGAAAGCCTGGGCGACGCGGATATCAGCGATTGTGACGATGGTGAGGGCCAATGCGAGATTACGCTCGCGCCAGCCGACTCGGAAGACGATATTGACCCGGTGACGATCCGTGTTCGTGAAACCGGCAGCCTGCGCAAGGTGACCTCATGACGTCGCAGCGCGGCTTCAGCCTTGTCGAGGCACTGATTGCGCTACTGGTGCTGTCGCTTGGCCTGGTGGGCGTGGCAGCCATGCAGCTGAAAGCACTGCAAAGCGCCTCGCTTGGCTACCAACGCTCAGTGGCAAGCGTGGCCGCCGCCGATGCACAGGAGCGCCTGTGGGCAACGCTTGAGCCTGGACAAGGCTGCGATGCTATTGACGTTGGGGCGGTTCAAACAGACTGGCGAGATCAATGGTTTGAGGATAGCGACCACACCCCCTTGCGTAATGCCATTGAAAGCGACAGCGGCATCGAGAAAGACAGTGATGAAGGTGCGTGTCGGTTTACCGTCACCCTTGCACTTAGCGAAGACGCTAATGACCAGCTTGACTATACCTTCCGCCTGCCCAGCCTGGAGGGAGTGCAATGAGGCATTCCCAACGCGGGTTTACTCTGGTAGAGCTGATGGTGGCGATGGTGATCGGCACCATCATCATCCTGGGGGCGGGGCAGCTGTTCTTGACGACCTTTCAAACCTTCCAAAACGTTGACACGATTAGCCGTAAGCAGGAAAACCTGGTGTTTATCGCCCAGCGCGTGACAAGTGAGATTCGCCAGAATGGGCCAGGGCGCTACACGCTTGAATGCGAGACAGAGCAGGTGCAGGAAAAAGACCAGTGCACCTGCACCGTGGCCGATACCGACGAAGGCAATCAGCCGCTGGTCAGCTTTCCCAAGGGTAGCTCCGGTGGTGACAGCCATTGCACGGAAGACGCTCACGAGTTGGGTGATCCCGTTCTGGATAACAACGCCCTTTATCGCGTGTCACTGCCGATTGAAAATAACGGTGAGTCGATTGTCTTCCATGTCACCCACCGCACTGCTGTGCTGGGTACTGAGCAAAATGGCGACGATAATGATGGCAACGATGATAATGACACCCGGGACCCCGACCCTAATAACCCCGGTTACTACATGAATGGTGACCAGATGTATAACGATCGGTGTTATGTTCCCGGGAATGGAAATTTGAACACCAATCGAAATGGATGTAATGCACCATGAAACAACAAGGCGCGGCGCTAGTGATCGTTATGGCGCTGCTCGCCGGTGCCATGACGCTGGGCCTTTCGGGCATGCAAACCGCGCTGGTGGATGAGCGCTTGGCGGGTAATTATCGTGCTTCGACTCAGGCGCAGATGACCGCAGAAAATACCTTATCAGCGTTGGTCGACCCAGATAACACAACGCGCCGCAACGAATATCTTAATGATCTATTAGCTAATAACGAATTAGTTTCTGTCGGGCAAACCAAAAGTCTACGCGGGCGAGAGGTGGAAGCATTGCTCGAAGAAGGTGCATTGGATGATTTTTTCAAACAACTGCTGCCCAACAATTATGAGGAGCTAAGCTCAGAAGACCAAGCCGAAATACACGGTACGCTGGTGGAAAATTTTGTATTGGAATTTGAGCGACTAGAGGGCGATCAAATTGCTATTACCGCCTTGGATGATGGGTTACGCCAAAGTGCGCGCGGTCAATCGAGATTAGTTTATGCCCTAGGTGAAGGTTCGGGCAACCCAACGCCTTTTCAATCTCCTGTAGTGGGTTGTGAGGGGGTATCATCAGGAGGTGGCTCCATCATTAGCAGCTATCGTTCTAGCGATGGGGGATGGAGTGGGGAGCCGGGGCGGTTTGCCAGCGATGATTTACCACTACTAAGAACGACCACTGAAAACGCCAATGTTGAACTGGGCGGGAATGAACAACTTCACGGTGGAATAGAGGCCTTGGGCAGCGTGACAATGACTGGTTCGTCCCAGGTGTTTGGTAGCATATTGGCCAACCAAAATGTCAATCTGAACGCTGGGGGTGGGCGCGTCAGAGGGAACGTTGACAGCTTGTCCAATGTATTGTTCGGCAGTAGCACGCGGGTGGATGGGGAAGTTCGCGCTGAACAAGACATTAGGTTTAGCAATTATGCTGCTAGCGTAGGAGAGGCTATTTACGCTGGGGGCGATATTATATCTAGCCGCGACCCCGTTTCGGACCACTTAGATGCCGCCAATCGGCAGAATTTTATGACCAATGCCGAACTTTCTTTAACGCCGATAGCCGAGCAAGACTGCGATCCCATCGATTTTAACGGCAAGAGTCTCAAAGATGAGATCGTTCGCTATCAAGATGAAATACCCACTATTGGTGATGTCACAGTTGGTAGTTATCCCAATGAACAATGGCGCTTCACGCCAACTGCCATGTCACGTTTTGATAAAACATGGAACGTTAATCGCTGGGTTGAGCATGCTGAACCAACTTCAAATACGCTAATGGAAGAACCGACAAGTTTCTATCGAGTTAATCATCTTCGTCTAACGAGCTCACCATCCTTGCGCGTCAGCGGTGGTGATATAGCGGTCATTGTGGATGGTGACTTTACTATGGACGGCGGTGGTGCAGGCTTAGTGATTGATGACGACAGTAGCTTGACTATTTTTGTCTCTGGCCGGGTTGATTTTGGGAGCGTATTAAATATGCCCGAAGCGAACTCGCTGAATAATCAAGGTAACCCAACGTTTTCGATATTTTCAGGCTACTCCGGCAATCAAACTGGAGTGAACTTTAGTGCCAGTAATCGCGTAGTGGCCAATGTATACGCACCCTACACCGATATATCAGTAAACTCGGGATCCGATTTTTTCGGGAGTCTAAGAGGTCAGCGTGTAACGGTGAGCGGTAGTGGTAGCATTGTTTATGATGAATTGTTAGCTAGCGCCTTTTCAGAATCTATATCTGGGTCAGGATCAGGGGACAGTACTCGCTCAGGGTGGCAGCTTGTCGATTGGCAGTAGTGACCACTGACACAAGGCCGCGTTATCATAGCGCTATTTGCCCAAGAGCTTGAATGCCTTATGAGTCAGTCACCCAAAACCCGTGTTCTAACCGGTATCACTACGTCCGGTACGCCCCATCTGGGCAACTACGTGGGGGCGATCAAACCCGCCATTGAGGCGAGCCAGGATCCCAGCGTTCAGTCGTTCTACTTTCTGGCCGATTTCCACGCGCTGATCAAGTGCCAGGATCCCGAGCGCGTTCAGCAGTCGCGCCTGGAAATCGCCGCGACCTGGCTGGCCCTTGGGCTGGATACCGATAACGCCATTTTTTACCGCCAGTCGGATATTCCAGAAATCCCCGAGCTAACCTGGATGCTTTCCTGCGTATGCGCCAAGGGGCTGATGAACCGCGCCCACGCCTATAAAGCCGCTGTGGCTGAGAACGAGGAAGCAGGTAATCAGGATCCGGATAAAGGCATCACCATGGGGTTATTCGGCTACCCCGTGCTGATGGCGGCGGATATTCTGATGTTTAACGCCAACAAGGTGCCTGTGGGCCGCGACCAGATTCAGCATATCGAGATGGCGCGGGATATCGCCGGGCGCTTCAATCACCTATATAAAGGCGAGTATTTCATCCTGCCCAACGCGGTGGTGGATGAAAAGAGCCAGGTGCTTGGCGGGCTGGACGGGCGCAAAATGTCCAAGAGCTACAACAACACGATTCCGTTATTCGCGGCTGAGAAAAAGCTGCAAAAGCTGGTGCGTAAAATCAAAACCAACTCGCTGGAGCCCGGCGAGCCAAAAGACCCTGATACCTGCACGCTGTTTCAGATTTATGCGGCCTTTGCCTCGGCCGAGGAAACCGCGACCATGCGCCAGCAGTACGCCGAGGGCATTGGCTGGGGTGATGCGAAAAATCAGGTGTTTGAGTATCTCAACGCCCATCTTGAAAAACCCCGCGAGCGTTACAACGCGCTAATGGAAGACCCTGGGCATATTGAAACGGTACTCCAGCGCGGGGCAGAGCGCGCACGCGAGGAAGCCGCGGTGACGATGGATAAGTTGCGTACCGCTGTGGGTCTGGGGCGCTTTATTTAAGCTCTCATCTTCGCCCCTTTCGTGGTATTGCTACTAAAACGCCCCGCTTTATTTAAAAGCAGGGCGTTTGTTTTTTAACGCTATCCGTTATGGCCTGAGTGGTTAAGCACCCGGATTTTGCTCGATGCCTTGCAGGTACCAGGGGGCATCGTCGCGCATCGCCCGGGTTAAGTGCCAGGTCTCGTTGAACTCGGTTTGTTCTCCGTTTTCTTCCAGTAGGCCGTGGAAAATGACCGTCGCTTCGGCCTGGTCGCCCACTTCGGCAACATTACCCAACTCGGCGAATAAGCGCACAATCTCGGTACGGTTATTGGCGGGCTGCTGGGCGCGTTCTTCGCGCAGCACGTTGTAATATGCGGGCGTTACGTACTCCTGAATGCGGCTGAAGTCGTTATTGTCCCAGGCGCGCTGCAGGGTCATGAAATGCTCTTTGGCGCCACTCAAGAAGCGTTCTTTATCAAACCACTCAGGCGTTGTTGCGCCTGAGTGGCTGTCGGTTGCAGCGCTGCTGCCTTCTTGCGCGTCGAAACGTGGTGCAGAGGTGGGGCCGCTCGACCGTGCATGACCCGAAGACGAGGGTGCGGGCGCTCGCTGCTGGCGCATTGCCCGGAAGGCCATGACTGCCAGCAGAGCGACGCCTGCCATGACCAGCAGATCCATCAAGCGCAACTCATCAAAGGCGCCGCCAAAGAACAGCGCGGCCAAAAGTCCGCCGGCCAATAAGCCTCCGAACATGCCGCCCATTCCGCCGCGACGGGCCGCTGCTGAACCTGCTTGGCCCTGGTCGTTGCGCTGTGCCTGCTGTTGCTGGGTAGCCGCCGGACGATCTGCCGAGCGCGACATGCTGCCGCTGCTGGCGCCGCCACCGAAGCGTCGTGCGTCGGCGGACTCGACCGCCAGGCCAAAGCCCATTGCGCCTACCAATAAGATGACGAAAAACTGTCGCAACATTGTGTGTCTCCGGATTAACAAGCGCCGCTGGGGCGCGAAGGTGATGCAATGAACCAAGTTTAACGCCTATACGCATCGTGCGTCGTCTGTTTCAATCTGTCTTTGTATAAAGACAATAATGAGGTGGCATCGTGCGCTTGCAACGCGATAAAAGTTTACTGCTGATGGTCGATTTCCAAGCGGGCTTACTGCCAGCGATTGACGGCGGTGAGGCCGCTATAAGCGAGGCTCATTGGCTGTTTGGCGTAGCCGATGCGCTGGCAGTGCCCGTATGGCTAACTGAACAAATGCCCGAGAAACTTGGGGGCACGGCACTAGCGTTACTGGAAGCCCGACAAGCGCCCACGATATGGCAAAAGCAGCACTTCGGGATTATGGAGGAAGCCGTGTTTCGTGAGGCGCTGCATGCGTCGGGCAGGCATCAGGTGGTGTTGTGCGGCACCGAGGCGCATATTTGCGTACTGCAAACGGCACTCGGGCTATTAGCCGAAGGCTATGCGGTCTATTGGCTCAGCGAGGCGACGGCAAGCCGCCGGGCCGAGGAAGCGATGCTGGCGCGCGAGAGGGCCTGTGCCTTGGGGGCGCAGGCGGTCTCGGCGGATATGGTGGCCTACGAGTGGCTTCACCGCTGTGATACAGCGTCTTTCAGCGCGGTCCACCAGCAGTTTTTGAAGCCTCGTGCGGCGAAAGCAGTGCGTTTTTTCTAGGCGTGTGTTTAACGCTCGGCTTCGCGCCGGGTGAAGACAAAGGTATCGCCTTGTGACGCGGCGGCATCGAAGCGGTAACCGGCAACATCAAATGCTTTTAGCGCCTCGGGGTCGTTAATGTTCTGACGAATTATCCAGGCGCTCATCAGGCCGCGCGCCTTTTTGGCGTAGAAGCTGATGATCTTGAAGGTGCCATTTTTTTCATCTTTAAATACCGGCGTGATGATCCGGGCATCCAGTTTCTTGGCATCAACGGCTTTGAAATACTCGTTGGAAGCCAGGTTAACCAGCACCTTTGAACCGCTTTCGGCAATAGCTGCGTCCAGCGCTTTGGTTAGCGTGGGCTTCCAGTAGGCATAGAGATCCTTGCCTGCCGAGTTAGCTAGTTTGGTGCCCATCTCAAGCCGGTAGGGCTGGATCAGATCCAGCGGGCGCAACAGGCCATAAAGACCTGAGAGAATACGCAGGTGCTGTTGAGCAAAGCGATTCTCACTGTCGCTGAACGTGTCAGCTTCAAGCCCCGTGTACACATCACCCTGAAAGGCCTGGGCGGCGGGCTTGGCGTTTTCCAGCGAAAACGGCGGCTGCCATTCGGTAAAGCGGGCCGCGTTCAAGCCTGCCAGTTTGTCGCTAATGCCCATGAGGTCGCTGATCTGCTGCGGTGAATAGTCGCGCAGGATATCGATGAGTGCTTGGCTATCAGCCAGAAAATCCGGCTGACTGACGTCTTGGGTGGTTGACGGGGTTTCAAAATCCAGCGTTTTGGCCGGTGAAATAACGCTCAACATGGCAGCTTCCTTGGGACATCGTCGATGTAATGGACCACATTATACCAAGCCTCGGCGATGGCCGAGGCTATGAGATCGATAGCGTAATCTTCTATCAAGGGCAGGGGTTGGGCATGCGGTGATGGATATCGTCGATTGCTTCCAACAGGTCGTCGTCAAGCTTGAGACTTTCGCTGGCTAAGTTGCTTTCCAACTGTTCCATGGTGGTGGCGCCAATGATGTTGCTGGTCAGAAAACTGCGCGAATTGACGAACGCGAGGGCCATTTGCGCTGGGTCGAGGCCGTAATCCCGCGCCAGCGCTACATAGGCGTGGGTGGCGGCTTCGGCTTCTGGCGATGTGTAGCGCTTGAAACGTTCGTACAAGGTGAGGCGCCCTTTAGGCGGCCGTGCGCCATTCAGATATTTACCCGAGAGCACGCCAAAACCCAGCGGCGAGTAGGCCAGTAGCCCGACGTCTTCGCGGTGGGCGATTTCCGCCATACCCACTTCAAACGAACGGTTGAGCAGGTTGTAGGGGTTTTGGATCGAGGCAACCCGCGGTACATCGAGCTGGTCGGCAAGCTGAAGGGCGCGCATGGTGCCCCAGGGGGTATCGTTTGACAGGCCGATAGCGCGAATTTTACCGGCGTCGACGAGCTCTTTCAGGGCGCTCAAGGTCTCCTCAAGCGGTGTGGCATCTTCTTCTTCGTTATGCGTATAGCCCAGCTTGCCGAAAAAGTTGGTGCTGCGATCGGGCCAATGCAGCTGGTAAAGGTCGACGTAGTCGGTTTGCAGGCGCTCAAGGCTTGCGTCGATCGCCTTGAAGAGGTGTTCGCGGGTCAGACGCGGCCCACCGCGTATATGGTCAAGCCCGGGGCCGGCAGCCTTGGTGGCGATAATGACGTCGTCGCGTTCGCCGCGCTGCTTGAGCCAGCTACCGATATAGTGTTCGGTTAACCCCTGGGTCTCGGCCTTGGGCGGCACTGGGTACATTTCGGCAGTATCAATAAAGTTGATGCCAAAGGCGACGGCGCGATCAAGCTGTTCGTGGGCCTCGGCTTCGCTGTTTTGTTCGCCAAACGTCATGGTGCCCAGGCAAAGACGGCTGACGTCCATCCCGGTTCTGCCCAATGGTCGCGTTTGCATGATGGTCTCCTTGTATGAATACGATTACCAGCGGGATGCACACCGATTTCAGTGCATCGCGACGGGGGTTGTGTGGCATGTTAGCGAGGCGTTCGCCAAGCAGCAAATCAGAGGGGTTGAGTCGTTGCCACGGCAGGCGTATGCTTGCCAGCCCATTGACCGGCCAAGGGCCGGTTTATCGCGTGGTTGGTTGTCTCATAGGGAGTGACGGCTAGCCCAATGTTTCAACAAACAGGCAGAGTCGTTTGCCATGACACAGGCATCATCTTTGTTTACTCGGCTGGAGTTTCGGCTAGCCGAGCGGCTGTTTCAAAATCGTTGGTTATTGCCACGCTCGCCGCGTACCCAGCGGTTAACGCTGCGCTTGTTTAAGCGCTGCGCCGAGGCGGGCCATCCCGATGCACTTTCCGTTTACGGCCACATGCTGTTTCAACGTAGCTTATCGCCCCAGGATAAAGCGCGTGGTGCACGCTATGTGCTGGAAGCTGCCCATGCAGGCGATGTAAAGTCTCAGTATCAGGCAGCAAAAATTTACGAGCACGGCTGCGTGCAGTATCCGCGCCGTGATGATTATGCGGTCACCTGGTATGCCCGTGCGGCGCAATCCGGCCACTCGTTAGCGGCTGAGCGTCTTGCGCATGCTTACCGGGTTGGTGAGCTGGGCTTAACGGCCGATGCCGACCAGGCCGCTTACTGGCAAAGTCTGGTGCGTCAGCCGTCCGACCCTGTCGCGGCATGATGTGCCGTTGCCTTTTTCGCAAGTGAGGCCGTCCGTGTCCGAGACGCTACCTACCGTGTTGGATATTGAAGCGTCCGGTTTCGGGCGCGGTAGCTACCCGATTGAGGTGGGAATTGCCCGTGCCGACGGCACCAGCTGCGCGTTTCTGATTCAACCGCTTGAAGAGTGGACGCACTGGGACCCCAAGGCTGAGTTGCTACACGGCATTGCGCGCGAGCGCTTAATGCGTGAAGGCTATCCGGTGCGCCAAGTGGCGCGCTGGCTTAACGACGAGCTAAGTGGCGAGGGTAAGGCGTATAGCGATAGCTGGGGGTACGACAACACCTGGCTTTCGCTGCTGTTTCATCACGCGGGGATGCTGCCGGGTTTTCGTCTGGAAGCGTTGAGAATCTTGCTTAGCGAAGACCAGCAGGCGCTGTGGAGCGATACCAAGGAAGCCGTCATTGCCGAGCGCGGTATTCACCGCCACCGCGCCGGTGAGGATGCGCGGCTACTGCAGTTGACCTACCAGCGAACCCGCCAGCTTTGCCAGTAGATGGCTCGCCGCGCCCCTCTATCCTTGTGCTTCTAGCGCCTCAAGCAGCGCGTCGGGGGTCTCGGCATCAAGTAGCATGTCACGGGTTGCTTGTGCCATGAACCCTTGCTCGACGGTGCTATTCAAAAATGTCAGTAGCGGCGTATAGAAACCCTCAATATTGAGCAGCCCCAGCGGTTTTTCATGTAAGCCCAGATAGCCCCAGGTCCACGTCTCGAACAGTTCTTCAAAGGTGCCAATGCCGCCGGGCAAGGCGATGAAACCATCGGCGTTAGCGGCCATGGTGGCCTTGCGTTCGTGCATGTTGGGTACGCGGATTAACTCGCTGAGGCCAAAATGGGCCTGCTCGCGCTCTACCAGATGGTCCGGCATGACGCCGATAACTTCGCCGCCCGCCTCCAGTGCCGCATTGGCTAGCACGCCCATCAAACCAACCCGGGCGCCCCCGTAAACCAGCGTGTGTCCGCGAGCCGCAAGGGTTTGTCCAAGTGTTTGGGCGGCATGACGGAAGGCGGGGCTGTTACCTTCCCGCGAGCCAAGGTAAACGCAAATTCGAGACATCTCACTTCCTTTTAAGCTAGGCAGGTGTTGACGTGATGGTGGGTATCCAGCCATTGGCCAATGACATTATTGCCGCACAGGTGGTGCGCGTACTGGGTGTGTAAACAACGTACCTGATGCCAGTTGCTAATGCCGCCGATGCCGCGCTTGGTGAGTACGTCCGTGTAACCGCGCTCAGCGACCTCGGCGCGCTGTGCCTCACTCATCAACGCCCAGCGCGTCTCAACATAGTCACGGTGGCTTTGCTGGTAGGCGGCCAGGAAGTCAGGCTCGTCCTGTAACTGCTGTTCCAGTGACTTGATGACGCCCACGGCTTCGATGCGCGAAATCTCGACTTTAAGTACATCGGAGCATAGCCAGTAAAGCGTCGGGAAAGGTTTGCCTTCGACAATCGGTGCCATACGCAGCACCAGCGGCGTGTTGTTGCTATCCACGGCGGCCACGGCCTCAATGCCTTTTGGTGGGCGGCCAAGCTGTTGGGTAATAATCGCCAGTTGGCGCTCGTCTGGGGCATGATCGGTGCGAATCACCATGGGCGGGTCTCTTACTGGCAGTATTGTTGTGCAGGATTATTCCCGAACAAACTTGGTGGAGCGGCCAACGGCGCGAAAAAAGCAGCGGTTGAGCTGTTCCGGAGACGCGACATAATGCCAGGTACGTTCACAGTATTCAGCCGCTCGCGCCATTAGCACATCGTAAAGTCGGTTGAACGGCGCATCATAATCGTAGGGGTCGGCACCGAACAAGCGGATATGCGGATAGTCTGCAAAGCGCTCCATAAAATAGCGCTCAAGGTCCGCCTCAACGGCGCGGTGTTGGGCAGTGTTGTCCGGGTCTAGCCATAGATTGTAGCGGATCGCCATGGGGCACTCCTGGCCGCCCCGTTGCCGGGGCGTAGCGGTTCAGGCGGGGGCGGGCGCTTCTTGCAGATGGGCTTCGAGCGCTTCCCGCAAATCGCCTTCAATGGGCACGGTGCATTTGGCATGATGATCGTATTGCACCAGGATCGTATGCCCAACATTGGTTAACTTGCCGTGCTGGCGCGCCTCCTGGGTGACGGTAAATGAGCTGTTGCCCAGGCGCGTCAGGTACGTACGTAATTCGATATCGTGACCGTAAAACAGTTCAGCACGGTAGTCGACCTCCATCCGCGCCATGATCAGCCGCCACGCTTTAGGGTTCAGGTCGGGGGTGAATAACCTGAACAGGTCGTTGCGAGCTAGCTCAAACCAGGCGGGAAGACGGGTGTTATTGATATGGCCAAGGGCATCGGTGTCATAAAACGCCGGTTCGATGATACGGGTAAACATTGGCGCCATCCTTTAATTTTATTAGCAGCGTAGGGGATAAACCAGAAGGTTGGTTAAGCGCTCAAGGATTACCCCAAGCAAGCGCTTGGTCAAGTCTAGGCGGTGCGCATTACACTAAACGAAGCCCTTGCTGGTCACGCCAGGCAGCTGCCAGCGCGCTTTTCAGGGGTGCCTGCAAATGCGCGGGCAACGCCCGTTGGGCATCTTCCAAGTGGTCAAAATGGCGGTTGCGCAGCCAGCAGTAGGCCCAGGCGCAGGCTTCAGAGTCGCTGTCTGGTAGCGGCTTGGCCGGCATCTGGTTTAGCAAGAACACGGCCGTGCGTGGTGCCCAGAGCGGGATATCGACGTTCTTGGCCTGGCTCCAGGCATCCAGTGTGGCCCCGGTGGGCGTCTCGCTGGGTTCGCCGATTTTAGCGACCCGCGCCGTCTCGGCAAGAATCAGCGCGAGGCCGTCGGCATCGGCCTGTCCGAGCGCTCGCCATTGGCGCAACAGCGCCGGACATCCCTCGCGCACCTTGGTATAAAAGTCATCTTGCGGCATGCTCTATAGCACCCCCGTATTAGATAAGTGAGAGCAATAATGGCATTTGATTTTGCCACGCCCATTGAGCGACGCCACCCCGCTGAGGGTTGGGCATCGCAAAAATGGCACCGCTATGGTGACGACGTGCTGCCCTTGTGGGTCGCAGATATGGACTTTCGATCGCCGCCTGCGGTGATTGACGCCCTGCACGCTAGGGTGGCGCACGGCGTTTACGGCTACGGTGAAGTGCCTGCCACGTTAACAGAAACCCTATGCCAGTGGAGCGCTAACCACTACCAGTGGCCGATCCAGGCTGAGTGGCAGCAGTGGCTGCCGGGCGTGGTGCCGGCGTTGCATCTGGCGTCCTTGGCGCTGACCGCACCAGGGGACGGCGTACTAACCGTCACGCCGATCTATCCGCCGTTTCTGGCCGTGGCCGAGCGCACCGGCCGGTTGCCCCAGCAGGCGGCATTGGCCACACCGATCAGCTCAGACGATAGCTGGCGGCTGGATATCGGTGCGCTGGAGGCCGCCGTCACCCCGCAAACCCGTTTGCTACTCTGGTGTCACCCGCATAACCCCACCGGCCGCGTGTGGTCGCATGGTGAGTTGGCCGCGCTTGCTGCGTTTGTCGAGCGTCACGATCTATGGGTCGTGTCGGATGAGCTGCATTGCGATTTGCTGCTTGACGAAGGGGCGCGTCACCAGCCGCTGGTGGCGGCTTTCCCTGAGTTGGTCAAGCGCACCATTACCCTCTGGGCGCCATCGAAGACGTTTAATCTGGCGGGCCTTACCACTGCCTGCGCGGTGGTCCCCGACCCGAGCCTGCGTAAGCGTTTCGCCCAGGCGACCAAAGGCCTGCTGCCCGATGGCAACGTGCTTGGGTTGGTGGCAGCGGAGGCCGCCTACCGCGATGGCGAGCCATGGCGTCAAGCATTGTTGCAGGTGCTGCGAGAGCATCGAGCAACGCTTAAGGCACATGTCGCTACTTGGCCTGGGGTCGACATGAGCCCGCCGTCGTCGACCTACCTAGCGTGGTTGGATATGCGCCAAGCCAGCCTTGGTGAATCGCCGCAGGCGGCGCTGCTTGAACAGGCGGGCGTTGCTCTGTCAGACGGCGCGGCCTTCGGTCATCCTGGATTTGTGCGGCTCAATTTTGGCACTACCGCCCCGCAGTTGGAGGCGGCGCTAGCCCGGATGGATGCGTTACTGGCTCGCTGAGCAATTAGTAAAGCAGGGCGAATAGCTTGCGGCGATAGGCGACGGTGAGCGGGTGGTCGGCGCCCAGCGCGTCGAATGCCTGCAACAACGTCTTGCGCGCGGCATCGTCGTTATAGGCACGGTCCTGCTTCATCAGCGCAAGCAGGGCATCGAGTCCGGCTTCGTAGTGGCCATCTGCTACTTGGCGTAGGGCGCGCTGGTATTGTGCTTCGCTATCAGTGCGATCGCCAAACGCGGCAATTTCTTCGCCGGAAAGTGCTTGTTCGCCAAACTCGATGCTGGCCCGAACGCCGCGAGCGGGGGCTGCATCGCGTTCTTCCGGCGGCAGGTTATCCAGCAGGCTGCGGGCTTCGTCGCGGCGCCCTTCGGCGACCAGCGCACGGGCGAGGCTGACCTGATAGGGGTAGTGGTCCGGGTATTGGCTGATCAGCGTTTGATAAATTTCCCGTGCCCCGGCTGGGTCGCCAGCGTTGAGTGCCGCTTCGGCCTGTTCTTCGGGGCTGGGGGGTGCGTCTTCGGGAGCAGGGAAATAGCGGTTTAGCCACTCACGGATCTGTTTTTCAGGCAGCGCGCCTTGGAAGCCGTCTACCAAGCCGCCCTGGCTGATCAGTTTGACGTCAGGAACCGATTGCACTCCCAGCTGACTGGCGATTTCCGGGTTGGCCTGAGTATCCAGTTTGGCGAGCAAGAACGCCCCACCGTACTCGACCACCAGCGTTTCCAATACCGCCATGAGCTGCCTGCACGGCTCGGAGTCTGGTGTCCAGCAATCCATCAATACCGGGACTTTCATTGAGGCTTCAAGAACTTGCTGGATATTGCCCGCATTAAGGTCAATGATGACCTCTTCGGGGCGAACCGGTGGCCGGTCAGCGTTCGCTTGCCCGTCGTTACCAGCATCAGGGGTGGTTAATGCTTCACCGGTGCGAGGATCAATAATGGACGACATAAACGTGCTCATGAATGAGGAAATTTAGCTATTGATATGCAGCCGAACGCGCGAGGATTCAAGGTGGACTGGCTAAAAAAGCGGTCATGCCGCGCCGTAAGTTTCTTATATATGCCATAATGATATAAAAGGCGATGAATAAAGCATTTCACGCTATCTTTTGCCAGCGGTAGGCTTACCGCTGTTGTCCATATCGTCCAAAAGCGCCTGTTGCCCCGACAGGCGTTTTTGGTGTTGCTGAAGGTGAGTGTATGTCTACAACGACTGTAACCCCGTCCGCTAGCAATCGCGTGCCACTCATTGTGGCGGCGGCAATTGTACTGGGTGCGCTGGTCATCGGCGTGGTATTTGAAGCCAATACCGGCCTGTTAATGATCGTCGGTGGGCTGTTTGGCATGGTGCTTTATCACGCCGCGTTTGGCTTTACCTCCGCCTGGCGTGTCTTCATTAAAGAGCGGCGTGGGCGTGGCCTTCGAGCACAAATGATCATGCTGGCGCTGGCCGTCATATTGTTTTTCCCGGCGCTTGGCGCCGGCACGCTATTCGGCCGAGAGGTGGCTGGGTTTGTGTCGCCAATTGGTATCTCAGTGCTGGTTGGCGCGTTTCTGTTCGGCGTGGGCATGCAGTTAGGCGGCGGCTGCGCCTCGGGCACCTTGTTTACAGCTGGGGGCGGGAATGCGCGCATGGTCATTACCCTGGTGTTTTTCATTGTCGGGTCGGTAATTGGTACCGCGCACTTTGCCTGGTGGCAAAGTCTGCCTGCCTTCCAGCCAGTGTCTCTGGTGAATGTGGCGGGCGCCGGTGGTGGTATCGCCATCAGCTTGGTGCTATTTGCGGCGATTGCAGCGTTTACTGTGGTGATGGAAAAAGGCCGTCATGGCAAGTTGGAAAAAGCGCCGTTGGTTGAGAAGCACGGGTATCAACGCTGGTTAACCGGTCCGTGGCCGCTGGTAGCCGGGGCGGTAGCGCTGGCGGTGTTGAACTTTGCCACCTTGGCGCTGGCAGGTCGACCTTGGGGTATTACCTCGGCATTTGCGCTGTGGGGCGCTAAAGGCTTCGAATTGGTCGGCGGCGATGTTTCCCAGTGGGGCTATTGGCAGTCTGCAGGCAACGAGGCGGCTCTGGCATCCAGCGTGTGGGGCGATGTGACCACGGTGATGAATGTGGGCATCATGCTAGGAGCGTTAGCGGCTGCCAGCCTGGCAGGGCGGTTTGCGCCAAACTTCAAGATCCCGCTGCGCTCGGTGCTGGCGGCAATTATTGGCGGCCTATTACTTGGTTATGGCGCGCGGTTAGCGTTTGGCTGCAATATTGGCGCGTATTTCAGTGGGATCGCCTCGGGCAGCCTCCACGGTTGGGTGTGGCTAGTTGCGGCGTTTGCGGGCAACATAGTGGGCGTTAAACTACGTCCGTTATTTTTTACCGGTGAGGCGGCTAAGCAGCCTACTGCTAAAACCTGCTAATTAACCTCGCTTTTAGGTCATTTTACTCTTTGCGCCTCAACTTCGGTTGGGGCGTTTTTGTCGCTTTAAAACGCCTGTTTGCTACCTTTGTCGAACGAGCATGTTACATTACGCCCAATGACTGCAGACGCGCTATGTTGCTGCATTGCAATAGAAATTTGCGAAAAAAGAGAGTGCTTATGACCACCGCGAGCAAACGCCCCTTATACCTTCCTTATGCCGGTCCTTCCCTTCTTGAAATGCCGCTATTGAATAAAGGCAGTGCGTTTACTCAGCAGGAGCGGCTAGCGTTCAACTTGATCGGCCTATTGCCCCAAAAGGTCGAGACCATCGAGGACCAACTCGAACGCGCCTATCGCCAGTACCAGCAGTGTCATAGTGACTTGGAGCGCCACATTCACCTGCGCGCCATTCAGGATGATAACGAAACGCTGTATTTCCGCCTTGTGTCGCAGCATCTAGAAGAAATGCTGCCGATTATCTACACGCCTACGGTGGGCAAGGCGTGTCAGGAATTTTCCAATATCTATCGCAACCACCGCGGGCTGTTTATCAGCTACCCCGACCGCGAGCACATGGATGACATTCTGCGCAGTGCCACCAAGGATAACGTCAAGGTGATCGTGGTGACCGACGGCGAGCGGATTCTGGGCCTGGGTGACCAAGGCATCGGCGGAATGGGTATTCCCATCGGCAAACTAGCGTTATATACGGCCTGCGGCGGCATTAGCCCAGCGTACACGCTGCCCATCATGCTTGATGTGGGTACTAACAATAAGGCTTTGTTGGATGACCCTATGTATATGGGTTGGCGGCATGAACGGGTCAGCCAGGACGAATACAATGAGTTCATGGCGACGTTTATCGCTGCGGTCAAGCGTCGCTGGCCCAATGTATTGCTGCAGTTTGAGGATTTTGCTCAGGCCAACGCAATGCCGCTTTTAGAGCAGTACCGCGACCAGCTGTGCTGTTTTAACGACGATGTACAGGGGACCGCCTCGGTGGTTGTCGGTACGCTCATGGCTGCGTGTCAGGCCCGCGAGCAAACGATTGCCGATCAGCGGGTGGTGTTTGTGGGTGGCGGGTCTGCCGGTTGCGGCATTGCCGAGCAGGTCGTGGTGGCGATGCAGGCCGAAGGCTTGACCGAAAGCGAAGCCCGCGCGCGCATTTATATGGTGGATCGCGAGGGCTTGATGACTACCGACCAGCCCTGGCAACGCGATTTTCAACGCCGCTTGGCCCACGATGCTGCCTTGGTAGCCAACTGGAACGGACAAGGGCTCGAGGAGACCATCGCGCAAATCAGTCCGACGGTATTGATTGGGGTGTGCGGCCAGCGGGGGATTTTCACCGAGCAGGTGGTGCGCACCATGCACGCGAGTTGTGAGCACCCGGTGATTATGCCGCTTTCCAACCCGACGTCTCAGGCGGAAGCGGTACCGGAAGATGTCATCCGCTGGACGGAAGGTCAGGCATTAGTGGCAACCGGCAGCCCGTTTGCACCTGTGGTGTTCAACGGCCGCACCTATCCCATCGCGCAGTGTAATAACGCCTATATCTTCCCAGGTATTGGCTTGGGCGTGGTGGCGGCTAAAGCAACCCGGGTGACCGATGAAATGCTGATGAGTGCCTCGCGGGCGCTGGCTCGGGAAGCTCCGCTGGTAAAAGAAGGCAAGGGCGCATTGCTGCCGCCGCTATCGCGTATCCGCGATATTAGCAAGTCGATTGCCTTTGAAGTGGCGGCTCAGGCGCAACAGAATGGTGTGGCCCTCAAAACCGGTGGTACTGAGTTGCGCGATGCTATCGAGCGCGCTTGCTGGGCTCCAGATTACCGTGTCTACCGGCGTCGTGCCTTTTAGTAACGCCGACCGTCCGCGCAAAAAAAAGCCCCCACCAAGTGGGGGCTAGCAAGCATTGGTCGGTTTCCCGATTAGGCTGCGCCAATCATATTACGCAGCACGTAATGAAGGATACCACCATGACGGAAGTACGCCAGTTCATTTACCGTGTCAATTCGGCACTTGGCATCAACGGTTCTTTCGCCATCGGCATTTTTTATGGTCACTTTGACGTTGCCGCCCGGCGTTAAATCGCTCAGCCCGGCAATGGATACCTCTTCATCACCCGTGAGTCCCAGTGTCTTACGGCTCTCACCTTCGGGGAACTGCAACGGCACCACCCCCATGCCGATCAGATTGGAACGGTGGATGCGCTCGAAGGACTCGGCGATTACCGCGCGCACGCCGAGCAGGCGCGTGCCCTTGGCGGCCCAGTCCCGCGAGGAGCCGGTGCCGTACTCTTTACCGGCGATCACCACCAGCGGCTTGTCTTCCTCTTTATATTTCATTGCCGCGTCATAGATGGCCATTTGCTCGCCGCTGGGGACGTGGCGGGTTTCGCCGCCGACCACGCCGTCGAGCATTTCGTTTTTGATCCGCACGTTGGCAAAGGTGCCGCGCATCATCACTTCGTGGTTACCACGGCGCGAGCCGTAGGAGTTGAAGTCGACCGGTTTAACGCCGTGCTCTTGAAGGTAACGTCCAGCGGGGCTATCGGGTTTGATGGCACCGGCCGGTGAAATGTGGTCGGTGGTTACCGAGTCGCCCAGCATGGCGAGCACGCGGGCGTTGTGCACATCCTCAATGGCGTCCGGCTTGCGGCCCATGCCTTCAAAAAATGGCGGATGCTGGATGTAGGTCGATTCGGGCCACTGGTAAACCTTGCTTTCCGGCACCTTGATGGCCTTCCAGATATCGTCGCCTTCAAAGACGGCACCGTACTCCTTGTGGAACATCGCGGTATTGACCTGCTCAACGGCCGTGGCAATTTCCGCTTGGCTTGGCCAGATATCCTTGAGGTAGACCGGGTTGCCGTTGTCGTCCTCACCGAGCGGGTCGTTGCTCAGGTCGCACTGAACATTGCCGGCCAGGGCGTAGGCCACCACCAGCGGGGGCGAGGCCAGCCAGTTGGTCTTCACCAGCGGATGCACGCGCCCTTCAAAGTTACGGTTACCCGACAGCACCGAGGCGACGGCCATGTCGCCGTCGGAGATGGCCTTTTCGATCTCATCGGGGAGCGGACCGGAGTTGCCGATACAGGTGGTGCAGCCATAACCGACGAGGTTGAAGCCCAAGGCGTCCAGGTCGTCGTTCAACTCGGCGGCCTCCAGGTAATCGGTGACCACCTTGGAACCCGGGGCAAGGGAGGTTTTTACCCAAGGCTTGGTGGTGAGGCCTTTTTCGCGTGCTTTACGGGCGAGCAGGCCGGCCGCCATCATCACGCTGGGGTTAGACGTGTTGGTGCACGAGGTGATAGCCGCAATCACCACCGCACCTGGGTCGAGACTGAAGTCGTGGTCATCAAGCTTCACGGCCTGACTGGTGTCATGTTTAAAGCTGCGCGCAATCCCCACAGCGGTTTGGCCGCCTTCAGAAGACAGTTTTCCCTTGGCGGTCGGGTCCGCTTTGGTATCTTCCTGCAGGAACTTATCAAAGGCAGCGGCCATATCCTTGAGGGCAACACGATCCTGGGGACGTTTGGGCCCTGCGAGGCTGGCTTCCACCTCGGTCATGTCGAGGTGCAGCATGTCGGTGAAGACTGGCTCGTCGCCCGGCTCGCGCCACAGGCCCTGAGTCTTCGAATACGCCTCGACGAGGTCGATTTGCTCGTCGTCCCGGCCGGTCAGGCGCATGTAGGTAAGTGTTTCGTCATCAACCGGGAAGAAGCCGCAGGTGGCGCCGTATTCGGGGGCCATGTTGGCGATGGTCGCGCGGTCGGCCAGCGGCAGGTCCTTCAGGCCGTCGCCGTAGAACTCGACAAACTTGCCGACCACGCCTTTCTTGCGCAGCATTTCAGTGACGGTCAGTACCAGGTCGGTGGCCGTGATGCCTTCGCGCAGCTTGCCGGTCAGCTTGAAGCCGATGACCTCGGGAATCAGCATCGAGACCGGCTGGCCGAGCATCGCCGCTTCGGCCTCGATACCGCCAACGCCCCAGCCGAGGACGCCCAGGCCGTTGATCATGGTGGTGTGGGAGTCGGTGCCCACCAGGGTGTCCGGATAGGCGAGGGTGCGGCCGTCTTCTTCCTTGGTCCACACGGCTTTACCCAGGTACTCCAGGTTGACCTGGTGACAAATGCCGGTGCCGGGCGGCACGACGCGGAAATTATCGAAGGCCTGCTGCCCCCAACGCAGGAACTCGTAGCGTTCCCGGTTGCGCTGCATTTCAATGTCGACGTTTTCCTGGAACGCGGCGGCATTGCCGAATTTGTCGACCATCACCGAGTGGTCGATGACCAGGTCCACCGGCGACAGCGGGTTGATCTTGGCGGGGTCTTCGCCGAGTTTTTCAACGGCGGCGCGCATGGAGGCAAGATCGACCACGCCGGGTACGCCAGTGAAATCCTGCATCAGTACGCGGGCAGGGCGGTAGCCAATCTCACGGCTTGATTTGCCTTCTTTTTGCCAGTCGACCAGCGCTTGCATGTCATCCTGTGAAACGCTTTCATCGTCGGCAAAACGTAACTGGTTTTCGAGCAGAATTTTGAGCGTCTTGGGTAGCCGGTCGATGGTGCCGAGGGTCTGGGCAGCGTCGGGCAGGCTGAAGTAGTGGTACTGTGTGTTGCCAACCGTTAAGGTCCTTTCCGTATCGGGAAGCTTGCTCATGCGATTCTCCTCTATTGCTTGGCATTGCGCGTTGCGCGCCGGTCACGGTCTTTTTTTCGTATAGCTAATATTAGTATGGCTCATCTGAGTCGCTACACCCGAACATCATGACCTCCAACTATTACGAGAGATGGGTATGTGAGGGCGGGGTTTCAAGTTAGGCCCGTCTTTTTGCGCCAAGTTGGCCTTGCAATCTCTTGTACTTGACGCCATTTCAGGCAGACTCTGTGCAAAATTATCAGCCGACTCTTTACAAGGTGGTGTCATGCAAACACGTCACGAGCGCTTAATCATCCTGGGATCTGGCCCGGCGGGCTACACGGCAGCTGTCTATGCGGCGCGGGCCAATTTGAAGCCCTTACTGATTACCGGGATGCAAGCGGGTGGGCAGTTAACCACCACCACCGACGTGGATAACTGGCCCGGTGATGCGCAAGGCGTGCAGGGGGCCGAGCTTATGGAGCGCATGAAACAGCACGCCGAGCGTTTCAATACCGAAGTGCTTTTTGACCATATTCACGAGGTTAGCGTAGGCGATAAACCCTTTACCTTGAAAGGCGACAATGGTGTATATACCTGTGACGCCTTGATCGTTGCCACCGGCGCCAGCGCTCGCTATCTCGGTTTGCCTAGCGAACAGCAGTTTATGGGCCAGGGGGTGTCGGCCTGTGCGACCTGCGATGGGTTCTTCTACCGTAATCAAGAGGTTGTGGTCGTCGGCGGTGGCAATACGGCGGTCGAAGAAGCGCTTTACCTGTCGAATATTGCTTCCAAAGTAACCCTGGTGCATCGCCGCGACACGCTGCGGGCCGAGAAAATTCTGCAAGATAAGCTGTTTGAAAAAGTTGAGGCAGGCAAGATCGCGCTGGAATGGTTCCAGCAGGTAGAGGAAGTGCTGGGTGACAACACCGGCGTGACCGGCGTGCGGGTCAAATCAACCAAGGACGGCTCGGTTAAAGATATCCATGCGCCGGGTTTGTTTATTGCCATCGGCCACAGCCCCAACACCGGGATCTTTGACGGCCAGTTGGATATGAACGGCGGCTATATCAAGGTGAAGTCCGGCTTGGAAGGTAACGCTACGGCGACCAGCGTGCCCGGCGTCTTTGCCTGCGGCGATGTGATGGATCATATCTATCGCCAGGCGATTACCTCCGCGGGAAGTGGGTGTATGGCTGCGTTGGATGCTGAACGTTATCTGGACGGCATCGCGGGCTGAGCGGCAATGCCAATCAGCTTCTCAGCTTAGTGTGGGCATTCGGCGGGTGCGTTAGCCATCCGCCAGCGCCCAAGCTGGCTGAGCACCAAGGTGCTGCCCTTAGCGCGAGACGTATCGCTTGGTGGGCAGAGAGTGAAACGCCCGTTGAAGCCGCTGGTGTGGCCTAGCGCATCGTAGCGTATCCGCCGCCATCCCCTGCTGTAGTTAACGTCGACGCGTTCAGTGGCTGGGAAGCTGCGTAGCACGTCGGCCGATGAGATACCCTCCGTTTGATCCCCACGAATCACCATCAGCGTCTGGTTCCATTGGTCGCCGCAGCGCGTGGTATCTTGTGGACCGTGGATTGGGCAAAGCGTGATGGGGTGGCGCTGGCTAATTGCCGTTTGTCGAGCGAAACCCAAAGCTGTTTGCAGACGGCTGGCTTCCCCGGTGCGTGCGCTACGCTCGCCCAGCGCCTGAAAGCTGGGTATGCCCCAGGCAGCGATGATCCCCATGATGAGTAGCGTGACCAATAGTTCTAAAAGAGTAAATCCCTGTGCCTTAGCGCCGCTCACGCAGCGTGTTGACTGATGCATCTTGCCTCCTTGCGCTTGACCCCTTCGCTCCCACCGTTATGCTCATTGCGTGCTTGGCATGCGTTTGAGTGTCTTTATCCTAGGCGCTGCTGATATTTTTTGATGTAAGCCATAGTGGACAAAACGTGTGAGCGATTTCTTAATTGTGGGGGGCGGTGTTATCGGTATGATGACCGCGCTCCAGCTAGCCGACGCCGGGCAGCGAGTCAGTCTGGTCGAGCGTGGAAACTGTGGCCAAGAGGCTTCATGGGCGGGGGGCGGCATCGTTTCGCCACTGTATCCGTGGCGCTATGCCCCGCCGATTTCTCAGCTATCGCGCTGGTCGGAAGGCGCTTACCCCAGCTTGTCGCTACGTTTGTTGGAAGAGACAGGTATTGACCCTGAGTACCGTCAAAAAGGGCTTTTGTACTTAAGCGTGGATGACCCAGAGGCGGCGCTTACCTGGGCGCGGCAAATGGGCAAGCCGCTTGAGCGAGTGAGCGCCGATATGGTGCGCGCTAAAGAGCGTTCCCTGCCACCCGCCGATGGAGCGCTTTGGATGCCGACGCTTGGGAGTGTGCGTAATCCTCGCCTCGGCAAAGCGTTGCGCGCCAGGCTGTCCGCGATGCCTCAGGTGACACTGCATGAGCAATGTGAGGTGAATGGGTTTATCCGCCATGGCGAGCACATTCAGGGCGTACACACTCCCCAGCGGACGATCACCGCGGGGCATACGATTATTTGTGGTGGGGCGTGGGCGGGGACGTTACTTGAAACGCTGAATGTTTCGCTGCCGGTGCGGCCGGTAAAAGGTCAGATGATTGCCTATCAAACGCCGCCTGACTTGGTGCGGCGGGTAGTGCTCAAGGCAGGCCGTTACGTGATTCCTAGGGCCGATGGTGTGTTACTAGTGGGGTCGACGCTTGAGGAGTGCGGCTTCAACAAAACCACCGATCAAGAGGCCTTGGCGTCACTACGGCAAAGCGCGGAGGATATTGTGCCAGCGCTTGCCAACTATCCGGTGGCGTACCACTGGGCGGGCTTGAGACCAGGCTCACCGGATGGTGTGCCGTTCATCGGCGAGCTGCCCGGCTGGCAGAATATATCGGTAAACGCGGGCCATTACCGTAATGGGTTGGTACTTGCACCGGCGTCAACCCATCTGCTGGTGGATCAGTTGCTTGGGCGCCCGCCGTTGATCGACCCGACACCTTATCAAATGACGCCGGAGCGGCTCGGCTAGATTAGGCTAGGCATCCTTATCATTGTCGCGCGGGTCTTGTTTTTGTTCCTGAAGGAAACGATCGCGATGTGCGCTGGAGCAAAACCACTGCTCCGCATCGCGTAGCGCTTCGTCTTCCGGTAGGTGCACCTCGCACCAGCGACAGCGCACCATATGGCCGCCGTTTTGTTGTTGCTCTTGGCGTTCTTGAGTCAGGCGGTCACGTTGCCGCTGTCGGTACATGCCGTAAAGCTTGAGCCCTGCATAAAGCAATACCGCGAAAATGAGTAGCCGAATAATCAAAAGGTTCATCCTGTTGTCGCCCCCATGCAATATGCAAGCGCAGCCTTTGCCTGCGAGCGGCCCTTGCGGGACAATGCGGGTTGATGGTGTGCATCTATTCTAAAAGATTCTCAAGAGATTTTATCGCCCATGCAAGATTTAACCCTGGTCATGGCCCAACTCGACCCCTTGGTCGGGGATATTCCCGGCAATGCCGCGCGCGCTATTGAAGCCGTGCGCGAAGCGCGCATCGAGCACGGTGCTGACATTGTGGTATTTCCTGAGTTGTTTTTATCGGGCTATCCACCGGAAGATCTGCTGCTGCGCCCTTCCATGGAAACGCGCCTGCGTGAAGCACGCGCCACTATGGCCGAGAAAATGGTACGGGACGTCTTGGTGATCATCGGCTATCCCGGCATGCGTGAAGGACAATGCTACAACCTGGCCGGTGTGCTGTATAACGGCCAGTGGGAGGCCGAGTACGCCAAGCAGGCGCTACCCAATTATCAAGTATTCGACGAGCAGCGTTATTTCGCGCCGGGCACCGAACCGCTGGTGTATGAGCACAAGGGCGCTAAGCTGGGCCTGTTAATTTGTGAGGACTTATGGGAAGGCGCACCGGTGCAAGCGGCGACCGCGGCGGGTGCCGAAGTGCTGATCAGCCTGAATGCCTCGCCCTATCATCAGGACAAGCCCAGCGAGCGTCTGCGCTTGCTCGAGCAGCGCGCTCAGGATGTCGAGCGGCCGATCTTTTACGTCAATACCATTGGCGGCCAGGATGAACTGGTGTTTGACGGCGGCTCATGCTGCGTTAATGCCCAGGGGCAATTACAGGTATTGGCGCCTTATTGGCAGGTCGGCTTGATGCCGGTGCAGTTACTGCAAACCAGCGCCGCCACCTGGGAGCCTCAAGCCGGGGAAATCGAACCCGAGGTTGAGCCCGAGGAGAGCCTCTATTGCGCCTTGGTCACCGGTGTACGTGATTACGTCAACAAAAGCGGCTTTGACGGTGTCGTGCTGGGGCTTTCCGGCGGCATTGATTCGGCCCTGTCATTGGCGATTGCCGTGGACGCGCTGGGGCCGCAGCGCGTTCAGGCGGTGATGATGCCCTATCACTACACCGCCGATATCTCCAAACAGGACGCCGCCGAGCAGGCCAAATTATTGGGCGTGCATTACGACATCATGCCCATTGAGCCGATGGTGGAGGCGTTTATGGGCACGCTTTCGGAAAGCTTTGCGGGTACTGAGCGCGATACTACCGAAGAAAATTTGCAGTCCCGCTGCCGTGGCGTGCTGCTGATGGCAATCTCCAATAAAAAAGGCCTAATGGTGTTAACCACGGGCAATAAAAGCGAAATGGCGGTGGGCTATGCCACGCTGTACGGCGATATGGTGGGCGGCTACAACGCCATCAAGGACGTTTATAAAACCTGGGTGTACCGACTGGCCCGCTGGCGTAATACGCAATCAGCGGCTATTCCAGAGCGCGTGATTGAGCGTCCGCCCAGCGCCGAGCTGGCACCCGATCAGCAGGATAGCGACTCATTGCCTGACTATGATGTACTTGACGCCATCCTGGCGCGCTATATCGAAGGCGATATGAGTGCCGAGGCGATCATTGCCGCAGGCTTTGCCCGTGAGGATGTTTATCAGGTGGTTAAGCTTGTTGACCGCTGCGAATACAAACGCCGTCAGGCACCCGTAGGTGTGCGGGTCACGCCACGCGGCTTTGGTCGCGACCGTCGCTATCCAATTGTTAACGGCTGGCAGCCCGGCGAATAGCCGGGCACTGCGAGGCCTAGGTCAGCATCGGTGGCGGCGTCAGGCTACGCTTTACCATCTCGACTGCGGATAACGGTTTGCAGAAATAATAGCCCTGGTAAGCGTGGCACTGGTGATCATTGAGATAACGCCAGTGTTCGAGGGTTTCGACTCCCTCCGCTATTACGTTTAACCCCAGCGCCCGCCCCATGGCAATAATGGTCTGCACAATGGCCATATCATCTGGGTTTTGATGAAGATCGCGCACAAAGGACTGATCAATTTTGATTTGATCTAGAGGAAGCCGCTTCAGGTACTGCAGTGACGAGTAGCCGGTGCCAAAATCATCCATCGCGAAACTGATGCCAAGGGCCTTGAGTTGATGCATGCGAGCAATGGTGTCGTCTACGCTGCCGATCACGGTGCTTTCGGTCAGCTCCAGCTTCAATCGTTGCGCCGAAGCTCCGCTATTGGCCAAAGCGCCGCGGACGGTGTCGACAAAATCGGGTTGTTGGAACTGTTTGGCGCTGACGTTTACTGCCAGTACAAGATGGTCAGTGCTGGTGTCGTTGGCCCAGGCAACCAGCTGCGCGCAGGCCGCTTCAAGTACCCACTGGCCAATCGGTACGATTAGCCCAGTTTCTTCCGCCAAGGGGATAAACGTACCTGGCGAGATAAAGCCTTGTTGAGGATGCTGCCAGCGAATCAATGCTTCCGCGCCAATCGCCCGTCCTTTGCTGTCTACCTGTGTTTGGTAAACCAGTACAAACTCCTGTCGCTCGATGGCCAGGCGCAGGTCACGCTCTAACTCGGTTTTGGCTTCAAGTTCAGCCTGCACCGCCGGGTCGTAAAACCGGAGGCCGTTGGGGGCTGACTGCTTGGCAAGGTTGGCGGCGGCGCTGGCGTATTGAAATAGGTTGTCAACGTTATGTTCAGAGTCCCCGAACAACGCAATGCCGATGCTGGCGCTAAGATAATGTTCCTTTTGTCCCCATTGGTAAGGTTGGCCGAGGGAGTGTTGTAGTTGTTCAGTCAGCCGTTCGGTTTTCTCGGCCGCTTTTAGCAGGTCTGCTGGCAAGCCATCGACAATCATCACAAACTCATCCCCGCCCACGCGACCTAACGTTGCGCCGTCGATGTTAAGGGCTGATAGCCGCTCGGAGAGTTCCTGAAGCAGGCAATCACCCGCTCGGTGGCCGCAGCTGTCGTTGATGCGTTTGAAGTTGTCTATATCTAAGTATACGAGAGCGCCAAACGTATCGGTTTGCTGATTGGTGTCAATGGAAAGCTGTAGGTGTTCTTTCATCAGGCGCCAGTTGGGCAACTGGGTCAGCGTATCGTAGTAAGCTAGTCGATGTACCTTACGCTCGGCCTCGCGGCGCTTTTGTTCGGTTTTCCGAAACGAAAGCAGAGCGGTGGCAATATGTTTTAAAGGACCACTATGGCGCTGGCTTATGCGCTGGATATCGTCAAAGTCAGGAATAGTCTGGTGGGAGGTGGATAAGTCGAGGATGGCATCGCCGATTATCATTAGCCGTCGATTGATACGCCAAGATGCAAAGGCGGCGCCGCCGATGAGGACGCATACTAATCCCAGTCCAAACCATACCAAGGTGCCGATGGACCGGCTTAAGGCTTGAAAGGTTTGTTGATGGCGCTCGTTAGCTCGTTCGGTGAGCGCTTCAAAGGTGCGCTGGGTAAATATGATGAACCGGTTGAAGTTGGCCTCCGCTTCTTGCATGAAGTCACCGACGTTGTTCTGGTTCAACGTTGCCGCCTCGTTTGCCATGTCAATAAAGCGCCGGTATTCCTGGAAGGATAAGAGCAACGTTTCAGCGTTGTCGGCATGTAAATCGTCAATCAGGCCGGATCCGGCTAAATGTTCAATACGCTCGCCCATTTCGTCCAGCTGTAGGTCGATATAACTGTATTCGCTGTAGCGATCCAATTTGCTGGGGTGGTTGTTTTTTGACTCATTAAGCGCTTGGGTCAGGCTTTCATGTAGGTTGCCGAGGCGGCGCTCAAAATTGGCCATTTCAACTAGCGTCGCAAGGTCGGCTGACTGTATGCGGTAACTGTCGAGTGCTTTTTCCCTGGCAATGGTTAGCGCGAAGGCGCCGAGTATTAGCGCAGGGACAATGATCATTAGAACAGGCAACAGAAAAACCATGAGTAGGCTTTGGGTGGGCTTCATAATCGCCTCAATACAGAGGGGCTAAAGTAGTGGCTCCCTTCCACTCGGGAGCCTTCCTTTTGGTGAGCGCTTATCATGTGGCAATGAAGAGTAGCGTTGTGTGCTTAGAAGCTTTCCCACTCGGGTTCTGGCTGCTGTTGTGTTGTGGCAGGTCGAGGTTTTGTGAGGGAGCTAGAGGTGGTGGCAGATAAGCCTGCCAAGGTGAGGGCATGTTCACGGCCGCTGCTGGGCAGTTTGAAGACCGCCATTGAATTGATTAGCTTATGTGCATTGTCGCGCAGGTTATTGGCCGAGCGAGCGCTTTCCTGCACCAAACCGGCATTTTGTTGGGTAACTTGATCCATCTCGGTGACTGCTTTGCCAACTTCTTGAACCCCCTTGCTTTGCTCAGCGCTGGCATAGCTGATTTCTTTCATGATGTCGGTGACTCGGCTGATAGCTGCCACAATCTCTTCGGTTGATTTACTAGCCTCAGCAGCGCGCTCGTTACCATGATTGACACGCTCCAGGTTGCTGGAAATCAGGTTGTTGATTTCGCGTGCGGCATCGGCGCTGCGTTGGGCAAGTTTGCGGACTTCTTCGGCTACCACAGCGAAGCCACGGCCATGCTCCCCAGCGCGTGCGGCTTCCACCGAAGCATTCAGCGCCAAAATATTGGTCTGGAAGGCGATGGAGTCGAT
Source organism: Halomonas sp. HL-93 (assembly GCF_900086985.1). Classification (NCBI taxonomy): domain Bacteria; kingdom Pseudomonadati; phylum Pseudomonadota; class Gammaproteobacteria; order Oceanospirillales; family Halomonadaceae; genus Halomonas; species Halomonas sp. HL-93. The sequence continues at coordinate 672,520 of NZ_LT593974.1, forward strand.
GGTCGAGATGATGCCAGCAATTTCCTGAGAGCTTTTGTTGAGATCGTTCATAGTGGCGACCACCTGGTGAACCGCTTCGCCCCCTTGTGTGGCGGTAGTGGATGCGCTGGAGGCTTCCTGGCTGGCCTGTTCGGAATTGTCGGCGTTGAGCTTGACCGTGCTGTTTAGCTGTTCCATTGCCGAGGCGGTTTCCGCCAGTGCGCTGGCCTGTTGTTCGGTACGCGACGATAGGTCGTTGTTACCTTCGGCAATTTGCTCACTATTGCTGGCGACGGCCTCGGCTGACGCGCGTACCTCGGCAACGATACCTTGTAGCTGGCGTGCCATTTCCACCTGAGACGCCATGATGCTGCGCTTATCACCCTTCTTTAAGCGTCCTTGGCTGTCCAGTTCGCCACGGCCGATGGCTTCCGCGAAAGCCTTGACTTCATGGGGCTCAGCGCCGAGCTCACGCAGGAGTTGACGAGTAAGGAACACGGCAATGATCCCGCCAACGACTAAGGCGAAAAGGGTTAAACCAAGCATCTGTATTTGGAAGCCGGAAGCTGTGTCTCGCGCGGCAGCTGTCACCGCGTTGTTTTGCTGTTCTTGAAGATCGATAAACTGGTTAATGCGGTTAAGCCACTCAGCATAGGCAGGCCCGGCTTCAGCCAGCAGTAACTCTTGAGCCGATTGATAATTTCCTTGTGCATGGGCGCTTAATACCTCGTCGGTGAGCGCTCGAGTCGAATCTGCTTGCTCTTCAATACGGCTGAGTATTGATTGTTCGTCGTTAACGTTTTGGCTTTGACTATTGTCTGCATTATCCGCAATAACCGTCTGCATACCTTCTGAGGCGCTTGCGTAGTTATCCTGCAATTGCTGCATGGTGTCTTGGAGAGGGGTAATGTCGCCTTCGCCTGTCATCACGATGTCGCGTAACGCAATGGCTCGATCGTGGACGCTGCCGCGCCAGTCAATCGCGTGGCGCTGTTTTTCGCCGTTAACATCGTTGATGGTGGTAAGGCCACGATCGATTTGGTTGACCTGATAGATACCGATGCCCGTCAATATCACCAGAAGGGCGAGCAGTGCCGAAAAGCCAAGGGTAAGGCGCGTACTTATCTTGGTTCCCGAGAACCGTGCGCTAGACAAGAACATTATATTTCTCCTTAGGCACCGTTCAGGTGCTTTATTATGTCGATATTAGGATTCTAATCATCGGTATAGTTTTTGTACAACTTTATTTTGGTTCAAGGGGCGTGCGATTATTCATAAACAAGCATGAATATCCCGTAAGAATCTGATATAAAATAAAAAAGCCACGCTCGGGCGTGGCTTGAAGAAAAATCTTCTTTTGTGAAACTTGTACAAGCTAGGCGCTATGCTTAATGCTCATTTAGCGAAGTCTCAGCGTTAGTCGAGATGTTTTGGTGCAAATCGATTGCCATCAAGTTGGTCATGGTCGGGAGCATTTTCACGCAGCACGGCGAGTACTTCCTCTGCGCGGTCATCCATTTCCAGTCCCTGGTAGCCCTCAACCATAGTGGCAAGCGCGTCGTGACTGGCATTGGATTCGGGATAGTTCTCGACTACCCAGCGTCCGCGTTCAACGGCGGCGAGGTAAGCGCCACGCCGCAGGTAGTAATCAGCAACGTGTAGTTCGTGGCGAGCAAGCAATTCGCGCAGATACACAATCCGCTGCTGCGCGTCGGGGGCGTACTCGCTTTCCGGGTAGCGTTGAATCAGCTCGCGGAAATCGCTGTAAGCGTCTCGTGTTGCGCCAAGATCGCGCTTGGAGATATCAATCAAGCGAAGACGCTCAAGGCTGAAACGCCCTGCCTGCCATGCTGATAAACCGCGCAGGTAATAGGCATAATCGACCTGTGGGTGGTCGGGGTGCAGGCGAATAAAGCGGCTGGCTGCGGCGCGAGCCTCTTCCCAATCGCTATTTTCGTAGTAGGCGTAGATGATCTCTAACTGAGCTTGCTCAGCGTGTTCGCCAAACGGGTAGCGTGTATCCAACGCTTCTAACCGTTCGATCGCAATGTTAAAGCGATTATCATCTAGGGCGTCGCGAGCTCGGTCGTATAGCTCACGTTCATCGACGCCAGCGTATTCATCCTCCTCTTCGGAGGTCGTATCGTTGCTGGCACAGCCGGCCAGCAAGGCAAAGCTTAAAGCTAACACGCCAAAGCGATTGGCAGCGGAAAAAACGCGCATCATCATCCTCGTTGCAAACAAGCCTCAATCATCGAAAAGCGACGATGGCCATAAGTAGAAATGGTAGAATAGGTCGCAGTTCGTCCACTATAAATCACCTCGGCGCAAAACGCAGGCTTCGCATTACGTTGTCGAGGTGTCGTCAAAGGAAATTATCCCATGCCTCGCAGTGTTGAAGCTACGCAACGCGTGCCGACATCATTGGCAGGTGCCCGCTTGGACCAAGCGGCGGCCGAGTTGTTCAGTGATTACTCCCGTGAACGTTTAAAAGCGTGGATCAATACCGGCGAATTGACCGTAGACGGCAAACCAGCCAAGCCGAAAGTCAAGCTCCACGGGCATGAAATGCTGGTGTTGCAAGCGACACTCGAAGAGGATACCCGTTTTGAGCCGCAGGCCATACCATTGGATATCGTATTTGAGGATGATGCGGTGATGGTGGTCAACAAGCCGGCCGGTATGGTGGTTCATCCGGCGGCGGGCAACCCAGATGGCACCTTATTGAATGCGCTCTTGCATCATCACCCTGCGTTGGCTGAAGTGCCACGAGCTGGCATTGTGCATCGGCTTGATAAAGACACCACCGGGTTAATGATGGTGGCAAAAACGCTGCCTGCGCAAACCACTCTGGTCGAGCAATTGCAGGCGCGCAGTGTTTCCCGTCAATACGATGCAGTGGTGATTGGCAAGCCGATCGCCGGTAGCACTATCGATGCGCCGATTGGACGCCACCCCAAAGACCGTAAGCGGCAAGCAGTCAACGCTTCGGGAAAGCCCGCGGTGACCCATTTTCGTGTGGTGGAGCGTTTCCGGGCCCATACGCACGTTCGCTGCCAGTTGGAAACCGGGCGTACCCACCAAATTCGTGTGCATATGGCGCATGCCCGCTACCCGCTAATTGGCGACCCCTTGTACGGTGGCCGGGCCAAGCTACCGCCGGGAGCTGCTGGGCCCTTGAAAGAAATTCTGCGTGAATTTCCCCGTCAGGCGCTACATGCGCGCAAGCTGCGTTTCGTTCATCCCGTTAGCGGCGAAACGCTTACTTTCCACGCTGGTCTGCCCGATGATCTACTACTGTTATTGGACTACCTGCGTGACGATAGCGAGACCATGCAATGAGCGATGCCATCGACCTGAGGCCCACGTTGCTGCTACCCGACTGGCCGGCGCCGAGCAATGTGCGGGCGTTTGTCACCACGCGTGAAACAGGGCCAAGCCAAGATAATTTTGCTGCTTTTAACCCAGCGTCTCATGTGGGCGATAACGCTGATCACGTGGCGCTGTGTCGGCGGCTTATGGGAAAAGAAATTGGCGATGAGCGCCCGTTTTTGTGGCTTAAGCAAACCCATGGCGCGCGGGTGCAACAGGCCTTCCAGGCCGATGTTCCGGAAGCAGATGCGTCGATTGCTAACGGTAATGACTATGCTTGCGTGGTGCTAACCGCCGACTGTTTGCCGGTATTGTTTTGTAATCGCCAGGGCTCCCAAGTGGCTGTTGCCCACGCGGGTTGGCGTGGTTTAGCAACCGGTGTGCTGGAAGCCACCGTGGCGGCGATGAACAGCGACCCGGATGATATTCTGGTTTGGTTGGGACCTGCGATTTCCAATGCTCAGTTCGAAGTAGGGCCGGAAGTGTATGGCGCGTTTGTCGCCGTTCAGCCTGAAACGGCTGAAGCGTTCGATCACAGCCCTTACCGCTTAGGTCATTACATGGCTGATCTTTACCGGTTGGCTCGCTTTCGCCTTGAGGCGTTGGGAATTCATCAGATCAGCGGTGGCCATTTCTGTACTGCCTGTGAATCACGTTTTTATTCCTATCGTCGTGATGTTGGCAATACCGGAAGGATGGCGAGCGTGATCTGGATCAAATAAACCGGCTGGCTGCTACCACGTCCCCTTGAAACCTCCTGGAATTGACGCCATTTAACTTGTCAAGCTAATCGTGATTAGCACGTTTAACAGACAGGTTGTCGGGATACGCCGCGCGTCCAAACGCGCGGTCACCCCCAGGAGGAACTGCATGAGATTCGATAAATTTACCGCCAAGCTCCAGGCCGGCATTGCCGAAGCGCAGTCGCTTGCGGTAGGCCGTGGGCATAATCAGCTTGAGCCTGCTCACCTGCTGCTGGCGCTGCTGGACACTAAAGATACCGGCATCAAAGCGCTGATTGAAAAAGCCGAGGGCAGCAGCTCACGTCTGCGCGATGGTTTAGTGCAACAGTTGGATGATTTGCCCAAGGTGGGCCAGTTCGATGGCGAAGTGCAGCCATCGCGGGAGTTCATCAAGCTATTTAACTTAACTGACCGCGAAGCGCAGAAGCGCGGCGACCAGTTCATCGCCAGCGAATTGGTGCTGCTGGCAGCATTGGAGATGAATTCGGCGGTCACCAAGCTGCTCAAAGCAGCAGGGATTGATCGAAAGTCACTTGAGGCTGCGATTAACAGCTTGCGTGGTGGAGAAACCGTCGATGATCCTAATGCGGAAGATCAGCGTGAAGCGCTTAATAAGTACACACTGGATCTGACCCAGCGCGCCCTGGACGGCAAGCTTGATCCGGTAATCGGCCGTGACGACGAAATTCGCCGTACCATCCAAGTGCTGCAGCGGCGTACCAAAAACAACCCTGTTTTAATTGGGGAACCCGGTGTTGGTAAAACCGCCATCGTTGAAGGTCTGGCGCAGCGGATTGTCGATGGCGAGGTACCCGAAGGCCTTAAAGACAAACGCGTGCTGTCGCTGGACATGGGCTCGCTGTTGGCGGGCGCTAAATTCCGTGGGGAATTTGAAGAGCGCCTAAAAGCGGTGCTTAAAGAGCTTTCCCAGGAAGAAGGTCGGGTCATCCTGTTCATTGATGAGCTCCATACCATGGTGGGCGCCGGTAAGGCGGACGGTGCCATGGATGCGGGTAATATGCTCAAGCCGGCGCTAGCGCGGGGCGAATTGCACTGCGTCGGTGCCACCACGCTGGATGAATACCGCAAATATATTGAGAAGGATGCCGCGCTTGAGCGCCGCTTCCAAAAGGTGCTGGTCGATGAGCCCACGGAAGAAGATACCGTAGCGATTTTACGCGGTTTGAAAGAGCGCTACGAAGTGCACCATGGCGTGGATATCACCGACTCGGCGATTATTGCCGCAGCGAAGCTCTCTACGCGCTATATCACTGATCGCCAACTGCCCGACAAAGCTATCGACCTGATCGACGAGGCGGCTTCTCGTATCCGCATGGAGCTGGATTCCAAGCCCGAAGAGATGGACAAGCTCGATCGCCGCTTGATTCAGCTCAAAATGGAGCGCGAAGCGCTTAAAAAAGAGACGGACGAGGCGACCAAAAAGCGCTTGGAAGCACTCAATAACCAGATCCATGAATTGGAGCGCGAGTACGCGGATCTGGATGAAATATGGAAAGCCGAAAAGGCCAGCATTCAAGGCGCTGCGCAGTTCAAAGCCGAGCTGGAGCAAGCCCGGATTGATCTTGAGCAGGCCCGCCGCCAGGGCGACTTAGGCCGCATGTCGGAAATCCAGTACGGCAAGATTCCCGAGCTAGAGAAGAAAATTGCCGAAAGCGGCGAAGGCGAAGCAGATACCTCAAGCCATCAATTGCTGCGCTCCAACGTGACAGAAGAAGAAATCGCTGAGGTTGTCTCCCGCTGGACCGGTATTCCCGTCTCCAAAATGCTGGAAGGCGAGCGCGATAAGCTGTTGCGCATGGAAGAGGCATTGCACGAGCGGGTGATTGGGCAAGATGAAGCGGTCGGGGCGGTAGCCAATGCGGTACGTCGCTCTCGGGCAGGCCTTGCCGACCCCAATCGTCCCAACGGTTCATTCCTGTTCCTAGGCCCCACCGGCGTAGGTAAAACCGAGCTATGTAAGTCACTGGCTAACTTCCTGTTCGATACCGAAGAGGCCATGGTACGTATCGATATGTCCGAGTTTATGGAGAAGCACTCCGTGGCTCGCTTGATTGGTGCGCCCCCTGGCTACGTCGGCTATGAAGAGGGAGGTTATTTAACCGAAGCCGTGCGCCGTAAACCCTATTCGGTGATGTTGCTGGATGAGGTAGAGAAAGCCCACCCGGATGTGTTCAATATCCTGCTACAGGTGTTGGAAGATGGCCGCCTAACCGACGGCCAGGGCCGTACGGTGGACTTCCGCAATACTGTGATCGTCATGACCTCGAACATGGGCTCGGATATTATCCAGCGCATGGGCGGTGACGTCAGTGCTGATAAGGATAGCGACTATGAGTCGATGAAGAGCATGGTCATGGAGGTGGTGGGTAACCACTTCCGACCTGAGCTGATCAACCGCATCGATGAAGTGGTGGTCTTTCACGCGCTTGGTCAGGAGCAAATTCAAGCGATTGCCGGCATCCAACTGGAACGCCTTAAAGCGCGCCTGGCTGAGCACGAGCTAAGCCTGGAGGTGAGCGACGACGCCATGGCGCAGTTGGCCGTGGTAGGCTTCGACCCTGTCTATGGCGCAAGGCCACTCAAGCGGGCCATTCAAAGCCGTATTGAGAACCCCTTGGCGCAGGATTTGCTAGCCGGTAAGTTCTCGCCGGGTGACACTATCCATATCAGTGCACAAGACGGCAAGTTAGTGTTCAGTTAATACCACCGCCGTGTTGTTAAGCTCCGTTGGGCGTTGCCAGCGGGGCTTTTTTTATGCAAGTACTAGCCGTTTATGGCCTTTAACCTGATCGGAGGTTGACAGGCTGAGGATGCTAATGGAATCTTGTGGGTTCCTGATTTGCGGGCGCGGAACCAACGGGTAACCCCCAATCCCCGCGCGAAGGGTAGGCGAAGACCTTTACCCGCCGAAGGATTTCCGGGCTTGGGCTAACCGCCCGAACCTGGCCAACGCCCCGACACGGCAAACCGCCGTGAAAGGGGATCGCTGATTTGTGCTCGCATAAATCAGGGTTCCCGATGAGAGTGCAGGCCCTAACCGGGCCATATGCCAGGGTTTGGCATCAGGTGCCGGCATGGACCGGCAGCGGCATACCGCCGCACTCGACACCGCAGAATCGTCTGCGGATCGCACTCGAGACCTCCAGGGGAGAAATACAGTGGAATTGCTTTCCGGCGCAGATATGATCGCCCGCTTCTTGCAAGATGAGGGCATCGAATATATTTATGGTTACCCCGGCGGTGCAGCGCTGCATATTTATGATGCGCTCTTCCGTCAGGACAAAGTGAAGCACATTCTGGTGCGTCACGAACAAGCGGCAACCCACGCTGCCGATGGTTACGCCCGTGCCTCGGGTAAGCCCGGCTGCGTGCTGGTCACCTCTGGCCCTGGTGCGACTAACGCCGTGACCGGCATAGCCACCGCCTACATGGACTCGATACCCATGGTGGTGCTATGTGGTCAGGTGGCTAGCCACCTGATCGGTGAAGACGCTTTCCAGGAGACTGATATCGTCGGTGTGACGCGGCCTATCGTGAAGCACAGCTTCTCGATACGTCACCCGTCTGAAATTCCTGAAGTGCTGAAAAAAGCCTTCTATTTAGCCGCAACGGGTCGGCCTGGCCCGGTAGTGGTCGATATTCCAAAAGATATGACCGCGCCCACCGAGCGCTACGAGTACGTCTACCCGAAAAAGGTCAAGATGCGCTCGTATAACCCGGTCACCCGGGGGCATACCGGCCAGATCAAAAAAGCCGTTGAGATGATGCTCAAGGCCAAGCGTCCGGTGTTTTACACCGGCGGTGGTGTGGTGACAGGCAGGGCAAGCGAGGGCTTGACCGATCTGGTCAAACAGCTGGGTTTTCCGATCACGACCACGCTGATGGGGATCGGCGCCTATCCCCAGAGCGACCGGCAATGCCTGGGATGGTTGGGTATGCACGGCTCGTATGAGTCAAACATGGCCATGCATCATGCGGATTTGATTATTGCCGTTGGCGCGCGCTTTGATGATCGTGTGACTAATAATACATCGAAGTTTTGCCCTACGGCGAAGATTATCCATGTGGATGTCGACCCGAGCTCGATATCCAAAACCGTGCGTGCCGACGTGCCGATCGTTGGGCCGGCTTCGAGCGTTATTAACGAAATGATTAGCCTGGTGCAGGGGCAAAGCATTGCTAACCCTGAAGCGCTGACCGACTGGTGGCAGAAAATTGACGGCTGGCGTGCCGACCGTGAAGGCAAGCTTTACGAGCCAGCCAAGCCCGGTGAGCCGCTCAAGCCCCAGGAAGTGGTAGAGGCACTGTGTCGCGTGACGCGTGGCGAAGCCTACGTCACTACCGATGTTGGTCAGCACCAGATGTTCGCAGCGCAGTACTACAAGTTTGAGAAGCCCAACCGGCTGATTACCTCGGGTGGTTTGGGCACCATGGGTTTTGGCTTTCCTGCCGCCATGGGTATCAAGCAGAACTTTCCGGATGATGATGTGGTGTGCGTCACCGGTGAAGGCAGTTTCCAGATGATGATGCAGGAGCTCTCAACCTGTAAGCAGTATGGTATCGGCGTCAAGATCGTCAACCTTAACAATGCATCACTTGGTATGGTGCGCCAGTGGCAGGACTTGAACTACAAGTCTCGCCACGCCCACTCCTACATGGAGTCGCTGCCTGACTTCCATATGTTGATCGAGGCCTATGGATTTACCGCGATCACCGTTAATACCTTGGATGAGTTAGAGCCAGCGCTAGAACGGGCGTTTGCCGACAAGCATGAGCTGGTATTTCTTGACGTGAAGGTCGACCCTTTTGAGCACGTCTATCCGATGCAGGTGCCGCTGGGTGCCATGCGCGACATGCTGCTGTCTAAAACGGAGCGTACCTGATGCGTCATATCATCTCGATTCTGATGGAAAACGAACCGGGTGCGCTGTCGCGTGTGGTCGGGCTGTTTTCCCAGCGAAATTTCAACATCGAAACGCTTAACGTGGCACCCACAGAAGACCCGTCGCTCTCGCGTCTGACGGTGACCACCGTGGGCGACGACCGGGTGATTGAGCAAATTACCAAGCATCTTAATAAGCTGATTGATGTGGTCAAGCTGGTGGATCTCACCGAAGGCAACCATATTGAACGTGAGCTCATGCTGGTGAAGGTAAAAGCGCTAGGTGCTGCCCGCGACGAGGTGAAGCGCACGGTGGATATTTTCCGCGCGCAAATCGTCGACGTTACGCCGAGCCTCTACACCGTGCAGATCACCGGTGATGCCTCGAAGCTGGATGCTTTCCTGCAGGCGATGGCGCCGGTGGGCATCCTTGAGGTCGCCCGTACCGGGGTCTCTGGCATTGCTCGTGGCGATAAAGTGCTATCTCTGTAAGTCGTTGACTTAATCTAAGAAGGCCGCCCTTACCCAGGGCGGCTTTTTTATATGCGAAGGCTTTTCTAGCGCGCTAACGGTTGCCAAAAAAACACTAACGGTGAGCGCTTGAGCGATTTAAAGGCCAGCGCACTTGGCGGTATACGCGATACGCGGGCGAGGTTATTGCCATATCGTCAGCGCCATCCAGTACGCGGGTCATGACATCGGCGGGGTCGCCGGTGTGTAGCTATAGTAATTACCCATCGATGACCGCACGCCGCCTCAACGCAGAGCATGAAATCGGGCAGGTAGGTGCTAAGCTGCGCGGCATAATGCCTTGGATTGCGGCCAACCAGCTGGTTGATAAATCTAAGAACTAAGTGGTCACTTAGTTTAACGGGGCGCGCCTCGTTGCGTTTGGTAGGTACGTCGGTAATTGACTGGCTGAGTGCGTCACACCGTGTAGAATGAAATAGACGCTTTGCATGTCACTTCATATTCAACGGATGACTTCTATGACTCAGGATGCTCGTGATCAAGAGCACGAATCTACCTCGCGGCCAGATGGCCAAGAGGGCCGCAAAGGCGAAAGCAGTGAGGCGGTTGGTAATGAAGATTTGGCCGCTGCTTTTCTGCGAGAAACCGAAGTGGTTGAAGAGGCGGTAGAGGATGGTAAGAAAGTCCGCCGCAAGGGAATTTATCTACTGCCTAATTTATTCACCACTTCAGCACTGTTTTCAGGGTTCTTTGCTGTGGTGGCGGGTATCAATGGCGACTTTACGGCGGCGGCTGTTGCCATTTTTATTGCCATGGTGCTCGACGGTTTGGACGGCCGAGTTGCGCGAATGACCAATACGCAAAGTGCTTTCGGTGCCGAATACGACAGCCTGGCCGATATGATCTCCTTTGGCATGGCGCCGGCCCTGGTGGCCTTTACTTGGATTTTACAAGATATCGGTAAAACCGGCTGGGTCGTGGCGTTTCTCTATGTTGCCTGTGCGGCCCTGCGCTTGGCGCGTTTTAACGTGCAGATTGGTAGTGTGGACAAAAAATGGTTTATCGGCTTGCCCAGTCCTTCTGCGGCAGCCTTAGTGGCAGCCAGTGTATGGACATTTCACAGCTTTGACGCGGATGCCTTCGGCTTCAAATTGTTGATGCTGGTCGTGGTGGCGGCGGCAGGCGTCCTTATGGTGAGTAATATCCGCTACTACAGCTTTAAAGATCTCGACTTTAAAAAGCCGGTGCCTTTCGTTGTATTGTTGGCGGTGGTGCTAGGCTTTGTGATGATCTCCGTTGAACCATCTGTCATGCTGCTTTTGCTGTTCGGCGCCTATGTGCTCTCGGGGCCTGTACTGGCTGTTATGCGCAAGGCAAAGCCGAAAAGTTAGAATTTTATTGCCGAGGTTCTTGCTAACCTGTCTTTAAAACCGTAAAGTACGCATCCGCTGCCGGGGACGCCAAGCGTTGCTGGCGGTGGAAGGGGTTAAAAACCCTCGGTTTGTCAGTGAGTTAGGTTGCTGATGGTGACAGTGGGTTTGCATCACCTCGCGCCAATTAGTCATTGACAACCACCTGGAAGTACGTAGAATACGCCTTCCTCGCTGAGGCCAAACCGTTCACCGGTTGGCCGGTTTTGTAAAGCGAAACGCTCTTTAATAATTTGATCAGGTAATTCATGTGGGCGCTTGCCGATGAGGGTGATAAATCACCTATTATCAAGGCAAGCGACTCAAGCACTACGGCTTTTCGAAGCCGATATTGAATGAATTCGTTTGACCCTTGAGCCAAGTTTGGTTCGCTTTTGCTGCCCTTCGGGGTAGTGAGTAAGAATCACAATGATTTTAAACTGAAGAGTTTGATCATGGCTCAGATTGAACGCTGGCGGCAGGCCTAACACATGCAAGTCGAGCGGTAACAGATCCAGCTTGCTGGATGCTGACGAGCGGCGGACGGGTGAGTAATGCATAGGAATCTACCCGGTAGTGGGGGATAACCTGGGGAAACCCAGGCTAATACCGCATACGTCCTACGGGAGAAAGGGGGCTTTGGCTCCCGCTATCGGATGAGCCTATGCCGGATTAGCTGGTTGGTGAGGTAACGGCTCACCAAGGCGACGATCCGTAGCTGGTCTGAGAGGATGATCAGCCACATCGGGACTGAGACACGGCCCGAACTCCTACGGGAGGCAGCAGTGGGGAATATTGGACAATGGGGGCAACCCTGATCCAGCCATGCCGCGTGTGTGAAGAAGGCCCTCGGGTTGTAAAGCACTTTCAGCGAGGAAGAACGCCTGGTGGTTAATACCCGCCAGGAAAGACATCACTCGCAGAAGAAGCACCGGCTAACTCCGTGCCAGCAGCCGCGGTAATACGGAGGGTGCAAGCGTTAATCGGAATTACTGGGCGTAAAGCGCGCGTAGGTGGCTTGATAAGCCGGTTGTGAAAGCCCCGGGCTCAACCTGGGAACGGCATCCGGAACTATCAGGCTAGAGTGCAGGAGAGGAAGGTAGAATTCCCGGTGTAGCGGTGAAATGCGTAGAGATCGGGAGGAATACCAGTGGCGAAGGCGGCCTTCTGGACTGACACTGACACTGAGGTGCGAAAGCGTGGGTAGCAAACAGGATTAGATACCCTGGTAGTCCACGCCGTAAACGATGTCGACCAGCCGTTGGGTGCCTAGCGCACTTTGTGGCGAAGTTAACGCGATAAGTCGACCGCCTGGGGAGTACGGCCGCAAGGTTAAAACTCAAATGAATTGACGGGGGCCCGCACAAGCGGTGGAGCATGTGGTTTAATTCGATGCAACGCGAAGAACCTTACCTACCCTTGACATCTACAGAAGCCGAGAGAGATCTTGGTGTGCCTTCGGGAACTGTAAGACAGGTGCTGCATGGCTGTCGTCAGCTCGTGTTGTGAAATGTTGGGTTAAGTCCCGTAACGAGCGCAACCCTTGTCCTTATTTGCCAGCGGGTAATGCCGGGAACTCTAAGGAGACTGCCGGTGACAAACCGGAGGAAGGTGGGGACGACGTCAAGTCATCATGGCCCTTACGGGTAGGGCTACACACGTGCTACAATGGCCGGTACAGAGGGCTGCGAGCTCGCGAGAGTCAGCGAATCCCTTAAAGCCGGTCTCAGTCCGGATCGGAGTCTGCAACTCGACTCCGTGAAGTCGGAATCGCTAGTAATCGTGAATCAGAATGTCACGGTGAATACGTTCCCGGGCCTTGTACACACCGCCCGTCACACCATGGGAGTGGACTGCACCAGAAGTGGTTAGCCTAACTTTGGAGGGCGATCACCACGGTGTGGTTCATGACTGGGGTGAAGTCGTAACAAGGTAGCCGTAGGGGAACCTGCGGCTGGATCACCTCCTTAAACGATGCATTATCCTCGCGGTAAGCGCTCACAATGAATTACCTGATCAAGAAACTGCCGATACGCAGTGATAAGCGTTGTCTTCACATTGAAAAAAGAAAAAAGACCTTTTTTTAAAGACCTTTCTTTTTCTTTTAAAGTGAAAAAAGCATCCGCTTATCACTGCGCATAGCAGTCGCTCTTTAAAAATGTATATCATGCTGACAGGAACGTGTTTTGAACACGTTCCTACGTAATTGTTTTGTGATACGTCTCAAGCGTATCCGGCAATCGTTATCATTGCGAGATACCAGACTCCTTCGGGTTATAGGGTCAAGCAATGAAGCGCACACGGTGGATGCCTAGGCAGCCAGAGGCGATGAAAGACGTGGAAGCCTGCGATAAGGCTCGGCGAGGTGGCAAACAACCTGTGACCCGGGCATTTCTGAATGGGGAAACCCACCGATCACAAGATCGGTATCCTGTCCTGAATCTATAGGGCCAGGAGGCGAACCAGGGGAACTGAAACATCTAAGTACCCTGAGGAAAAGAAATCAACCGAGATTCCCCCAGTAGCGGCGAGCGAACGGGGACCAGCCCTTAAGCATGTGACTGATTAGGCGAATGCGTTGGGAAGCGCGGCCGTAGCGGGTGATAGCCCCGTAGTCGAAAGTCTGATCATGTGAAATCGAGTAGGTCGGGGCACGAGAAACCTTGACTGAAGACGGGGGGACCATCCTCCAAGGCTAAATACTCCTGGCTGACCGATAGTGAACCAGTACCGTGAGGGAAAGGCGAAAAGAACCCCGGAGAGGGGAGTGAAATAGATCCTGAAACCGTGTGCGTACAAGCAGTAGGAGCCCCATCACTAAGCTTCTTCGTGATGTGGAACACCATCAGCCCCCGCTTGACGGTTAACGTTGCTTGCAACGTTCAACCCACCCAAACAAGCAGAGGTGGCTTAGTGATGGGGTGACTGCGTACCTTTTGTATAATGGGTCAGCGACTTATATTCAGTGGCGAGGTTAACCGTATAGGGGAGCCGTAGGGAAACCGAGTCTTAACTGGGCGACGCAGTCGCTGGATATAGACCCGAAACCGAGCGATCTATCCATGAGCAGGGTGAAGATTGAGTAACATCAATTGGAGGCCCGAACCAGGATCTGTTGAAAAAGATTTGGATGACTTGTGGATCGGAGTGAAAGGCTAATCAAGCTCGGAGATAGCTGGTTCTCCTCGAAAGCTATTTAGGTAGCGCCTCACGTATCACCGCCGGGGGTAGAGCACTGTTTCGGCTAGGGGGTCATCCCGACTTACCAACCCGAGGCAAACTCCGAATACCGGTGAGTGCGAGCGTGGGAGACACACAGCGGGTGCTAACGTCCGTTGTGAAAAGGGAAACAACCCAGACCGTCAGCTAAGGTCCCGAAATCCTGGTTAAGTGGGAAACGATGTGGGAAGGCTCAGACAGCTAGGAGGTTGGCTTAGAAGCAGCCATCCTTTAAAGAAAGCGTAATAGCTCACTAGTCGAGTCGGCCTGCGCGGAAGATGTAACGGGGCTAAACCAGGTACCGAAGCTACGGGTGCGTTCTTAGGAATGCGCGGTAGAGGAGCGTCGTGTACGCCGATGAAGGTGGATTGAGAAGTCTGCTGGAGGTATCACGAGTGCGAATGCTGACATGAGTAACGATAAAGGGAGTGAAAAACTCCCTCGCCGGAAGACCAAGGGTTTCTGTTCGACGCTAATCGGAGCAGAGTGAGTCGGCCCCTAAGGCGAGGCCGAAAGGCGTAGTCGATGGGAAACGGGTCAATATTCCCGTACCGGACATGGTTGCGATGGGGGGACGAAGAAGGCTAGATGAGCCAGGCGTTGGTAGTCCTGGTGAAAGTCCGTAGGCTGAGGGTTTAGGTAAATCCGGACCCTTAAGGCCGAGAGACGAGACGAAGACACCACGGTGTTGAAGTCATCGATGCCACGCTTCCAGGAAAAGCCTCTAAGCTTCAGATCATGTGCGACCGTACCCCAAACCGACACAGGTGGTCAGGGTGAGAATCCCAAGGCGCTTGAGAGAACTCGGGTGAAGGAACTAGGCAAAATGGTGCCGTAACTTCGGGAGAAGGCACGCCGGCGTATTGTGAGAGCCCTTGCGGCTTAAGCGAGAACCGGTCGAAGATACCAGGTGGCTGCAACTGTTTATTAAAAACACAGCACTCTGCTAACGCGCAAGCGGACGTATAGGGTGTGACGCCTGCCCGGTGCCGGAAGGTTAAATGATGGTGTTAGGATTCGTCCGAAGCTCTTGATTGAAGCCCCGGTAAACGGCGGCCGTAACTATAACGGTCCTAAGGTAGCGAAATTCCTTGTCGGGTAAGTTCCGACCTGCACGAATGGCGTAATGATGGCCACGCTGTCTCCACCCGAGACTCAGTGAAATTGAAATCGCCGTGAAGATGCGGTGTACCCGCGGCTAGACGGAAAGACCCCGTGAACCTTTACTATAGCTTCACACTGGACGCTGATGTTGCCTGTGTAGGATAGCTGGGAGGCTTTGAACTTTGGACGCCAGTTCGAAGGGAGCCAACCTTGAAATACCAGCCTGGCATCATTGGCGTTCTCACTCAGGTCCGTTATCCGGATCGAGGACAGTGTGTGGTGGGTAGTTTGACTGGGGCGGTCTCCTCCCAAAGCGTAACGGAGGAGCACGAAGGTACCCTCAGCACGGTCGGACATCGTGCAATGAGTGCAAGAGCATAAGGGTGCTTGACTGCGAGACAGACACGTCGAGCAGGTGCGAAAGCAGGTTCTAGTGATCCGGTGGTTCTGTATGGAAGGGCCATCGCTCAACGGATAAAAGGTACTCCGGGGATAACAGGCTGATACCGCCCAAGAGTTCACATCGACGGCGGTGTTTGGCACCTCGATGTCGGCTCATCACATCCTGGGGCTGAAGTCGGTCCCAAGGGTATGGCTGTTCGCCATTTAAAGTGGTACGCGAGCTGGGTTTAGAACGTCGTGAGACAGTTCGGTCCCTATCTGCCGTGGGCGTTGGATGTTTGAGAAGGGCTGCTCCTAGTACGAGAGGACCGGAGTGGACGCACCTCTGGTGTTCCGGTTGTCACGCCAGTGGCATTGCCGGGTAGCTATGTGCGGACGGGATAACCGCTGAAAGCATCTAAGCGGGAAGCCCCCTTCAAGATGAGACATCCCTGAGGCCTAGAGCCTCCTGAAGGGCCCAGCGAGACCAGCTGGTTGATAGGCACGGTGTGGAAGCGCTGCAAGGTGTTGAGCTAACGTGTACTAATGGCCCGTGAGGCTTGACCCTATAACACCCAAGGGGTCTGGTCGTGATGATAATGATGAAACCGGATACGCGCACTGAGCCAAGTGTTTAAGGCACAGGGCTTGGTAAGAGAGACGCCACAAAACACAGCATGATAGACATTTAAAGTTACGCCTGACGACCATAGCAAGCGTGAACCACCTGATCCCATGCCGAACTCAGCAGTGAAACCGCTTCGCGCCGATGGTAGTGTGGGGTCTCCCCATGCGAGAGTAGGTCATTGTCAGGCACTTATTTAGCGAAGCCCCGGCCGTTTGGTCGGGGCTTTGTGTTTAGGGGTCTCCCCATGAAGAGTATCGGAGCGCCGACCGGGTAACCGTCAGGTACTTATTTAGAAAAGCCCCGAGCACAGTGTGTTCGGGGCTTTTTGTTGCGCGGAAGAAAAACAGGGTCTCTCCCCATGGAGCGTCGCGGAGTGCCGGCCGACGGAAGGCCGCTCTGGTCGTCAGGTGCCTATATCACCGCAGAAACCCAGGCCAATAGGCTGGGGTTTTTACGTTATAAGTGATTTGTTACTGGCGGTGTGTATGTATGGCATCTAATATTAAGCAGCAATTGATTTTTTTATTACTGTGATAAAAGGAGCTTGATTATGTATAAAGGACTGAAAACGATTGGAGTTGCTATCTTGTTAGCTTTTCTGGCAGTTGGGTTAGCCGCCTGTGAAGATGAGCAAGGGCCAGCAGAAGAGGCTGGTGAAAATGTTGATGAGAGTATGGACGATGCCGGTGAAGAAATGGAAGAAACCGGAGAAGAGATGGAAGAAGCTGCTGAGGAAGAGTAAGCCTCTTATCTAACCTTATAAATACTGAAAGCCCTACTGCGTATACAGTAGGGCTTTTACGTTGTTAAACGCTAAAAATTAACGCCAGTCGACCCGATCAAAAATGCGGATGGCTTCTGGGTTGTTTTCTCCCAAGGCGTTAATATTCACGTCGTCTTTCTTAAAGTTGCCCCATGACTCAAGGACGGGATCACGCTTAACGCTATCCACGACGGGGAACTCATTGTTACCCGAGGCGAAAATCTCCTGGGCGGTATCGGATGCTAAAAACTCAAGGAATTGAACAGCATTTTCTTGGTTTGGAGCACCATCAACGACACCGGCACCACCAACGTTGACATGGGTGCCTCTTTCATCCTGATTGGGGAAGATAATGCCAACTTTGCGGGCAGCTTCGCGATCCGACTCATCATCTGATTTAAGCAGGCGAACATAATAATAATGATTAGCTACCGCGAGATCGCATTCCCCGCTGGCAACGCCCAGGATCTGGTCGGTATCACCGCCTTCTGGATCGCGTGCCATATTATCGACAATGCCCTGAGCCCACTCTTCGGCTCCTTCTTCGCCGTGATGCTCGATCATCGAAGCGAGCAGCGACTGGTTGTAGATATTGTTGGAGGAGCGAATGCATACGCTGTAATCAAGATCGTCGCTGGCCAGGTCTTCGTAACTGCTGATCTCGCTGGGGTCGACATTTTCACGATTGTAATAGATCGCCCGTGCACGCTGGCTAAAGCCGAACCAACGACCTTCGGGGTGGCGCATTGATTCGGGCAGGCGTTCATCAAGCACGTCTGACTCAATGCCTTGGAAAATACCATCCTGCTCTGCACGCCAGAGCCTGCCAGCATCGACCGTCAGCATAATATCGGCGGGGCTTGCAGCACCTTCGCGCTGGATGCGCTCGATCAACTGATCGGAATCGCCTTCCAAGATATTGACTTCAATACCGGTTTCTTCAGTAAATGCATCATACAGGCGCTCATCGGAATCGTAGTGACGAGCAGAGTAGACATTGAGCTCATCAGCTAACGCATGGCTAGCAAAAGCAGAGCTTGCGATAGCAACCGCGATAGGCGCGGTAAGGCGTGCAGTCTTCATGGGTGATCTTCCTGTTGTATGAATGATAATAAGTTGCATTATTAACGTGATGATTGAAGCGTTTCGTGCCGTTAACGTCAAGCCTATTAGCGTTGAAGCGTGCATATAGGACAAATAAAAAATAGAATGTTAATTACTTTCAAACGTATTCAGTGGTTCGCATTTC